>NZ_BAAGRP010000002.1:0-414071 GCF_054782895.1 Promicromonospora xylanilytica
TTCATAGCCATGCGGATCAAACTCGCTTCCTCTGGATCCACGATCCAGTATCAGCGTGTCCACCAAACGGGGTGAAGCCCCCCCCGACCCATCGCGCTGGGCACGCCTGGCCCTGATGGCCGACTTCCTCGGCGCGGCACGGCTGCCCTCCCACGCGCTGCGTGCCGCACCCGCTTGCGACGCGCCGGTCGATGTCCTGGTTCTGCGGCGCCGCGACGGCGGGTATCCGGACGCGGCCCTGCGGTTCCCCCGCGTCCACTGGTCGCCGAAGGACGGGCTGCACGAGAGCACGTACTTCGCCATCCGCCCTGACCGGATGTTGGGCACCCGGGAGGTGGGCACCGACCGCTGGGGCATGCAACAGCTCGCTGTCCATGACCCCGACCACACCTGGCCAGATCGCCTCAACACCGTGTTCGGCCAGATCGCCCGCCAGCACGGTCCCGGCGCCACACCGCCGGCCCAGATGAGGCAGCGCGGGGGCCCGGTACCCCGGCACGGCGCCACCCACCCAGGCCAGGAACCTCCTGGCCTGCACCTGTAACCCCGCGAAGCCCACGCACCACCGGGTCCCCGACCACACCAAGGAGAGAACGGCATGGAGCACAGCAAGGAAGTACTGGACGCGGCGCTCGAGGACATCGCCATCGACCTGCACCATCACACCTCGGCCACGGACGCCCACCACACGATCGCGACCCAGATGTGGGGTCACATCAAGGCCCTGGAGTACACCGGGCGTCTCCTCGCCTTCGGGCGGGACGCCGAGATCCTCGCCGGCGCACCGCCGGACGCACCTCGCACTCTGGACGGCTTGACGATCGACGGCCAGGTCCTCAGCAAGGACGTCGCGGACCGAGTCCTGCTGGCCGGCGAGCTTCCCCCAGCGACGCAGTGGCCCCACCGTGACCTCAACTTCGACCCGATCGACGTCCACACGGCCGACGCCTTCGAGGGCGACACGGCAGATGTCGTGATCGCGAACCTGCCCTGGGCCGACACCCGGATCCTGACCCGCAGCGGGCAGGTCGACATCGCGATGAACCACCACAGCCTGATACGCCAGGCCCTGACCTGGCTACGACCCGGCGGACTCTTGGTCGCCCTGGCCCACCGCCAACTCCTAGAAGGCGCCGACGCCCAGCCGCGGCGCTCGATCGCCAAGCACGCCGACCTGATCGCAGCCTCCCGACTGCCCGCATCCGCGCTACGCCACGCGCCCCTGCTGGACAGCCCGGTCGACCTGCTCATGCTGCGCCGCCGCGAACCCGGCCACCCGCCCATGGGCCTGCCATTCATCCGCCGCACCCCGGTTCACGTTCATGAGCACCCGGACATGCTGATCAACGAGTGCTACGCCGTCGCGCCCTGGGCAGTGCTGGGCGACATCGTCCCGGACCCCGTCCAGCCCGGCATGACCACGGCGGCACCGTTCGGCGGTGCCTTCGGCGTCGATCTGGGCGACGTGCTCCACGACCAGACGACCATCGCGATCGACTTCAAGCTCCACGCTGGGCCACGTCCCACACCCCCGCCAGAACCGCGCCCCGCGCCGCCGACGACTGAGCCACGCCGGTCGGCGCCCGACACCGACGGGCCTGCGCTGTAGCGCGCCGCCTGCTCGCCGACTGGCACCGAAGAGAGAGCCGTCATGCCCGCGATGAACTTCGACCAAGCCCTGCACGCCGAGCGCTGGCAGGCGCTCACCCTCGGTATCCCAGGCATGGGTCCCGGAGCGGACGCATCCCGGCTGCGTACCGCGCGACGTGTCTGGCAGGAATACGTGGCCTACAGCCAGCGGGTCTACGACTCGCAGATCTGGACCTACGACCCGGACCCGCAGCCCTCGTTCTGCCTGTACCGGCTGATCGAGGCAGGTGGCAACGTCCAACGCGTCGTGGACGCAGCCGACTTCGCCGGTGAAGTCCTGCGAGACATAGGCCGCGGGTACCGAGAAGAGATCGTGTCCGACGAGGACGGAACTCGCTGGGAACGCTTCGGCCCAACGATCGACGGCTACCGCGCTGCGGCCCGAGAGACGGCGCACATCCGCGCGCAGCTGCAATTACGCGGCCTCATCCCGCCGCGCCCGCGCGGGCAGGCGGTGACCTTTGGCTTCCTGCCAGCGCGCTACGACCCTCCCACCGACCCGGGTGTCGAGCCCCCGTTTTGACCAGCTCCCCCAGCCCCGCTTCCTGGATCACGACCTGGACCCGGGAAGAGCACTTGGACACGCGCTGACGGGGGGTACGCGTGCCCCGCGAGCTCTCACGATGCCAGAGACGGTCGGCGGTGCAGGCAACCCACCTAGATACCAGCAGCAACCGGCAATGCCGTCCGTGCGCTTGGGACTGCTACAAGCACACCGCAAGGCGTTCCGGCCCTCGAAATGACAGCGACCGTGGATAGACCAGGAGGTTCCATGTCCGACCGCGATGAGAGGCCCACTCGACTTATATCGCTGCGCGAAGGCGCACGCGCCTTTCAGATCTCAGTGAAGACTCTCCGACGACGGATCTCGGACGGCACGATCACGGGCTATAAAGTCGGGCGGCTCGTGCGCGTCGACCCCGAAGAACTGGCTTCCTCGCTTATCTCAACGATACCCACCGTCAATGGTGATGAATGAGATCGCACCAGGACTACCCCTATAGCCGTCGTAGAGCGGTGGGCCCAGGAACCCTACGGTTCCTGGGCCCGCTGCTCTCCTTATGCCGCGTCGGACTTTTCTCGCTTTGCCTTCTCCGAGGCCCGGATTCGCGCCATAGCCTTGTCGCTCATCTTCTCGGCGAGTTCACGATCACGAGCCATCGTTGCGTGCTGGTACCGGAGCACGACCTTGATGTCAGCGTGGCCGCCACGGCGCATCAGTTCGGCAAGAGTCGCGCCTTCCTGAGCGAAGATCGTCAGGCCGGTGTGCCGAAGATCGTGGAACCTGAATCGATGCGGGAGATCGAACACCGCGTCTCGTGCCTCCGCCCAGGCGCCGTACCAGCTCGTGCTCGACAGCGGCGCGTTTCCCTTTGCGATCGCAGGAACCACCGGCGCCTTACGAGCCTCATCGACGTGGTTACGGAGATGCTCTTTCAGGCGCGCACGCATGATCTTCGGGACGCTCATCGACCGTTTTCCGGCATCGCTCTTGGGGTCGGAGTAGTCGCCAGTGTTGGCATTCATCTGCCGGCGGACGTGCAGGGTCGCGGTTCCGTCGTCGTGCCACTCGATGTCACGGCGCTGCAATCCCAGCGCCTCCCCACGGCGCAGTTGGCACCAGGCAGCGAGCAGCACCATGATCCGCCAGAGGTCCGGGGTCGCTTCGTAGAGCGCCTCGACCTGCTCGGGCTCAGCGACGTCATCACCCGGGTCGTGGTCAGCGTCGTGCCGCACCGGCTTCTGCCCCGGGATCTTGATGTCTGGCATCTCCGTGATCACGCCATCCCGCACGGCCTGCCGCAGGATCATCATGAGCACGACGAGCACTGGCCGCGTCACACCGTTGTACTCCGCCTTCGTATTCAAAACCGATGGGATGGAGTCCAGCCTGACGGTCAACCTGCGGACAGCCTCCTCGTCGATCGCACGAACCAGCTGGTCTCCGAACTCGGGTACGAGGTAGCCGTCGACCTTTCCCTTGTAGGAACGGATTGTCGACGCCGCCCGCTTCCGACCGCTCCGAGTGGGCTCCGTTCTGATCTTCTCGAGCCAGTGCGCTGCGTATGCACTGAACTCAAGGGACTTCGCCTGTGCCGCCGCAGCCTCTGCCCGCCGACGCTTGGCTATCGCTGCAGGTGGCTCCCACTGACCACGCGCAATCGTGGTGTGCATCTCGGACAGCCACTCGCGGGCGTCCGTCTTCGTCGCGAAGGTGAGCGGCTTGTCATCCTCAGTCCTGGCGGTGTAGGTCTTTCCGCCCGGCGCTGGGTAACGCGCCTGCCATCGGCCGGAAGGGAGCTTGCGCAGACTCCCCCATCCCTCTCGTCTCGTCGTGCTCATCGTGCCCTCACCTGCTCTCGGATGGACGCTGGTGGACTGCCGTGCCATCTCGTGCCACTCGCCCGCCGAAAGCGCCCAGATCCGCTAGATTCCAGCGTTCTCAGCACTCTCATCGGCACGTTCGTGGCACGCTCTGGCACGACCGACCAGGCATGCCACCCACAGATTCCGCGTGCTGGCACCTCTGATCGGCACATGACAGGTGTGCGCGTGCCACCCCCGTGCCGCACTGAATGGGTGCTTCCGTCCATCTCCGACCTCCTGTGTCCATGGAGAGTCGGCACGCAAAGAGGCCCGGAACCGCAGGAATCTGCGGTTCCGGGCCTCTGATCAGCCGCTATGAGCGACGAGCTTCCGACACGAGGTCAGAAGTCCCAGTCGTCGTCCTCGGTCTCCACGGCCTTGCCGATCACGTACGACGAGCCCGACCCCGAGAAGAAGTCGTGGTTCTCGTCGGCGTTCGGCGACAGCGCCGCGAGGATGGCCGGGTTGACGTCCGTGTCCTCCTTGGGGAACAGCGCCTCGTAACCCAGGTTCATCAGGGCCTTGTTGCCGTTGTACCGCAGGAACTTCTTGACGTCCTCGGTCAGCCCCAGCTCGCCGTAGAGCGAGTCGGTGTACTCCACCTCGTTCTCGTACAGCTCGAAGAGCAGGTCGAACGTGTACGCCTTGAGCTCGTCCTGCTCGGGCTGCGTCAGCTGCGCGAGGCCCTTCTGGTACTTGTAGCCGATGTAGTACCCGTGCACCGCCTCGTCACGGATGATGAGGCGGATCAGGTCGGCCGTGTTCGTGAGCTTGGCCCGCGAGGACCAGTACATCGGCGCGTAGAAGCCGGAGTAGAACAGGAACGACTCGAGCATCGTCGAGGCGACCTTGCGCTTGAGCGGGTCGTCGCCGCGGTAGTAGTTGAGAACGATCTCTGCCTTCTTCTGCAGGTTCTCGTTGTTCTCCGACCACTCGAACGCGTCGTCGATCTCGGGCGTCGACAGCAGCGTGGAGAAGATCGACGAGTAGCTCTTCGCGTGCACGCTCTCCATGAAGGCGATGTTGGTGTACACCGCCTCCTCGTGCGGGGTGAGCGCGTCCGGGATCAGCGACACCGCACCGACCGTGCCCTGGATGGTGTCCAGGAGGGTCAGCCCGGTGAACACCCGCGAGGTCATGGTCTTCTCGTGCTCCGAGAGGGTGTTCCACGACTGGATGTCGTTGGAGACCGGGACCTTCTCGGGCAGCCAGAAGTTGCCGACGAGACGGTCCCAGACCTCGAGGTCCTTCTCGTCCTCGAGGCGGTTCCAGTTGATCGCGGTCACGCGATCGATGAGCTTGAGCTTTCCGGTGGGCGACATGGAAGTTCCTTTAGAGGGCTGCGGTCGGAGGGATCTGACTGTGCGGACGCGTCACAGCATGCAGCTGACGCAGTCCTCCACGGACGTACCCTCAAGAGCAAGCTGACGCAGGCGGATGTAGTAGAGGGTCTTGATGCCCTTGCGCCACGCGTAGATCTGCGCCTTGTTCACGTCGCGCGTCGTGACGGTGTCCTTGAAGAACAGCGTGAGGCTCAGCCCCTGGTCCACGTGCTGCGTCGCCGCCGCGTACGTGTCGATGATCTTCTCGTAGCCGATCTCGTACGCGTCCTGGTAGTAGTCCAGGTTGTCGTTCGTCATGTACGGCGCCGGGTAGTAGACGCGGCCGAGCTTGCCTTCCTTGCGGATCTCGATCTTGGCCGGGACCGGGTGGATCGACGACGTCGAGTTGTTGATGTAGCTGATCGAACCCGTGGGCGGCACCGCCTGGAGGTTCTGGTTGTAGATGCCGTGCTCCATGACCGAGGCCCGCAGCTCGCGCCAGTCGTCCTGCGTCGGGATGGACACCCCGGCGTCGGCGAAGAGGCGTGCGACGCGCTCCGTGGCCGGCTTCCACTCCTGCTCGACGTACTTGTCGAAGTACTCGCCCGTCGCGTACTTCGAGTCCTCGAACCCACCGAACTTCTGCTTGCGCGCGATCGACAGGCGGTTGGACGCCGCGATCGCGTGGTAGGCCACGGTGTAGAAGTAGATGTTCGTGAAGTCGATGCCCTCGTCCGAGCCGTAGTAGATGCGCTCACGGGCGAGGTAGCCGTGCAGGTTCATCTGGCCGAGGCCGATGGCGTGACCCATCTCGTTGGCCCGCTTGATCGACGGGACCGACTCGATGGCCGTCTGGTCGCTCACGGCGGTCAGGGCGCGGATCGCGGTGTCGATGGTGCGGCCGAAGTCCGGCGAGTCCATCGCCTTGGCGATGTTCAGCGAACCCAGGTTGCAGGAGATGTCCCGCCCGACCTCGCTGTACGAGAGGTCCTCGTTGAACGTCGACGGGGTGGAGACCTGCAGGATCTCGGAGCACAGGTTCGAGTGCGTGATGCGGCCCTTGATCGGGTTCGCCGCGTTCACCGTGTCCTCGAACATGATGTACGGGTAACCGGACTCGAACTGCAGCTCGGCGACCGTCTGGAAGAAGTCGCGTGCCTTGATCGTGGTCTTGCGGATCCGGTCGTCCGCGACGAGCTCGTCGTACTTCTCCGAGATGGAGATGTCGGCGAACGGCACGCCGTAGATGCGCTCGACGTCGTACGGGCTGAACAGGTGCATGTCCGCGTTCTTCTTGGCCAGCTCGAACGTGATGTCCGGGATGACCACGCCGAGCGAGAGCGTCTTGATGCGGATCTTCTCGTCCGCGTTCTCCCGCTTGGTGTCGAGGAACCGCATGATGTCGGGGTGGTGGGCGTGCAAGTACACGGCACCGGCACCCTGACGCGCGCCGAGCTGGTTGGCGTAGGAGAAGGAGTCCTCCAGGAGCTTCATCACGGGGATGACGCCGGAGGACTGGTTCTCGATGTGCTTGATCGGCGCGCCGTGCTCACGGATGTTGCTCAGGAGCAGGGCGACGCCGCCGCCCCGCTTGGAGAGCTGCAGCGCGGAGTTGATGCTGCGCGCGATCGACTCCATGTTGTCCTCGATGCGCAGCAGGAAGCAGGACACGGGCTCGCCGCGCTGCGCCTTGCCGACGTTGAGGAAGGTCGGGGTCGCCGGCTGGAACCGCCCGGAGATGACCTCCTCGACGATGTCGCGCGCCGTCTGCTCGTCGCCGTCGGCCAGGCCGAGCGCCACCATGGCGACGCGGTCCTCGAAGTGCTCCAGGTACTTCTTGCCGTCGAACGTCTTGAGCGTGTACGAGGTGTAGTACTTGAAGGCGCCGAGGAACGTCTCGAAGCGGAACTCCTTCGAGTACGCGAGCTGGAACAGCTCCTTGACGAACTCCCCGGAGTACTTCGCGAGCACGGCCGGGTCGTAGTACTTGGCCTCGACGAGGTGCTCGAGCTTCGCCTCGAGCGACTCGAACTCGACGGTGTTCGGGTTGACGTGCTGCAGGAAGTACTGGCGAGCCGCCTCGCGGTCCTTCTCGAACTGGATCTTCCCGTCCGGCCCGTACAGGTTCAGCATGGCGTTGAGCGAGTGGTAGTCCATCTGGAGGGACTCCAGGGGGATCTCGCTCACGCCCTCGCAGTTCAGGCGGAGAGGCTCTGTGGTTGTTGCTGCCAAAATCGTCCCAATCCGTTGCGGACGCGCGTGACGTCCTGCGCAGTACCCAAGAGTTCGAAGGCGTACAGGTACGGGACATGGCACTTCGCAGCGATGATGTCCCCGGTGATGCAGTACGCAGCCCCGAAGTTGGTGTTCCCCGCAGCGATGACGCCGCGAATGAGCGACCGGTTGTGTTCGTCGTTGAGGAACTTCCTCACCTGCCGTGGGACCGCCCCGCCCTCGTTGCCGCCACCGTACGTGGGGGCCATGAGGACGTAGGGCTCGTCCACGCGCAGAAAACCGTCGGCCGGGCGCAGCGGGATCCGGTGCACCGACATGCCCAGCTCGTCGAGAGCGAGCTTCTCGACGAACCGGTGCGTGTACTCCGACACGCTGGAGAAGTAGACGAGAGAACCCACGTCACGTCTCCTTGCCGACGTTGCGGTACTTCTGGTCAGGCCGAGGCGGCCTGAAGCGCGGCGACCGCGCTGATCTGGTCGGGACGAAAGCCCGACCAGTGAGTGTCACCGGCCACGACGACCGGCGCCTGGAGGTACCCGAGACCGCGAACCATCTCGAGCGCCTCGGCGTCCTGCGTGATGTCGACGACCGTGTACTCGACGCCCTTGCGATCCAGTGCCCGGTACGTCGCGTCGCACTGGACGCACGCCGGCTTGCTGTAGACCGTGACGCTCATGTCCGCCTCCTCTGACCTCGAAGGACACCCGTGAAGTTACGTTGGTGTGCTTTGTTTGCGGGTCTGCGTCTCCCGCTGAACCAAACACTACACCTAGTGTCTGACACTCGCTCGCTTACGACATGTTGTGGTTGGAGGGGGACGGCTCACTACGACCGAGACGTTCCCGACGCTCATGGACCATGCTGCCACGAGCCTCTGACACCGCCTGGTAGGCGGCGTGGAGCGCTTCCCGCGCCACCCCCGGGCGGGGTCCTCGGAGCCGCGAGAAAGGGCACCTCCCGGCTCCCGGGAGGCCCGAAAAGTGATCTGAGTCAGCGGCGTGTCGCGACGCTTGGGCGTGTCATGCCGCGGGGTCCGGACGATGCCATCCGGCACGGTCCACACCACCCGGTACGGCCGTCGCCGGGTCGTAGGGAGCCCGGGTGAAGTGGAACGTGCCGACGTCCAGCGCCACAGGCTCACCACCGGCCTCGCACACCCGCAGCCGCTCCCCCAGCCAGTAGCCGCCCTCGACGCCCCGCAGCTCGCCGTCCACGGCGTCGAACACGGTGCCCCGGCCGCCGCCGTCCTGGGAGCGCAGCTCGACGCGGCCTCCCGGGCCGATCCGTACCGTGTGCGGGGACGGCCCCCAGTACCAGGTGCCGGTGATCTCGCCCGGCCCGGTGGCACCGCGCCCGACCGCCCGCTCGACCGTGCCGTGCGAGTCCTCCGGTGCCAGCGGCCCACGCGCGGCCGACCCCTGGAGCGCCGAGAGCAGGGCGGCGCCGCCGCCGAAGCCGAGCGTCGACGAGCCGCACACCGCCACGACGTCGCCGGTGACCGCGTCCGCGCGCAGGTCCGCCGTGAAGCCGGGCACCGACCCGCCGTGCCCGACGGTGCGCAAGGCGCCGTCCTGCCGCACGCGCACCCCGAGCCCGTGAGCCGTGGGCCATGGGCCGTCCACGGGTCCCGCGTCGTCGACCACCACGCGCGGGACGGCCATGTGGCGGCGCAGCGCGAGCGGGAGCACCGCCTCGCCCGCCGCGCGGTCGGCCTCGCCGCCCACGAGCCACAGGCCGAACCGCACCAGGTCCGCCGGGGTGGACCACACCTCCCCCGCTGGCCCCGCCGCGCGGTACTCGGCCACGGGCTCGTGGTGCACCAGATCGGCGTGCGGGTGCACGGCGTACCCCGTGACGTGCGGGCCCGTGGGCACGCGGCCGGTCGCGGTCATGCCCAGCGGGTCCCACAGCTCGTCCCGGAGCACCTTGTCCCAGGCCCGGCCGCGGACCACCTCGACCAGGCGGCCCAGCACGGCGAAGCCCGGGTTGCTGTAGTGGTACCTCTCGCCCGGGTCCCAGAGCTGCTCCACGCCGGAGGCGGCCAGCTCGTCCCACGTGGGTCCGCCGTGGCGCTCCCACCAGGGCCCCGGGAACTCCGCCTGGAGGCCGCTCGTGTGCGTGAGCAGGTGGCGGATCGTGGCGTCGGGCCCCGGTGCGTCCGGCAGGTGCTCCCCGACCGGGTCCGCGAGCGCCACGAGGCCTTCGTCGACGAGCCGGAGCACCGCCACGGCGACCATGGGCTTGGTGATGGACCCGATGCGGAAGGCGTGCTCCGGCGTCGGGCTGCCCGCCCAGGGAGCGGCGGCGACCTCCGCCCAGACGACTTCTCCCGCACGCCCTGTGGCTGCCGAGAGCGCGGGAACCCGCGCGTCGTCCCGCAGCCCTCTCAGCACGCCGCGCAGCTGCTCCGCCCCCACCCCACCTGATCCGCTCACCCCCACAAGGTACCCAGGAGGCGCAGCGTGGGTGGTCGGTAGTACGTCAGAAGGTCGGCAACCCGGGCTGCCGACCTTCTGACGTACTACCGACCACCTACCAGGAGGCTCCGGGCTACGCCTCCTGGTCCACCGGTGGCAGGGTGTTGGTCGTCGCCAGGCGGCGGTACCAGTGCGCCGAGTCCTTCCAGGTGCGCTCCAGGGTCTCGTAGTCGACCCGGATGATGCCGAACCGGCGGTCGTAGCCGTAGGCCCACTCGAAGTTGTCGAGCAGCGACCACGCGAAGTAGCCGCGCACGTCCACGCCCTGGTCCCGGGCGAGTCCCAGGGCCTCGACGTGGTCGTGCAGGTACGCGACCCGCTCGACGTCGTGCACGCGGGCGACGCCGTCCTCCGTCACCACGGTGTCCTCGAACGCGGCACCGTTCTCCGTGACCATGAGCGGCTGGTCCGGGTAGGCGTCGCGCAGCGAGACCAGCAGGTCCGTGAGGCCGGCCGGCTCGATGTTCCAGCCCATGGCGGTGTACGGGCCGGGCTGCGGCAGGAACTCGACGTCGTCCGCCGCGATCCACGGCGTGCCCGCTGAGTCCTTGTGCCCGTCGGCCTGCTGCCGCTCGCCCTCCCCGGAGAAGTGCCGTACCCGTGCCGTGGAGTAGTAGTTCACGCCCAGCACGTCGAGCGGCTGGCGCGCGATCTCCAGGTCGCCGTCCTGCACGAACGACCAGTCGGTGACCGACGCGGTGTTCTCGAGCAGGTCCGCGGGGTACGCACCCTCGAGCACCGGGCCGAGGAACGCCCGGTTGGCCAGCGCGTCGACCGTGCGGACGGCGCCCTGGTCGGCCGAGGACGACGGGTCGTCCGGCCGGAAGACGTGCAGGTTCAGCGTGATCGACGCCTTCGCGGAGTCGCCCAGCACCTCACGGATCTGCTGGACCGCGAGGCCGTGCGCCAGGTTCAGGTGGTGCACCGCCTGCAGCGCCGCCAGCGGCTCGGTCCGGCCCGGCGCGTGGACGCCCGAGCCGTAGCCGAGGTACGCCGTGCACCACGGCTCGTTGAGCGTGGTCCAGACGTCGATGCGGCTGCCCAGCTCCTCGGCCATCTTCCGGGCGTACCGGGCGAAGGCGTAGGCCGTGTCGCGGTTGGTCCAGCCGCCGGCGTCCTCGAGCTCCTGCGGGAGGTCCCAGTGGTAGAGCGTGACCACGGGCTTCACGCCCGCGGCGAGCAGCCCGTCGACGAGGTCCGAGTAGAACCTGATGCCCTCGGGGTTGAACTCACCCGACCCGCCCGGCTGCACGCGCGACCACGAGATGGAGAACCGGTACGCGCCGAGGCCCAGGTTCTTGATGTGCTCGACGTCTTCCTGCCACCGGTGGAAGTGGTCGTCCGCGACGTCGCCCGTGTCCCCGTTCAGCGTCTTGCCGGGGGTGTGGGAGAACGTGTCCCAGATGGACGGCCCGCGCCCGCCCTCGGTCGCACCACCCTCGATCTGGTACGACGCGGTCGCCGAGCCCCAGAGGAAATCGCTGGGGAAACTCCGTGCACTCACAGTGTCACCTCTCCTGGGCCCGTGGCCCGAACGGTCCGTCCTTCGTTCTCGACGCTCCACTCACCAGGAGCGTCGCCACTGGTCACTCGCACGACGCCGGAGTCGCACCGCACGCGGAACGTCGCGGGTGCGCCCGTGCCACCCGGGACCAGCACTTCTTCGTCGTACCCCTCGGGCAGACGGGTGCAGCGTAACGTCACGCCCTCGGCCCACGCGTAGTCCGGCCGGTCGTCGCGCGCACCCACGGGTACCACCGTGCCGGGCCGGACGAACAGCGGCAGGCTGTCGAAGCCGTGCTCCTCGGTGACCCATCGCGGCCCCGTCACGGTCGCCGCCAGTCCGTCGGCCGCGACGTCCGGCAGGCGGGTCCACTCGCCCTCCGGCACGTAGTACTCCGCGCGGGACTCGTGGAAGACCGGCGCCACCAGCAGCGACGGCCCCAGCATGTACTGGGTGTCCACGGACGCGGCGGTCCGGTCGTCGGGGAACTGGAGCACCATGGGCCGCATGACGGGCAGTCCCTCGGTGGCCGCGACGTCGCCGAGCCCGCCGAGGTACGGCATCAGCCGCAGCTTCAGCCTGGTGAACTTCCTCGTGACGTCGACCGCCTCGTCGTCGAACGCCCACGGCACCCGGTACGAGCTGGACCCGTGCAGCCGGGAGTGCGACGACATCAGGCCGAACGCGGCCCACCGCTTGAACACCGCGGGGTCAGGTGTGCCCTCGAACCCGCCGATGTCGTGGCTCCAGTAGCCGAACCCGGACAGCGACAGCGAGAGACCGCCCCGGAGGGACTCCGCCATGGAGACGAAGGTGGACTCGCAGTCGCCGCCCCAGTGCACGGGGTAGGCCTGCGTGCCCGCTGTCGCGGACCGCGCGAACAGCACTGCCTCGCCGCGCCCGCGCTCCTCCTCGAGCAGCTCGAAGACCGTCCTGTTGAACAAGGAGGTGTAGTAGTTGTGCATGCGCTGCGGGTCGGACCCGTCGTGCCAGACGACGTCGGTGGGGATGCGCTCGCCGAAGTCCGTCTTGAAGGCGTCGACGCCCTGGCCGAGCAGCACGCGCAGCTTGTCCTGGTACCACGCGGCGGCCTCGGGGTTGGTGAAGTCGACCAGACCCATGCCGGCCTGCCACTTGTCCCACTGCCAGACGTCGCCCTCGGGCGTCATGACCAGGTAGCCCTTCTCCCGGCCCTCGCGGAACAGGTGCGAACGCTGGGCGATGTAGGGGTTGATCCAGACGCAGACCTTCAGGCCGCGGTCGTGCAGCCGGGCCAGCATGCCCTCGGGGTCGGGGAACGTGGCCGGGTCCCACACGAAGTCGCACCAGTGGAACTGCCGCATCCAGAAGCAGTCGAAGTGGAACACCGACAGCGGGATGTCGCGTTCGGCCATGCCGTCGATGAAGCTGTTGACGGTCTCCTCGTCGTAGTTCGTCGTGAACGACGTCGAGAGCCACAGCCCGTACGACCAGGCGGGGACGACGGCGGGCCGCCCCGTCAGGGCCGTGTACCGGCGCAGGATCTCGGCGGGCGTGGGCCCGTGGATCACGTAGTACTGGAGCGACTGCCCCGGGACCGAGAACTGGGCGCGGCTGACGACCTCGGAACCCACCTCGAACGAGACCCGCTCCGGGTGGGCGACGAACACGCCGTAGCCGCGGTCGGTCAGGTAGAACGGCACGTTCTTGTACGCCTGCTCGCTCGCGGTGCCGCCGTCCTCGTTCCAGACGTCGACGCTCTGGCCGTTCTTCACGAACGCGCCGAACCGCTCGCCCAGTCCGTAGACGTGCTCGCCGACGCCGAGCCCGAGCTGCTCGTGCACGAAGTCGCCGTCGGGCGTGCTCGCGATGCCGACACTCCGGTCGAACGACGAGGTGAGCACCTCTCCGTCGGCCACGAAGTCGACGTGCCACGGGCCGTCGGTGGAGACGCGGGCGGTCAGGCCGCCGGAGGTGAGCTCGGCGGGGCCGGACTCGGGCACCACCACCTTGACCGCCCCCGGCTCGCGGTTGACGGCGAAGTGCGGGCCGGGGTCGCGGCGGCCCTGGTGGTGCTCGATGCGCACCCCGATGACGTCGTCCGCCGGAGCGTCGAACGTCACGGTCACGAGCGGGCGGTTCAGGGTGTCGCCGCGCTTGGTGATCGGCGCGGTGGGCGCGTACACGGTCAGGGTGTCGTCGCCGGCCTCGACGGTGTCGATGTCGCGCGGGCGAAGCATCTCGACGCCGGGGCGCAGCTGCCAGTAGCCGTCGGTGAATCTCATGACTGGGGCCTCACTCGTTTCTGTAGGGCGTCGTGGGACGGGTTCACTTGACCGCTCCGGCGGTCACGCCCCTGGTCAGGGTGCGCTGGAAGATCAGGAAGAAGATGACGGCCGGTACCAGCGACACGAGCGAGCCCGCGTTGATCGTCGGCGCGTCCATCATGCGATCGCCCTGCAGGGAGGCCAGTGCGATGGGGATCGTCTGGGTGTCGTTGCTGGTCAGCATGACCAGCGGGATGAAGAACTCGTTCCAGGTCCAGATGAAGAAGAAGATCATCAGGACCGAGAGCGTGGGCCGCACGATCGGGAAGACGACCTGCCAGAGGATGCGCCACCGGCTCGCGCCGTCGAGCGCCGCGGCTTCCAGCAGCGCCGGCGGGAACGTGCCGAGCACCGAGGAGAGCAGGTAGGTGCCGAACGCCGACTGGATGACGGTGAAGATGATGATCACCGACCACTGGGAGTTCGAGAGCCCGACCGACTGCGCCATGGTGAACAGCGGGTAGATCAGGGCCTCCTGCGGCAGCATGTTCGCCAGCAGGAACAGCGCGACGATCCACAGCCGCCCCTTCACCCGGCCGATGCCGATCGCGTAGGCGTTCAGCAGCGACAGCAGCGCGCCGAGCACCGCGACGATCGCTGAGATGAACACCGAGTTCCAGAGCTTCACCGGGAAGTCGGTGCGCTCCCAGAAGGCCACGACCCCGTCGAGGTAGAGGCCGGACGGCAGCGCCAACGGCCCGTTCGCCGCGTAGTCCTGCGGCGACTTGAAGGCGTTGAGCAGCATGATCCCGAACGGCGCGAGGACCGCGAGCCCTACGAGGACCGCGAGCGCCAGCACGAGCCAGCGGCCGGGACCGCGACGGTACCTGGCGTCGACGGCGGTGCCGCTCGCCCGGGTCCGGCGCGCGGTCGCGCGTACGTCTGTGGCGACAGCCATGTCAGATCCCCTCCCGCTCACGTCGTTCCGCTCGGCCCTGCAGGCCGAGGATGACCACGGCCACGACGACGATCACGAGCGTGAGCACCGTGGCGATCGCGGACCCGTAGCCGACCTGGGACTTGTCGAAGAAGCTCAGGTAGGAGTAGTAGCTCGGGACGAGCGTCGAGCTCTCGGGCCCGCCGCGCGTCAGCACGTAGATGGGTCCGAACACCTTGAGCGCGGCCACCGTGCAGGTCAGTGTGACCACGAAGACCTCGGGCCGGATCTGGGGCACCGTGATGGCCCGGAACCGGTCCCACCATCCGGCGCCGTCGAGCTCCGCGGCCTCGTAGAGCTCCGGGTCGACGCGCTGCAGGGCCGCCATGAAGATGACCACGGGATAGCCCATCTGCACCCAGATCAGCACGAGCATCACCGACGGCAGCGCCGTGGTGGGGTCGCCGAGCCAGTTGGGCGGCGTCTCGATGCCGATCCCGCGCAGGATCACGTTGAGCGCACCGGTCTGGGAGTTCAGGATCCAGTTCCACAGCACGCCCGCCACGGCGACGGGCAGGATCTGTGGCAGGTAGTAGGTGGCCCGCAGCACCGAGGAGACGCGCTCGCCGAACCGCCGGCCGAGGTAGTCGAACAGCACCGCGGCGAGCACGAGGCCCAGCAGCGTCGGCACCACGACCATCGCGACGATCATCGCCGCGGAGTTGGCGAACGACGTCCAGAACTTGTCGTCGCCCAGCAGGTCCGCGTAGTTGCCCAGGCCGTTCCAGCGTAGCGGCGCCATGCCGCCGCGCCACCTGAACAGGCTGAAGTACACGTTCGTCACGAGCGGGTACCCGATGACCACGAGGAATGCGATCCCACCGGGCAGCAGGTAGGGCAGGTACCCCACCCACGGCGCCCGACGGCGACGGCGCGGCCCCTGCGCCCGTGGGCGCTCGGCCGCGCGCGGCCGTTCTTCGGTCAGGGTGCTGTCAGCCATCGAGCAGGTCGGCCTTGCCTTCGTCGTACGAGCCCTGCAGCCCGTCGAGGACCTCTTCCGGGGTCTTGGACCGGTTGACGAGGGACTGCAGCTCGCTGACGAGCACGTCGTAGTAGCCGGCCACGGGCCAGTCCGGGTAGAACGCCAGGCCGTCCTCGTCGAGGATCGCCTGGAAGTTCTCGGTGAGCTCCCGGGTGCGCTCGTCCTCGATGACCGAGGCGTCACCGGCGACGGGCAGACCGCCCTCGGCGGCGAGGATGTTCTGGACCTCGGGCCGCAGCGTGATGTCGATGAACTCCTCGGCGAGGCTGGTCGAGTCGGCGTTGGCCGGGACCACCCACAGGTTGCCCGACGAGCCGGTGTGCAGCGTGTTGCCGGGGAAGTTGAACTGGCCCCAGTCGGCCTCGACCTCGGTCGCGAGGCGGCCGAACCACCAGGAGCCGCTGACCATGAGCGGGTAGGTGCCGTCGATGAACGAGACGCCCATGTCCTCGGCCGTCAGGGCCGCGGAGTCGGGGGCGATGTACCCCTTCTCGATCCACTCGTCGAGCTTCTCCGTGGCCTTCGTCATCGCTTCGGAGTGGAAGTCGACGTCGTTCGCGAAGAGCTGGTAGTCGTCCACCAGGGCACGGTCTCCGTACGCCAGCACGAGCTCGTACCAGAGCTGGCCGAGCGGGTACTCCGCGCCGGCCTCCGCCAGCGGCGTGATGCCCTCCTTCTTGAAGGCGGCCAGGACGGCGTCGAGCTCGTCCAGGCTGGTCGGCACCTCGAGCCCGTGCTCGGCGAACATGTCCTTGTTGTAGTAGACGCCGACGAACTCGCCGTAGTTCGGCACCCCGTACCACTCGCCGGAGCCCATGAGCCCCTGCTCGTCGTACGTCGCGGTGGCCGCGAGCGAGCCGGTCAGCTTCTCGTCCCACCCGCGCTCGGTGGCGGCGTCGGTCAGCGGGGTCAGCAGGCCCTGCGCCGCGAGCTGGCCCGCGGTCGCGTTGCCCTTGTTGAACTCCATGACGTCGGGCACGTCGTCGCCCGTGAGCACGATCTTGGCGTTCTTCTGGATCTGCTCGAACGTCTGCTTCTCCACCTCGACGGTGACGTCCGGGTTCTCCTCCTCGAAGATCTTGATGGCCTCGGCCCAGGCCTTGCCCATCGCCGAGTCCTCGTTCTCGTAGTGCCAGATCGTCAGCGTGCTGTCATCGGTGTCGCCGCCCCCGCCGCTCTGCCCGGTGCAGCCCGTCAGGGCCAGGGCGCCGGCCAGCACGGTCGCCACGGCAGTCATCGTCCGCTGGTGCTTCATCGCATCTCCTTGGTTCGCAGAGCCCGATGGGCTCCCCCTTCTCGGTCGCGTCCAGACTTCCGCGTCTGGATCGTCGAAGCGTTTCAACACGCTAACCCTGTGCGGCGGCGCGTGTCCAGTGCCATAGTTGAACAGGCAGGCTAGTATTTTGTCGAAGCGCTTCCCTGCCATGCGGCACACTGGTGTGCCGGCGCGTCACGCGCCCACCTGCCACCGCACCAGGCACCCTGCGGTACCGACGAGATGAGGAGCTCCGTGGCTACGATCGACGACGTCGCCAGGGCGGCGGGGGTTTCGACCTCGACCGTGTCCTACGTGCTGTCGGGCAAGCGGCCCATCTCCGCGCCCACGCGGGCCCGGGTCGAGCGCGCCATCGAGAAGCTCGGCTACCGGCCGCACGCCGGTGCGCGCGCGCTGGCGTCGTCCCGCACCAACGTCATCGCGCTCATGGCGCCGCTGCGCGTCGGCGTGAGCGTGCCGGTCATCATGCAGTTCGTCGCCGGAGTGGTCACCCGCGCGCGGGACTTCGACCATGACGTGCTGCTGCTGACCCAGGACGACGTGAGCGGCCTCGACCGCGTGACCAGCGGGTCCATGGTGGACGCCCTGGTCATGATGGACATCGAGGCGGACGACCCGCGCGTGCCCCTCGTCGCGGCCGCCAAGCAGCCCACGGTACTGATCGGCCTGCCCCAGGATCCCGAAGGCCTGAGCTGCGTCGACCTCGACTTCGAGGCCGCCGGGCGGCTCGCGGTACGGCACCTCGCCGGGTCCGGCCACACCGACGTCGCGCTCATCGGCTCGCCGCCGGAGGTGCTGCGGCGGCACACCTCCTACGCCGAGCGGATGATGCGGGGCGTGCGGAACCAGGCCAAGAGCTCCGCGCTGACGGTCAGGGTGGAGGCGTGCGACTCCACGCCGTCGGGCGCCTCGGAGGCGGTCGACACGCTCCTGGCCACCGCGCCGGACACCACGGGGATCGTCGTGCACAACGAGGGTGCCCTCCCCCATGTGCTGGCCCGCCTGGCCGACCGCGGCATCGTGGTCGGCACCGACATGTCCGTGGTCGCGGTGTGCCCCAGGGACGTAGCGCTCTCCCAGCGAATGCCGATGACCAGCATCGACCTGCCCGCCGAGGACATCGGCAAGGTGGCCGTCGACATGGTCATGGCGCGCCTCGAGGGCGAGCAGCCGTCCGAGACCAGGCTGCTCGCCCCCGTGCTCACCGAGCGCGCGAGCTCGGCGTACGGGCCCGCCGGCGCGCTCGGCTGACGGCGGGCTCCCGGTGCGGCTCACCCCTTGATGGCCCCGAAGATCACGCCCTTCGTGAAGTGCCGCTGCACCATGGGGTACACCACGAGGATCGGGATGATCGCGAGCACCATCACCGCCATCTTCACGGGCAGCCCCGTCACGGCGCCGTCGTCGACGTCCACCTGGCCCACGCCGCTGCCGGGGAGCGTCACTCCCTGCAGCACGTAGGAGCGCAGCACGAGCTGCAGCGGCCACTTCGCGTTGTCGTTGATGTAGAGCATCGCGTTGAAGAACGCGTTCCAGTAGCCGACGCCGTAGAACAGTGCGACCACCGCCACGACGGCCTTCGACATGGGCAGGACGATCTGCCCGAGGATGCGCCAGTCCCCCGCGCCGTCGATCCGGGCGGCGTCCGTGATGGACCGGTCGATGCCCATGAAGAACGCCCGCAGGATCAGCACGTTGAACGCGCTCACCGCCCCCGGGAGGATGAGCGACCAGTAGCTGTCGATCAGCCCCAGGTTGCTCACCAGCAGGTAGGTCGGGATCATCCCGGCACCGAAGAACATGGTGATGAGGAAGAGGAAGAGCACCGGGCGGTGCGCGAACGAGCCAGGCCGGCTGAGCCCGTACGCGGCCAGCACCGACACCGTGGTGGACAGCACCGTGCCGACCACCGTGATGCCGACGCTGACGATCGTGGCCCGCGTGACGATCCCGCCGGACAGGATCTGGGTGTAGGCCGAGAGCGACAGGCCGCCCGGCACGGTGACGAGGCCGCCCGACCGGGTGATGTCCGCCTGGGTGGAGAGGCTGGTGAGCACCACCGTGTACAGGGGGAACAGCACCGTGGCCACGATGACCAGCAGCGCGACCCCCTTGACGACGAGTCCCAACGGGTTGGGGTCCTCCTCCCAGACCGGGCGGTTCTTGCCGCGCAGCAGTGCGCGGTACCGGGTGGACCGGTTCTCTGTTCGGACGGTCATGCGCGCTGATACACCCCCGCCTCGCCCACGAGATGGGCGAGCTTGTTGGCCCCGAGCACCAGGGCGAGCGACACCAGGCCCTTGACGAGCCCGGCGGCGGCCGCGAAGGCCCAGTCGCCGTTCACGACACCCTGGTAGTAGACGAACGTGTCGAGCACCTCCGCCACGTCGGTACCCACGGCACCGCGCTGGAGGATGAGCTGCTCGAACCCGACGGTGAGCGAGTCGCCCAGCCGCAGGATCAGGAGCAGGATGATCACCGGCCGCAGTGCCGGGAGGGTCACGTGCCACATGCGGCGCCACCGGCCCGCGCCGTCCACCACCGACGCCTCGTAGAGCTGGGTGTCCACGGTGGCGAGCGCGGCGAGGAAGATGATGATCCCCCAGCCGGCGTCCTTCCAGACGGACTGCGCGGTGAGGAGCAGCAGGAACGTGTCCGGGTTGGTCATCAGGTCGAAGCCTGTGTACCCCGCCTCCCGCAGCCTGGTCGCCACGACCCCCGCCCCGCCGAAGATCTGCTGGAAGATGGTCACGACGATCACCCACGAGAAGAAGTGGGGCAGGTACACGATCGACTGGATCGTGGTGCGCAGGGCCGGGGTCAGCACGCTGTTGAGGAGCAGCGCGAGCACGATCGGCACCGGGAAGAAGAACACGAGCTGGAACGCGGTGATGACCAGCGTGTTCGACACGGCGTCCAGGAACAGCGGGTTCGTGAACACCCGCGCGAAGTTGGCCCACCCGACGAACGGGCTCTCCCGGACACCGACGTACGGCGAGTAGTCCTGCCAGGCCACCACGTTGCCGAGCATCGGAACGTACGCGAAGACGGCGAGGAGCAGCACGGCGGGGGCCACCATGATCAGCAGGGTGCGGTCCTTGCGCAGCCGCGTGGTCCAGGGCACCTTGCGGCGGAGCGCGCCCTGCGCCACGGCCGCCGGACGTGCGGCGGTGTCGTCGGCGGTTCGTGCCGCGGTGTCGGCGCTCACTTGTTGTCCAGGATGTCCTGGTAGAAAGCGCGCAGCTCCTCACCGCCGGAGCTGCTCCACGTCGCCACCGCTTCGTCGAGGTCGGCCATGGTCTTGCGCCCGCGTGCGATGTCCTTCTCGAGGTCCTCGAACGGCGCCTTGAGTGCGGCGTACTGCGCCGGCTCGGAGATCTGCATGCCGAAGAACAGGTCCTCGACCAGGTACTGGGACGCGTCGGCCATCCACGTGCAGAACGCCTCGACGAAGCCGGGGTACTGCACCTTGGCGTTCACCACCGGCGGGTCCACCAGGAAGATGTAGGACTGGGCCACCTCCGTGGCCGCCTTCTCGGTCGGCGCAGGCAGGCCGTGCTCGTCGAGCTCGTAGTGCGTGCCCTCCACGCCGAAGTTGATCAGGTTGTACTCCGCGGTGCCGAACGGGGAGGCCAGGAAGTCCGCCACCGCGAGCAGCTCCTCGATCTTCGCCGGGTCGTCGTTCTTCTTGAGGAACGAGAAGATGTTGGCCGGGGCGCCCTTCCACAGTGCCGGGTCGCCGCCCTCGGCCGCGAAGAAGGGGAACGGGCGCTGGTCGTAGCCGGGGTTCACCGCGAGCATCCGACCGAGCGCCTCGTGCCAGCCGCCCACGCCGTCGGTGCTGATCAGCACCGCGCCGGACTCGAAGTTCGGCTTGGCCGCCTCCGGGCGGTCGGCCACGGCGTCCGGGTGCACGGCACCCGACGCGTAGAGCTTGACCTGCCAGTCGAGAGCCGCCCGGTACTCCTCCGTCTCGATGCGGTGGACCAGCTTGCCCGCGTCGTCCAGCCTCCAGCGGTCGAGCGGCGGCACCGCGAACATCATGTTCGCCGCGACCCACAGGTCGTTCGCGCCCCAGCGGTTCTTGCCCGGGTCGGTCACCTCCTTGGCGAGCTCGAGCAGCTCCGTCGCGGTGGTGGGCGCAGCCTCGATGCCCAGCTCGGCGAAGAGGTCGGCACGGTGGAAGATCGCGTTGTTGACCACCTCGCCGGGGAAGGGCAGGCCGTAGAGCTTGTCGTCGAAGACGCAGAACCGCCACGCGTCGGTCGGGAGGTTGGCGAGGTTCTTGTACTTCTTCACCTTGTCGCCGGCCAGGAACGGCGTGAGGTCCTGGAACAGCGCGTCAACCGCCTGGCCGAACCGCGGCGGGACGTTCCACGTGGGCACGCACACCCAGTCGGGCACGTCCTTCGCGGACGCGAGCACGGCGGCGAGCTTGTCGCCGTAGGTGTTCCCGTCCGAGATCTGGAACTCGACGGTGGTCCCGAGCGCCTCGTTCACGGCGTCGAAGTACGCGTTGCCCTGGGTGGACGGGATGGTGCTCCACAGCGGCGTCATCGCCGTGTAGGTGCCGCCGGAGCCGGGCGGGGTCTCGAAGGCGGTGACGAGCTCCTCGGGGATGCTCGCGTAGCCGGCGGTGGAACCGTTCACGCTGGGGAAGTCCGGCTTCACGTACTCGACGGGCACGTACGCGGGCAGGTTGGCGGCGGTCACGGCCCCGGGGGCGGCGACCGGTCCACCTGCGGCCGTGGTGCACCCGGTGAGCAGGGACGGTACGCCGACGACGCCGGCGCCGACCGCCAGAAAGCCGAGGAACGACCGTCGGTCCAGCCGACCGGTCAGCAGAGGTGCTGTCATGGCTCTTCACTCCTTCGTGGGCAGAGCGGCACGTCAGTGTGCCCGGAGTCGACAGGGGTGCTGGCGAATCAACGTCGAAGCGCTTCGACCTCTATCGATGGCAAAACCATAGGGCAATGCTGGGATCCAGGGCAATGAATCGCTCATATTGCCCGCAGGCCATTGAACCGTTTCGAGAGCGCGTCTACCCTTTCGACCGGACGCTGACGACCACCCGGGCAGCCCCGGACGACAAGGGAGCACGACGACGTGCCAGACGAGACACAGCACCTTTTCCGGGACCCCGCGGCGCCGTTGGCCGACAGGGCACGCGACCTCCTCGACCGGCTGACGCCGGGCGAGCGCCTGAGCCTGCTGCACCAGCACCAGCCCGCGATCGAGCGGCTCGGCCTCGCTGCCTTCCACACCGGCGCCGAGGCCCTGCACGGCGTCGCGTGGCTCGGCCGGGCGACGGTGCTGCCGCAGCCCGTCGGGCTGGGCGCCACCTGGGACACCGACCTGCTGCGCCGGCTCGGCGACCTGGTCGCGACCGAGCTGCGTGCCAAGCACGCCGAGGACCCCGCGGTGTCCCTGAACGTCTGGGCGCCGGTCGTGAACCCGCTGCGCCACCCCGCCTGGGGGCGCGGCGAGGAGGGGTACAGCGAGGAGCCCCGCCTCGTGTCCCGGCTCGCCACGGCGTACTGCGGCGGCCTGCGCGGTGACCACCCGACGGTCTGGAAGACGGTGCCTGCCCTCAAGCACTTCCTCGGCTACGGAAACGAGACCGACCGCTCGGCGACGTCGTCGAACCTGTCCGAGCGGACCCTGCACGAGTACGAGCTGCCTGCCTACCGCGGCCCTGTCGAAGCTGGTGTGGCCGGTGCCGTCATGCCCTCGTACAACCTGGTCAACGGGGTCCCGGCCCACACGTCCGGCGACCTGCTGACCGAGCTGCGCTCCTGGGCCCCCGGGTCGGTGGCCGTCGTCTCCGACGCGGGGGCGCCCACCTTCCTGGTCTCCGTGCAGCGGGCCTTCGGCTCCCATGCCGAGGCGCACGCGGCCGCCGTACGCGCGGGCCTCGACTCGTTCACGGACAACGACACCGACCCGTCCGTCACGCTGGGACGGCTGCGCGAGGCGCTGGACGCCGGCCTGCTGACGCCGGACGACGTCGACACGGCCGCACTGCGGCTGATCGAGCTGCGGCTGCGCACCGGCGAGCTGGACGGGCCGGCGGACCCGTACGCCCACATCGGGCCGGAGGCGATCGACCTTCCCGAGCACCGCGCGCTGGCCCGCGAGGCGGCCGCCAAGTCCGTCGTGCTGCTGCACAACGACGGGACGCTGCCGCTGCGAGCGCCCGGGCGCGTCGCGGTCGTCGGACCGCTGGCCGACCAGGTCCTGACGGACTGGTACTCGGGCACCCCGCCGTACACGGTGTCCCTCGCGCGTGCCGTCAGGGAGCGTTACCCCGACGCGGTCGTCGAGGTCGCGCGGGGGGCGGACCGTGTGGCGCTGCGTGCGGCGTCGTCCGGCACGTACGTGACGGTCGCGGCGGACGGCGAGGTGAGCGTGACGGCGCCCGACGCCGGTCCGGACACCCACCTGGACGTCACCGACTGGGGTGACGGCCTGCTCACCTTCGGTGCGCTCGCGTCGGGTCGGCTCCTGACGGCCGCGGACTGGATCCTGCGGGCCGACGCCGAACGGGTCGGCGGCTGGGTGGTGCAGGAGTCGTTCCGGCGCCATCACCACGACGACGGCACCTGGTCGCTGCACCACGTGGCGAGCGGACGCTGGCTACGGGTGCAGCGCGGGTCGGGCCTGCTGGTCGCCGACGGCACCCGGCTCGCCGACGCCGAACGGTTCACGTGGCGCACCGTCGTCTCGGGACACGCGGAGGTCGCCCGGGCGGCGGCGGGCGCCGATGTCGTGCTCGTGGCCGCAGGCAACGACCCGCACCTGGGCGGGCGCGAGACCGAGGACCGCACCGGCCTCGAGCTGCCCGGCTCGATGTCCGAGATCTGGCGGGTGGCCCGTGAGGCGTGCCCGGCGGCGGTGCTGGTGCTCACGTCGTCGTACCCGTACGTGCTGGGGACGGGCTTTCCCGGGGCCGGCGCGGCGCCGGGGTCGCTCGTGTGGGCGTCGCACGGCGGGCAGGAGGCCGGGCGCGGGCTCGTGGACGTGCTCTCCGGCGACGCCGAGCCGTACGGGCGGCTCGCGCAGACCTGGCCCGCCACCGAGGCGCAGGCAGGGGACCTGTTCGACTACGACGTCGCCCGCCAGGGTGTCACCTACCGGCACCTGGCGAGCGAGCCGGCGTACTGGTTCGGGCACGGGCTGAGCTACACGACCGTCGGTTACGAGGGGCTGCGGCTGGTCCGTGACGGCGCGGCGGCTCCGACACCGCGGCGCCCCGCCGGTGCGGGTGGCGGGACCACGGCGATGGTCTCGGTGCGCAACACCGGCGACCGGTCCGTGGACGAGCTCGTCGGCGTGTACGGGCTGTCCCCCGACCTGCCGGTGCCGGGGGCGCGCCGGCAGCTGCTGGGGTACGCGCGGGTCCGGCTGGCGCCGGGTGCGCCGGCGGAGGTGCCGGTCCCGCTGGACCTGGGCGCGCTCGCCGTGTGGCAGGCCGGTGCCATGGTGCTGCAGCCGGGTACCTATGGTGTGGCGTCCGGCCCGTCGGCCGGTGACCTGCGGGTGCGGGCGGACCTCACGGTCGGCGCCGGCGGGGCCTGAGCCGCTACGCGGTCCCCGGCTGCTCGTGCTCGAGGATCGCGTAGACCACCTCGGTGGACCAGACGCCGTCGCGCAGGTCGCTCTCCACCAGGCGTGCCTCGCGGCGCATGCCGAGGCGTTCCGCGACCCGCACCGAGGCGGCGTTCTCCTCGTCGATGCGCGCGAACACGCGGTGAAAGCCGTACGCGGCGAAGGCGAGGCGGAGGGTCGCCCCGGCGGCCTCCGTGGCGAGGCCCCGCCCGCTGACGTCCGGGTGCAGGGCGTAGCCGACCTCGACCTGCCGGGGACCGGCCGCCCACTTGAGCAGGGTCTCGCCCACGACCTCGCCGTCGAGCTCCACGGCCAGCACCAGGACGTCGCCGGGCTGCTCGAACGGGGCCTCGGACCAGGTACGCAGCTTCTGCGCCGCCGTCGCGGGGTCCCACGGCGGCAGGTACATGTACCGCACCACGGAGGGGCGGGAGCGCCAGGCGAGGAAGGCCTCGGCGTCGTCGGGCACGACCGGGCGGAGCGTGAGGCGGTCGGTGGTCACGGGCCACGCGGGCTCGTCGCGGTAGGCGAGGGCGGGTGCTGCGGGTCGAGGGGAGGAACCGGGTGCGGCAGGTCTGGGGACCGGGACGGAAGAGGGCACGAACCGACCGTAGCGCCCACGAACCGAGTTGCCACCGGAATTGCCGCGGTGACCTCTCCGGTGGGTGCCGCCACCGGCGAGTCGCGGTTCAGCGCGTCTCGAACGGCAGGCTCGCCCAGCCGGCGGGGATCTCGCGGGGCTGCCACGACGGGTCGGGCGTCCAGTCCGCCCAGGCCTTGTCCCACCAGAGCTCGCCGGCGTCGAGCAGAGCGGCGATACGGTCGCCCTCGGCACGGATCTGCTCCATGCGGCCCGGGTAGCGCGCCGGCCCGGTCTCCTCGAACTCGGCGACGTCCTTGAACTCGTAGGTCTCGGCGTCCGCGGCCCACCAGACGTCCAGCTCGTGGTCCAGCGTGTCGAACCCGATGGCGGTCCGCCGCGGCGCGTCCTCGAGGTTGAAGTACCAGCCCTGGAAGGCCCGTTCGGGATCGGCCCAGAACAGGAAGAGGGAGTGCTCCACCCCGGCCCAGTGCAGCTCGAGCCTGCCGTGCCCGCGCCAGCGCGTGCCGCCTGCCGTCTTCCACGGGTGCTCGCCCACGGGGAACGTACCGGTCTGCGGGTACACCAGCGGGGTACCGCCCGGCGTGTAGGTGACGAGCAGGTCGCCGTCGTCCTGGACGCAGACCTGCGGGATCGCGATCCACGGCTCGCCGCGCATGATCTCGCGCCGCACTACGGTCTGGCCGGGCTGGAACACGGGAGACGTCATGCGCCGCACGCTAACAGCGGTGCGTTACGCACCGGCGACATCGACGTCAACACCGTGGCGCAGCACCCGGACCGGGCGCAGGTCCGCGTCGGTGACCAGCACGTCGGCGCGGGCGCCGGGCTCGAGACAGCCCACCTCACCCGCCAGCCCCAGCACGCGGGCGGGCACGGCGGTCGCGGACCGCACGGCGTCCGGCAGGGGCACGCCCCCCGCCACGGCGCAGCGCACGACGTCGACGAGATGGGCGGTGCCCCCGGCGATCGGACCTTCCGCACCGGGGTCGGCCGCGTCGGCGATGCGCGCGACGCCGTCGAGCACCACCACCGACATGGGTCCCAGGTCGTAGTGGCCGTCGGCCACGCCCGCCGCGGCCATCGCGTCGGTCACCAGGGCCACCTGGTCGGCCCCCACCATGTCGAACACCGAGCGGACGGTCGCCGCGTCGAGGTGCACCCCGTCGCCGATGAGCTCGACGACCATGTCGCCACGCGCCGCCGCGGCCAGGCACGCCGCGATGGGGCCGGGCGTCCGGTGGTGCAGCGGGCGCATGCCGTTGAAGAGATGGGTGGCCGTCATGGGCCCGCGCGGTGCGCCCTGGGCGGCCAGGGCCCGGGTGACCTGCGTGATCAGGGCCTCTGCCTGTTCGGTGCTGCCATCGGTGTGGCCGAGCGAGGGCAGCGCTCCGGCGTCGAGCAGCGCCTGCGCGGCACCCCCGGGACCCGCGACGCCCGGCACCTCGGGAGCCACCGTCATGGTGCGCAGAGAGCCGCGGGCTGCCGCGGCCAGGTCCTTGACCAGCTCGGCACTGCCTTCCTGCAGGTCAGCCGGGTTGTGCGCACCCCTGCGGCGGTACGAGAGGAACGGTCCCTCCACGTGCAGGCCCTCGATCTCGCCGACCACGGCGAGCTCGGCCAGCACGGCGGCACGCTCGAGCAGCACGTCCGGCTGGGCCGTCACGAGCGACGCGAGCATGGTGGTGGTGCCGTGGCGGCGGTGCTCCAGCACGCCGGCGAGCGCGGCGGCGGACGACGTCACGTCCGGGAACGAGACGCCGCCTCCACCGTGGTTGTGCAGGTCCACGAGACCGGGCAGGACGTACGTCTCCGGAGCGGGCGGGACGAGCCCGACGAGTGGGCCGTGGCCGGCCGCGACGGCGTCGGGCAGCGAACCAGCGAAGGTGACGCGACCACCGGAGGTGACGACGACGCCGTCGTCCACCACCCGGGCCGGCTGGACCAGGCGGCCACGCACCACGAGAGCACCGGAATCAGTCATGCGGACATCCTGCCAGGGTCGCGCCCCGGTCCGGTCGTCACGGGTCTCACGCGGTCGGGAGGCCGCCGGGCGCACGCCACGACGACGCTGAGTCGGCCGTCACGCCGCGCAGCCGCTTCGACCGGCATTGACAGCCGTTGCCGTGCCTGACAACGATGAGACCCCATCATCGAAGCGCTTCGCCAGAACGGCCCAGGCATTCACCGCACGTCAAGGAAGATGTGAATGATGCCCACCGGGCAGGAGAGCTCGGCCGCTAGCCGCGGTCGCCTGCCGTCGTCGCTTCGCCCCGTCTCCCCCGCCGACCTCCGTGCCCGCCGACCTCCCGTACCCGCCGACCCGAGGACTATCCATGACGGTTCCCTTCGCACCCGCCCGCCTGCTCTTCGGCGGCGACTACAACCCCGAGCAGTGGCCGCGCGAGGTCTGCGCCGAGGACATGGCGCTCATGCGCCGGGCCGGCGTGAACACGGTGACGATCGGGGTGTTCTCCTGGGCCGCCATCGAGGCCCGCGAGGGAGAGTTCGACGCCGGGTGGCTGGACGACGTCGTCGCGCTGCTCGACGCCCACGAGATCGGGTTCTTCCTCGCCACGCCCACCGCGTCCCCGCCGCCGTGGTTCACGAGGGCGCACCCCGACGCGATGCCGGTGCGGCCCGACGGGACCCGGCTGTCCCACGGCTCGCGGGACACGTACGCGATCAGCGCGCCCGCCTACCGGCACGCCGCCCGGCGCGTCGCGCGGTTCCTCGCCGAGCGGTACGGCGCCCACCAGCGCCTGCGCGGCTGGCACGTGCACAACGAGTACGGCACCGTCGACCACGGTCCGCACGCGGCAGCGGCCTTCCGGCGCTGGCTGCGTCAGCGGCACGGCTCGCTCGCGGCCCTGAACGAGGCCTGGAACACGGCCTTCTGGTCCCAGCGGTACGACGACTGGGACGAGATCCTGCCGCCGCGCGCGACCCAGTACCTGCACAACCCCGCGCACGTGGTGGACTTCAAGCGGTTCTGCTCCGACGAGATGCTCGCCGCCTTCACCGAGCAGCGCGACGAGCTCCGCGCGGCCGGGTCGGCGGCGCCCGTCACCACCAACTTCATGCTGCCCACCTGGAACCACCTCGACCAGTGGGGCTGGAGCGAGCACCTGGACCTGGTCTCCGTGGACCACTATCTCGACACCCCGGGGCCGGACGGCGAGGCCCACGTCGCGTACGGCGCGGACCTGACCAGGTCCTGGGGCGGTGGCCCGTGGCTGCTCATGGAGCAGAGCGCCTCGGGTATCCGGGACGGTGCGCGACAGGCCTTCAAGGACCCCGACCGGATGATCCGCAACTCTCTCGGCTATGTCGCCAGGGGATCGCAGGGCGCGCTGTTCTTCCAGTGGCGTGCCTCGGCCGGCGGCTCCGAGACCTGGCACAGCGCCATGGTGCCGCACGCCGGCCCGGAGAGCCGCACGTTCGAGGGCGTCGTCGAGCTCGGAGCGCTCCTCGGCCGCCTCCAGGAGGTCGCGGCACCGCCCGAGGACGGACCGGTCGTCGACGCCGACGTCGCGATTCTCTGGGACGCGGAGGGCTGGTGGTCGCTCGAGACGCCGCACCTGCCGAACGACGACCTCGACTACGCGGCCGAGGCCCGGGCGACCCACCGCGCCCTGTGGCGCGCCGGCGTCGCCGTCGACTTCGTGCGTTCCGGAGCCGACGTCGGACGCTACCGGGCGCTGTTCGTGCCGACCCTCATGGCCCTGGGCTCCGCCACCGTCACGTGGCTGACCCGGTACGTCGAGGCGGGCGGACAGCTCGTCGTCGGCCGGTTCACGGGGGTCGCGGACGAGCACCAGCGGGTGGTTCCCGGCGGCTACCCCGGGCGCCTGCGCGACCTCCTGGGCGTGCGCGTCACGGAGCACCGCCCGCTCGCGCCGGACGAGGACCAGAGGCTCAGCGACGGCTCCGTCGTCCACCAGTGGACCGAGCGGATCGAGGCGCGGGGGGCGGAGGTGCTGGCCACCTACGCCGAAGGGGCCCTCGCGGGCTCGCCGGCAGTCACCCGGCACCGCGTCGGGGACCGCGACGGCACGGCCACGTACGTGTCGACGCGGCTGGTCCAGGAGTCGTGGGACGCGTTCGTCGCGGAGCTGCTGGAGTCGCACGGCGTGCGCCCGGTCGTCGCCGGGGCGGTCGGCACGGGCCTGGAGGCCGTTCGACGGCGGGGCGCCACGGCCACGTACCTCTTCCTGCTGCACCACGGCGAGCGGCCGGTCCAGGTGGCCGGCCCCGGCCACGACCTCGTCACGGACGCGGCGACGGACCGGGGGATCGTGGTGGCCCCGGGGGGCTACGCGGTGATCCGTGAGACCCCGAACGCCGCCTGGTCACTGACCGAGCTGTAGGGTCAGAAGAGACGGGTCGTCGGGTCGTCCGCGCCGCGCATGGTGTCGTAGTCCAGCAGGAGGGTGCCGATACCGCGGTCATGGGCCAGCACACGCGCCTGCGGCTTGATCTCCTGGGCGGCGTACACGCCGCGGACCGGGGCCAGCATCGGGTCCCGGTTCAGCAGGTCCAGGTATCGCGTGAGCTGTTCGACGCCGTCGATGTCGCCGCGGCGCTTGATCTCCACGGCCACCGTGGCACCGGAGGCGTCCCGCGCCAGGATGTCCACGGGCCCGATAGCGGTGGGGTACTCGCGACGGACCAGCGTGTGCCCGTCGCCCAGCAGGGCGATCTGCTCGGCGAGCAGCTCCTGCAGGTGCGCCTCCACGCCGTCCTTCACGAGACCCGGGTCGATGCCCAGGTCGTGCGCGGAGTCGTGGTGCACCGTGAACAGCTCCACCTCGAGCCGGTCGTCCGACTTGGCGTGCTGGACGGTCCACACCTCCGTGACGCCGCGCTCGGCAGCCTCCTCGGAGGGCTCACGCACCGCGAGGGTGCACGGGGGGCTCATCCAGTTCAGCGGCTTGTACGAGCCGCCGTCGGAGTGAATCAGCACGCTTCCGTCAGCCTTGACCACGAGCAGCCGGGTGGCCGGCGGGAGCATCGCGGTCAGGCGGCCCGTGTAGAGGGCGGAGCAGTCGGCCACGACCAGCCGCATCAGAGAACCAGATCCTGTCGTCCGGGAGGGGCGGCCTCGAGCCAGGAGGCGAGGCCGAAGTAGTCGCCGGCAGCGAGATCGAGCTCGAAGTCGAGCCCGTCGTACCGGCACTGGACGAGGTAGTGGTCACCCTGACCACCCTCGTCCGGGTCCAGCGGGGTGCGGCCGGTCACGGCCAGCCGCTCCCGGTACCACGTGCGGGCCGGACGGGGCGACAGCGACCAGCACCGCCACCACTCGATCCGGCCCACCGCGTACTGGGCGATGCCCGGCGTCCAGGAACCCTCTGGGTTTCCGGTCGGCCGGGCACTGCAGTCGAACGAACCCACTCTGCGAGAGAGCGTCCGCAGCCGGGAGATACCGGCTGCGAGCACGAGCGCGAGCGCACCGACCACCGCTATCGCGATCCAGATGACGCCCGGCACTCGCGCTCTCCCTCAGACCAGGGAGATCTCGTCGACCACCAGGGTGACGAGGTTGTTGTCCACGGACACGAAACCACCGGTGACCTGCGCCTCCACGGCGGGGCCGGAGGCGGTATCCACCTTGATCGCGCCCGCGCGAAGCACAGCCAGCAGCGGCGTGTGGTTCGCCAGGATGCCGATCTGGCCGTCCGCGGACGGCGCGCTCACCTGGGTCGCCGTACCGCTCCAGACCTTACGGTCCCGGGACACGAGGTCCACACTCAGCTCTGCCACGAGAGCTCCTTCCGATGTAGCGGACGCGGTGCCGCCCCTTCCGGACCGCCCTGACCTTCCGGGCTGCCCGTCGGGGCGGCATCACGCACGGGGGACGTACGAAGCCTCAGGCCCCGTACTCCTTCTGGATCCGTGCCCAGTTCTCCTCGAGCATCTCAAGGCCACCGATGTTGTAGAAGGCCTGCTCGGCGATGTGGTCGAACTCACCGTCAGCGATCTTCTTGAATGCCTCGATGGTCTCAGCAAGCGGGACCGTCGAGCCCTCCACATCCGTGAACTTCTTGGCCATGTACGTGTTCTGGGAGAGGAACTGCTCGATGCGACGCGCACGCGCGACGACCGTCTTGTCCTCTTCCGAGAGCTCGTCCACACCGAGGATAGCGATGATGTCCTGCAGCTCCTTGTTGCGCTGCAGGATCGACTTCACGCGGGTCGCCACGTCGTAGTGCTCCTGGCCCACGTAGCGCGGGTCGAGGATGCGGGACGTCGAGGCCAGCGGGTCGATCGCCGGGTAGAGACCCTTCGACGCGATCTCGCGGGAGAGCTCGGTCGTGGCGTCCAGGTGGGCGAACGTCGTCGCCGGTGCCGGGTCGGTGTAGTCGTCAGCAGGCACGTAGATGGCCTGCAGCGACGTGATGGAGTGACCACGCGTCGAGGTGATGCGCTCCTGGAGGAGGCCCATCTCGTCGGCCAGGTTCGGCTGGTAGCCCACGGCGGACGGCATACGGCCGAGCAGCGTGGAGACCTCGGAACCGGCCTGCGTGAAGCGGAAGATGTTGTCGATGAAGAGCAGCACGTCCTGCTTCTTCACGTCGCGGAAGTACTCCGCCATCGTCAGCGCCGACAGGGCGACCCGCAGGCGCGTGCCCGGCGGCTCGTCCATCTGGCCGAAGACGAGCGCGGTCTTGTCGAAGACGCCCGCCTCGTCCATCTCGTCGATGAGGTCGTTGCCCTCACGGGTGCGCTCGCCGACACCGGCGAACACCGACACACCACCGTGGTCCTGGGCCACACGCTGGATCATCTCCTGGATGAGGACCGTCTTGCCGACGCCCGCACCACCGAAGAGACCGATCTTGCCACCCTGCACGTACGGGGTCAGCAGGTCGATGGACTTGATGCCCGTCTCGAACATCTGGGTCTTGGACTCGAGCTGGTCGAAGGCCGGCGCCTTGCGGTGGATCGGCCAGCGCTCGGTGACCTCGAACTTCTCGCCCTCGGCGAGGTTCAGGACGTCACCCGTGACGTTGAAGACCTTGCCCTTGGTGATGTCACCGACGGGCACGCTGATCGGCTCGCCCGTGTCGGTCACCACGGCACCACGGACCAGGCCGTCGGTCGGCTTCAGTGCGATGGCACGCACGAGGGAGTCACCCAGGTGCTGCTCGACCTCGAGCGTCAGCGTGAACTTGTTCTCGCTCTCGCCCTTGCCGGACAGGTCGATCTCGACGGTGAGCGCGTTGTAGATCTCGGGGATCGCGTCATCGGGGAACTCGATGTCCACGACGGGGCCGATCACCCGAGCGACCCGGCCGGTGCCGGGGCCGCTCGTGTGCTCGACCGTGGATTCCACGGTGGTGGCGGTCATACTTGCCTCGCTTCGGTGGGCCGGAGGGTCCTCCGGCGGGGAGTCTTTCGGTCTGTTCAGGACGCCAGGGCGTCGGCCCCGGAGACGATCTCGCTGATCTCCTGGGTGATGTCCGCCTGACGTGCCTGGTTGGCCAGTCGCGTGTAGGTGCGGATCAGGTCCTCGGCGTTGTCGGTCGCCGTGTGCATGGCGCGCTGGCGGGCTGCCAGCTCCGACGCGGCGGCGTCGAGCAGCATCGCGTAGATGCGCTGCTGCACGTAGCGCGGGAGCAGCTCGTCCAGCACGGCCTCGGGCGACGGCTCGAAGTCGTAGAGCGGCAGCGCCTCGTGCTCGTCGGCCTCGGACACGCCCTCGACCACCTCGAGCGGCAGCATGCGCACCACGCGGGCGCGCTGCGTCACCATGTTGACGAACAGCGTGGAGACCACGTGCATCTCGCTGACACCGCCGTCGGGCTCCTCCGCGAGGAACACCTCGAGCAGCGTCTCGGCGATGTCCTGCGCCGCCTCGGGCGTCGGCTTCTCCGAACCGTACGACCAGCTCTTGGTGATCTCCCGCCCGCGGAACGTGTAGTACGCGATCGCGCGGCGGCCGGCCACGTAGAGCACGACCTCCTTGCCCTCGGCGGTCAGCTGCCCGATGAGCTTCTCGGCCTCGCGGACGATCGCCATCGGGTAGGAACCCGCCATGCCCGCGTCGGAGGAGACGACGAGCACCGCTGCGCGGTTGCCGCCCTCCTCCTGCGTGAGCGGGTGGTCCACGTCCGTGTGCGACGCGACAGCCGACACCGCACGGGTGATCGCCTGCGCGTACGGAGCCGCCGCCGCTGCCGCCGCACGAGCCTTGCCGATACGGGACGCGGCGATCAGCTCACGCGCGCGGAAGATCTTCTTCAGCGACTGCGTCGACTTGATCCGCGCCTTGTAGACGCGCTGAGCTCCACCGGCCACGGGTCAGGCCTTCTTCTTGACGACGATCTGCGCCTGCTCGACGTCGACAGGACCCTCGTCGGCCGCGCCACCGACGAGCGGCGTGCCGTCACCCTTCTGGAAGCCCGCCCGGAAGTCGTCCACGGCGGCGCTCAGCGCCTCCTCCGTGTCGGACTCCAGCTTGCCGGACTTGAGGATCGTCTCCAGGACGTCCGTCTTGCGGCGCAGGTGGTCCAGCAGCTCGGTCTCGAACCGCTTGACGTCCTCGACCGCTACGTCGTCGAGCTTGCCCTTCGTACCGGCCCACACCGCCGCGACCTGGTCCTCGACCGCGTACGGCGAGTACTGGGGCTGCTTGAGCAGCTCCGTCAGGACGGCGCCGCGCTGCAGCTGTGCGCGGGACGCGGCGTCGAGGTCGGACGCGAACATCGCGAACGCCTCGAGCGAGCGGAACTGCGCCAGCTCCAGCTTGAGCGTGCCGGAGACCTTCTTCATGGCCTTGATCTGCGCGTCACCGCCGACTCGGGAGACCGAGATACCGACGTCCACCGCGGGACGCTGGTCGGCGTTGAACAGGTCGGACTGCAGGAAGATCTGGCCGTCCGTGATCGAGATGACGTTCGTCGGGATGTACGCCGAGACGTCGTTCGCCTTGGTCTCGATGATCGGCAGACCGGTCATCGAGCCGGCACCCAGCTCGTCCGAGAGCTTCGCACAACGCTCGAGCAGACGGGAGTGCAGGTAGAACACGTCACCCGGGTAGGCCTCGCGGCCCGGCGGGCGGCGCAGCAGCAGCGACACGGCGCGATAGGCCTCGGCCTGCTTCGACAGGTCGTCGAAGATGATCAGGACGTGCTTGCCCTGGTACATCCAGTGCTGGCCGATGGCCGAGCCGGTGTACGGCGCGAGGTACTTGAAGCCTGCCGGGTCGGACGCCGGAGCCGCGACGATCGTCGTGTACTCGAGAGCGCCGGCCTCCTCGAGCGCGCCACGCACGGAGGCGATGGTCGAGCCCTTCTGGCCGATCGCGACGTAGATGCAGCGCACCTGCTGCGTCGGGTCACCGGTCTCCCAGTTCGCCTTCTGGTTGATGATCGTGTCGACCGCGATCGCCGTCTTGCCGGTCTGGCGGTCGCCGATGATCAGCTGACGCTGGCCACGGCCGATCGGGATCATCGAGTCGATCGCCTTGATGCCGGTCTGCAGCGGCTCGTGGACCGACTTGCGCTGCATGACGCCGGGCGCCTGCAGCTCGAGGGCACGGGTGCCCTCCGTGTCGATCGCGCCGAGGCCGTCGATGGGGGTGCCCAGCGGGTCGACCACGCGGCCGAGGTAGCCCTCGCCCACGGGGACCGAGAGCACGTCACCGGTACGACGGACCTCCTGGCCCTCCTCGATGCCGGTGAACTCGCCCAGGACGACCACACCGATCTCGCGGACGTCCAGGTTCTGCGCGAGTCCGAGCGTGCCGTCCTCGAAGCGCAGCAGCTCGTTGGCCATCACGCCGGGAAGACCCTCGACGCGGGCGATGCCGTCCGCTGCGTACGCGACGCGGCCCACCTCCTCGGCGACCGCTTCCTGGGGCTCGTAGGCCTTCACGAAGCTGTCCAGTGCGGCCCGGACCTCGTCCGGCCGGATCGTCAGCTCAGCCATTGCTCTTCTCCTGTCGTGGCCGCGAGAGCCGCGGCGGAAGGTTCTTGTTCACGTGTTCAGCCGGCCAGCCGACGCGATGCGTCCGCAAGGCGCGACAGGACGGTGGAGTCGACGACGTCCGCGCCGACCTGGATGCGCATGCCCCCGACGATTGCCGGGTCCACGGTGACGTTCAGCTGCACAGGCTTCCCGTACGAACGCTCGAGCAGCGCACCGAGGCGCTGCTCCTGCTCGCGCGTGAGCACTGTCGCGCTCGTCACTGCGGCGACAAGACGCTTGCGACGCTCTGCAGCGACGTCGCCGAACCACCCGATCGTCTGCACGAAGCGACGGCCCCGCAGTGCGGACGTCGCCCGCTGCGCCAGACGCTGCGTCACCACGTCTACCTTGCCGCCCACCAGCGAGTCCACGAGCGCCACACGGCGCTCGGGAGCCGTCGAGGCGTCCGAGAGAACCTGCTTGGCCTCGCGCTGACCGTCGAGCCCTCGGCTGACCCGGAAGAGCTCGTCCTCCACGGTCTCGAGCGACCCGCGCGCCTCGGCGGACGCCAGGACGGCGTCCACACCGAGACGCTCGACGGCGTCGGCCAGGTCCGCGTCGCTCGCCCAGCGGGACCGGACCAGGCCGGAGACCAGGTCGACCACACGCTCGTCGAAACCGCTCAGCAGGTCGGCCACCAGGCCGGCCTTGGCCTCACCCTCGCGCGAGGGGTCGGCGAGCGAGCGGCGCAGCGCAGCTGAGTCGTCCAGCGCCGACACCAGGGTGAGCAGCTGCTCACCCAGGGCCAGAGCGTCCGTACCTGCGGCGCGCAGCACCGGCTCGAAGCGCTCCTGCGCCGCCGTCAGCGATGCCCCGCTCGATCCCCGCATCACGCCTCCTTGTTGCTTGCCACGGCCTGGCTTGCCTCGAGCTCGTCGAGGAAGCGGTCAACCACGCGCGACTGCCGAGCCGAGTCCTCGAGGGACTCGCCCACGATCTTCGACGCCAGGTCGGTCGCGAGCGCGCCGACCTCTGTGCGCAGGGACACCGAAGCGGCCTGACGGTCGGCCTCGATCTGGCGACGGGCGGTCTCGGTGATGCGCGCCGCCTCCTCGCTCGCCTTGACCTTGAGGTCCTTGATGATGGCGGTGCCCTCGGCACGCGCCTCCTCACGGACCTGAGCGGCGTCCGCACGCGCCTCGGCGAGCAGCTGCTGCTGCTGAGCCAGCGCCTCGTCAGCCTGCTTCTGCGCCTCCTCGGCCTTCGCGATGCCACCCTCGATGAGGCTGGCGCGCTCGTCCAGGACGGCGTTCATGCGGGGCAGGACCAGCTTGTAGAACACCGCCGCGATGATCGCCATGACCACCGCCGACCAGAAGATGTCGTATCCGGCGGGCAGGAACAGCTCGATACCCTGCGGCTCTTCTGCTGGCGCCGCTGCTCGGGCGGCGCTCGAGTGCGCCACCATCACTGGAACAGGAAGCCGGCGACGAGCCCGAGCAGTGCGAGCACCTCCACGAACGCGACACCGAGGAACATGGTGGCGCGGAGCTGGCCGGCGACCTCGGGCTGGCGAGCCATGCCCTCGATCGTCTTGCCGATGAGGATACCGAGGCCGATACCCGGGCCGAGCGTGGCAAGGCCGTACCCGAGCGTGTTCACGTTGCCGCTGACCTCGGCGAGAGTGATGACGTCCACTTGCGTCTTCCTTCCGTTGGGCGCCGGACCGGTCGGTTCGGCGTCGCATGGTGTGCGGAGGCGCTGGTGCGCCCGTCGCGGGTTTTCCAGGTGAAGCTATGCAGCGCCGCCAGGAGAAGGGAGCAGTCTCAGTGCTCCTCCTCCAGCGACATGTTGATGTAGGCCGCGGCCAGCAGGGCGAAGATGTACGCCTGCAGGAAGGCGACCAGAACCTCGAACAGGGTCATGAAGATGCCGGCCGGGAGCGTGAGCGCTCCGAAGATCATCAGCCCGGTGCCTGCCGAGTCCACGACGAAGAACTGCGTAGCAGCGAAGCAGAGCACGAGGATGATGTGGCCGGCGACCATGTTGGCCACCAGTCGGACCATCAGCGAGCCCGGCCGGATGATGAGGAGCTGCAGCAGCTCGATCGGCGTCAGGATGAAGTAGATCGGCCACGGTACCCCGGGCGGGAAGAGGTTCGCCCTGAGATAACCGCCCAGCCCGTGCTTCCGGATGCCGACCGCCCAGTAGGTGACGAACACCCAGAGCGCGAGGACGAGCGGCAGCCCGATTCGCGAGGTACCGGCGAGGTTCAGGCCCGGGATCACACCCGTGAGGTTAAACGCCAGGATGCTCAGGAAGATGGTGGTGAGCATGGGCACGAAGCGACGAGAGCGCTCCTTGCCCATGATCTCCTCACCGATCTGGACCCGGACGAAGCTCAGCAGGAACTCGACGCCTGCCTGGAACCGACCCGGTACCACCTTCGCCCGGCGGGCGGCGATCACGAAGATCGACAGCAGCACCAGGGTGGCGATGATTCGGATGATCCAGAGGCGGTCGATCTGGAAGATCGTGCCCTCGAAGAGGATGGCCGACGGGAAGAAGTCGGAGATCGACGGCGTGTGGAAGCCGCCCTCACCCTCGTGGCCTTCGGTGGCGGCGAGGATTACGGACGTCGCATGCGTGGACAGGAGGACTCCCAGGTGGTCATTAGGCCCTGCGCGCGTTCTCCGCAAGTGGCGGAACGGGCGCGCCATCGGGCCTGGCCGTCATGGATTCGGCGTAAGCCTAACCTATATCCCACGTGGTTTTGGCCGTGGAACCGCATAACACAGCCCCTTGTGACGTAATGCGCAACCTGGCGCGCGTACCGCACCAGGACACCGGGACGGGTCAGGCCTCTGCGTCGGGTCGGACGTACGGGACCTGGCCGCTCTTGACCGCACGATAGTCAAGCAGCGCCGAGCCGACGGCGCCGACCAGCACCACCGCCATGAGCGTCCAGCGGTCGTAGAAGTCGAGTCCGGCCAGCGCCGCCAGCACGCCGATCAGCACGGCGATCTTGATGAGCCAGCCGCCCATCACGATCGCACCGGTGGCCGTCGGGCCCTTGCCCACCGCGAACAGCATGGACAGGACGGTGCCCCCGCAGAACAACCCTGCGAGAGCGGCGCCGACCAGGGCTCCCCACACGCCAGGCAGGCCGGCGAGCAGGTAGCCGGCGATCGAGCCCAGGACCGCCAGGCCGGCCACCAGCAGGAGGCCGTCCCGCCCGGCGACGCGCAGCACGGCACGCTCGGCGGCAAAGCTCTCGCCGGCAGGCTGCGGCGCGGTCGGGTTCTGCTCGGTCATTCGATGGTCTCCTTGGTCTTGGGCGCAGAGCTCAGGTGAGCAGCGCTCGGGCGGGCGCCCTGCGGGACGACGCGCGGCTCCGCCACACCGGCCCCGACCGCCGCGGGAACCTTCGGGGTCTGGCCGGACAGCGCGGCGACGTCGTCGTCGAGGAAGCGGCCGCGGTGGCGCAGCGGGCCCAGGGTCGCGAGCAGCGCCAGCACCACGAACACGGTGGTCCAGATCAGCACGATCTCCCAGTCCCACTGCACGAGCGCGGCGGCGCTGAAGGCGAACACGGCGGTCCACACGTACAGGATCACCACGGCGCGGCGGTGGGAGTGGCCGAGGGCCAGCATCCGGTGGTGCAGGTGCATGCGGTCGGGCGCCATGGGCGACTTGCCCGCGGCGAGCCGCCGGATCACCGCCAGCCCCATGTCGAGCAGCGGCAGCATGAGCACCGCCACCGGCAGCAGGAGGGGGATGAACGCGGGCAGAGCCTTGGCGCCGGTCATGATGCCCGGCGGGATGTTGCCGGTCACGGTGATGGCGGCACCGGCCATCACCAGGCCGATCAGCATCGATCCGGCGTCCCCCATGAAGATGTGGGCAGGGTGGAAGTTGTGCGGCAGGAACCCGACGCACACCCCCACCATCACGGCGAGCATGAGCGAGGCGAGACTGGCGTAGTTGTCCGGCGTGGACTGCTGCGTGAGCCCGTACGTGTAGAGGAAGAACGCGGTACCGCCGATGGCGACGATGCCGGCGGCGAGGCCGTCGAGGCCGTCCACGAAGTTCACCGCGTTCATCGCGATGACGATCACCAGCACCGTCACCACGAGGGACATGCGCGACGACGTGATGGTCACGCCCGCGATCGGCATGGTGATGAGCTGGACGCCCTGCAGAGCCATGAAGCCGGCGGCCAGCACCTGACCGGCAAGCTTGGTGATCCAGTCGAGGTCCCACTTGTCGTCGGCCCAGCCGAGCGCGCACACGATCGCGGCGCCGCCGACGATGCCCCAGGCCTGGGGCGCCTGGCGCGCGGAGAAGACACCCTCGAGGAACGGCATCTGGGACGCCAGCAGCACCGGCACGACGATGCCGATGAGCATCGCGAGCCCGCCGAGGCGCGGCGTGGGCACCTGGTGCACGTCACGGGCGCGCACGGCCGAGATGGCGGAGGTCTTGAGGGCTACCCAGCGGGCGAACGGCGTGGTCAGGAACGTGACCGCGGCGGCCACGAGCATCAGGAGCAGGTACACCCTCACTCGTCGTCCTCCGCGGCGCCGGCCGAGGGCTCGCTCGGGTCGTCCTCACGCGACATCGCGGGTCCTTCGACGTCGGCGATCTCGCGCAGCGCCTCGAGCGGCACCGCGCCCTCACGGACGACGCGCAGCACGGGGCCGGTCCCGTCGACGATCGTCGACGCGACACCGCCGGGCGCCTCGCCGCCGTCGAGGTAGACGGCCACCGCCTCGCCGAGCTGGCGTCGCGCGTCGGCCACGTCCAGCGCCGCCGGGCTGCCCGACCTGTTCGCACTGGAGACGGCCAGCGGGCCCGTCCGCTTGAGCAGCGCGAGCGCCGCGGGGTGGTCCGGCATCCGCAGGGCGACGGTGCCGCCCGTGTCGCCGAGGTCCCACTGCAGCGACGGCTGCGCGCGCAGGATGATGGTGAAGCCGCCGGGCCAGAAGGCCTCGACGAGCTTGCGGGCGTCGTCGGGGACGTCGATGGCCAGGCCGTCGAGCGTCGCCACCTCCCCCACCAGGACCGGCGGCGGCATCTGCCGGCCGCGGCCCTTGGCCGCGAGAAGGGCGGCTACCGCCGCCTCGTCGAACGCGTCAGCACCGATGCCGTACACGGTGTCGGTGGGCAGGACCACGACGCCGCCACGGGAGATCGCATTCACTGCCTCGTCGATCGCGGGGCCCCAGGTCTGCGGGTCGGTGGCGTCGAGCACGGGATGCACAGGCACACTCACGCGGAACAGTCTTTCACGATCCGGGGACCAGCAGATGCCCTCCGGCGCGCGACCACCATGCGGGAGCGCCCCGTGAGGTCCGCACGGGTCTCGGGCTCCCCGAACGCGGGGTGCCCGTCGGCGTCGAGGGCCGCCGCGACCATCGCGCGCGCGGCCTCCGCCTGGACCTCCGCGTGCTCCATCACGTACAGCCCGCCGGGCCGCAGCAGCCGCGCCGCGGCGGCGGTGATGCCACGCGGCACCTCCAGCCCGTCGGCCCCCAGCCCGTACAGCGCGACGGCGGGATCGTGCTCGGCGACCTCCGGGTCGACCGGCACCGCGTCGGACGGCACGTACGGCGGGTTCGACACCACGACGTCGGCCTGCCCGTCGATGCCGTACAGCGCGGTGCGGGCGTCACCCTTGACGAGCCGCACCACCCGCTCGGGCGTCCCGTCCGCGACGGCGGCGCTCACGGCGTCGACGTTGCGCTCCGCCCAGGCGTGCGCGTCCTTGTCCAGCTCGACGGCGTGCACCCGGGCACCGGGCACCTCCGTGGCCACGGCCAGAGCGATCGCTCCCGTCCCCGTGCACAGGTCGACGACGACCGCCGCGCGCTCGCCGGCGATCTTGGCGGCCTCGTCGATGGCCACCTGGGCCACCTCCTCGGTCTCGGGCCTCGGCACGAAGACTCCCGGGCCGACAGCCAGCTCAAGATGCCGGAAGGCCGCGACCCCGGTCAGGTGCTGCAGCGGCTCGCGCGCCGCCCGCCGGCCGATCAGGCCCGTGAAGGCGCGTGCTGCGTCGTCGGGCACCTCACGGCCCAGCACGGCCAGCCGCCGTACCTCCGGACGGTCCACGCCGAGGGTGTGCGCCAGGAGCGTCTCGGCGTCCGCCTGGGGTGACGCCACCCCGGCGTCTGCCAGCTCCTCGACCGCCCACTTCAACAGCTGTGTGCTCACCGCGCTCCTCCCACCACGGGACGAGCCTGCCGTTCCCCCGGCCCGGCGGGCAAGAGCGTCCGGGCACGAGCCTCAGACACCGGCCGCCGCCGCGAGCCGCTCCGCCTCGTCGGCGTCGATCGCCGACCGGACCACCGGTCCCAGGTCGCCGTCGAGCACCTGGTCGAGGTTGTAGGCCTTGTAGCCCGTGCGGTGGTCCGCGATCCGGTTCTCCGGAAAGTTGTACGTCCGGATCCGCTCGGACCGGTCGACCGTACGCACCTGCGAGCGGCGCAGCTCGGCCGACTCGGCGGCCGCCGCCTCCGCCTGTGCCGCCAGGAGGCGGGCCCTGAGCACCCGCATGGCCTGCTCGCGGTTCTGCAGCTGCGACTTCTCGTTCTGCATCGACACGACGATGCCGGTGGGCAGGTGCGTGATCCGCACGGCGGAGTCCGTGGTGTTCACGGACTGCCCGCCAGGGCCGGACGAGCGGTAGACGTCGATGCGCAGGTCGTTCTGGTCGATCTCGAGCTCGCCCGGGTCGTCGACCTCCGGGAACACCAGCACGCCCGCCGCCGACGTGTGGATGCGCCCCTGGGACTCCGTGACGGGGACGCGCTGCACGCGGTGCACACCGCCCTCGTACTTCAGGCTGTGCCAGACGCCGTCCTCCGGGCCCTGGACGTTCTTCGCCTTGATGGCGACCTGGACGTCCTTGTAGCCGCCCAGGTCGGACGCCGTGGCCTCCAGGAGCTGTGTGGACCAGCCCTGCTGCTCGGCGAACCTCAGGTACATGCGCAGCAGGTCGCCGGCGAACAGCGCGGACTCCTCGCCGCCCTCGCCCGCCTTGATCTCGAGGATGACGTCGCGGCCGTCGTCGGGGTCGCGCGGCACCAGCACGCGCCGCAGCTTCTCCTCGGCCGCAGCCTCGGCGGCCCGGAGGGCGGGCAGCTCCTCGGCGAACGACGCGTCGTCGGCGGCCAGCTCGGCGGCGGCCTCCGCGTCGTCGCGGGCCTGCTCCCAGGCGCGGTACGCGCCGACGACCTGGTTGAGCTCCGCGTACCGCCGTCCCAGCGTGCGGGCGCGGCCGGGATCGGCGTGCACGGCGGGGTCCGCCAGCGCGGACTCGATCTCGGCGTGCTCGCTGAGCAGCGGCCCGACCCCGACAAAGGACTCGCTCAAGCTCTCTCCTCGGTACGCCAGCCGTTGAGTGCTGGGGAAGCTGTGGGGAAACGACAGCGCCGGTGGCCCGGGTCCCGACTGCCCCTGGAGAGGTTGTCGGACCGGACCACCGGCGCTGCGAAGTCGCTACTTGTCGGCGGCCTTCTTGCCGTAGCGCGCCTGGAACCGGGCCACGCGGCCACCGGTGTCCATGATCTTCTGCTTGCCCGTGTAGAACGGGTGGCAGGCGCTGCACACGTCGGCGGCGATCTTGCCGGACGTCTCGGTGCTGCGCGTGGTGAACGTGTTACCGCAGGTGCAGGTGACCTCGGTGACGACGTACTCGGGGTGGATACCAGCCCTCATGTTGCTCCTTGGTGTGATGCCGCTGGGTCGCCCTGCAGAATCGCAGTGACGTGAACCAGCGAGCCAGCCAGTCATTCTGCCACTCCCTCGCCCGTGCGGGCGAGGGAGAGTGGTGTGACGTGGGCCCGACCGAATCAGACGGTCCCTGTTGCCGTCTGAGTCTGCGGTTCCGCTCAGACGGTCTCGCCCACGTTCTCGTCCTCCGTCAGACCACCCGGCGTCGTCTTCTGCACGTGCAGCAGGAACTCGACGTTCGTCTTGGTCTTCTTGAGCTGTCCGAGCAGCAGCTCGGCGGCCTGCGTCTGGTCGAGCGCGCCCATGACCCGGCGCAACTTGTAGACGATGGCCAGCTCGTCCTTCGACATGAGGATCTCCTCACGACGGGTGCTCGAGCCGTTGACGTCGATCGCCGGGAAGATGCGCTTCTCGGCCAGGGACCGCGAGAGCCGCAGCTCCATGTTGCCGGTGCCCTTGAACTCCTCGAAGATCACCTCGTCCATCTTCGACCCGGTCTCGACCAGGGCGGTGGCCAGGATGGTCAGCGAGCCGCCGTCCTCGATGTTGCGCGCGGCGCCGAAGAACTTCTTGGGCGGGTAGAGCGCCGCAGCGTCCACACCACCGGACAGGATGCGGCCCGAGGCCGGAGCCGCCAGGTTGTAGGCGCGCGACAGGCGGGTGATGCCGTCGAGCAGCACCACGACGTCCTGTCCGAGCTCCACGAGGCGCTTGGCCCGCTCGATGGCGAGCTCCGCGACCAGCGTGTGGTCCGACGCGTGCCGGTCGAACGTCGAGGAGATGACCTCGCCCTTGACCGAACGTTCGAAGTCGGTGACCTCTTCCGGGCGCTCGTCGACCAGCACGACCATGAGGTGGACCTCAGGGTTGTTGAGCGAGATCGCGTTGGCGATCTGCTGCATCATCAGCGTCTTGCCCGCCTTGGGCGGGGCGACGATGAGTCCGCGCTGGCCCTTGCCGATCGGCGCGACGATGTCGATCACGCGCGGCGTGAGCTTGGTGGCCTCGGGGTTCTCTAGGCGCAGCCGCTCCTGCGGGTACAGCGGCGTCAGCCGGTTGAACTCGGGACGCTCCCGCGCCTCCTCCGGCGTCATGCCGTTCACCGAGTCCAGGCGCACCAGGGCGTTGAACTTGTTGACACGGGCGTTCTTGCCCGCGGGCTGCTGCGGGGGCTCCTCGCCCTCGCGCGGCTGACGCACGGCGCCGACGACGGCGTCGCCGCGGCGCAGGCCGGCCTTCTTGACCTGGTTCAGCGACACGTACACGTCGTTGTTACCGGGCAGGTAGCCCGACGTCCGCACGAACGCGTAGTTGTCGAGAATGTCCAGGATGCCGGCGACGGGCAGCAGCACGTCGTCCTCGCGCACCTCGACGTTGTCGAGACCCGCTACGTCCGGACCCTGACGGCCGCGGCCGCGCTTGCGGTCCCTGCCCCGGTCCCGTCCGCGGCGGCGACGCGAGTTACGGTCCTCGTCGGACTCGTTGCGGTCGGCGGTGCGGTCGTTGTTCCGCTCGGCCGTGCGGGGGTTGCCCCGCTCCGCCGTACGGTCGTTGGCGCTGCCGTTGCCGCGCTCGCCCGCGCGCTCGTTGCCACGGGCGTTCTGCCGCCCGCCGGCGGACTGGGCGTTGCGGCCTTTGTCGTCCCCTGCGGTGGTCCCCTCGGGGGCGCCCTGGCCACGACCGGAGCGACGTCCGCCGCCCTGCTCGCGCGGAGCCGCGACGGCCTCGGCCAGCTGGGCAAGACGAGCGGCCTTCTCGGCCTCCGCGGTCGCGTCGGCGCGCACACCCGAGGTGGCGACCTCGGCGGCGGCGACCGGCGCCTCGGCGCGGGCAGGCTTGTCGGCCGGCGCCTCGGCGCGGGCGGGCTTGTCGGCCGGCGCCTGGCCGCGGGCGGGCCGGTCGTTCGTGGGCTTCTCTGCGGAGGCGGAGGCGGCACGGTCGGGACGCTTCGTCGCGCCGCCCGTCTTCTCGCGGATCGTGTCCACGAGGTCGCTCTTGCGCATCCTGGAGGTGCCCTTCACGCCCAGGTCTCCGGCAAGGGCCTGGAGCTCGGCGAGGCGCATGCTGCTCAGCGCTCCGGCCGTGCGGCCGGCTGCTGACTGAGCGTTATCGGTGGTGTCTGTCACGAAGGACCCTTCCCCCTCGAACTGCGGCTGATCGCGTGATCGCGGGCCGCGGGATGGTGGGCGTCCGGCACGATGCGGCCAGTACGCGAAAAACCTCGCATCCGTTGTACGACGACGACGGCTGACGGGGGCGTTGTCTGCCTTCTCGCGAGATGCGGTGGCCGTTGGTCACGGCCTGCAACGGGCACGGCTGAGCGGCTGAGGCTCTGTGATTGAACGACTCTGCCGGATCAGGCGGTGAGAACCGAAGTTGAATCCGAGTTCCAGCCACCATGGCTCAGGACGTGCTATCCGAAGGTTCACTGCATACTACCACCCCGTACTGCTGGCGATCCTGGTACGACATGAGGCCCGTTTGCACCTGACGAACCGGACGATAGCGCACCTGGGTTGCCAGAAATCCTTCGCGCGCGTGCGCCGGTCAGATCGATCCCCGGAGTGATCCGTCGCCAGCCCGCCGTCTCGTCCACGAGGTCGGCCAGGACGGCGTCCCGCCGCGCCCTGTGCTCCGGACCGGCGAGCACCAGGACGGTCGGCCCGGCGCCCGAGACGGTGGCAGGAACACCCTCGTCCCGCAGCGCCCTCATGAGCTCGCTGGAGGCCCCGAGGACGCCCGCGCGGTACGGCTGGTGCAGGCGGTCCTCCGTGGCGTCGAACAGCAGCTCCGGACGCCGCGCCAGAGCCTCCACCAGAAGGGCCGCCCGGCCCGCCGTGAACGCCGCGTCACCATGCGACACCCGATCCGGCAGCGCGGCCCGCGCCCGGGACGTGGCCAGGCGCGCGTCGGGCACCAGCACCGTGGCCTCGATCGTCGGGTCGACGTCGAGGCCGACGGCGCGGGGCCCGCCGTCGGTGGTCCACGCGACCGTGGCTCCGCCCTGGATGGCGGGCGCCGCGTTGTCGGGGTGCCCCTCGAACTCGGTGGCGAGGGCCAGCACCGTCGCCGCGTCGACGGCCCCCGGGTCGGCCAGGAGGGCGCGCGCGGCGACGATCCCGGCCACCACGGCCGCCGACGACGAGCCGAGCCCACGGCCGTGCGGGATCACGTTGTGGCACGTCATGTGGATGCCGGTGGGGACGGCACCGACCAGGTCCATGGTGCGCCGCAGCGCGCGTACCACCAGGTGGTCCTCCCCGAGGGGCACGTTCCCAGCACCCTCGCCGTCGACCTCCACCACCACCTCGGAGCTCGCGACGAGGCGTACCTCGACCTCGTCGTACAGGGCGAGGGCGAGGCCGAGCGAGTCGAACCCCGGGCCGAGGTTCGCGCTCGTCGCGGGCACCCGGACCCGCACGTGGTCGGCGCCGAGCTGCATCAGAGTGACAGGGCGTCGGCGATCGAGACGACGTCGGCGGACACCCGGACGGGTTCCACGTCGCCACCGTCGGGCGTGCGCAGCGCCCAGCTCGGGTCCTTGAGCCCGTGGCCGGTCACCGTGATGGTGATCCGGGCTCCCGCGGGCACCAGGCCGCGCTCGTGACGCGCCAGGAGACCGGCGACGCCGGCCGCGGAGGCGGGCTCCACGAACACGCCGACCTCGGCGGAGAGGATGCGGTGCGCGGCGAGGATCTGCTCGTCCGTCACCGCCTCGATGACGCCGCCCGACGTGTCCCTCGCCTCCTCGGCGAGCTGCCACGAGGCGGGGTTGCCGATGCGGATGGCGGTGGCGATGGTGTCCGGCTCGTCGACCGGGTGGCCCTTGACGATCGGGGCGGCACCGGCCGCCTGGAAGCCCCACATCGCCGGGGTCCGGCTCGCGACACCAGCGTCCGCGTACTCCCGGAAACCCTTCCAGTACGCCGTGATGTTGCCGGCGTTGCCGACGGGCAGCAGGTGGAGGTCAGGGGCGTCGCCCAGCGCGTCCACGATCTCGAAGGCGGCGGTCTTCTGCCCCTCGATGCGGTCAGGGTTCACCGAGTTCACGAGCTCGACCGGGTGCGTGTCCGCGAGCTTGCGGGCCGCCACGAGGCAGTCGTCGAAGTTGCCGTCCACCTGGAGCAGGCGCGCGCCGTGGGCGACGGCCTGGCTCAGCTTGCCCATGGCGATCTTGCCGTCCGGCACGAGCACGGCGCAGATCATGCCGGCGCGCGTGGCATAGGCAGCGGCGGAGGCCGACGTGTTGCCGGTCGAGGCGCACACCACGGCCCGGGCACCGCGCCCGGCCGCCGCGGAGATGGCCGCTGTCATGCCGCGGTCCTTGAACGAGCCGGTCGGGTTCATGCCCTCGACCTTGACGTAGACGTCGGCCCCTGTGCGCTCGGACAGCGCCGGTGCGGGGACCAGCGGTGTCCCACCCTCGCCCAGCGTCACGATCTTGCGCTGCACATGGGCAGGCATGCGGTCGGCGTACTCGGCGATCACACCGCGCCACAGGCGCGAGGCGGCCGGGCCACCGGAGCCGGCGGAGGGGAGGTTCGGTTCAGCGGGCAGCACAGGAGGCACGGGTTCAGCCTTCGACTCTCAGGACGGACGTGATCTCGCGGACGGGTTCGAGGTCGCGGACCGCCGCGATGGTGGCGGCCAGCGACGCCTCGCGGGCGGCGTGGGTGGTCAGGAGCAGCTCGGCGGTGCCCTCGGAGGGTCCGGTCTGGCGCATCGTGTCGATCGACACGCCGTGATCGCCCACGACGCCCGCGACCTGCGCGAGGACTCCGGGGAGGTCCGCGACGAGCAGGCGGACCTGGTAACGGGTGACCGCGGCGTCCGCGGGCAGCAGGGGCCGGGCCGCGTAGGTGGACTCCTGCGGGCCCTTGCCGCCGAGCACGCGGTGGCGCGCCGCCGAGACGACGTCGCCCACCACCGCCGAGGCGGTCGGCCGACCGCCCGCGCCCTGGCCGTAGAACATGAGGGGGCCTGCCGCGTCGGCCTCGACGAAGATCGCGTTGAACGCGCCCTTGACGCCCGCCAGCGGGTGCTCCAGCGGCACCAGCGCCGGGTGCACGCGCACGGACACTCCCTCGCCGGTCTGCTCGGCGATCGCCAGCAGCTTCACGGCGTGGCCCGTGCGGGCCGCCCACGAGACGTCGTCGGCGGTGATGCCGGTGATGCCCTCGCGGGCCACGTCGTCGGCCGAGACGCGGGTGTGGAAGGCGAGGCTGGCGAGGATCGCGGCCTTCGCCGCGGCGTCGTACCCCTCGACGTCGGCGGTGGGGTCTGCCTCGGCGAAGCCGAGCTCCTGCGCCTGCGCGACGGCGTCGGAGAGCTCGAGCCCGTTCGTCGCCATCTGGTCCAGCACGTAGTTCGTGGTGCCGTTGACGATGCCGAGGACCCGGCGCACGTGGTCGCCCGCCAGGGACTCCCGCACGGGGCGCACGATCGGGATGGCACCGGCCACCGCCGCCTCGTAGTAGATGTCGACGCCCGCGGAGTCCGCCGCCTTGTAGAGCGTGGGGCCGTCGGCGGCGAGGAGCGCCTTGTTCGCCGTGACCACGGCGGCTCCGCTCTCGATGGCCCGCAGCAGCAGGGCACGCGCCGGCTCGAGGCCACCCATCACCTCGATGACGATGTCCGCGCCGTCCACGAGCGACTCGACGTCCTCGGTCAGGAGGTCGCGCGGTATCACCGCGTCGCGAGGCCGGGCCGCATCGCGGACCGCGATGCCGGCGAGCTCCAGCGGGGCGCCGACCCGAGCGGCCAGGTCCGCACCCTGGTCGAGCAGCATCCGAGCCACCTCGGTGCCCACGACGCCACAGCCGAGCAGAGCAACCCGCAGCCCGCGGGCGGGCTCAGGAACGTGGACAGGCACAGCGATCCTGCTTTCGTCTTGGGGAAACGGTCCGGTCCGGTGCAGGTCCACACGGGGAGTTCCGGACGTCTGCGATCAGGGTAACCGCCTCATCTGACACGCGAGACCCGTGTCTCACCACGGAACCGCCGAGGTAGTCGTCTGGCGAGGTAGTCATCCAGCGAGCGCTAGGTGACTACCTCGCCAGACGACTACCTCGGCGGGTGGAGTGCGACGGGCGGTGCCGGGTCAGGCCTCGTTGACCCCGTGGCAGACCTTGTACTTCTTGCCCGAGCCGCACGGGCACTGCGCGTTGCGCGGCGTCCCGGGGAACGTGCGGCCGTCGCTCGTGGCGGCGGTCGCCTCGCCGTGCAGGGCCGCCCGGCGGCGGGCGCCGTCCGACGACTGCATGAACGCGGAGCCCGAGCCGTCCTCGCTCGGTGCCGAGTACGTCAGCGGCTGCTGCCGGTTCGGGGCGTCGAGGCCCTTCGCGAGCAGGATCGGCTCCGTCGCAGCACCCGCGGCACGGCGCTGCCGCGGCGCGGGCGGCTGGCCCTGCCCCTGGGCGGCGGGCTGCACCGTGGGGATCTGGGTCGTCGGCGGGGCGTCCGGCTGTCCGGTGCCCAGACGCCCGCGCGGCGGAACCTGTCCGACGGCGGGCAGGTCCGAGCCGCCGTCGCCGGCCTGCTCCGCGCCCGGCTGCTGCACCGTGACCTCGAGGTTGAACAGGAACCCGACCGACTCCTCCTTGATGGCGTCGGTCATGGCCTGGAACAGCTGGAAACCCTCGCGCTGGTACTCGACCAGCGGGTCGCGCTGCGCCATGGCGCGCAGCCCGATGCCCTCCTTGAGGTAGTCCATCTCGTAGAGGTGCTCCCGCCACTTGCGGTCCAGCACCGAGAGCACCACGCGGCGCTCGAGCTGGCGCATGGCCGGAGACGTCAGCTCGTCCTCGCGCGCCTGGTAGGCCACCCGCGCGTCCGACAGGATCTCCTCCAGCAGCATCTCGGCCGTGAGCCGGTCGGCGCCGCCTGCCTCCTCCGCGACCTCCGCCGGGGTCAGCGACACGGGGTACACGGCCTTGAGCGCCGTCCACAGCGCGTCCAGGTCCCACTGCTCCGAGGTGCCCTCGGCCGTGGCGTTGGTCACGTAGTCGGTGATGGTGTCCGTGAGGAAGTGCTGGATCTGCTCGTGCATGTCTTCGCCCTCGAGCACCCGCAGGCGCTCGGCGTAGATGACGGTGCGCTGCCGGGAGAGCACGTCGTCGTACTTCAGCACGTTCTTGCGGATCTCGAAGTTGCGCGACTCCACCTGGCCCTGCGCCGACATGATGCCGCGCGTGACCATCTTGGACTCGAGCGGCATGTCGTCGGGGAAGCCGGCGCGGTTCATCATCGACTCGGCGAGCCCGGAGTTGAACAGACGCATCAGGTCGTCCTGCATCGACAGGTAGAACCGGGACTCGCCCGGGTCGCCCTGACGGCCGGAGCGGCCACGCAGCTGGTTGTCGATACGACGGGACTCGTGGCGCTCGGTGCCGAGCACGTAGAGGCCACCGGCCTCCTTCACCTCGTCGTGCTCCGTCGCGACGCGATCCTTCGCCTTCTCCAGCGCCTGCGGCCAGGCCGCCTCGTACTCGTCGGGCGTCTCGACCGGGTCGAGGCCCCGCTCCGCGAGCTCGGCGACCGCGAGGTACTCGGCGTTGCCGCCGAGCATGATGTCGGTACCACGGCCGGCCATGTTCGTGGCGACGGTGACGGCGCCCTTGCGGCCCGCCATCGCGACGACCGCGGCCTCCCGCTCGTGCTCCTTCGCGTTGAGCACGTTGTGCGGCACGCCGGCCTTCTTGAGCTTGGCGCTCAGGAGCTCCGACTTCTCGACGCTGGTGGTACCCACGAGCACCGGCTGGCCGTAGGCGTGCCGCTCGACGATGTCCGCGACCACGGCGTTGAACTTGCCGTCCTCGTTCTTGTAGACGAGGTCGGGCTGGTCGATCCGCTGCGGCTCCTTGTTCGTCGGGATCGGGACCACGCCGAGCTTGTACGTGCTCTGGAACTCGGCGGCCTCGGTCTCGGCCGTACCGGTCATGCCGGCGAGCTTGCCGTACTGCCGGAAGTAGTTCTGGAGGGTGATCGTGGCGAGCGTCTGGTTCTCCGCCTTGATCTCCACCCCCTCCTTGGCCTCGATCGCCTGGTGCATGCCCTCGTTGTAGCGGCGGCCGGCGAGGATACGGCCGGTGTGCTCGTCGACGATCATGACCTCGCCGTTCAGCACGACGTAGTCCTTGTCGCGCTTGAACAGCTCCTTCGCCTTGATCGCGTTGTTGAGGAACCCGATCAGGGGCGTGTTCAGCGACTCGTAGAGGTTGTCGATGCCGAGGTAGTCCTCGATCTTCGCGATACCGGGCTCGAGCACGCCCACGGTGCGCTTCTTCTCGTCGACCTCGTAGTCGACGGTCGGCGCCAGCCTGCGCACCACCTTGGCGAACTCGTTGTACCAGCGGTTCGCGTCACCGGCCGCGGGGCCGGAGATGATCAGCGGGGTCCGGGCCTCGTCGATGAGGATCGAGTCGACCTCGTCGACGATCGCGAAGTTGTGCCCACGCTGCACCAGGTCGTCGGTGGACCAGGCCATGTTGTCGCGCAGGTAGTCGAAGCCGAACTCGTTGTTCGTGCCGTACGTGATGTCGGCCGCGTACATCTCCCGGCGCTGTGCCGGGGTCTGGCCGGAGAGGATCACACCGGTGGTCATACCCATGAACCGGAAGACGCGGCCCATCAGGTCACCCTGGTACTTGGCCAGGTAGTCGTTGGTGGTGATCACGTGCACGCCGTCGCCCGTGAGCCCGTTGAGGTACGCCGCGGTCGTCGCCACGAGCGTCTTGCCCTCACCGGTGCGCATCTCCGCGATGTTGCCGAGGTGCAGCGCCGCACCACCCATGATCTGGACGTCGAAGTGCCGCTGGCCGAGCGTGCGGTGAGCCGCCTCGCGGATCGCCGCGAACGCCTCCGGCATGAGCTCGTCCAGGGTGGCGCCGTGCTCCAGCCGTTCCCGGAAACGTGCGGTCTCCTCACGCAGCTCGGTGTCGCTCAGCTCGACGAAGCTGGGCTCCAAGCGGTTGACCTGCTCAGCCACGGAATGCAGCTTCTTCAGGACACGTCCCTCGCCTATGCGTAGGACCTTGTCGAGGATGGACACGCGGGTTCTCCCAGGTCGTCGTCAAGTTTCGCCGTCGTCCATCGTAGGCCGTAAACACCGGCTCGTGACCCAATGACCGACAGCGGATCGGCAGGTTCGCTCCAGGGGTAACGATCGCGGCCGCTCACAGGTTCCGGTGCACGGCCACTCCCCTCGAGCGGATAAAGTAGGGGTCATCGCCCACCCGCCCGCGCTCGCGCGGTAGACCGGCCCGTACTCGCACCGGGGTCCCACCCGGCGCGTGAGGCACGACGTCGTCTGTCCCGAGCCCCCGACAGGACGGCACGGACGTGCTCCCCGTACTACTCGCCCATGGGGTCCTGGCCCTGGCCGCCCCCGCCCTGGTCAGAGCGCTGGGCCGACGTGCCTTCTGGGTGCTCGCCCTCGGGCCCGCAGGGGCCACCCTCTACGCGCTTTCGCAGACGACCGCGGTCCTCGGCGGCCGCACGCCCGCCGAGCACGTGCCCTGGATCCCGGCGCTGGGCTTCGCCATCGACCTCCGGCTCGACTCCCTGTCCTGGGTCATGCTGCTCGTGGTCGGCGCGGTGGGCACGCTGGTCCTGCTCTACTGCAGCGCGTACTTCGCCCACGACGCACGCGGCCTCGGCCGCTTCGGGGGCTACCTCGTGGCGTTCGCCGGCGTCATGGCGGGCCTGGTCGTCGCGGACGACATGATCCTGCTGGTCGTCTTCTGGGAGCTCACCTCGGTGTTCTCCTACCTCCTGATCGGCCACTACTCCCACCGCACGTCATCGCGGCGGGCCGCCATGCAGGCGCTCCTGGTGACCACGGCCGGCGGCCTGGCGATGCTCGTCGGCGTGGTGGTGCTCGGCGTGACCGCCGGGACCTGGAGCGTCTCGGAGGTGGTCGCCGACCCGCCGTCCGGCACCGCGGTGACGATCGCCGTGCTCTGCCTCCTGGCCGGGGCCGCCACCAAGTCGGCCCTCGTGCCGACGCACTTCTGGCTGCCCGCCGCGATGGCCGCCCCCACGCCCGTCTCGGCCTACCTGCACGCAGCGGCCATGGTCAAGGCAGGGATCTACCTGATCGCGCGGTTCGCCCCCGCGTTCTCCGACCTGGCCGCCTGGCGCACGGTGGTGCTCGTGCTCGGCAGTGCGACGCTCCTGCTCGGTGGCTACCGCGCGCTGCGCCAGCACGACCTCAAGCTCGTCCTCGCGTTCGGCACGGTCTCCCAGCTCGGCCTCCTCACGCTGCTGCTCGGCTACGGCACGCGTGCGACGGCACTCGCCGGCCTGGCCCTGCTCGGTGCCCACGCCATGTTCAAGGCGTCGCTGTTCCTCGTCGTCGGCGTCATCGACGCGGCGACCGGTACCCGTGACCTGCGCAGGCTCGCCGGTGTCGGACGCCGTCTGCCGGTCACGGCCCTGGCCGCCACGCTCGCGACGGCGTCGATGATCGGACTGCCGCCGTTCGCGGGCTACGTCGCCAAGGAGGCGGCACTCGCGGCCTGGTCGCACGACGGCGACCTCCTCGGCACGATCATGATCGCCGTCGTCGCGCTGGGGTCCGCCCTCACGGTGGCGTACGGGCTGCGGTTCCTCTGGGGTGCCTTCAAGCCCCGCCTCCGGTCCCTGCCGGACCAGGACGACCTGCTCAAAGGGCCCGGCGGAGACGCCCGGAAAGGCTCGGACGCCGAGCCCGCCGAGCCCGCCGAGCCCCCGGACAGGCTCGACGCCGCCCCGGCGACGGTGCACCCCCAGCCGTTCTGGATGGTCGCGCCGCCGCTCGTCCTCGCCGTCCTCGGCCTTGCCGTCGCTCTCGTCCCGCAGGTGGGACAGGCGCTGCTCGACCCGCACGCGGACACCTACCCGCTCGGCGAGCCGGGGCACCTCACCCTCTGGGAGGGGTTCACCCCCGTCCTCGCGGTCACCGCCGTGATCCTCCTCGTGGGCGCGCTGGCATTCTGGCAGCGGGACCGCCTCGAGCGCGCACAGGCAGCCCTGTGGTTCCCCGACGGCGCCGACGTGGTCTACCGCAGGCTCATGCGCCGGCTGGACCGGATCGCCGCGGACGTCACGGCCGGAACGCAGCGTGGTTCCCTGCCCTTCTACCTCGGCATGATCCTCGTCGTGCTCGCGGTCGGCCCCGGCTTCGCGCTGGCGGCCGGTCTGGTCGGCGAGCCGACCGGCGGCGGGCTGGCCGTCGCCACCGAGGCCGTCGGGCGTGACGGCGTGCTCCACCTCGGCCCGTTCGCCCTGGTGCCGTGGGACCGCCCGGCCCAGCTCGTGATCGTCCTCGTGATCGCCGTGGCAGCCGTCCTCACGGCCCGCGCGCGACGCCGGCTGAAGGCCGTGTTCCTCGCCGGTGTGGCCGGGTACGGCAACGCCGCGCTGTTCCTGCTGCACGGCGCCCCCGACCTCGCACTGACCCAGGTGCTGTGCGAGACGCTGACCCTCGTCATCATGGTGCTGGTGCTCCGGCGCCTGCCGCCGTACTTCTCGGACCGGCCCCTCGCGGCGAGCCGCTGGGTACGGCTCGCGATCGGGGTGCTCACGGGCCTCGTCGTCATGCTGTTCGTCGCCGCGGCCCCGCTCGTCCGCGTGCACCTGCCGGTGTCGGTGGACTTCGCGGCGGAGGCGGAGGCCTTCGGCGGCGGGCACAACATCGTCAACGTCACGCTCGTCGACATCCGCGCCTGGGACACCGTGGGCGAGATCTCCGTGCTCCTGGTGGCCGCGACGGGCGTCGCGTCCCTCGTCTTCCTGCGCCAGCGCAGCGGCGACGTGCTCCGCCTCGACCCGGCCGACTCGGACCAGCCGGCCGAGCAGGTCGCGACCGCCGGTTCCCGGCAGGTCCGGCAGGGGACCTGGCTCGTCGCCGGCCCGACGCTCGATCCGGAGCAACGGTCGGTCCTGTTCGAGGTACTCACCCGCGTGCTGTTCTACCCGATGATCCTGTTCGCCGTGTTCCTGCTGTTCAGCGGGCACAACACGCCGGGTGGCGGGTTCGCGGCCGGGCTCGTCGCCGGGCTCGCGCTCGCCGTCAGGTACCTGGCCGGTGGCCGGTACGAGCTGGGCGAGGCGGCGCCGGTGCACCCGGGCCTCGTGCTCGGCACCGGGCTGTTCCTGTCGGCAGGTGTGGGCCTCGTCGCACTGCTCGTCGGCCAGTCCGCGCTCGAGAGCACCATCGTTCACCTCGACCTGCCGGTGCTGGGCGAGATCCACCTGGTCACCAGCCTCTTCTTCGACATCGGAGTGTTCCTCGTGGTCATCGGCCTGGTCATCGACATCCTGCGCACCTTCGGCGCCGAGCTGGACCGTCAGGCCGAACCGTTCGCCCAGGTCGTCGGATCGCACGGCCGTGCGGGGAGCCGGTCAGGGGGTGAGCGCGCATGATCGTGCTCGACACCGTGCCCTCCGGCTCGCTGATCCTCGCGGTAGGCGTGCTGTTCGGCGCCGGCGTCTACCTGCTGCTGGAGCGGTCGCTCACCCGCGTGCTGCTCGGCTTCGTGCTGCTGGGCAACGGCGCCAACCTGGCGATCCTGGTGGCGGGCGGCCGGGCGGGAGCGCCGCCCATCACCAGCGCGGGCCCCGAACCGGAGCCGATGAGCGACCCCCTGGCACAGGCCATGATCCTGACGTCCATCGTCATCACGCTCGCCCTGGTCGCGTTCGTGCTGGCCATGGCGTATCGCTCCTGGCAGCTGCACGGCCACGACGAGGTCCAGGACGACCTGGAGGACACCAGGATCGCGCGGCTCGCCGTCGCGGACGTACCGTCGTACGCCGACAGCGACTCCCTGGAGTCGGGCTCCACACTCGCCGAGCAGGCGGAGACCGCGCGCGACGAGGTCGCGCTGCCCGACCCGGTGGACCCGCCGGCCCGGGGACGTGACGGCTCATGAACCTGTGGACCCTGCAGACCCTGGTACCGCTGCCGGTGCTGGTGCCCCTGTTCGCCGCGGGCCTGGCGCTGGCGCTCCACCGGTACGAACGGGTGCAGCGCGTCATCTCCGTCGTGGCCCTGTCCGTGGCGACCGCCGCCTCCGCGGGCCTCGTGGTCGCGGCGCAGGACGGGCCGATCGTGGTCGACGTCGGCGGCTGGGCGGCACCGGTCGGCGTCAACCTGGTCGCCGACCCCCTCGCCGCGATCATGCTGCTCGTCAGCGGCATCATGCTGCTCTGCGTGCTGCTGTACTCGATGGCCCAGGGCATCGCCGACCGCAACGAACGCACCGCGCCGACGACCAGGAACGCGAAGCTCCTGCGGGAGGCGCTCAAGGCGCAGGACCCGGACGCCGACGAGTCGGGGCGCCGCGACGTCCTGCCGGTCGCGATCTTCCACCCGACGTACCTGATCCTGGCCGCCGGTGTGGCGGACGCCTTCCTCGCCGGGGACCTGTTCAACCTCTTCGTCGGGTTCGAGATCCTGCTGGCCGCCTCGTACGTGCTGCTCACGCTCGGCGGCACCAGCGAGCGCATCCGGGCGGGCAGCGTCTACGTGGTCGTCGCGCTGCTCAGCTCGATCGTGTTCCTGCTGGCCGTCGGGCTGATCTACGCCGCGACGGGCACCGTGAACATGGCGCAGCTCGCCGAGCGCCTGCCCGACGTCGATCCGGGTGTGCGGCTGGGGATCCAGGCCCTCCTGCTCCTCGCCTTCGGGATCAAGGCGGCCATCTTCCCGCTCTCGGCGTGGCTGCCCGACTCGTACCCGACGGCTCCCGCACCGGTCACCGCCGTGTTCGCCGGCCTGCTCACCAAGGTCGGCGTCTACGCCATCCTGCGCACGCAGACCCTGCTCTTCCCGTCGAACGACAAGCTCGAGGCGGTCCTGCTCGTGCTGGCCCTGGCCACGATGCTCGTCGGCATCCTCGGCGCCGTGGCGCAGGACGACGTGAAACGTCTGCTGTCGTTCACCCTGGTCAGCCACATCGGCTACATGATCTTCGGGGTGGCGCTCGCCACTCAGGCGAGCACGGCGGCCGCCATCTTCTACGTGGTGCACCACATCACCGTGCAGACGGCACTGTTCCTGGTCGTCGGCCTGATCGAGCGCCGCAGCGGTACCACGTCGCTCGACCGGCTGGGCGGTCTCGCGCGGCTGGCCCCCGGTCTTGCGGTCCTGTTCTTCGTCCCCGCGATGAACCTCGCCGGCATCCCGCCCCTGTCCGGGTTCCTCGGCAAGGTGGGGCTGCTCGAGGCCGGTGTGGTGGACGGCTCCGCGCTCGCCTGGGTGCTCGTGGCCGGGTCGGTGCTCACGTCGCTGCTGACCCTGTACGCCGTGATCCGGGCCTGGAACAAGGCGTTCTGGCAGGCCTCCACCGACAAGGAGCCGCTGCCGGAGCAGTCCCCGCTGCCCTGGGGCATGGTCGGCCCGACGGCGGCGCTGGTCGCCGTCGGCGTGGGCCTCACCGTGGCAGCGGGTCCGCTCTACGGCTACGCCGAGCGAGCGGCCGCCACGGTCATGGACGGCCACACGTACGTCGAGGCGGTGTTCCCCGACGGGGCGCCCCGGGGCACCGGCGAGTCCAACGACGTCGCGAACGATGCCGGGGAGGACCAGCCATGACGGATGCCGAAGACACCGAGCGGCCGTGGCGCCGGCGGACCCGCAAGCTCATCGGGCTGTGGCCCACGATGGCCGTGGGTGCCCTGCTCTGGGTGCTGCTCTGGGGGGACCTGTCCTGGGCGAACGTCCTGTCCGGCATGGCGCTCGGCGTGCTCGTCGCCGTGGCGTTCCCGCTGCCTCCTTTCGGCACCGCCGCGACCGTGCGGCCGCTCGCCGTGCTCCGGCTGGCTGGCCGGTTCGTCGCGGACCTCGTGCTCGCGTCGTTCCAGGTGGCGTGGTCGGCCGTGACACCGGGCCCGACCCCGGAGGGCGGGCTGGTGTCCGTACGGCTCCGCACGAAGTTCGACCTGTTCGTCGCCACGACCGCCGGGCTGTCGTCGATGGTGCCGGGCACGCTCGTCATCGACCACGACCCGCCGAGCGGCACCTTGACGCTGCACGTGCTCGACCTGGACGCGTCCGGCGGCGCCGAGGCCGTCCGACGGTCGACGCTCGACCTGGAGGCACGGGTGCTGCGCGCCTTCGCCTCCCAGGACGAACTCGTCCGGACCGGGCTGGCCGGTCCGGACGGCCGGACCGCACCCCACCCACCGGAGGAGGTACGGCCATGATGCTCGTCGTCGGAGTGCTCGCGACCGCCCTCCTCGCCTTGGGCGCGCTGCTCGCGGTGGTCCGCATGGAGCGCGGGCCCTCGATGCTGGACCGCACCGTGGCGTTCGACGTGCTGACCACGGCGCTCGTCGGCGCCATCGCGGTCGAGGCGGCGATCTCCCGCCGCACGGAGTCCGTGCCCATCCTGGTGGTGCTGTCGATGGTCGGGTTCATCGGGTCGGTGACCGTCGCCCGCTTCGCCGCCGTCGAGCCCTCAAAGCAGGAGCGGCAGGACGACGCGGGGCAGGCCCCGGAGAGCCCGGCCGGCCACGACGACGTCGAGGAGGACGCACGATGACAGTGGTGACCGACGTGGCAGCGGCCGTCTGCCTGCTGCTGGGAGCGTTCTTCTCGTTCTCCGCCGGAGTGGGCGTGGTGCGCTTCGACAATTTGCTCTCGCGGATGCACGTCGTCGCCAAGCCCCAGGTGCTCGGGCTGCTGTTCCTCCTCGCCGGCGTGGCGCTCCGGCTGCTGGACTGGACCTCGGCGACCATCCTCCTGCTGGTCGCGGTCTTCCAGCTCCTGACGACACCGGTCGGGGCGCACATGGTGGGCCGCGCCGGCCTGCGCACCGCGAACATCGCCCCCGTGCTCCTCCAGGCCCAGGGCGACCAGCTCGAGGACCCGGCCGCGCCCGCCGGGTCGGAGCGTGCCACCGCGCCGGAGGACCCCGCGCCGCCCGCGGACCCCCCGGCGCCGGGGCCGGACGCCGCAGGCTGACCTCCGGCCGGGCGGCCTCGGCGGGCCGTGGCCGGACTCAGCCTGCCGCGGTCAGAGCGTGCCCCCGCCGGCCACCGGCTCGGCCCGCGGCTCGGGCGTCTCGTCCGGCGTCGGGTCCGGTGCCGTGGCCGCCGCGGCGTTCCGCCGCGCCTGCGCGTCACGCATCCGCTCGGCGGCGGCGTAGCCGAGTGCCGCCTCGGCGGCCTCGTCGGCCAGCGCCAGACCCGCTGTGCCGTACAAGTGGAACACGGCGTCGGCCCCGTGCCGCTCGAGCTCACCCACATCGTCGTCGTAGCGCGCGACGGCGGCGACGGTGCCCTCGAAGCCGCTCGCGCGCAGCTGGGACAGCGCGATGAGGTTGGCCGCGTGGAACGGCATGGCGAGGATGGCCAGCCTGACGGCGCCGGCGCTGCGCACCCGGCCCCAGAACTCGATGTCCGTGGCGTCGGCCTGCACCACGGTGAAACCCTCGTTCCGCAGGGTGATGACACGCGCCGGGTCGTGCTCGACCCCCATGGCGGCCATGCCGTAGTCGTCCCGCAGCTGGCGGACGGCACCCCGGCCCACCCTGCCCATGCCGAGCACGAGCGCCTCGGCGCCGGAGACGTCGATGAGCTGCTCCTCCGGGTGCAGCCACTCGTTGGGCTTGGACGGGAACCGCTTGGCGAGCTTGATCGCGAGCTCGTTGCCGCGGGTGTTGACGGCCGAGGACAGCACGAAGCTGCCGGCGACGGCGACCGCGAGCACCACGAGCCACTCGTCGTGCAGCATGCCGGCCTGCGAGCCCACGGCGACCACGATCAGACCGAACTCCGAGTAGTTGGTCAGCACCAGTCCGGTGAGAATCGCCGTGCGCTTGCGCAGCCGTGTCAGGCGCAGCAGCACCGCCGTCGCGACGGCCTGGATCGGCAGCATGAGCAGCAGCAGGACCCCGATCACGGCGGCCTGCCAGGTCAGCTGGCCGGCGAACCCGATGGAGACGAAGAAGCCGACGAGCAGCAGCTCCTTGAGCGTGAACAGGTTGCGCGACAGCTCGGTGGCGGCCGGGTGGCCGGCCAGGAGCATGCCGAGGACGAGCGCGCCGAGATCTCCTTTGAGACCGACCGCGTCGAACAGCGCATAGCCGGGGCCGAGTGCGACCGCCACGCCGAACAGCGCCTGCAGCTCACCGTGCCCCACCCGCGACCACACCTTGCGCAGCAGCCAGGCCCCCGGGACGAGCAGCACCAGGGCGAGTGCCCACGGGCTCGGCCCGTGGTCGGAGGACACGGACAGGAAGACCACCGCGATCAGGTCCTGCATGACCAGCACACCGATGGCGATCCGGCCGTAGAGCGCGGACTGGTCGGAGCGGCCGTCGAGCACCTTGACGACGAACACCGTCGAGGAGAAGGACAGGGCCAGCCCGAGGAGCGCGAGCACCCCGAGCTCCTCCCCCGCGAGCATCGAGAACCCGATCACGCCCAGCAGGCCGAGGAACCCGATGGCGACCGCGACGCTGACCAGGAGGTGCGCGACGGTGGTGAGCCACACGTCTCTGCGCAGGAGCGTCCTGACGTCGAGCTTGAGGCCGATGCCGAACAGCAGCAGCGTCACACCGAGGTCGGCGATGGTCCCCAGGTAGCCCGGCTCGGCGACCCCCGCCCCGTGCAGGGCGAACCCGGCCACCAGAAAGCCCACCAGGGGCGGTAGCCGGAGCAGCACCGCCCCTAGCCCGGCCGCAACCGTGACGGCCAGGAAGATCGCAGCGGTGGCCATGCACAGAGTTTAGTCGCCGCGTGTTTCAGGGACTGACCGTCGCGGCGCGCAGGGCGGGTGAAAGGGATCCCTTGTTCTCTACCGCCACAGCCCCGAGCCCCAGCCATCGCGCCATCGCGTCGAGCTCCGCCGCCAGCCGCTCCGGCGTGTCCCTGGTCAGCGACGGCTCGGCGTGGGCGGACTGCACTCGCAGCACCCCCGCCGCACGGTCCGCCTTGAGATCCACCCGGGCCGTCAGCTGTGCGTCCTCGAGGAACGGCAGCACGTAGTACCCGTCGACGCGCTGGGCGGCCGGCGTGTAGATGCCGATCCGGTAGCGCATCCCGAAGAGGCGTTCCAGCCGCTTGCGTTCCCAGACCAGCGGGTCGAACGGTGCGAGCAGCGCCTGCCCGGTGGCACGCCGCGGGCGGACGGCGTCGCGGTGCAGGAGCCACTGCTCGGACCCGCCGGCCACGCGGGCGGGGAGCAGCACCCCCTCGTCGACGAGGTCGGCCAGAGCCTGGTCCGCCACGCGGCCCCTGAGCCGGTAGTAGTCCTTGATGCAGCGCGCCACGCCGATGCCGTGCGCCCGCGCGCCCAGCTCGAGCAGGGCACGCTTGGCCTCCAGCTCCGGCACCTCCCCGAGGGCCGACGCCGGGAGCACCCGCTCCGGCAGGTCGTACAGCCGCTCGAACTGCGCGTTCCGCCCGGCCGAGACCACCTCGCCCGTGAAGAACAGGTGCTCGACGACGCGCTTCTCGGTGCTCCAGTCCCACCAGGTGCCCCGCTTGCGCCGCACCGACCGCCCCTCGGAGACGAACCGGTCGTGGATCTGGGACGCCGACAGCGGTCCCTCCGCCGCCACCAGGTCGCGTACCTCGGCGACCTGTGGGGCGTCGGGCAGCCGCACCCCGTCCAGCTCGCGCCAGTCGTACTCCTCCGCGAACCACCGCCGCCGGAACGCCAGCAGGGGCCACACGTGCGGCGGTACGTACGCCGCCACGTGGGCCCAGCTCTCCACGAGCCGCCGGTCGGCGGCGGCGCCCTTGCCCGCCCGCCGGGCGAACCGGCCTGAGGCCGTGGCCCGGTCGAGGAGGTCGGTGTCGTACGGCCCGAGACGCGAGAACAGGGGCAGCAGGTGTGCCCGGGCGAGGACGTTCACCGAGTCGATCTGGAGCAGGCCCAGCCGGTCGATCACGCCCTGCACGTGGCGCATGGTCCGTGGGCCGTCGACCCGCGGGCGACTGAGGCCCTGGGCGGCGATCGCGATGCGGCGGGCCTGGTCGAGGGACAAGGAGATCGGTTGCACGGGACCATCGTGCCGTGCGCCACTGACACTCCCCGGATGAGCCTGTGGACAAGCGGCGCGACACGGCTTCGTCGGCCAGGGTGGTGGGGTGCGTCCGGTCCGAGATCTCGCCCGCCTGCTGCTTCCTGTCGCGTGCCCGTGCGGGGAGCCGGACGTGCGCTGGTGCGCCGGCTGCGCGGCCCTGCTGTCCGGTCCGCCCGTCCGGGCCGAGCTGGGCGCACCGCGGCTGGACCGCCTCGACGGCGTCCCACCGGTCCCGGTGTGGGCGCTCACGCCGTACACCGGGCCGGTCCGCGACGTCGTGGTGCACTGGAAGGACCGCGGGCGCACCGACCTGGACCGGCTCCTCGCACCGGCGCTGCGCGCAGCGGCGGCCCGGCTCGGCCCGGTTCTCGCGCCCGCGCTCGGCGGCGTGCCCCTCGCCGTCGTACCGGTGCCGTCGACCGGTGCGGCCCGCAGGGCCAGGAGCCGCGAACCGGTGGCGGTCCTGGCCCGGGCGGTGGCCGACGGGCTGCACGACGCCGGGATTCGCGCTCACGTGGTGCCCGCGCTCGCCCGTCGGGGCTCCGGACGCGACCAGGTGGGCCTGGGTGCCCGCGCCCGAGGACGCAACCTCGCGGGCGCGGTCCGCATGACGAGACGTGGGGCTCGCACGCTCGGACAAAGATCCACCTGCATTCTTGTGGACGACGTCCTGACGACGGGGGCGACCCTCGCCGCCGTCGAGCGCACCCTCGAACGGGGCGGCCACGACGTCCTGGGCGCAACGGTGCTGGCAGCGACGCCGCCACCGGCGGACGCCACCGAACCGGCGCCCGCGTCGCTGATCGGACATCGACGGAATACTGGTCAGAACCTGAAAGTCTGACAGATCTGTGTCACCTTGTTCACTATCCGTTGGGACTGTCGTTACCCAGGCGACGGAGTTAGCCTGAACCTTCCACGCTGGATCGGAGTCTCGACGAGGCGGTCGGGACGCAAGCGACGGGAGGTGGTTCGTGCCCGGCACCGGTAGCAGGGGGTGCCATCACGAGTAAGACGGGCGCACACCGCCGGCAAGGGACGGTGTGGCCCAGAGTTCCCGGAGCGGAGATACGCACATGGAAATTGTCGTTGTCGGCAGGCACACGGACGTGGCGGACCGGTTCCGCCAGCACGTCGAGGAGAAGCTCGCGAAGGTCGAGCTGCTGTCTCCCTACGTACGTCGGGTGGATGTGGAAGTCACGCACGAGAACAACCCGCGACTCTCCGAGAATCGTGAACGAGTAGAGCTCACGCTGCGCGCCAAGGGCCCGGTGATCCGCGCGGAGGCCGCGGCGGACGACCGCTTCGGCGCCCTGGACCTCGCCATCGACAAGCTGAACGAGCGCCTGCGCCGCGCCCGGGACCGGCGCAAGGACCACCGGAACAACAAGGTGATCCCGCCCGTGGACGTCCGTCCCCTGGACGAGATCCTGACCGACGAGAGCAACGCCTCCGGTGACGCGCCCGAGCCGCAGATCTCGACCCCGGCCGCGCTGTCCGCACCGGGTGACTCCGTGGAGACCACGATCGGCGACTCGCCCGTGGTGATCCGGCAGAAGCTGCACCACGCGGACCCGATGACGCTGGACGACGCCGTCTACGAGATGGAGATGGTGGGCCACGACTTCTACCTGTTCATCGACAAGGAGACGTCGCGCCCGTCCGTGCTCTACAAGCGCAAGGGCTGGTCGTTCGGCGTGGTCCAGCTCGACAACACGTGCGGCGCCGCGCCGGTCACCGACCTGACCTGACCCACTCCGCCGAGGTAGTCCTCTGGCGAGGTAGTCCTCTGGCGAGGTAGTCCTCTGGCGAGGTAGTCCTCTGGCGAGGTAGTCACCCAGCACGAGCTGAGTGACTACCTCGCTGCATGACTACCTCGCCAGGCGACTACCTCGCCAGACGACTACGCCGGCGTGGCCGGCGTGGCCGGCGTGGGTGCGTGCGTGCGTGGGTGGGTGAGTGTGTGACGGGGGTGGGTCAGCCGGGGTACGCCACGAGGTCGACGTCCTCGGCCACCGGCTGCCAGACGCCCGTCTCCTCGTGCTCCAGGTCGCCGTCCTTGGTGACCACGAGGATGCCGTCATCCGTCACGCCGGCCGCCATCTGCTCCACGTCCGTGAGTCCCGGCAGCTGCCGGGACCGTCCGTCGGTACCTGCCAGCCCGCCGACGCCCGCGGTCCAGATGCCGGAGGTCCCGTCTCCGTCCCGCGCCAGGAGCGCGAGCGTGGTGAGCCCCGACCACCGGGCCTCCACGACGTCGTCGACGGGTGCGCCGACGGCGAGCGGGGCGGCGAGGTCGACCGGAAGCCCCTCGTTGTCCCGCACGATGCCCGCCACCTGCACCTGCGTGCCCGTCGGTGTCTTGCTCACGACCGCGATCCGCGAGCCTTCCGGCGCCACGGACACGCTGATCACCTTGCGCCCGCGCAGCCAGTCGGGCTCCACGGTGACCTCCTCCTGCGAGGCGGTACGCACCCGCAGCTCGCCGACGCCGCCGCTGGTCCAGACGGCGCCGAGGTTGTCGATCGACGGCGCCGCCAGGTCCGGACCCTCGAGGAGGGTCGCCGGGCCGTCCTCGTCGTCGAGCGAGATGCTCACGATCCGGTCGGTGCCGTCCCGCACCACGATCGGCGTGGTCACCGGGCTGACCGCGAGCGCCGTCGGATCGATGCCCGACAGGTCCACCGGTAGGTCGTGCTCGACCGGGCGGCCGTCCTCGATGCGGTACAGGTGGTCGTCCTTCAGCGCCATGGCCTGCACGATGGTGGACGGCAGGTCGACGTCGGCCGCGGTGACCCCGAGGCGGCTGGTGTCGCTGAACAGGTCCACGGACACGGAGCGTCCGGTTCCCTCGGAGAGGGTCGCTGAGATCTGCGCCGCGATGACGGCGCGCTGGGTGGCCGGTGCTGCGCTGATCTGCTCGCTGAGGCGCACCGCGACAGGTTCGCCGCCGTCCGTGTCGCTGATCGACGGCGACGCGAGCTGGGTGCCCTCCGGCACGAGGGACCGGGTGGCTCCCTGCAGCCACTCGGGCGGGCCGGCGAGCAGCTCCTCGACCGCCGCCCGGCGCCAGGACTGCCTCGGGAACCACCGCAGGTCGGGGACGAGGGTGGTGATGTCGTCCTCGGCCGGGAAGTACAGGCGGGTCGCGCGGTACTGGTTGGCGAACAGGTTGGCGGGTACCAGCACGCCGTTGTCGAGCGCGGAGATGCGCCACTCCTCGCCCGACCGGGTGAGGGTGAACCGGTAGTCCAGCTCGCGCGGGTCGCCCACCTCCGTGTACGCGCCCACGCTGTCGACGGTGGCGACGGCCGTCGCCCGGACGACGACCTCGACGGTGTCGGCGTCCTGGAGCTCGGCGTCGCGCCCGGCCGGTTCCAGCAGCGGTGGCTCACGGACCACGCGCACCGATGCCTCGGGGTCCCACGTCTGCGCGACGTCCTCGGTCAGGAACTCCCGTGCGGTCTGGAACTCGTTCGAGGACGTCGTGGCGGCGACGGCGGCGCCCAGGAACCCTGTGACGATCCCGTTCGGGTCGGCTCCGGGCGTCGGTCCCTGCGGCAGCATCGCGATGTCGACCTGTGCCTGCACGTCCTCGGTACCGACGCGCACGGGGCCGGACGTCGGGATCTGGGCGCAGGCGCCGAGCCCCGCGACGCAGGCCAGCGTCACGAGGCCGGACACGACGGTCGCTACCGGCTTGCGCATCAGCGCACCTCCACGTCGTCGGCGGCGGGCAGTCCCACGGTGTCGGAGTCCCCGGGATCCGACAGGTCGGGGATGGCGGTCGGCGTCGGCCCCGTGGGCGGGCGGACCACGGGGATCTGGCCGGTGCGGACCCCTGGCTCGTGCGACGCGGGCGCCATCGTGATAGGCGGATCGACCACCTGGACGCCGGCGCTGCGCGGCAGCGTGAGCCGGAAGCTCGCGCCCTGCCCCGGCCGGCCCCAGGCATCGAGACGGCCCGCGTGCAGTCGCGCGTCCTCGAGCGCGATGGCGAGGCCCAGGCCGGAGCCGCCGGTGGTGCGGGCCCTCGCCGGGTCGGCCCGCCAGAACCGGTCGAAGACGTGCTCGACCTCCTGCTTGGTCATGCCGACGCCGTAGTCGCGCACCACGACGGCGACGGCGCGGTCGTCCTCGGCGACGGTCACCTCGACGGGCCGTTCCTCGGCGTGCTCGATCGCGTTGACGACGAGGTTGCGCAGGATGCGCTCGATGCGGCGCGGGTCGAAGTCGGCTGCCGCGTCGGCGTCGGGCAGCCGCACCGAGACCCGGACGTCCTTGGTCTCCGCGAGCGGGGCGGCCTGCTCCACCACCGACATGACCAGGTCGCGCAGGTCACGGCGTTCCGCGTCCAGCACGGCGGCGCCCGCGTCGAACCGGCTGATCTCCAGCAGGTCGGACAGGAGCGACTCGAACCGGTCGATCTGGCCGAGGAGCAGCTCGGCCGAGCGGGCAGCGTCCTCGTCCATCTGGTGGCGGGACTCGTGGATGATCTCGCTCGCCATGCGGATGGTGGTGAGCGGGGTGCGCAGCTCGTGCGACACGTCGGACACGAACCGGCGCTGCATGGCGGACAGCTCCTCCATACGCAGGATCTGGTCCTGGAGGCTCTCGGCCATCTCGTTGAACGAGCGGGCGAGGCTGGCCATCTCGTCGGTGCCGCGGGCGCCCGGCATGCGCTCGGACAGGTGCCCCTCGGCGAGCCGCTCGGCCACCGTCGCTGCCCGGGTCACGGGGGTCACGGTCTGCCGGGCCATGGTCCAGGTCACGACGCCGAGCAGCGCCAGCATGCCGAACCCGCCGGCGAGCAGCACGCGGTGCACGAACGACAGCGTCTCCTGCTCGGGCTCCAGCGAGTACAGGTAGTAGATCTCGTACGGCGCCTCCGGGGACGCCTGGACGGTGGAACCCACGACGACGCCGGGGCGCACCATGCCGGGGTCCTCGGGCGCGGGGATGCCCACCGGCTGCAGCACCTGGTCGTCCTCGGTGCCGATGTTCGCCTGGCGCAGCTCCGCGGTGATCAGCACGTCGACCAGGTCGGGCCGGGAGGCGATGTCGTTCACCTTCGCGACGGTGCCCTGCTCGTGCAGCAGGAAGTACTCCTCCGCGGTGGAGCCGCTGGTCGCGCCGAGCGTCGCGATCGTGTCGAGCAGCAGCTGTTGCAGCTCGCCGTCCGACGTGGTCGCCGTGTCCGAGAAGTTCTGCGACACCTGCGCCGTCAGCGCGGCGGCCTCCCGGTCGATGGCGGCGAGCCGCTGCTCGTAGATGCCGTCGCGGACCGACGTCGACAGGTACAGCCCCAGTACGGCGATCGCCGCGAAGCCGATGGCCAGCGCCGTGGTGACGACCCGCAGCTGCAGGGAGGACCGCCACTGCGCGACCGCGCGCCGGGTGGACCGGACCGTAACCACCCGAACCCGGGACACCGCCCGGCGCAGCCGCCTGACCAGGCCGTGCGACATCAGCGGGTCGCGCCCGCCTTGTACCCGACGCCGCGCACCGTGAGGACGATCTCCGGGTTCTCCGGGTCACGTTCGATCTTGGAACGCAGGCGCTGGACGTGCACGTTGACCAGGCGAGTGTCGGCGCTGTGCCGGTAGCCCCAGACGCGCTCCAGCAGCACCTCCCGCGTGAACACCTGCCACGGCTTGCGGGCCAGCGCCACGAGCAGGTCGAACTCCAGCGGGGTGAGCGCGATGCGCTCGCCGTCCCGCGTGACGGTGTGGCCGGTGACGTCGATCTCGACGTCGCCGACGACGAGGCGCTCCGGCCCCGGGTCCTCACTGCGGCGCATCCTGGCCTTGATCCGCGCCACGAGCTCCTTGGGCTTGAACGGCTTGGAGACGTAGTCGTCGGCGCCGGACTCCAGGCCCACCACGACGTCGAGCGTGTCGGACTTGGCCGTCAGCATGATGATCGGCACGCCCGACTCGGCGCGGATCTCGCGGCAGACCTGCACACCGTCCTTGCCGGGCAGCATGAGATCGAGCAGCACGAGGTCCGGCTGGTGGGTGCGGAACATCCCCAGCGCGGCGTCGCCGTCGGCACAGAACACGGCATCGATCCCCTCGCCCTTGAGGACGATGCCGATCATCTCCGCCAGTGCTGTGTCGTCGTCGACGACGAGAACTCGTACCTTCATGTCCTCCAGTGTGCCAGGCTGGTCCAGCAAACTCGGCCTTGCCTGGCGTGACAGGCCCGTTTACCGCGAGTTCACCCGCTGGTTCGACCCTCCCCGCCGGGGGGCCGGACCGTCCGAGGGGGACAGCCCCCGTAGAACCCGGCGGTTCGCACCATGTCACCGGTCCCCCACCAGGGGTCAGCCTGGCAGCATGACCCCCATGACCGTCGACCGGCTCGAGGCCGGCACCGCTGCCTCGGGCGCGACCGCCCGTCCGGGCCCGCGTTTCCTCACCGCCCCGCTCGCGAGCCGCACCTGGCGGGAGCAGGGCTACCTCGCCCTGGTGCTCCTGCTCGCACCGTTCGCCTTCACGTACACGCTCTTCGCCGTGAGCCTCACCGCCGGCATCGCCGTCACCGTGGTCGGGCTGTTCGTGGCGGGCGCCGTGGTGCTCGGCGGCCGCGGCTGGGCCGCCGCCTACCGCAGCCTGGCCAGGGACCTGCTCGACATCGAGGTCACGGCCCCCGCCCCGTACGTGCGGCCCCGCGGCTTCTGGCGCACCGTCGGCTCCATGCTCGGTGACGCCACCGCCTGGCGCGCGCTGCTCTTCATGTTCATCGCGCTGCCCCTCTCGATCGTGTCGTTCGTCACGAGCATCACGTTCCTCGGCGGCGGCCTCGGCTACCTCACGTACTGGTTCTGGTACCGGTTCCTGCCGGAGGACCTCGGGGCTGACGGACAGCTGCACCGCGGCGCGGCCTTCGGGGACGCCTACTTCCTGGACACCCCTCCGCGCCTCGCCGTGGTCGCGCTGGTGGGACTCGTGCTGCTCCTGTGCTGGCCGTGGGTCACGCGGGCGTTCGCGATGCTCTTCCGCGCGCTGTCCCGTGGCCTGCTCAGCCCCACCCGGGCGAGCCTGCGCGTCGCGGAGCTGGAGCGGTCCCGCACGGGCACGGTGGACGACGCCGACGCGCGCCTGCGCAGCATCGAGCGGGACCTGCACGACGGCACCCAGGCCCGCCTCGTCGCGGTGGCCATGCAGCTCGGCGAGGCCCGCGAACAGCTGGTCGACGGCGGCGACGTGCGGCAGGCCGCCGAGCTGGTCGACACCGCCCACTCGTCCACCAAGGAAGCGCTCACGGAGCTGCGCGAGCTCGCACGAGGGATCCACCCGCCGGCGCTCGACAGCGGCCTCGCCGTCGCGCTCGAGACGCTCGCCGCCCGCTCGGCCCTGCCGGTCCACGTGGACGTGGATCCCGGGGTGGAGGCGGCGGGGCGCCTGGCCCCCGCCCTGGAGTCGATCGCCTACTTCTCCGTGGCCGAGCTGGTCACCAACGCGGCCAAGCACGCTCGTGCCACCGGTGTGTACGTGCTGGTCGAGCCCGTCGGCGACACGGTGCGCATCCGGGTGCGCGACGACGGTCGCGGTGGCGCGCGGGTGGTGCCGCCCGACGGCTCCGGACTGCGTTCCGGGCTGGCCGGGCTGGCCGAGCGGGTGCGCTCCGTGGACGGCACCTTCGACCTGTCCAGCCCTGCCGGTGGGCCTACGGTAGTGACCGTGCTCCTGCCCACCTCGAGCCCGGCGAGCCGTCCATGACCGGGCCCAACGATCCGCCCTCGACCCTGCGGGTGCTCCTCGCCGAGGACTCGGCGATCCTCCGGGACGGGCTCGCCGCCCTCCTGACGCGCCGTGGACACACGGTCACGACCGTCGGGGACGGCGCGGCCCTGGAGCGTGAGGTCGCGCGCCTCGTCCGCGAGGAGTCGCTGCCCGACGTGGTCGTCGCGGACATCAGGATGCCGCCCAGCTTCACCGACGAGGGCCTGCGCGCCGTCCTGGGCCTGCGGGCCAGGCACCCGAACCTACCCGTGCTGCTGTTCTCGCAGTACGTGGAGACCCGGTACGCGAGCAGGCTGCTGTCCGGCGACGCGCGCGGCGTCGGCTACCTCCTCAAGGACCGGGTGGCCGACGTGCGCGACTTCGTCGACGCGCTCGGCCGGGTGGCGGCCGGCGCGACGGTGCTGGACCCCGAGGTCGTCTCGCAGCTCATGGGTTCGCCCCGGAAGGACGACGACCTCGAGCGGCTGTCGGCCCGGGAGCGCGAGGTGCTGGGCCTCATGGCCCAGGGCCGATCCAACGGGGCGATCGCGGAGCTGCTGCACCTGTCCTACGGGGCCGTCGAGAAGAACGTCGCCGCGATCTTCACCAAGCTGGACCTGCCGCAGGACGCCGCCGACCACCGCCGCGTCCTGGCGGTGCTCCGGCACCTGGGCGTCTGAGGACCCGCCGTCCGGGGACCCGTCAGAGCCGGCCCGCAGCCTTGAGCGCCAGGTACTCGTCCGCCAGGCGCGGGGCGAGGTCGTCCGGCAGCGCCTCGACGACGTCCGCACCGTACCGGCGCAGCATGGTCGTCACGGCCGTGCGCTCCAGGTCACCCCGCGCGGCGGCCGCCGCGTCGTAGACCTCGGTGATGGTGTCCCGCCCGGCCCGCAGCCCGGCCACCTCCTCGTCCGCGACGGACGCGACGACCACCGTGTGGTTCCGGGCGAGCTGGTCCACCACGGGCAGCAGCCCGTTCTCCACCGCGGCCGGGTCGAGGGTCGTGAGCAGCACCACCAGCGCGCGCTGCGTCATACGGGTCCGGACCTGGGTCACCACTCCCGGCCAGTCCGTCTCCAGGAGCACCGGGTCGACCGTGGCGAGCGACTCCGCCATCGCGGGCATGAGCCGCGGTCCGGCCGCGCCGACCACACGCGAACGGACCGTCCGGTCGAACGCCACGAGCTCCACCCGGTCGCCCGCGTGGCCGGCCAGCGCCGCGAGGAGCAGCGCCGCCTCGATGCTGGCGTCCAGCCGGGGGGCGCCGGTCGAGTCGGTCGCCCCGACCCGGGCCGCGGACGTGCGCCCCGTGTCGAGCACGATCATGACGCGCCGGTCCCGCTCGGGCCGCCACGTGCGCACCACGACCTCACGACGGCGGGCGGTGGCGCGCCAGTCGATCGACCGGACGTCGTCGCCCACCACGTACTCACGCAGGGAGTCGAACTCCGTGCCCTCGCCACGGATCTGCACCGCCGCGCGGCCGTCCATCTCACGCAGCCGTGCCAGGCGGGAAGGCAGGTGCTTGCGGCTCGCGAACTCGGGGAGCACCCGCAGGCGCCCGGGCACGGGCAGCGTCACCTGGCGGCCCGCCAGGCCCAGCGGGCCGAGGCTGCGGATGGTGACCCCGCCCGCCGTCCTGTCGCCGCGCCGCGTCGGCACGAGCGTGGTCGGCAGGCGCGCGGCCTCGCCGTCCGGCAGGTTCACGTGGTGCCGCCCGGACCCGCCCGACGCCGGCCGCACCCGCTCCGACCGGCCCCGCCCGGGACCTGCGCCCGCCGACGGCCCCCACGCGTCCCGGACCACGGCACGCAGCCGCCGTCCGGAGGCGTTACGGACCACCAGCTCGCTCGTGGCCTCGGAGCGCAGGCGCACCGAGCCGGGCACCCGCCGCTGCACCGCCACCCGCCGCGGCGACGCGGCCAGCACGACATCGACGGCACACGCCAGGACGACCACCGCCGACCACACCAGCACCGTCCCGTTCGCGGGAAGGAGCAGCACAGGAACCACGCCGAGCCCCATCAGGGCGGCGGCCCGCCACGTCACGACCATGTGCGCGGCCTCAGCGCGGCACGGGCACGGAGGCCAGCACCGTGTCCAGCACGCCCTCGGCGGTGACACCCTCGAGCTCGGCCTCCGCGCGCAGCTGCACCCGGTGGCGCAGCGTCGGGTGGGCGAGCGCCTTGATGTCGTCGGGCGTCACGAACGAGCGGCCGGACAGCCACGCCCACGCCCGCGCGGTGCGCAGCAGCGCGGTCGCGCCACGCGGTGAGACGCCGAGCGAGAGGGACGGCGAGAAACGGGTGGCGCGGCACACGTCGACGGCGTAGCCGAGCACCTCCCGCGACACCTGGACGCGGGCGACCTCGGCGCGGGCGCGCTCGAGGATGCCGGCGTCGGCCACGGGGGTGACCCCGGCGGCGGCCAGGTCGCGCGGGTCGAACCCGGCGGCGTGCCGGGCGAGCACCTCGACCTCCTGCTCTCGCTCGGGCAACGGCAGCACGAGCTTGAGCAGGAAGCGGTCGAGCTGTGCCTCGGGCAGCGAGTAGGTGCCCTCGTACTCGACGGGGTTCTGTGTGGCGATGACCAGGAACGGGTCGGGCAGCCGGCGGGGCGTGCCGTCCACCGACACCTGGCGCTCCTCCATCGCCTCCAGGAGCGACGCCTGGGTCTTGGGGGGCGTGCGGTTGATCTCGTCGGCCAGCACCAGGTTGGTGAACACCGGACCCTCGCGGAACGAGAACTCGGCGGTGCGCGCGTCGTAGACGAGCGAGCCCGTCACGTCGCCCGGCATGAGGTCGGGCGTGAACTGGACGCGCTTGGTGTCCAGCTTCAGGGCTGCCGCCAGGGTACGGACCAACAGGGTCTTGGCGACGCCCGGCACACCCTCGAGGAGCACGTGCCCCTGGCACAGCAGAGCGATGAGCAGGCTCGTCACCGCCGCGTCCTGCCCGACGACGGCCTTGCCCACCTCCGTACGGACCGCCGCGAGGGCGGAGCGCAGCTCCTGCGACGGGGCGGGCGGCTCGGGTGCGGCGGGCCGCGCGGTGCTCGGCTGCTGAGCCGCTGTGGGCTCGGCGGGCTGAGCCGGTGTGGGCTCGGCGGGCTGAGCAGCGGGCTGGTGGGGGAAGGCTGGTTCGGTCACGGTCGGTGGACCTCGCTCTCCAGGATGTCGAGTCGGCGCGCGAGCTCGGCGAGCGCGGCGTCGTCAGCGGGGGGTGGGCCGTAGAGCAGGTCTGCCACCTGCTGCGACGGGCGGTTGGTAGCGGCGACGACGGAGTCGACCACGGAGGTGGCGTCGGACGAGCGGGCCAGGCCGAGCCGCGAGGCGATCCGGTCGGCCGTCGACGCACGCAGGCCCGCCGCCGCGTGCCCACGGGCACGGGCCGCGCGGTACAGGCGGGCGCGCCCGCGCGTCGCCTCGGCCGAGCGCACGAGCACCGGCAGGTCCTCCACGACGAGCGGGCCCATGCGACGCACGCGCCACAGCGCGAGCAGCACGGCGGCGAGCACGGCCACCAGCGCGACGGGCGCGGAGCCGGGCGGCATCATCGCGTTGACCTGACCGCGATCCGCGGGTGTCGGCACGTCCTCGCCGGTGCTGACGTCCATCGGGTCGGGCACCATCCAGACCAGGTGCTCGTGCTTCCCCAGCATCCAGAGGGCGAGCGCGGCATTGCCCTCGTCCAGGACCCTGCCGTTGCGGATCACGGCGGGGTCGTCGACCAGGGTCACCGACCGGTTCGGGAAGTCGAGACGCGCGTAGGCGTAGGCGCCCAGGCCGTCGGGCCAGCACAGCGTCGGGCGCACGGCGCCGCCGTTCGCCTCGGCGGACACGTCGTAGAGCCCTGGTCGCAGCGCGAGCTCACCGGCGGCCTGCGCCGCCGGGTCGTCGCACTTCGGCGCGACAGGGCCTTCCGCCTCGCCGTAGGTGGCGTCGAGGGTGTTCCTGCTGACTGCGGCGACCATCGTGTAGTCCGCACCGAGCACGACCAGGTCGGCACCCGTGCGGTTCAGCGCCGAGATCTGGTCCTCGGCGAAGAACCCGGGGTTGGGCGTGACCAGGAGGGTGCTGCCCGGCCCGGCGGCCGCGGACGCCTCGGCGACCGTGGTCACGTGGGTGATCCGCACGCCCTGGTCCTTCAGCACCTCGGCGACGGCCATCGCCCCGTCGTCCTCCGGGTTGTCCGGAGCGTACGGGTCCGCCGACGTCGGCGGGCGCACCACCGCGAGGAAGAGGACGAGAAAGGCTATCGCGGCGAGCACCGTCAACGGCCAGCGCAGGCGGCGCCAGGTGCTCGCCGCGCGGGACCGGCCGGTGGTGTCGTCGCCGATCACGACGGGTGGCTCGTCGACGGGGCCCGACGGGCCGCCGGTGACCGCAGCGGGCGGCGTGGGGGCGGGCGGCGGCGGGGCGGGCGTGACCGTCATGCGGACACCTCCGGCTTCTCGTCCGCCGGCGTCTCGGCGCTCGACCCGGTACCCGGCTCGGCGGGTGCGCCGGTGCCGGTGCCGGTGTGCGACACGGGCCGGGCCGCCGCGACCTCGGCGGCGAGCGCGCGCAGGTCCGCATCGTCCTCCGCCACCGCTACCCGGTCGCCGTACTCGACGCCGTCGAACAGGTCGGCGCCCGAGCGCAGGCCCGCGGCCTGGGCGGGCAGGCGGGCGCCTGCGTCGGCGGCGGCCTCCTGCGCCGTGCGGCCCGGCCGCGGCTCGATGATCACGCGTTCCTCCAGGGAGCGGACGACGGCACGGAAGCGCTCGACGACGGCCGTCCGCCAGTCACCCGAGGCCGCGGCAGCGTCGGCCGCGGTGCGCATCTGCACTGCGGTGCGGGCGTCATCGGTGTCGAGCACCTCCGCGGAGCCCGCGCGGTTGCGGCCGAGGCGCACCGGCCCGGCCACCAGCCAGGCGATTGCGAGCACCACGAGGGCGATCACCGCGATGACGATCGCCAGCGCCGGACCGGACACCGCCGCGCCGGCCCACTCGATGCCGCTCAGCCAGTCCAGCACCCAGCTGATCAGGCGCGACAGCAACGACTCGCGCTCCGCGTACTCGGAGCCCTGCAGCTCGCTGCTGAGCCACTCGCGTGCGGTGTCCCGGTCGGGAACGACGGGCAGGTCGGCCCTCATCTCACTGGTCCGCTGCGGTTGCCGCCGCGGTCTGCAGCTGCACGTCCAGTCCCTCGCGACGCATCCGGGTGTCGATGTAGAGCAGCGCGACCACGCCACCGAGGAACAGCACGCTCATGCCACCGGTGATCACGTAGGTGACCCCGTAGCTGGCCGCGAGGGCTGCGCTGTTGGCGGTCGCCATGAAGAGGCCCATGACCATACCGACGGGGAACGCGACGATCTGGCCGATGACGCTCAGGATGAGGGACGTCAGCAGATAGATGCCGAGCACCCGCCAGAACGTGCCGCGCGTCAGCTTCCAGGCCCGGCGAACCGTGGCCCAGAAGCCACCGCCCTCGACCGCGAGCGCCGGCGGGACGAGCAGGAGGCGGGTGAACACCCACACCCCGACCACCACGAGAGCCGCGAGCACGAGGAACAGCCCGATCACCCCGAGCGTCGGGTCCACGTAGAACAGCCCCGCGATGATGCCGACGGCCAGCGCGTACGCCACGAGCACCGCGGCGGTGCTCAGGAGCGAGAACCCGATGAGGAACCAGGCGCGCTTGCCGACGCGACGCCAGGCCGCGGACACCGAGATCTTGCGGCCGATCACCGAGTCGCTGACCGAGATGGCCATGACGCCCATGGCGAGCGGTGTGGCGATCATGAGCAGCAGGCTGGTGCCGAGCAGCGACCCGTAGGTCACGCCGAGGACGTCCTGCGTGAAGCCGAGGTCGTCGAAGGCCGGGTCGGACCCGATCTCCCCGAACAGGTCGGCGAACATGTCGGTGAACAGCGTGGTCAGGGGGATGCTGACCAGCGTGCCGAGGGCCACGGCGATGACCACGATGATCGCCGTCAGGCCCAGCGTCACGCCCGGGTTGTGCCGGACCGCGCCGAACGCGCCGTCGTACAGCTCGCCCAGGGTGAGCGGGCGCAGGGGGACGATGCCGGGCTTGTCCGCCGGCGGGCGGTAGCCGGGCACCTGCGAGGTGTACGGGGAGTACTGGCCGTACTGGCTCTGGCCGTACTGCGCGGCCTGCTCACCCTGGGGTGTGCCGTACTGCGGTGTGCCGTACTGCGGTGTGCCGTACTGCGGCTGGCCCTGGGCGGGCGGCGCTGCCGGGTCGTACCCGGGCGCGTACTGTCCGTACCGCGGCGGCTCGCCCCAGCCGGCGGGCTGGTGCCCGCCGGACTGCGGGGGCGTCGGCTGCGCCGGCTGGTCGGGTGCGCTCTCGGGCGTCGTCATGGGGGCGTGCTCCCGGGTGTCGTCTTGGGGTCGTGCCTGCGCGGCAACCCTAGTACGGCACGCTGACAGCGGGCCGCGATATTGGTGTCCGCGTCGGTCGCTCCGCGCAACTGTCACCCAGCCGTGACCACGGTGGCCCCCGCCTCGTGTTCGGCGAGGTCACCGGTGGCGCCCGCACCGACCGCCCGGCGGCCCAGGACGTACACGTACGCCCAGAACGCGGCGAGCGCCAGCGCACCGATCACGATCTTGAGCCACCAGTACAGGTCCGACCCGGTGACGAAGCCTTCCACCAGGCCGGAGACGCCCAGCGCCGCCGCGAGGCCGATGGCGGTGGTGATCAGGGCGCGCCCCTCGGCGGCCATGGCGACGGACCGCTTGCGGTGGCCGGGGTCGATCAGGGTCCAGAAGAGCCGCAGGCCCGCGGCTCCCGCGACGAAGATGCACGTCAGCTCCAGCAGGCCGTGCGGCGCGATGAGCGTGAGGAACAGGTCCAGCTCGCCGTGGGCGGCCATCATGCCGCCCGTCGCGCCGATCTGCACCGCGTTCTGCCAGAGCACCATCAGGGGGAAGAACCCCGTGATCCCGCCACCGACGGCCTGGGCGGCGATCCACGCGTTGTTGGTCCACACCACGGCGGCGAACCCGATGCCCGGGTCGTAGTAGGACGCGAACGCGTTGTTCACGTAGTCCTCCTGCGCCGACGGCGGCATCATGTCGTTGAGCGCGGCGGTGTCCGTGGCGATGTAGACGCCCGCGACGACCGCGACGAGCAGGCAGGCAGCCGTCACGGCGTGCGACCACCACCGGATCCGGTAGAAGGCGGCGGGCAGCGACACCACGGCGAACCGCACGACCTCGCGCCAGGCGGGCTCATGGGTGCCTGCGATGCGGGTCCGCGCCCGGTTCAGCACGTCGGACAGGCGCGTGACCAGCGCCGGGTCCGGCGCGGCCGACCGGACCGTCGACAGGTGCGTGGCCACCGACTGGTAGAGGCGCACGAGCTCGTCCGACTCTGCGCCGTCCAGGCGGCGCCGGGACGAGAGCTCCTTGAGGCGGTCCCACTCGGCGGCGTGCACGGCGGTGAAGGCGTCGATGTCCACGGCGGTAGTCTGCCGCACAGGAGTTACGGCGTGACCCCGAAGCCCCCGACACCCCGACCGGAGGAACCGTGCAGGACGGCATTGTCATCGGTGAGGGCGTGGTGCTGGACGCGCGCCCCGCGTCGTTCATCACGCGCGCGATGGGCGCCATGCTCGACTTCCTCGTGATCGGTGCCGTCATCTGGGTCGCCATCATCGTCGGCGGCATCTGGTTCCTGGAGAGCGCCAGCCTGAACCAGGACATCGCGATGATCGTGTACGTGGTCACGACCGTCCTGGTCATGGTGGGCGTGCCCGTCACCGTCGAGACGCTGTCCCGGGGGCGGTCCGTCGGCAAGCTCGCCTGCGGCATCCGGGTGGTGCGCGACGACGGCGGTCCCGTCCGGTTCCGGCACGCGCTGGTGCGCGCGCTGGTCGGGGTGATCGAGCTGTGGCTCACGTTCGGCGGCATCGCGGCCATCACGTCGCTGGCGAACGCGAAGGGCAAGCGCCTCGGCGATCTCGCGGCCGGCACGTACGCGGTGCGGGTGCGGGGCGGCAGGCCGCCGTCGGCCCCGATCGTGATGCCCCAGGCCCTGGCCGGGTGGGCGCACACGGCCGACATGCGCAGGCTGCCGGACGGGCTGGCGCTGGCCGCCCGCCAGCTCCTCGGCCGCGCCGCACGCCTCGCGCCCGAGTCGCGGGCCCGGCTCGCCGACGACCTCGCCGGCCGGATCGAGCGCTACGTGGCACCCGGGCCGCCGCCCGGCACCCACCCGGAGGCGTTCCTGCACGCCGTCCTCGCCGAGCGTCGCGAGCGTGAGCTCGGCGCCGGTCAGCGGGAGCGCAAGCGGGCGGAGGAGCAGGCGGAGCTGCTGCACCGGCTGCCGTTCGCGGTGGCGGACCCGCCGCGCTGACCCGGGGACATCGACGGACCGGCGGACACGGCACGGCCGTCGAACCGCAAGCTACGCGTCGTCAGAGTCGCACCCACCGGCGCCGAACCGAAAGCTGTGCGTCCCGGCGATCGTTCCAGGACGGCGAACCGCAAGTTACTCGTCCCGATGACGGCCCGACCGAAGGTTACGCGTCCATACCAGGCCCGTTGGGCTCGTTCCTTGCGGCTCGAAGCCACCGGTGACTCGTAACCTGCGGCTCGACACCAGACACCCGGGTCACGACCCCGCCCGCGTCAGGCCCTGGCGTCGTCCGTGACCCGCACCCGGCCCCGCGAGCGCAGGGCCTCCGAGAAGCGCACCAGCCCGGTCTGCACCGCCCGGCGCAGCCGGGCCGACGTCGGGCGCTCGATGCCGTAGTGGATCACCACGGCCAGCGCGAGGCTGATCCCGCCGGCGGCGAACAGCGCGACGGTGCGGGTGGTCTCGTGGGCCAGCACGTCGATCACCGCGTACCCGAACTGCGTGTGCACCAGGTAGATGGGATAGGTCAGGGCGCCGACCGTGCCGAGCACCGCCGCCACGCGCCGGGGCGGGACCGTCCTGCCGGGTAGCGTCGTGGCCCATACGGCGACGATGCACGCCAGCATGAGCACCACGGCGACGGTCGGGTCCACCGACACGCCCTGGAGGTCCGACGCCCGGCCGGCCGCGTCGAGGACCCGCAGCACGCACACGACCACTCCCGCGCCGAGCAGCAGGCCGCTGACGAGGTCGAACCCGTCGCGGTAGACGAGGAACAGCAGCATGCCGACGGCGAAGTACGGGGCGTAGTTCGGCACGAGCCAGTCGGCGAGCCAGTGGGCGCCGAACTGCTGGGCGGCCCAGCCGGCGAGGGGCCAGAGCGTGGCGAACGCCAGCACCCGGTTGCGCGTCAGCGGGCCCATCGCCAGCACCACGAAGACGAGCAGGTAGAACTTCAGCTCCACCAGCAGGGTCCAGAAGACGACCTGGACTCCGGTGACCTCGAACAGGTCCTGCACCATCGTGAGGTTGACCAGCGTCTCGGTGAGGGTGGTCCTGCGCCCGCCGGACCACACCTGCTGCAGGCCGGCGGTCAGCACTATGCAGGCCCAGTAGGCGGGGAACAGCCTGCCCACGCGGGAGGCTACGAAGCCGGCGATCCCACGGCCGTCGGCGCTGAGCAGGATCACGAACCCCGAGATCATGAAGAACAGCTCGACGGCGAGCCAGCCGTACCGCGTGACCTCGTTCAGCATGGGAAACGCGTCCACCGGGTCGATGCCCCAGTACCCGGTCACCGTCGAGGTCGCGGTGAAGTGGTAGAGCAGCACCGCCACCGCCGCGGCGAAGCGCAGGCCGTCCATCCCCACGAGCCGACCGGAGGGTCTCCGGTCCTTGCCTGCCGTGGTCGCGGAGGCTGCCTCGGGCAAGGTGGCTGGCGTGCTCTCATGGCGGGTCATCGCCGCAGACCTTAGATCACGGAAAGATAACGGTCAAAATTCACCCTACCAGAAGTGCCAGAAGTGTCTTGGCCGAGATGTCCCAGTCGTATCCTGCGGCCCGCTCCCGTGCTGCCGCGGACCGTCCGGCCCACGTCGCCGGGTCGTCGAGCTCGCGGACCGCCGCGACGAACCCCGCCACGTCATCCGGATCGACGTACGCGCCCGCGTCGCCGCCCACCTCGCGGAACACGGGGATGTCGCTGACGACGAGCGGGGTACCGAGCACCATCGCCTCGACCAGCGGTAGCCCGAAGCCCTCGTCCCGCGACCCGGAGACCAGCGCGGTCGCGCTGCCCAGCACCTCGCGGTAGACCTCGTCGGACGCACCGTCGTGGAACACGAGCGTGCCGGCGCCGGCCAGCTCGGTCAGCCGCGCACGGTGCTCCGGCGCGACCGGGCTCATCAGGTGCAGCTCCCAGCCGGGCAGGTGCGCCATGGCACGGGCGGGCAGCTCGACGTTCTTGTAGGGCATGAACGAGCCCATGTACACGAGCGAGCGGGTCCGCGACGCCTCCGAGCGGTCGACGGGCAGGCCGGGCACCGGGTCGGGCGCGTTCGGCACCACCGTCACGGGGCGCCGGGTCAGCCGGTGGCGCGCGATGAGGTCACGGGTGGTCTCCGAGACCGTGACCACGGCGTCGGCGCGGTTCAGCAGGAGGCGCTGCGGCCACCACGCGAGGTGGAACGCCCGCCACAGCAGGCGTACGGGCTCCGGCAGGTTCCGCGGCGGGGTGGGGTGCCGGTAGTAGATGAGGTCGTGCAGGGTCAGGACCACCCGGTAGTCGCGGCCCCAGGTGCCCATGGTCTGCATCGGGCTGAACACGACGTCGGCACCCGTGCGCCGCACCTGTCGCGCCACGAAGGGCTCGCGCCAGCTGGTCGGGGCGCTCACCAGGTGCCAGGGGAGGCCGTCGGGCAGGTGGTCGAGCTGGAGCACGTCGTTCACCAGCACCTCGACCGGGTGCAGCCTGGCGAGGGCGGTGACGATCCCCGCGGTGTACCGGCTGATGCCGTCGTGCCGGCCGACCCGCAGATACCGGCAGTCGACGACGATCTTCATCCGATCTTCCCTCACTGTTCATCCCGCCCGGCGGCGGCCTCGAGGACGGCCAGGAAACCGGCGGTCTCCCGAGCCACCGCAGCCGGTGCCTCGTAGTGCGCCAGGTGCCCGACACGTGGGACCACCGCCAGCCGCGCGTCGGCGAACATCGGCTCGAGAACCCGCTGGGAGGGCAGCGGCGCGACGTCGTCGTTCTCCGAGGCGACCAGCAGCGTCGGCGCGCTGATGCGTGAGGCGTAGGCGGCCACGTCGGTCCCGACCGAGGCATGGAACGCCTCCAGCAGGGTGCGCCGGTCGGCGAACCCGGAGAAGTAGCGGTCGTGCTCCGCGAGGATCCAGCGCCGCATGTCCCGGTCCGTCGAGGTGACCATGGCGAGGCTCGCGACGCGGGTGAACAGCGGGTGACGCAGCAGGCCAGTCCCTGCCCGCTCGGGCAGGGCTGCGGCCAGCCGGTGGACCCCCACCGTGACCGCGCTCAGCGCCCGGCGCGGACCGTCGAGCGCGGCTGTCGCGATGGGGTTGACCAGCACGAGGCCCCGCACGCGGGACCCGGGGCCGGCGGCACCCGCCACGGCGGCCGCCGCCACGATCGACCCGAAGGAATGACCCCCGAGCAGGACATCGCCCTCCGGGGCGACGGCGGCCAGCAGCTCGGCCGTCCACGCGGCGTAGCCCTCGACGTCGTGCACGCCGTCGGGCAGCGGCGCCGAGGCGCCGAACCCGGGCAGATCGGGAACCCATACCTGCAGGTCAGAGCGTTCCCGGAGGAGGTGGGCGACGATCGGCTCCAGGCCGTGGTGGTCGCCCCGGAGCCCGTGCAGGAACACCATCCGATGGGGCGCGGTCGCGGCGCCGTACACCCGGACGTGGACACGGACGCCACGGAGCTCCAGGTCTGCGTCGCGGACGGGCGTAGCTTCGACGAGCGCCTGGTACGGCAGCTCGTACGATGCCCTGAGGGACAGCTCGTGCGGTGGGTCGTGCGGCGGCTCGGCACGACGCGCCGGCAGGTCGGTGTTCATCGCGCTGACCCTAAGCACGTCAGCGGCCGGTGTGGGAGAGGGGCAGGAAAGATGGGGGTAAACCCCCATGCGATCCCGGGGGGAAACCTGGTGGCGGAGAAGGGCATCCTTACGTCACCGTTGTCCCATGCAAGCCATCGCGGTCACCCTCGCAGTGCTCGGCGCCGCCCTGTTCGCCGGGGCCGCCGTACTGCAGCACCGCGAGGTGGCCGACCTCTACGGGCAGCCGCTCCCCCGCGAACGGGTCCTGTCGTTACGCAGGCTCAGCAGGATCGCGCGGCGCCCCGGCTGGCTGGTCGGCTTCGGGCTCGCAGGAGGCGGCACCGTGGTGCATGCCATCGCGCTCGCGCTCGCTCCGCTCCGCGTGGTCCAGCCGATCGGGGTGCTTGCCGTGCCCGTAGCGGTCCTGCTGTCCTCGCTCCGCTCCCGCCGCCCGCCCAGCCGCAGCGTCATCCTCGGCGTGGTGCTGACCATGGCCGGTGTCGCGGTGTTCGTCGCGGCGTCGGTGGGCGGCGCCACCGGCAACCCACCGCCGCCGGGGTCCACGCTGCCGACCACTCTCGTCGTGGGCGGCATCGTGGTGGCGCTCGGCGCGGGTGGCCTGGCGGCCGGTGGCTGGCTCCGCTGCGTCGCGTGCGCGACGGCGGGAGCCACCGCGTTCGGCCTGCTCTCCGCCCTCATGCGGGTGATCTTCCAGGAGATCTCCGCCGGCCACTCGCGCTGGTACGAGCCGCCGGTGCTCGGCGCCGCCGCGAGCGCCCTCGTCGCCCTCGCCGTGGGCGGCTGGCTCGTGCAGCAGGCCTACCCGTCCGGTCCGCCGGAGGTCGTGGTCGCGTGCCTCACGGTCGTGGACCCGATCGTCGCCGTCCTGCTCGGCGCCCTGCTCCTCGGCGAGGGCGCCGACACGCCCCTCGCCACCTGGTTCCTCCTCGGCGGCGCGGCGGTCGCCGCGGCCGTGGGGGTCCTCGTCCTTGCCCGGCTCCACCCAGACGCCGTCGCGGCGCGCGCGGCGCGTTCCGCCCCTTCGAGACTTCCCGAACCATCGAGAGGTACAGCACAGTGAACCTGCCCGGTACTTTCCGCACGATCCTGATCGGCGCCGACACCTATCCGCCCGCAGTGAACGGCGCGGCCCGGTTCGCCGGCAGCCTGGCCACCGGCCTGGCCCGGCGTGGGTACGACGTGCACGTCGTCGCACCGTCGCCGACCGGCGCGCCGGTGCGCGAGGTGCGCGACGGTGTCGTGCTGCACGGGCTGCGCTCCCGGCGCTACCCGTCGCACGACAACCTGCGCGTGTGCCTGCCGTGGGAGACGCGCCGGGCGGTCGCGGAGATCCTCGACGAGGTCCGGCCCGACGTCGTGCACACGAACGGCAGCTTCATCGTCGGCCGCGCCCTGGTCGACGCGGCACACCGGGAGGGTCTGCCCCTGGTGGCCACCAACCACCTGATGCCGGAGAACATCGTGGGCTACCTCATGGTGCCGAGCTCCATGCACCGCACCGTGGGGCGCTGGGCCTGGCAGGACATCGGGCGCGTCTACGCGAAGGCCGACGTGGTCACCGCCCCCACGCCGCGTGCCGTGGACCTGCTCGCCCAGCACGCCGGCCTGACCCACGCGATCCCCGTGTCCAACGGCATCGACACCGACCGGTACACCACCACGGTCCGGGACGGGCGGGCCGAGCCCACCGTCCTGTTCGTCGGCCGGCTCGACCAGGAGAAGCGGGTGGACGAGATCATCCGCGCCTTCGCCCTCCTGCCTGCCGACCTGCCCGGGCGGCTCGAGATCGTCGGTACCGGCTCGAAGGCCGAGGAGTGGGCGGAGCTCGCCGCGGCCTCCGGCGTCGCGCACCGCGTCCGGTTCCGCGGCTACGTGCCCGACGACGAGCTGCTGACCGCCTACTCCGACGCCGACGTGTTCTGCATGCCCGGCGTGGCCGAGCTGCAGAGCCTGGTCACCCTCGAGGCGATGGCCTCGGGCCTCCCGGTCGTGGCCGCCGACGCGATGGCGCTGCCCCACCTCGTGCGCCCCGGCGTCAACGGCTGGCTCTACACGCCCGGCGACGTGCGGGAGCTGGCCAACCGGCTCAGCGACCTCCTGGCCGACGCCGGCCTGCGCCGCCGGATGGGCGCGGCCAGCCGGGAGCTCGTGGCGGCGCACGCCGTGGACGGCACCCTCGACGCGTTCGAGGGTATCTACGAGAAGGTCCGCGCCATGCGCGAGACCCCGGCGGCCGCCTGACCCCCTCGCGCCGAGGTAGTCGTCTGGCGAGGTAGTCCCGTAGCGAGCGCCAGGGGACTACCTCGCCAGACGACTACCTCGGCAGAGGACTACCTCGGTGGCAGGAGGTGGTCAGCCGCCGAAGAGCGGCGCGACCGCCTTGACGAGCTCGTTGCCGCCCAGGACCAGGAACATCGCGGCCACCAGCACGAGGATCACGTTGACCCACCAGCGGTTGCGCCACCGCAGCGGCACCGCCTTCGAGTTCATGAGGATCAGCAGCGTCAGCGCGAGGAACGGCATGAACAGCGAGCCCAGCGCGCCGTAGAGCACGACGAGCAGGATCGGCCGGTCGAGGAACAGCAGCGCCATCGGCGGGAACGTCAGCCACAGGATGTAGGCCCGGTAGTAGGTGCCGCCGGCGCCGCGGCGGCGGTCGTCGCTCGGCAGGTTGCGCGTCGTCGCGACGAAGTCGGCGAACATGAGTGACACGCCGTGCCAGACGCCGAGGATCGACGAGAACGTCGCGGCGAAGAACCCGACGAGGAACAGCGGGGCCATGAACGACCCGTACCGCTGCGAGAGCACGTCGGCGACGTCGATGAGCCCCTCCTCGCCGTCGGCCACGGCCATCCCGGCGGAGAAGAGCAGCTCGGCGCCCACGATCAGCATGGACACCACGAAGACGCCCGACATGACGTACGCCCACGCGTTGTCGAGCCGCATGACGCGCATCCAGCGGGGCGTGCTCCAGCCCTTCTCGGTGAGCCAGTAGCCGTAGGCGGCCAGGGTGATCGTCCCGCCGACGCCGCCCGCGAGGCCGAGCGTGTTCAGGACGGCGCCGTCCGGGATCATCGGCACCAGGCCGGCGGCGATCTGGCCGAGGTTGGGTGTCGTCATGATGGCCGAGCCCACGACCGTCACGAACATGACGCCGATCAGGACCGCCATGACGTTCTCGAACGGCTTGTACTTGCCGAACCAGACCAGCAGCAGGCCCGCGACCCCGGCGAGCATCGCCCAGTACCGCACGTCCACGCCGGGGAACAGGCCGTTGAGCGCGAGGCCGACCCCGGACATCGCGGCGGCACCGTAGCTGAAGCCCCAGATCACCACGTAGATGCCGAAGTAGACGACGGCCCACAGCCCGAGCGACTTCCAGCCGTCGAAGATCGTGCGGCCGGTCGCGAGCGACCAGCGGCCCGCGCCCTCGACCAGCACGATCTTGATGACGACGCCGAGGATCACCGCCCAGAGCAGGGCGTACCCGTAGGCGCTGCCCGCGACCATCGTGGCGACGAGGTCACCGGCGCCGATGCCGGTGGCCGCGACGACGAGACCAGGGCCGACGATCCTCCAGCGCGGCTTCTCGAGCGATCCCTCGTGCCCGGCGGCGACCCCGCCGTCCGGCGTCGGCGGTCCCCCGGCCAAGCCTTGTGAAGTGACCTCATTGTCCTTTTCCATGGCGAGACTGTACTCAGGCTTTCACCCGCCGGAAAGAGACGCGCCCGCAGAACCTGGCCGGGACCTGCTGCATACACATCAGCCGCCTGAGACATGATTGTATGCAATCGTCCCTGTCAGCCAAGGATCGGATCTCTCAGTGCGCACTCCGTCGCCGGCCGCGACCGGCTCGTCGTTCACCCCGCCCGCAGCTCCCGCCACCCGGCCCGACCTCCAGGGCACCTTCGGGATGGTGAGCTCCACCCACTGGCTCGCCACCGCGAGCGCCCAGGCCGTGCTCGAGCGGGGCGGAAACGCGTTCGACGCGGCGGTGGCAGGAGCCTTCGTGCTGCACGTCGTCGAACCGCACCTCAACGGGCCGGGCGGCGACATGACCGGCCTCTTCGTCACCGCCGACGCGCCGTCGGACCCGCGCGTGCTGATGGGGCAGGGGCCTGCTCCCGCCGGCGCCACGATCGAGCACTTCCGGGCCGAGGGACTGGACCTCGTCCCGGGTTCCGGAGCACTGGCCGCGGCGGTGCCGGGCGCCGTCGACGCCTGGCTGCTGCTCCTGCGCGACCACGGCACCTGGAACCTGGCGGACGTGCTCTCCTACGCCGTCGGCTACGCCCGCGACGGGCATCCGGTGCTCGGCCGGGTCAGCTCCACCATCTCCCTGGTCGCCGACCTGTTCCGCGACCACTGGCCCACCTCGGCCGCCCACTGGCTGTCCGACGGCGAGGCGCCCGCCCCCGGGTCGCTCGTCACCAACCCGGAGTACGCCGACCTGCTGGACGCCGTCGTGGCGGCGGGTGCGGCCGCGGGCGACCGCGCGGAGGCGATCGACCTCGCCCGGGCCGCCTGGCGCGAGCGCGTCGGGACCGCCGTCGAGGAGTTCGTCAGGACCCCGCACCGGCACGCGGACGGCGGCGACCACGCCGGTGTCATGACCGCCGCCGACGTAGCGGGCTTCGAGGCGTCCTACGAGCCCGCGACCACCGCGACGTTCCGCGGGTACACGATCGCCAAGACCGGCGCCTGGGGTCAGGGGCCCGCGCTCCTGGCCGCGTGCAAGATCCTGGAGGGCTTCGACGACGCGGCGCTCGACCCGTCCACGGAGCTCGGCGCGCACACGATCCTCGAGACGCTGAAGCTCGCGATGGCGGACCGCGACGTCTGGTACGGCGACCCCGCGGCGGACGACGTGCCGCTGACCTACCTGCTCGGTGAGGACTACGCGGCGCGGCGCCGGGCGCTCGTCACCGACACCGCGAGCCACGAGGTGCGGCCCGGCGACGTGCCCGGCCGCCCGACGCCGCCCGTCCCGGTGCTGCGCACCGAGTACGCCACCAGCACTCCGGTGGGCTCGCTGCCGGGCGCCCCGCTCGGCGGCCCGGCGTCCGGCGTCGGCGAGCCGACCGTCCCGGCTCCGGACTCCCCCGAGCACACCGGCGCCACCCGCGGCGACACCTGCCACCTCGACGTCGTCGACCGCTGGGGCAACATGGTGTCCGCGACGCCGTCGGGCGGCTGGCTGCAGTCCTCGCCCGTGGTGCCTGGGCTCGGCTTCTGCCTGGGCACGCGTCTGCAGATGACGTGGCTGGACGAGGCGTCGCCGTCGGCCCTGGTGCCCGGACGGCGGCCGCGGACGACGCTGACGCCCACGCTGGTGCTGCGAGGAGGCGAGCCCGTGCTCGCGTTCGGCTCGCCGGGCGGCGACCAGCAGGACCAGTGGCAGCTGCTGTTCCTGCTGCGCGTGCTCGTCGGCGGGTACACGCCGCAGCAGGCGATCGACGCGCCGGCCCTGCACACGACGTCGTTCCCCGGGTCGTTCTGGCCTCGCACCTGGACGCCGGGCGGCGCGGTCGTGGAGGACCGTCTCGGGGACGACGTCATCGCCGGCCTGGAACGGCGCGGCCACGTGGTGACCCGCGCGGGCGACTGGGCCCTCGGGCGGCTGTCCGCCGTGACCCGGGACCCGGCCACGGGGCTGCTGGGAGCCGCCGCCAACCCGAGGGGCGCGCAGGGCTATGCCGCAGGGCGCTGAGCCCGGCCGGCCGGCGTCCGTCCAGGACGCGATCCGGCGGGACATCATCGCCGGGGTGCTGACGCCGGGCGCCCGCGTCACCGAGACCTCGCTCGCCCAGCGCTACGACGTCTCGCGGGTCCCGGTCCGCGAGGCGTTGCGCGGCCTGGAGAGCGAGGGGTTCGTCGACTCGCTGCCGCACGTGGGCTCGCGCGTGGCGCCCCTGCCCGTGCACGACGCCGACGACCTGTTCGCCATCCGCGAGGCCCTGGAGGTGGCGACGGCGCGCAGTGCCGCTCGCCGGGCCGCCGCCCTCTGGTCGGGCGACGAGAGCCCGGAGGACTGGTGGCGCACCCGCCGGGAGATCGCCGCCCTGCTCGACGCCGGGGACGCGCACGTCGCGGCCGACGACCTGGACCCCCTGGTGGCGATCAACGACCAGATCCACCTCGCGATCGCCGAGCTCAGCGGCAGCGCGACCATGACGAGGCTGCTGCGCCAGCTCTCGTGGAAGATCGAGTGGCTCTACGCCGCCGACCGGCAGTCCCGCGGCAAGCGGCTCTGGCCGGAGCACCGGGTGATCGTGAGCGCGATCGACGCCGGCGACGGCGAGCGTGCCGCCGCCCTGATGGCCGCGCACGTGCGGGAGTCCCGGATCGGCTACCTGCTGCGGTACGGCATCGAGACGCCGAGCTCCGACCCGGTGGTCGCGGCGGCCGTGGAGGCGCGCCGTCCCGCCGGCCGGCGGTAGCCCCGGGTCCGGCGCGGTTACGGTGGGGGCGTGATCATGAACGAACAGACCGGAGCAGAGCACGAGGGCTGCGGCTGTGGCTGCGGCACCCCGGGACGGGACGCGTTCGTCCAGCTCGGGACCCGCCCTGCCGACGCCACCGGCACCATCACCGCGACACCGGCCGACGGCAGGCACCGCGTCGAGCAGGCACGGATCCCGGCCGGGACCTTCACCATGGGCGACTCGTCGGGCGACCGGAACACCGGCGACGGCGAGGCCCCCCTGCACGACGTGACCCTCAACGCCTTCGAGATCGACGCGACGACCGTCACCAACGCCGACTTCGCCCGGTTCGTCGACGACACCGGCTACCGCACCGAAGCGGAGACGTTCGGTTTCTCCGCCGTGTTCCACCTCGCCGTCGCAGCCGACCCCGCCGACATCCTGGGACAACCAAGCGGCACCCCATGGTGGTACGGCGTGCGCGGAGCCGACTGGGCCCACCCCGGCGGCCCCCGGTCGAGCACCGACGGACTCGACGACCACCCCGTCACCCACGTCAGCTGGAACGACGCCCTCGCCTACTGCGCCTGGGCCGGCCGACGCCTGCCCACGGAAGCCGAGTGGGAATACGCGGCCCGCGGCGGGATCAACGGCGCCAAGTACCCCTGGGGCGACGCCGAGGTGGACGACGACGGCTGGCGCGCGAACATCTGGCAAGGCGACTTCCCCCGCGTGAACACACTGGACGACGGCTGGCTCACCACCGCACCGGTACGGACCTTCGAGCCCAACGGCCACGGCCTCTGGCAGCCCGTCGGAAACGTCTGGGAATGGTGCCAGGACTGGTTCGACCCGCACCACTACCAAGAATCCCCCACGACCGACCCGACCGGACCCGACCAGGGCACCGCGCGGGTCCTGCGCGGCGGCAGCTACCTGTGCCACATCTCCTACTGCAACCGGTACCGCAACTCCGCACGGTCGTCGAACACCCCCGACTCCTCGATGGGCAACGCCGGCTTCCGCACGGCCGCACTCGACCCCACCGGCGCACGAGCATGAGCGCACGGAGATTCCCCCAGCGGGTCTACCGCGACGGCGAGGAACCCGACCCCCGCTTCAGCCTCGCCAACGAGCGCACGTTCCTGGCCTGGCTGCGCACCGCGCTCGGGCTCTACGCGGGCGCGTTCGCGCTCGAGGCCCTGTCGCTGCCCGCCTCGACCGGGTGGCGGGTGGCCGCGGCCGGCGTGTTCCTCCTGCTCGGCACCGTGGCCGCGGTCCAGGCCTGGCTGGGCTGGTCCGCGACCGAGTCGGCGCTGCGCCGCGGCCGGCCGCTCCCCGGCCTCGCGGTCGGCGGCCTGCTCGTCGTCGGCATCGTGATCGCCGTCGTGCTCGTGACGATCGGGCTGTTCGCATGAGCCAGGACCACGGACTCTACGACCCGGGCCTCCAGACCGAGCGCACGCTGCTCGCCTGGCGCCGCACGTGCCTCTCGTTCGGCGTGGCCAGCCTCGTCGCCATGCGGTTCACCGTGGAGACCGCCGGTGTGCTCGCGGTCTTCGCGGGCGTCGCGGGGGCCGGGCTCGCGGTCGCCGCCTACGTGGCAGCGGCCGTCGGCTACCACCGGGCCAACACCGCGCTGCACAGCACCGGATCGCTCGACCACGGCGCAGCGCCGATCGCGCTGGCCACCGCGGCGGCGCTCGTGCTCGGCGTCGCGTGCGCCGGCTACCTGGTGCTGAGCGCGCTGAACGGCTGAGCTCCCGTCGGCGGCGAGGTCAGGTGGCCACCGGCCAGTCGCTCCTGCGCCAGTCCAGCAGCGCGAAGAGCTGCACCGCGGCCGACTGGTGCAGGGTCTGGGGCCGCAGCTCCGGGTCCGGCGCGCCACCGCCAGAGGCCTGGAAGCCGAACAGCCCCGTCCCGGGGTCGCGGTTCTCGGCCCACAGCCGCTCGGCGTAGTCGGTGAACACGTCACGGATCTCGGCGGCCCGCTCGGGCCGCTCCGACGCGAAGAGCAGCAGGTTGGCCAGGTAGATCGCGTTGAAGACGGCCGGCTGCTCGTAGAGGCGGTCCCGCGTCCAGTGGTCCATGGCGCCGGCCACGTCGTCCTCCGCCGCACGGAGCCAGGACCGCCGTCCGGTCGCGCGGTGGAGCAGTGTCGCGGCGCCGATCATGAAGCCGGAGTTGTAGGTCCACAGCGTCTCCTCGACGGTGCCGTCGAACCGGACCCCGTTGCGGTACAGGCCGGGGTCGCGGCGCATGCAGCCGTGCACCCAGTCGTAGGTGCGCTCCGCCCAGGTGAGGTAACGACGTCGACCCGTCTGCTCGTACAGGTGCGCCGCCAGCTCGGCGGCGATGCCGGTGACGTTCGTGGCGCCCCGCAGCGGGTTCCAGTCCGCGTCCACCCAGTGCATCCCGCCGGGGCAGTCGACAGTGGTGTCCGTGTCCCACGCCTGCTCGACGAACTCGAAGGCCCGGACGGCGCGGTCCAGCATCCGCCGCTCGCCCATGAGCCGGTAGCGACGGACGAGCTCCAGCCCGATCACCCCGTTGTCGTCGTAGAACGGGTCGCCGCCGATCCCCTGCGGCGCCGGCAGGTACGAGTCGTAGGTGCCGCGCTCCTCGTTGAAGTAGCGCTCGAGGGCGTCGAACCGGCTCGCCACGTCGCCGTCGTACCGGCCGTGTGCCGAGGGGAGCCGGCTGATGTCCTGGGTGGCGGCCGCCGCCTCCCGGAGGGGCCACACGTAGGAGTACGGGTTCTCGCCGTCCCTGGTCGGGTAGTTCTCCTGGTACAGCGCACTGTCCGGCACGTACAGGTAGCGCTGCAGCGCGGCGTAGCCGCGGTGCGCGCGCCGGGCCCAGACCCCGGCCCCCGCACCGTGCGCCGACGCGGCGGCCGCGCCCGGCGGGAGGAGCGCCGCGAGGCCGAGCGTGCTCATGCCGACGGCAAAGGAACGGCGCGACACTGCGCCGGTGGTCGCTCTCATGACGTGCTCCTTCGTGTGGTGGACAGGTCAGACGACAGGAAGGCTCTCGGTCCCGCGGACGTAGGCCTTCACCGTGGCGAGCTCCTGTCCGGCGGCGGCCTCGCCCGGGCGGATGGTGAAGGGCCCCACGCTCGCCGGGACGATGAACGTCTCCGCGTAGTGGACGACGTAGGGTTCGAACGCCCCGGTCGGGCTCTCGATCACGGCCTCCGGCCCCTCGACCAGGTTCAGGACCAGCACGGTCCCCCTGGTGTCGTGCTCGACCGGCCCGGTGAACCGGGTGCGCCGTACCTCGATGAACTCCAGCTCGTGCAGCCCGGTGTGCTCCTCGACCCAGCCGTCCCCCGCGGCGGTCTGCTCCACCCGGTCGACCAGGTTCCGGGTGACCCAGTCGGTGCGCCGGTCCCACTGGATGTTGCGTTCGGCGTGGTCGAGGTGCACGGGGCGCGGTCGGCCGTCGAGCCCGAGGCGCCCCCAGTCCCACATCTTGAACGTGAAGATGAAGGGCGTCGCCGAGATCTCCAGCACCATCGAGTTGCGCCCGGAGCAGTGCACGGTGCCCGCGGGGATCAGCACGTGGTCGTGCTTGGCGACGTCGAGGACGTTGACGTACTTCTCGGCCTCGAAGGGCTCGCCGCCGGCCTCGGCCCGGCGCAGCGCGGCCACCATGTCGGCGGGCTCCACGCCGTCCTGGATCCCGAGGTACACCTTGGCGTCGGGTTCGGCGTCCAGGAAGTAGTAGCTCTCGTCCTGGGTGTACGGGATGCCGAACGTCTCCTGGATGTAGTCCGTCAGCGGGTGGACCTGCAGGGACAGGTTTCCGCCGTCCATGGTGTCCAGGAAGTCGAAGCGGATCGGGAACTCCGCGCCGAACCTGGCGAAGGTGCGCTCCCCCAGCAGCTCGCGCGGCCGCTGCAGCACCAGGTCCATGGCGGGGATCTCCGCGATCGTCCCGCCCACGTCGAGCAGCAGGCTCTCCTCCTCGGGGACGCCGTCGAAGCACCAGGCGTAGTTGGTGTCGCTCGGCGGCAGCCCGAGCACCTCGCTCATCCAGCGTCCGCCCCAGACTCCCGGGTCGAAGAACGGCACGAGCCGGAACGGGCCCGACGCCGCCGCGGTGAGCGCCGCCTGGAAGGTGTCCCGCGTGATCAGTACCGCGTCCTCGGCGAGCCGCGTCGTGTCGATCAGGTAGTCCATCCGGTCGAACAGCCGGTGCTTCTTGTGCCGGTCGGCGGCCCGCCACTCGACGAAGTAGCCGCGCTTGATCTTGCGCAAGTTGTCCTCCGCGCCGTTGTCGCAGCGCCAGTTCGGCGCGCCGCGGCGCTGACGCTGCTGGATCTCCCAGCGGGGCATGTCCGCGAGCACGACGACGGCGTCCCCGCCGCCCGGCACCGCCCCGGTCCCGGCGCCGTCGTCACCCGGCACGCCCAGCAGCGCGCCCCAGCCGACCAGCACGACCGGCGTGGTGCGCTCCTCGACCTGGTCCCGGACCCGCCGGAGCGCGCCCTGGTCGTAGAGGTCGCCGACCGTCTGGTGGCCCAGCACGCCGAAGACCCGGTCGTCGGTGACGTTGTCGGCGATCTTCGCGTCGATCTCGGCGATGGGCAGGGCCGCCGCGTCCTCGACGTCGATGGCCACGTAGCCGGGCAGGTGCCGCTGGACGGCCTTCCACAGGTCCTCGAGGTCGACGCCGGGGTAGCAGTCGATGACCACCAGCGGCCGGTCGCTCCGTGCCCGCGCGGCACGGTCGAGCTCCGCCCACACCTCCGCGCCGCGGTGGGCGCGTCCTGCTCCGGGAACCTTGATCACCGGCTCGCGGACATAGTTCTGGTACGACGGGTAGGTCATCGCACGTCCTTTCGCTCGGCGAGTACTGCGAGGCCCTGGATCACCGAGTGCTCCGGTGACTCGGCGAACCGCAGGTCGGGGCGGCGCAGCGAGCTCCACAGCCGCCGGCCGACGGCGTCCGCCAGCCGGCTCCGGTGCGCCGTGGCGGCACGCATCGGTCCGCCGGAGAAGATCAGCAGGTCGGGCTGGTAGGCGTGGCACAGGTTGACCGCCGTCGCGGCCCAGGCCCGCAGGACCCGGTCGGTGAGACCGGCTGCGACGGGGTCACCCGCCGCGGCCGCCTCGAACAGCTGCGCCATCGACAGGCTGTCGGCCGACGCGGCCCCGGCAAGCACGGAGTCCCGCCAGCCGACGGCGGCACGTGCCTGGGCGGCGAGGTTCCAGGAGCCGCCGACCGCCTCGGCGCAGCCGACGTTGCCGCAGTTGCACGGCGGGCCGTCGAGATCGACCGTGAAGTGGCCGCCGAGCACGCCGCCGTAGCCCTCCGGGCCCACCAGCGGACTGCCGTCGACGAGCACCGCGGTGCCGATCCCCGTGCCGGTGATCACGATCGCCGCGTCGCGCACGGCGCGGCCCGTCGCGGTCTCCGCGGCCGCGACCTCGCCGAGCAGAGCCGCCCTGGCGTCGTTCTCGACGACGGCCGGGCGGCCGAGCTCCGCCGTCGCCCAGCCGAGCAGGTCGACACCGACGAGGTAGGCGTACTTGTCGTGGATCGAGGTCAGCCGGGAGCTGCGCGGGTCGACCACACCGGGTGCGGCCACGCCGACCCGCGTGACCTCGGCGCCCCGCGCGGTGTGCGCGGTGATCATCCGGCGCCCCCGGTCCGCCACGGCGTCGAGCTCGCGCAGCGTCGCCGGTGCGGGGAGCCGGTCCTCGTCGACCAGCACGCCGTCGGCCACGATGCCGAGCTTCACGTGTGTTCCGCCGAGGTCGACCGCCAGGATCATCGCCACGTTGGGAACGTTACCTCAGATTGGAGCACCGCCATAGTCCAGCGTCCGGGTCGGCAGCTCGACGGTCTGCGGGAGCCCGTCGCCGTCCCCGTCCAGCCTGCCGATCAGCATCGACGCCGCCTGCCGCCCCAGGTCGCGGGCGTCGTGGTCGATGATCGTCAGGGGTATGCCCAGCACGTCGGCGAGCTCGAAGTTGTCGAAGCTCACCAGGGCCGTCGGCTCGGCCCCGCGCTTGCGGCGCGGCGCGGCGAGCAGGGCACGGACCGCCCCGATCGCGTTCCGGTTGTTGGCGCAGAAGACGGCGCTCGGCGGGTCCGCGCGCTCCAGGAGGGACGCCATCGCCGCCCGGGCGGACTCGACGTCCTGCTGGCCGACGAGCACCAGGTCGTCGTCGAGCTCGAGGCCGGCGTCCTCGTGCGCGAGCCGGAAGCCCTCGTACCGGCGCTGCCCGGTGAAGACCGAGGTCATCGTGCCGAGAAACCCGATCCGCCGGTGGCCCGCGTCGATCAGGGCCGACACCCGGTCATAGCTGGCCTGCACGTCGGCCACCAGCACCGTGTCCGCACGGACGCCCGCGACCGCACGAGAGGCCAGGACCAGCGGGACGCCGCCCAGCGCGGCCGGGAGCAGGTGCCGCCTGGCCCCGGTCGGCACCACGATCAGGCCCTCCACCTGCCGGCCGATGAAGTCGGCGATCAGGAGCCGCTCCTTGTCCTCGTCCTCGCTCGTGCTGCCGATCAGGAGGCCCCGGCCGGAGTCGCTGACCACCTCGTCGGCCCCGAGGACGAACTCGCCGTAGTAGGGGTTGGCGACGTTGGTGATCGCCATGCCGATCAGCCCGGAGCGTTGGCCCGGTCGCAGGCTCCGCGCCTGCTCGTTGCGCCGGTAGCCGAGCGCGGCGACCGAGGCGTGCACGCGGTCCACCAGCTCGGGGCGCACGTTCTTGCCGCCGGACAGCACGCGCGAGACGGTCATCCGGCTGACCCCCGCGTGCTCCGCGACCGTCAGGATCGTCGGCTGCCGGCGTGTGGGTGCGACCAAGCCGTTCGCCTCCTTGGTGCTGCTCGATGGGGCACAGACCCTTGCGATGCCCGCACGGGTCTGGCTAGGGTAATTCTGGGAACGTTACCAATGGTGGTATCCGTCCGGAGGCGAAACATGGTCACTGCAACGTCGCAGGCGCCGGCCAGGCGCCCAGCACCCCGGTGGGGCGGTGACCGCACGCTCTCGCGACGGACCGTGCTCGCCGCGGCCGCCGTCAGCCCGCTGGCCGCGGCCCTCGCCGCGTGCGGCGGCTCCAGCACCCTCGGCGAGCGCAGCTCCACGCGGCTCGCGATGATGAACGACAACAGCGGATGGCTCGAGGGCTACCAGACCGCTGGCAAGGCGCTCGCCGAGGTCACCGGCTACGGCTTCGACGTCAACTCGATCGCGAACAACTACAACCAGATCGTCAAGATGTCGATCCAGACCCGGAAGATCGCCGACGTCGTGAAGTGGCAGTCCGGCTACCCGCTCACCGAGCTGGTCCGCGGGGGCCGGCTCGCCGCACTGGACGACGTCTGGGACGTGGCGGTCAGCCAGGACCGGGTGGACGAGTCGCTGCGACCGTTCGTCTCCGTCGACTCCCACGTCTACGGGCTGCCCCTCTACAAGTCCCACTTCGCGTTCTACTACTCGAAGGTGGCCTTCGACCGGTTCGGCCTCAGCCCGCCGGACACCTACGACGACCTGCTCGAGATCGCCAGGACGCTCCACGGCAACGGGGTAACGCCGTTCTCCGCCCAGTACAGCGACTGGCAGTCGATGTGCTGGTTCGAGGAGCTGCTGACCAAGACGGACCCGGAGTTCTACCGCGCCCTGACCAGCGGCCAGGCGGCCTACACCGACCCGACCCTGCTCGACGTGCTGCGCCGCTGGAGCGACCTCATGCAGCGCGGCTGGTTCACCGCCCTGGACCTGGACATCGCGTCGGGCTGCGGGCCCATGCTCAAGGAAGGCACGCTCGGCATGGTCCCGTACGGCACGTGGAACTCGGGCAGCCTGGCCGCCAACGGGGTCCTGCCCGGTGAGCACTTCGGCCTGTTCAACCTGCCGCCCGTCACGCGGGGCGTCGAGCACACGGTGATCGTCGAGTCCGGCGTCTTCACGCTGCCCCGGCAGGCCCCGAACCACGCGGCCGCCCTCGACGTGATCGGCGAATGGCTCGCCCCCAGCGTGCAGCAGCCGTGGAGCGACTACCTCCAGGACAGCTCGGCCAACCCGAACGTCCCGGTGAAGAACCCCGCGGTGGTCGAGCTGCAGGAGCAGCTCGCCAGGACGCGGGCCACGCCGCTGCAGCGGTTCTACGAGTCGAGCCCGCCCCAGCTCGTGCAGACCGTCCTGTCGGACGTCTCGGCCTTCATGCTGGCCCCGTCCCGGTACCGCGAGGCCGCGGAGCAGATGGCCAGGCACGCGGACGAGGCATGGACCGATTGGAACCTCGCATGAGCGTCTCCGTCTCGCCCGCTCCCACAGCGGACCGGCCGGCCGTGGCCGGTCCCCCGAAGCCGCAGCACGGCCCGACCCGCACCGACCGGCTGGCCGCGTCCGCCTTCATCGGGCCCGCGACGGTGTTCGTCGGCGTGGTGCTGCTCCTGCCCATGGCGTGGACGGTGGCCACCAGCTTCACGCGCTACAACGGCGTGACCATGCACTGGGAAGGGCTCGGCAACTACACGCGGCTGTTCGGCGACCCGGGGTTCGGTCAGTCGTTGCTCAACACCCTGATGTGGTCGGTGGGGTCGCTGGTGCTGCCCGTCGCGCTCGGCCTGCTGATCGCCGTGGTCACGCAGGGCAGCCGGCTCGGCACGATCGCGCGGATCGCGGTGATCATCCCGTACGCCCTGTCGGGCACGGCCACCGGCGTCATCTACAACTTCATGCTGCGCAGCGACGGCGCCGTCAACCAGGTGCTCGGGGCGGTCGGGCTGGACCCGGTCGACTGGCTGCTGCACTGGCCCCTGAACACGGTGACCATGATCGTCGCGAGCACCTGGCAGGCCACGGGCATCAACGTGGTGCTGTTCATGGTCGGGCTGCAGACGGTGCCACGGGAGACCGTCGAGGCCGCCAGGCTCGACGGGGCGTCCGGCGGTCAGCTCTTCTGGCGGGTGGTCTTCCCGCAGATGGCCTCGTCCACGATCGTCGTCGTCGGGATGGCGCTGGCCAACAGCCTGAAGACCTTCGACCTGGTCTGGCTGCTGACCGGCGGCGGGCCCGGCACGGCGTCGGAGACCCTCGCGCTGACCATGTACCGGCAGACGTTCCTGCTCAGCCGGTACGGGGTCGGCGCGGCGACGGCGGTGGTGCTGGCCGTCATCGTGGTCGCGGCGTCCTGGCTGTACCTGCGCCGCAGCCTCCGGCCCGAACCCACGTCGTGAGGAGATGACGATGCACAAGCTGTGGACGGGCCTCCGTCCGGTCTTCCTGGTACTGGTCACCGTGCTCTGGCTGCTGCCGGTCTGGCTGATGGTCGTCAACGCGGTCACCCCGTCGGCACAGTACTCCGGGACGCCCGCCTGGTGGCCCGGCGAGCTCGGGCTGCTCACCAACCTCACCGAGGCCTGGCAGACCGGGCAGATGGGACCGGGCTTCCTCAACAGCCTGTTCTACTCGACGGTCTGCGCGGCGGTCGCCGTCGTCCTGGCGGCGCTGGCGGGGTTCGGCACGGTGGTGCTGAAGGTGCGGCACAAGACGTTGTGGTTCTGGCTGATCTACTGCGGCACCCTGGTCCCGCTGCAGATCTTCCTCGCGCCCATGTTCACCGCCGCTGCCCGCAGCAACCTGTACGACACCCGGCCGGGCCTGATGATCGTCTACGTGGCCATCTCCATCCCGTTCGCGTACTTCCTGATGCGCAACTTCATCACCACGCTGCCGCGGGAGGTCTTCGAGGCGTGCTCCATCGACGGCGCCGGGCCGCTCGTGACGTTCCTGCGGATCTGCCTGCCGATGTGCCGCCCGGCGATGTTCGCCGCGTTCATCTTCCAGTTCACCTGGGCGTGGAACGACCTGCTGTTCGGCATGACCCTGACCGCGAGCCCCGAGGTCCGGCCGATCATGGCCTCCCTGATCAACCTGAACGGCAGCTACTCGTCGGTCGGTCCGCCCACCGTGCTGGCCGGCGCCCTGATCGCCTCCGTGCCGACGGTGGCCGTCTTCTTCCTCTTCCAGCGCTTCTTCGTCTCGAGCCTGGCCCTCAGCAAGTAACGCCCCGACCCCGCAGCGAAGGAGCTTCACCGTGCCCTCTCACGCCTACATGACCCCGAGCCCTGTCTGGGACGCGTCGTTGTACCGCAGCAAGATCCTCGACTACGCCGCGGACCAGGTGGTCGCCGTCGAGGGGCACCGGCTCGGCCTGGTCGCCGAGCCGCTGCTGCGCACCGACCCGGAGCACGGGCGGCAGCAGGTGGTCCGGCTGCAGTGGCTGGACGAGGAGGCGGGCACCGCACCCGACCTCACCTCGCTCCCGGTCGACGTCACGATCGACGGCAGTGCCGTCGGCACCGGACGGCGCCCGGTCGGTCCGTCCGGCGTCCGGCTGCTGGTGCCGGCGGTGGACGAGCCGGGCAAGCTCGTGGTCGCGCTGCCCACCCTCGGTGTGCGGCTCGAGCACACGCTGGAGCCGCAGCGGCACTGGGAGGTGCACCTGATCCACCACTCCCACCTCGACATCGGGTACACCGACCCGCAGGCCGTCGTCCGCGAGCAGCATCTCGGTTACCTGGACGACGTGCTGCGGATCGCCCGGGAGACGGACGACCGCGACGACGACGCCAGGTTCCGCTGGTCGGAGGAGGCGCTGTACTCCGTGACCGACTGGCTGGACAACCGGACCGAGCAGCAGCGCGCCGAGCTCGTCCGCCGGGTCCAGGAGGGCCGGATCTCGCTGTCGGCGATGCCCTTCAACCTGCACACCGAGATGTGCTCGACCGACGAGCTCTACGAGCTGCTGCGCCCGGCCCGCGACCTGCGGCAGCGCTACGGGCTGCGGTTCCGGTCGGCGATGCAGACGGACGTGCCCGGCGCCGTCGTGGGCCTGCCGGACGCCCTGTCGGCGCTGGGCGTGGAGTACCTGAGCGTCGCGCACAACTGGGCCGGCCGGTCGGCGCCGGACGAGACCGGCGCGATCGACCTGCCCCGGCTGTTCCGCTGGCAGGGTCCGCAGGGTGGTTCGGTGGTGGTCTGGCGCACGGACTCGCCGCACGGCATGGCGTACATGGAGGGTCCCACCGTCGGCTTCCACGAGTCGTACGAGCTGACCAGCAACCTCTTCCCCGCGTACCTCTCGTCGCTCGCCAAGCGGCCCTACCCGCTCATGCCGGGCAGCGTGTTCGGCTGGCTGGACACCACCGAACGGACGGACCGGCAGCCGTACCCGTGGGACGTCCTGCACCTGCGGGTGCACGGCAGCTGGTCCGACAACGCGGGCCCGAGCCGGACGATCAGCGACGTGGTGGCGGAGTGGAACGCCGAGTGGGACTTCCCGAGGCTGCGCCTGTCCACCAACGAGGACTTCTTCGACGCGGCGGTCGAACGGGTCGGTGACGAGCTGCAGACCTTCGTCGGCGACTGGAACGACTGGTGGGCGCACGGCGTCGGCGCGGCGGCCGCGCCGGTCTCGGTCGGCCGGACGGCGCAGGCGAGGCTGCGTGACGCACAGACGCTGTCCGCCGCGGCGCGGCTGATCACCGGCGCCGCGGGCGACCCGTTGGTCGACCCCGAACGCGGCTACGCCCAGCTCGCGCTGTGGGACGAGCACACCTGGGGCGCCTCCAACTCCTGGGAGCACGCCGACCTCGGCTCCTCCTCCGGGGAGCACCAGTGGTACTGGAAGGTCGCCCGCGCGTACGAGGCGCTCGACGAGGCGGAGCACGGCCTGCACGTGGCCGGGGCGACGCTGGCCGAGCACCTCGGCAGCACCGGCGACGCGTCGGTCTACCTGCTGAACACCAGCGGGCAGCCCCGAACCGAGGCGGTGGAGCTCTTCCTGCCCGCCAGCGTGACCGGGCTGGACCGGAGCGTGACCGTCACCGACAGCCGCACCGGCGCCGCGCTGGACCACGACGAACGGGTCGAGGAGCAGCGCAGCCGTGGCATCGGCCGGCACGTGCGGACCACCGTGGCCGACGTCCCGGCGGTCGGCCTCGTGCGGCTCGACCTCACCTCGGCGCCCGCGACCGACGTGCTGCGCCGTCGGGCCGCCGCGGCGTCGGGCGACCTGGCGTTCGAGAACGCGGTGGGCGAGCCCGTGGGCGCGGAGCGTCCTCGGCCGGCCGACGAGCTGGTGCTGGACAACGAGCACCTCCGGGTCGAGCTGGACCAGCGGGACGGGACCGTCTCCTCGATCCTCGACAAGCGCACCGGCCGGGAGATGGTGAACACGGACGCCGCCCTCGGCTTCAACGCCTACGTCTACGACCGGTACGCCACGAACGGGCACTCCAACCACAACTCGTCCAAGTTCGCCGACTCCGGCAACCTGGGCCTGCTGAGCTCCCGCGAGATCGGCGGACCGGTGGCGGTCGTCGACTCCGGCAGCGGCGCGGTGGACAGCTGGGTGCGAGTGGCGTCCTCCCGGGTGCCGGGGGGCGAGTCGCTGGTCACCACCTACCGGCTGCGGCACGACCGCGCGCAGCTCGACATCGTCAACCGGCTGGCCAAGTCGGACCAGCGGGACAAGGAGAGCGCGTTCTTCGCTTTCCCGTTCGCTGCCGCGGAGCCCCGGCTGCTGCAGGAGTCGGCAGGCGGGCTCAGCGGCCGGGACGCGGACCGCGTACCGGGCGGCGGTGAGTACCTGACCGCGATCCGGCACTGGATCGCGATCGACGACCTGGCCCCGGGTTCGGCCGCCCCGGCGATCGGCTGGGCGACGGCGGACGTGCCGCTGGTCGAGACGGGACACATCGCCCTGCCGTACGTCCCGTTCCCGAACACCATGCCCGACGACGAGCCGGCGACCATCTACTCGTGGGTCCACAACAACATCTGGGACACCAACTTCCCCGTCGAGCAGACCTTCGAGATGGACTTCCGCTACACCGTGCTGTTCGGCGAGGGCGAGGCGACGGCGGTCGCCGCGACGGCCGCCGAGTCCCTGGTCCACCCGCTGCGCGCGGTGTTCGGCGCGGGCGACGGGGCGCCCGTCGACTCCCTGTCGCTGCTGGAGGTCGAGGACCCGCGGGTGCGGCTGGTGGGTCTCCAGGAGAGCGCCGACGGCTCGATTCTGGTCCGGCTGTTCTGCACGTCGCCGGACGGCGCCCGCACCGCCATCCGGCTGCCCGACGGCGTCACGTCCGCGCACCGGAGCAGCTACTGGGGCGACCGGGCGGAGCCGCTGGAGATCGCTGACGGCCGCGTAGAGCTGGAGGTCGCGAACGGCGCGGCGGCCCTCACGCTCGGCTGACCCGGGCCGCCTGCATCGCGGCCGGCCGAACGTAGGAGTTGTCGCTCCAACGGCATCGCGGCCAGGCGAACGTAGGAGTTGTCGCTCCAAGACGACCTGTGGAGCGACAACTCCTACGTTCGACGGCAGATCAGACCAACAGGTACGAGTGGTGCAGCTTCACGCGACGTGCGCCCAGGCACGCACCGCCGCACGGATGGCCTCGGACCTGTTCGCCAGGCCCTCAGCCTTGGCCTGCCGGTCGAGCGCGGCCAACGTCGCAGCATCCAGCCGGGCTGGCACGACCTCGCCTGGCCCGTCACCGACAGGAGGGCGCCCGCGGCCGCGCAGCTTGGTCACGTCATAACCGACCTCGGCCTCCTCGGCCCACACCTGTAAATAGGCGTCAGTCAACGGCGGGATGGCCGATCGCGTAGCGGTCATGCACAGTGCACTCAGCTGAACGTCACGGGCAGGCCCAGGGATCCCCTGAGCCGCTCCGCGTACGGCACCCGGTCCGCCGCCGCGACGTACACAGCGTCCAGGTGCCGCAGGTAGAGCTCGTCATCCTGGTATCTCGGCAGAACGTGCACGTGCAGGTGCCAGACGTCCTGGTCACCGGCAGGCTCGTTGTGCTGCCGTGTCGACACGCCGCCGCAACCGTAGGCATCCTTCATCGCCACGGCGACGCTCCGGGTCAGGTCCCAGATCCCATGCCCGACGCGGTCCGGCAGGTCGTACAGGTTCTCGTGGTGCTCCCGAGGGATCACCAGCACGCCACCAGCGTTGGCCGGCCACCACTTCGGCGCGATCCGCGCGTAAGCCATGTCCGTCACGCCGACGACGTCGGCCGGCTGGTTCCGTTCATCGAACACGCCCTGCTGCAGCAGGCAGAAGGGGCACCGGTACCCGCTCGGTTCATGCCGTACTCCACGCGCGCCTGCCTGGTCGCTCATGCGCCCTCCTGCAGTTCTCCCAGCCGGGTCTTCCCCGGCCCTCGCGACGCAGCCTCAGAACGCCCGGTGCGTCCAGCGGCCCGCTAGGAGGGTGCCCGCCACCGGCATGCGCCGCAGCCCCTCCGCGTCGCCGGCCACCAGCCCGCCGCCCGTCGGCTCGCCGTCCGCGCCCTCACCTGAGAGCGGGTCCGCGTCCAGCACCACCAGGTCCGCCGGCCCGCCCGCCGTCGGGTAGAGCCCGCGGCCGTCCGTCGAGGCCTCCAGCGCCGTCCGCAGCCCGATCCGCTGCTCCGGATGCCACGCGGCGCGCCCGTCGCGGGAGCGGCTGACCGCCGCGGCGACCGCGGCCCACGGGTCGAGCGCCGCGACCGGCGCGTCGGAGCCCAGCGCGAGCACCGCCCCGGTGTCGGCCAGGGAGCCGTAGGCGAAGGCCAGGCCGGTGCGGCCGGCCCAGTGCCGGTCGGCGACGTCGCGGTCGTCCATCGCGTGCTCCGGCTGGACCGACGCGATCACGCCGAGCTCGGCGAACCGGGCCAGGCTCTCGGCGTCGAGGAGCTGCGCGTGCTCGACCGAGCCCCGTGCGCCGGTCGCGGCGAACGCGTCCAGGGCGAGGGCGTTGGCGTGGTCGCCGATCGCGTGGATCGCGCACCGCAGACCGCCGTCGTGGGCGCGTCTCATGAGCGGGATCAGGTCCTCCGGCGGTACCGACAGGATCCCGTGCGCCTCCGGCCCGGTCAGACCGGGGTAAGGATCGTGGCAGTAGGCGGTCCGCGTGTTGAGCGATCCGTCGGTGACCACCTTGTACGGGCCCTGCTCCAGCAGGCCACCGGTACCGGGCAGCACGTCCCCCGTGCGCAGCCCCGCCGCGAGGACGTCGTCCAACCACGCCGTCCAGACGCCGGCCCGCACGCGCAGCGCGCCGAACCCCGCACCGAACCGCCGGCTCCAGACCATGCGGTTGTCCGTGATCTCCAGGTCCACCACGCCGACCACGCCCCGTGCGGCAGCGGCCGCGGCGGCGTCAGCGACCCAGGAGTCCGCGAGACGGTCGTCCACCCTGTCGACGACGGCGGACAGCGGCAGCCACTCGCTCTCCCGCAGCACCCCGGTGGGGTGGGAACCCACCCCCACGAACCGCAGCCCGGCGGTGCTCAGCCAGGCACAGTGCAGGTCCCCGGACACCAGCACGACGGGCACGGAGCCCGCCACCGCGTCGAGCAGAGCCGCATCGGGAACGTCGGGCCACAGGCCGTCCCGGAACCCGAACCCGACCAGCGCCGTACCCGGCTCGGGCGGCCCCTCGGCGAGGCGGTCGCGCACCAGCCGTACCACCTCAGCGGCGGACCGCGCACCCGACAGGTCGAGACGACGACGCACCAGTGCCCACTGCGTGAGGTGCACGTGCTTGTCCCAGAGGCCCGGCAGCACGGTCCGGCCGTCCAGGTCGACGCGTTCCACCGGCGCTCGCGGACCGCCGCTCCCCGCGGCCTCCAGGTCGCCGCCCGCGAGCGTGCCCGACGGCGCGATGCCCCGGACCCGGCCGTCACGCAGCAGCAGGTCGACGGGGCCACCGTGCCCGGCGAGGCGCGCACCGGTCAGCAGCAGCGGCTCGGTCCGGGTGCTCGTCCCGGTCACGCCGCGCCGCCGCTCCGGCCGGCGGACCGCCTGTCGAGCTCCGCGCGCATCTCGGCCGCGAGCGCCGGCTGCGCGTAGTGGGGGTCGGTCTCCAGCGCGGCGACCACCCGTTCGGCGACGGCGAGGGGCTTGTCCTGGCTCAGCTTCGCCTTGCCCTGCCACCGGGTCACGCGCAGGCGGAACGCCGCTGCGCCCTTCGCGAGGCGCCGTGCGAAGTCCTCGACCTGGGGCAGTCGGACGGGCTGCGGCATGACCGACTCGTACCGGTCCACGGTGTCGGACAGGACCTGGTACGACTCGTCGGGCGCGAGCAGCTCGACCGTGCAGTGCAGGTGGACGGCGACGTAGTTCCACGTGGGCACGGCGGGGCTCAGGTCGTACCAGCCGGGCGACACGTACCCGTGCGGGCCCTGCACGATCAGCAGCGACTCGCGGCCGCTGTCCAGCCCGTGCAGCACCTCGTCGGGCCGGCCGACGTGGCTGAGGAGGCTCATCGGCTGCCCCTGGGGCGTGTCCTCCAGGAGTACCGGGAGGTGGGAGGCGACGGGCGCTCCGTCGTCCGCCACCGAGACGAGGGTGGCCCAGCCATGGTTGCGGACCAGGTCGCGCACGCGGGCCTCGTCCTCGATCACGTACTCGCGGTTGTCGATCACGGTGCCATCGAACCACCGCGGGTCTGCTTCCGGGGCTTACCGTCCGGCAGCGCCGACCCTCGGAAGCCCGGCGGGTGAAGTCGAGACCTCCGCGTTATCCGCTCTCCACCTGCCCGTAAGGCTCCCGCCCTACATTCGTCGGCGTGCCAGCCACCGGCGCGCCCATCGCGCCCCTCCCCGTCCTTGTCCGCCCGCGCCAGGTCGTACCGCGTGGCACGGCCTGTGGATGAGTCGCGGCGCCCTTCGTCGGACTACTACGCATTGCGCGGTACTGTGTCATCCGTGAATACCTCACCGGTGCCCCAGGGAGTCCACGCCGTGCCCGCCGACGGCATGCCCTCCGACGGCACGGCGCCCGGCGGCACGCGGGCGCCAGCGCGCTCCCGGCCGGCGCAGCGGATCGGCGCGGTCGACGGCCTGCGCGGCCTGGCACTGATCCTCGTCGTCGCGTTCCACCTGTTCGGCCAGGGCCGCGTCTCGGGCGGCGTCGACGTGTTCCTCCTGCTGTCCGGATACTTCGCGACGAGCACGCTGTTCCGCCGGGCCGAGTCCGGCAGCCTGCGCCTGGCGGCGCACTACGCACGCACCCTCACCCGCCTGCTCCCTGCCGCGCTGGTGGTGCTCGCGGCCGTCACGATCGCCCTGCTCACGCTCGCCCCGCGGATGAGCTGGTCGTCCGGCCTGCGCGAGGTCGGGGCGTCCGCGACCTTCTGGGAGAACTGGGAGCTCGTGCACGCGTCGCTCGCCTACGGCGCGGCCGGGCCCGAGACGAGCCCGCTGCAGCACTTCTGGTCGCTGTCGGTACAGGGCCAGTTCTTCGCCGCCTGGCCGCTGGTGGTGCTGGGCCTCGTCGCCGGCGCCCGGTGCCTCGGCAGGCACCGGCGCGGCGCGCCCAGGCCCGCGACGCTGCTCGCCGCGGTCACCGGCGCCGCCACGGTCGCGTCGTTCGTGGGCGCCCTGTGGCTCGTCACCGTGGACCAGCCCGTCGCCTACTTCAGCACGTTCACCCGGTTCTGGGAGATCGGTGCCGGTGCGCTGCTCGCCCTGGCCCTCCGTTCCCGGGCACCCCGGCGAGGCCCCCTGCTGACCGTGCTCGGCTGGGCGGGGATCGCACTGGTCGCCGGGTCGGGGTTCCTGGTGGACGGCGCCCACGTGTTCCCCGGCGCCTGGGCGCTCGTCCCCGTCGGCGGCGCGGCGCTCGTGCTGGTGGCGACAGCGCCGGCCCCGACGCGGCCGCGGGCCGGCCGAGGCGTCGAGCGGCTGCTGGACAGTGCCCCGCTGCGCTTCGGCGCGCGCATCTCCTACGCCCTCTACCTGTGGCACTGGCCGATCCTCATCTTCTGGCTCCTCACGACCGAGACCCGGCAGGTCGGCCCTGCCGCGGCCGCCACGATCCTCACCGCCTCGACGGTTCTCGCGTGGCTCACCACCCGCTATGTCGCGGAACCGCTCCTCGTCCGGGTCGCCGACCGCCTGGCGGCCCGGCGGGCCGCCGCCCCGGACCCGACCTCGCTGAGCGGCGGCGTCGGCCACCGGGCGGCCACGACACCGTCGGGCAGGCGGACGCTCGCGGCCCTGGCCGGCGCGGCGGTACTGGTGCTCGGCGGCACCCAGGTCGCGGCGGCCGGGCACGACGCGACCGTGCGGCAGGACATCGCCGCGCTGCTCGTGCCGTCACCCGACCACCCCGGCGCGGCGGCGCTCGCACCGGACGCACCCCTCCCCGACCCGCGGCACGACGCCCCGTTCCGCCCCGCCACGTGGGTCGCCTTCGACGACCACCCGGACCGCCCCGACTGTGCCCAGGGCGGCGACAGGACCGAGGTGCTGGAGTGCACCGTGGTCTCCCCCGCCGACCCGACGGCCGTGGTCTACCTCGCCGGCGCCTCGCACGAGCAGCAGTACGAGGAGGCCTTCGTCGCGCTCGCGCACGAGAACGGCTGGGAGCTGCGCCAGATGCTCAAGCACGGCTGCCGCCTCGCGACGTCGCACGACGGCGACGGCGACGGCGAGGTGCCACCCGCGTGCACCACGTGGAACGAGGACGCCCTTCAGGCCCTGGTCGCTGCCCGCCCCGACGTCGTGGTCGTGGTCGGCACACGCACCTACGAGGACGGTTCGCCGGAAGAGACCCTGCCCGGGCAGGTCGAGGCGTGGCGCACCCTGGACGCGGCCGGGATCACGGTGGTCACCATCCGGGACAACCCCCGCTTCGAGTGGTTCGTCCCGGAGTGCATGGTCGACGCCGTCTCCGCCGAGGCCTGCGGACGGCCACGGGTGGAGCTGTTCGCCGACGTCTCGCCCGTGACGACGGCGCCCGGCGTGCCGGACGACGCCGTCCACCTCGACCTCACCGACTCGATCTGCGGCCCCGTCACGTGTGACGCCGTGGTCGGCAACGTGCTCGTCTACCGCGACGACGACCACCTGACCAACACGTACGTACGGACGCTCACCCCCGCCGTCGACGAGCAGCTCAGGTCACACTTGACCTGGCTTTTCGACGAACCGGCCACCCCTTGACCCGACGGATTTTGGTAGGTTCCGCTCGTGCCAGACCTCACCGCCACCGCAGCCCGTCCGCCTCGCACGACGCGCCCCCGGATGGGCCTGCTCGACGGGATGCGGTTCCTCGCCGCCGCGGCGGTGATGCTGTTCCACTACACGGCCCTGGGGAACCCGTCCTGGGACCGCCCGCCCGCGGACGTCTTTCCCTCGCTGTCCGCGTGGACGTCCCTGGGGGCCTTCGGCGTCGACCTCTTCTTCGTCGTGTCCGGCTTCGTGATCCTCCTCACCGCCTGGGGCCGTGATGTGCGCTCCTACGCCATCTCGCGCATCACCCGCCTCTACCCCGCCTACTGGACGGCGGTGCTCCTCACCGGCTTCCTGCTGCTGGTCCTCTGGCCCGACCGCCGCGAGAACCTGGACCTCAGCACCGTCGGCATGAACCTCACGATGTTCCAGTCGGCCTTCGGGGTACCGCACGTCGACGGCGTCTACTGGACCCTCTGGGTGGAGCTGCGGTTCTACGTGCTCGTCGGTGTCCTGCTCGTCATCGGCCTCACCGGGGCACGGGTCCTCGCGTTCGCCGCCCTGTGGCCGGCCCTCGCCGCGATGGCCCACACGGCGGAGCTCGACCTGCTGGCAGACCTCCTCATCTGGAACTACGCGCCCCTGTTCGCCGGCGGCATGGCGCTGTTCCTGCTCACCAAGGACCGCCGCTCGCTGCTCGCCTGGCTGGTGCTCGCCGAGAACGTGGTGCTGGGAGCCGTCTGGTCCGGGCGCGAGACGGCAGGGATCGTCATCGCGAACACCGACCGCGAGGTGCCCGGCGCGGTCTCCGCGATGATCGTCGTGGGCTGCTTCGCCGCCGTCGCGCTGGTGACGCTCACGCGCCTGCGCCACGTCTCCGCCGCGTGGCTGACGACGGCCGGCGCCCTCACCTACCCGCTGTACCTGGTGCACGAGTACTGGGGCTGGTGGGTCATCCACCAGCTCAGCGGCACCCTGCCGCGGTACGTGGTGCTCGGGATCGCCGTGGCGGTGGTGCTCGCCATGGCCTGGCTGATCATGCGCTTCGTCGAGAAGCCGCTGGCGCCCGTGCTCAAGGACGGACTGCGGCGTGCGTTCCAGCGGCTCGAGATCCTCGACCCGCCGCCCGTCCGCGCGAGCGGTCCGAGCCCGGCAGCCGACCCGCCGGTGGCCGCCGCGCCGGTCGTGGCCAAGGAGCCGGCCGTCGCGGGGCCCGGCAGGGGTTAGCGGCCCGTCTGTTTCGCTCCGGTTAACGGTCGGCGGATGGGCTGGCGATCTGCGCGCAAAAGCGTAGGTTGCCCTACGGGTCCCACACGGGGGCCCGACCTCATCCAGGAGAGTGAACATGCGCATCTCCCACCACCGGCGAGCACTCGCCGTCGCTACCGCGACGACGCTTGCACTCACCGCGCTCGGCACCGGCGCCGGGTACGCGGCGGACGAGCCGGAATCGACACCCGTCCCGATCGTCACCCCGGACGGCGCCCTGTTCTCCTACGTCGTCAACACGGAGGACGCGAGGACCCGCGACACCGTCCTCGCCATCAAGGCGATCGAGCGTGCCGACGGCGTCGTCGTGCAGGCCTGGCCGCAGATCGGCGTGATCGTCGCGCACTCGGCCAACGGGTCGTTCCGCGAGGACGTGCTCGTGGCCGACCGCGTCGGCGTCGTCGAGTCCGTCGGCGCCACCCGCACCGTCTCCCCCACCGAGGGCACCCCCGGCGCGGAGAGCCCCGAGGGCGCCGAGAAGAGCAAGACCGTGCGGGGCCAGGCCAAGAAGGGCGTGACCGGCTGGACCGTCGACGAGCCGGCCGGCACCACCGCCGTGCCCGACCCGGGCGAGGCCACCCAGTGGGACATGGAGATGATCAAGGCCGACCAGGCGCTGGAGATCAACCCCGGCTCCCCCGACGTCACCGTCGGCGTGCTCGACTCGGGCATCGACGCGTCGCACCCCGACCTGGCCAGCCAGGTCGACGCGGACCAGTCGGTGAACTGCACGGACGGCGGCAGGCCGGACCTGTCGGCGACCGGCTGGCTGCCCACCACCTCCGACCACGGCACGCACGTCGCGGGCACCATCGCGGCGGCGCAGAACGGTGTCGGCATCGTGGGCGTCGCCCCCGGAGTCAAGATGGCCTCCGTCAAGGTCGTGAGCGACGACGGGTTCATCTACCCCGAGTACGCGATCTGCGGGTTCATCTGGGCGGGCATGCACCGCATGGACGTCACGAACAACTCGTACTACGTGGACCCGTTCATGTACTGGTGCGAGGACCAGCCCGACCAGCACGCCGCGAAGGAGGCCGTGCGCCGCGCGGTCGACTTCTCGACCAAGCGTGGCGTGGTGCACGCCGCCGCCGCGGGCAACGCCGCGACCGACCTGGCGAACAACACCACGGACACCGCGAGCCCGAACGACTCGACGGCCGTGGAGCGGGTGATCAACTCCGGCTGCGAGGACATCCCGGCCGAGCTGGACGGCGTGGTGACGGTCTCGTCGCTGACGGAGTCCACCGACCTGAGCTCGTTCTCGAACCGCGGCCTCGGCAAGATCGACGTCGCCGCACCGGGCAGCGCGATCCTGTCCACCGAGCTCGACGGCACCTGGGACCTCAAGAGTGGCACCTCGATGGCGTCGCCCCACGTCGCGGGCGTGCTGGCGCTCATGAAGTCGGCGCACCCGCGCTGGAGCCCGGCACAGCTGGAGGAGGCCGTCCGCGCACAGGCCGACGACCACGAGTGCACCACCACGACGCGCGGGCCTGCCTGCGTGGGCGAGCTCGAGGAGAACAGCTTCTACGGTGACGGCATCGCCGACGCCCTGGACGCCGTGACCACCGAGTAGTCGTTCGGCCGGTAGCGGGCAGGACGGCGCGAGACCGCCGTCCTGCCCGCCTACGCCACCGTCGGAGTCATCAGAATTCACCCGCGTGTTAGAGTCCGTCGGCTGACGTAGGACGACGAGGTTCCAGGTTTCATGACACAGAGAGTGGTCTTCCACATCGGTGCCCCCAAGACGGGCACCACGTTCCTGCAGCAGGTGCTCTTCGCGAACAAGGCACGGCTGGAGGAGCACGGGGTCCTTGTGCCCGGTGAGGCATGGGGGGTGCATGCCGGCGCGGCCGCAGGCCTCCGGCAGGGCCCCGGCGGGCGCAGGCACATCGAGTGGCGGCGTCTGCTGACGACGCTGCGCGACTGGCCCGGCGACACCGCGATCGTGAGCTGCGAGTGGTTCCCGATGGCGACGGTCGAGCAGACCGCCGAGGCGCTGGAACAGCTCCAGGAGATCGGCGAGCTCCACGTCGTCGCCACCGCACGCGACCTGGTGGACCAGGTTCCTGGAGCGTGGCAGGAGTTCCTGAAGCTCGGCCACACCTCCTCGATCGACGAGTTCGCCGCGACGATGGACCAGTCAGGGGTCCGCTGGTGCTGGGACGTGCTCGACATCGCCGAGGCGCTCGAGCGCTGGGGCGCGGGGCTTCCGCCGGAGCAGGTCCACGTCGTCACGCTGCCGCCGCGGGGCGCGCCCCCGGGGACACTCTGGAACCGGTTCGCGACGGCGTGCGGCATCGACCCGTCGTGGTGCTCGACCGACGTGAAGTTCGCCCGCGAGTCCATCAGCGTCGAGGCGGCCCGCCTGCTGCAGCTCGCAGGCCCCCAGCTCCGTGCCGCCGTGCAGACCGACTCGGGAAAGTGGAACGAGGCGTACGTCTGGATCCAGCGGTACCTGTCCCACGACATGCTCCTGAACTTCTCCGGCTCGAAGATCACGATGTCCGGCGAACAGATCGAGGCGGTGCGTGCACGGTCCGAGCGCTCGATCGAGCGCCTGCGCGAGCGCGGCTACGACCTCGTCGGTGATTTCGCCGACCTCACCTCCTCCGTGCTGCCCCAGGGCGCGCGGCATCCCGACACCGTCACCGACGCCGAGGTGTTCACCCTGGCCGCGGAGCTCATTCCCGCTCTGCTCGACCGGCTCCCCGAGGAGCGCCGCACACCGATCGCGCTCCATCTCGTGGCAGAGGCGCTGGGCGAGACGCGGGGCCGCAAGGAGCCGGCCCCGCGCAAGAAGGCCGCGCAGCCTGCCCAGGCCCCGGCCGAGAGCACGCCCTCCGTCCCCGCCGAGCCGACGCCCCCCGCCGGGGCCGCGGCAGCAGCAGCAGGGGCCCCCGCGCCACGGTCCCGCGCTCGGCGCCGGATGGCACGGGCCCGGAAGATCATCCGGCGCGGGATCAACCGCCTGCGCTAGCCAGCAGGTGGTTCATGAACGAGCCCGGGATCTTCAGCGCGTCGTCGATGTAGCGGTAGCTCAGCTTCTGCACGAAGGACTCACCGAAGAGCGACTCCAGGTCGAGCTGGTCGACGGGCTCCGTACGGTGCCGCATGAAGGCGGTGGGAGGGCCGAGCTTCGGCCGGGGAGACCGCATCCACAGGCGCTGGAACTCCTCGTCGCACAGCACGAGCGACTCGAAGACGTAGTGGAGCAGGAAGTAGTAGCTCCACTCCTTGTGCTCGCGGAGGTACGTGTGCAGGGCGCTCCGTGCCATCCGCACCAGGTAACCGTCCGGTTCGCTGACCATGAGCCAGGTGGCGAGCGTGCTCCCGGCCTTCTCGAACGCGAAGAACCCGTCCGCGCCCAGGCGGTCCAGGTGCGGGCGGGGGTCCTCCGTCACGAAGCAGGTCGCGTCGATCCAGGTGCCGCCGAACCGGCCCAGCAGCTCGAGCCGCAGGAGGTCCGAGCGCGCCGCGTGCCCCATCTCGATCGCGTCGATGTCCGCGGGGATGCGTACGAGTTCCGCCGCGCCGACCGCGTCGAGGGGCACGACGTCGCTCCCGCCCAGCTCCCGCAGCCGGCGGTGGCACGTGGCGACCACCTCGGGCAGGTCGTCCCACCCCTGTGCCCAGTAGGTCCAGATCGTCGACCGGCGGTCGGCCTCGCCCCGCAGGCTCTCCCGCGCGGCGGCCCGGATGTCCGTCAGGTGGTCCTCGACGAACCGGAGCACCTGGCGCCGCATGCCGAAGAACTCCGGGTTGTTCGCGGCCATCACCCGTTCGAGCGGACGGGTGCTCGGGTCGTGGTCGAGCAGGTCCGCGAGCCTGCGCCGCGCCTCGTCCTTCTGACCTGCCCGGTTCAGGTACCGGACGAGCTCCATGACCGCACGTTCGGCCGGCCGGCGCTGTCCGTCCACCACCTTCGCGAAGGTGCTGGCGGCGTCGGCGGGCCGCCCGCAGGCCGCGTACGCCTTGGCCAGGTCCCGGTACCACGCCATGGGACTCTCGTCCCTGGCTCGCACGGCCAGCTCGTAGGCCTCGGCGGCGCGCGCCGGGCTGCCCGCGGCGAGGGCCGCCGAGCCGAGCCGCGCCCACCAGAACGCCGGCGCGTCGGGCCGCCGCTCGAGGGCCGCCTCGTAGGCCGCCACCGAGCGGTCGGTCGCGTCAAGGGCACGGGCCGTCTCCGCGGAGAGGAACCACCAGTCGCCGGACACCTCGGTGCCGGCGACAGTCCTGCGAAGCAGCTCGTCCGCCTCAGCGAGGGCTCCCTCCCTGAGCAGACGCACCACCACGTCGGCCGGCTTGGCGCCCCACAGCCGCCGCGGCCGGCCGACGATCCCGTCAGGGATGCGGACCGTCGTACCGCCGATCTCGACCTGTTCCATCACGTACCCGTTCTCTCGACGAAGACGACGCCGGCGCCCCCTGTCACCGTGCCCGGACAAGACCTCGGTCTTGTCGAGCAGGGCGACCGGGGGCACCGACGTCGTACCCTCTGGTCCGCCGAACCGCTCAGACGGTGTGCGGCAGCGTGCCGATCATGCCCGCGGCGACGGTCTTGTTGGTCGCCTCGTCCACCAGGATGAACGCACCGGTCTGGCGGTTGGTCTGGTAGGAGTCCACGAACAGGGGCTGAGTGACGCGGAGCCTGATCCGAGCGATCTCGTTCAGCTTGATCTCCGTGGCGTCCTCGTCACGATGCAGCGTGTTCACGTCGATGCGGTAGTTGATGTTCTTCACCATCGCCCGCGCCCACCGCGTGGTGTGCTTGATCGCGTACTTCTTGCCCTGCACCAGCGACGCCGACTCGTCCATCCAGCAGATCTGGGCGTCGACGTCCTGCGTCACGGTGGGGGCGTTGTTCGGGCGGCAGATCATGTCGCCGCGCGAGATGTCGATCTCGTCCGCCAGCCGCACCGTCACCGACATGGGCGGGTACGCCTCGGAGACCGGGCCGTCGGCCGTGTCGATCGACTCGATGGTCGTCTCGAGGCCCGCCGGAAGGGCCAGCACCCGGTCACCCGGCTTCATCACGCCGGAGGCGACCGTGCCCGCGTAGCCCCGGTAGTCGCGCACGTCGGCCTGCTGCGGCCGGATCACGTACTGCACCGGGAACCGCACGTCGACCAGGTTTCGGTCGGAGGCGACGTGGAGCCGCTCGAGGTGGCTGAGCAGCGGAGAACCGTCGAACCACGGCATGTTCTCCGACCGGGTCACCACGTTGTCGCCCGCCAGGGCGGACACCGGGATGAACGTCAGGTCGGGCACCCGCAGGCGGGACGCGAACTCGGTGAACTCGGTACGGATCTGCTCGAAGACCTGCTCGTCGTAGTCGACCAGGTCCATCTTGTTCACGCAGACGACGACGTGCGGCACGCCCAGCAGCGTGGCCAGGAACGTGTGCCGGCGCGACTGCTCGACGACGCCCTTGCGCGCGTCCACGAGGATCAGCGCCACGTCCGCCGTCGAGGCGCCCGTGACCATGTTCCGCGTGTACTGGGTGTGGCCGGGGGTGTCCGCGATGATGAACTTGCGCTTGGGCGTCGCGAAGTAGCGGTACGCCACGTCGATGGTGATGCCCTGCTCGCGCTCGGCACGCAGGCCGTCGGTCAGCAGCGACAGGTCCGCGTAGTCGTTGCCGCGGTCCTTGCTGACCTGCTCCACCGACTCGAGCTGGTCGGCGAAGATCGACTTGCTGTCGAACAGCAGGCGGCCGATCAGCGTGGACTTGCCGTCGTCGACCGAGCCCGCCGTCGCGAAGCGGAGCAGGTCGCCGCTGACGACCTCGCTGAGCGTCTCGGTGGCCCCGGTGTCCTCGGGGAGAGTCGTCGTCATCAGAAGTACCCTTCCTTCTTGCGGTCCTCCATGGCGGCCTCGCTCACCTTGTCGTCGCCACGGGTGGCGCCGCGCTCGGTCAGACGCACCGCCGCGACCTCCTCGACGACGCCGTGCAGCGTGGTCGCCGCCGACTCGACGCACGCGGTGAGGTTCGCGTCGCCGACCGTGCGGTAGCGCGTGGACCTGACCTCGGCGGTCTCGCCGTCCTTGAGCGGGGTGAAGTCGTTGACCTCGAAGAGCATGCCGCCGCGGTCCACGACCTCGCGCTCCTTGGCGAGGTAGAGGTCGGGCAGGTCCATCTGCTCGGCCTCGATGTAGGCCCAGATGTCCAGCTCGGTCCAGTTGGACAGCGGGAACACACGGATGGACTCGCCCTGGTGGACGCGACCGTTGTAGAGGCTCCAGATCTCCGGGCGCTGGTTCTTCGGGTCCCACTGGCCGAAGTCGTCGCGGAAGGAGAAGACGCGCTCCTTGGCGCGGGCCTTCTCCTCGTCGCGGCGTCCTCCGCCGAACAGGGCGTCGAAGCCGTGCTTCTCCACGGCCTCCAGCAGCACCGGCGTCTGGATCCGGTTGCGGGAGCCGTTGGGCTCCTCCTGGACCAGACCACGGTCGATCCCCTCCTGGACGGAGGCGACGACCAGCTGCACGCCCGTGCGCTCCACCCACCGGTCACGGCAGTCGAGCACGGTCTGGAAGTTCAGCCCGGTGTCGACGTGCATGATCGGGAACGGGACGCGCGCCGGCGCGAACGCCTTGACGGCGAGATGCAGCATGACGATGGAGTCCTTACCACCGGAGAACAGCAGGCACGGCCGTTCCATCTCGGCGACCACCTCGCGCATGATGTGGATGCTCTCGGCCTCCAGGCTGCGCAGCTGGCTCAGAACGTGACTCTTCACGGCTGGGCACCTTCCTTGCTATCTGCCCCGACCACGGACGCGACACCAACGGTGTCGAGCAGCTCGCGCAGGCGCTGAGCCAGGGCCGGGGGGCATACGAACAGGTCAGGGAGCCAGGGGCTCTCCCGGTTGTACTCGAGCTCGGATCCGTCGAGACGCGTGCAGACGAGTTCCCTGGACCGGGCGACAGCGACAGGCGCGGCCGAGTCCCACTCGTACTGCCCACCGCCGTGGACGTAAACGTCCACTGTACCGTCGGCCACCGCCAGCATCTTGACACCCGCCGAGCCCATCGGCACGAGCTCGACGTCGCTCCGCTCCGCCAGGGCAGCGACGAACTCCGGCGGACGGCTGCGGCTCGCGGCGATCCGCAGCGGGCGGTCGCCCGACAGGACGGCCGTGAGGTCGTCGTCGCGCACCACGCCGTCCGCCGTGGTCAGGACCAGGCCACGGGCGGGGAGCGCGACAGCTCCGACGGTGAGCCCCGCGCCCCGCTCCCAGAGCGCGACGTGGACGGCGAAGTCGTCACGCCACTGCCCGGCCAGCGGGCCGTCGGTGTGCCGCTCGGCGAACTCACGGGTGCCGTCGAGGGGGTCGATGATCCACACACGATCTGCACGGGTCCGGGACTCGTCGTCCTTGGCCTCCTCCGAGAGGACCGCGTCAGCGGGCCGGGCGGCGGAGAGGGCGGCAGCGAGCCACGTCTGAGCCGCGGCGTCCCCGGCGTCCTTGAACTCCTTGGCGACGAAGGATCCGCCCGCGGCGTCGACCTCCGCGCGGAGCGCCACGAGCACCTCCGCCGCTCCCGAGGCGAGTGCGTGGGCGAGGGCGTCATCGTCGAGCGACGCCTGAGGGAGCGTGGGGGAGGGCGCGTTCATCGATCTCCAGGTCTGCGGAATCTTCAGGTGGTGCACCGTGGCGCTGCCTGCCCGACAGCGAGCGCTTCGGGCGGGGGCCGGGTGAACTCCGGCGAACGCGCCGAGGCTACCATTCGTGCATGCGATCCATTGCCAGGGGGCCAGTTCCATGCTGATCGACAATCTAGGAACACTTATGGCCATTAAACCGACCGGACAGATCGGATTTACGATCTGCGGAGCCCTGAGCAGGCAGGGGGCATGCTCGTGAGCATCGATCCGGCACTGATCACCGGCGGGCTCCTCGTCGGATTCATCGTCGGGCTCACCGGCATGGGCGGCGGGGCCCTGATGACCCCGATGCTCATCTTCGTCTTCCGGGTGGATCCGCTCGTCGCCGTCTCCAGCGACGTGGTCGCGAGCCTGTTCATGAAGCCCGCCGGCGCGTTCGTCCACCTCCGCCGCAAGACGGTGAACCTCAAGCTCGTCCTGTGGCTGTGCGTCGGTTCGGTGCCCGCCGCGTTCTCCGGCGCCCTGCTCATCCAGGCGCTGCCGTTCGGCGACTCGCTCGACGCGGCGCTCAAGGTGGTCCTCGGGATCGCGCTGCTCATCGCCGCCATCGGCCTCGTCGTCCGCGCGGTCCTGCAGATGGTCCGCAGCCGCTCGGCGTTCGGCGAGGGTCCCACCCGGCCCTCCGCCCCGCGAGAGCTCGTGGTGCGCCCGGTCCCGACCGCGATCCTCGGCGCCGTCGCCGGGCTCCTGGTCGGCATGACGTCGGTGGGCGCCGGCTCGATCGTCATCGTCGTGCTCCTGCTGCTCTACCCGGCGCTCAAGGCGTCACAGCTCGTGGGCACCGACCTGGTCCAGGCCGTCCCGCTCGTCGCTGCCGCGTCCATCGGACACCTCCTGTACGGCGACTTCTCCCTCGGGCTGACCACATCCCTCCTCATAGGCGCGATCCCGGGCGCCTGGTTCGGCGCCCACGTGTCCTCGCGCGCGCCGGGCGGCATCATCCGCCGCGCCCTGGCCATCCTGCTGCTCGCGTCCGCGCTCAAGCTCCTCGGTGCGAGCATGGAGGTCGTCGTGGGTGCCGCGATCGCCGCCCTGGTCGGCGGCAACCTCGTCTGGATCTGGGTGCGGCGCCGGTTCGGCCGGCCCGCGGCGGCCGAGCGCCGGACACCCGAACACCCGGCGCCCGAACATCCAACGCCCGACCCAGCACCCGACGACCACGCCCCGGTCTCCGCAGACGACGAAACGAGCAACCGAGCATGACCGACTCCCCCACCCGTGTCCTCACCGACGACGAGCTCGACCTGCTCGAGCTCGCGCTCGGCGGGGGCGTCGCCCCCGCCGTCCTGGCGACCGCCCTCGGCGGCACGCCGGACGAGTTGTCCGGGAGCGAGCCACTGGTCCTCACCGACACGGAGAACACGCCGCTGGCCGCGCTGGGTGCCAAGGGCCTCGAGCCGCTCAAGCCGATCGCCGCGGCGCTCGGCCCGCAGTGGGACGACACGCTGCGACGCGGCGCGCGTGAGGTTCGCGCCGAGACGCCGGAGGGCGCGGTCAAGCTCCTCGTCACGGAGGTCCCGACCCGGGAGGACGTCGACCTCGCCGGCCGCCTGGCCGACGGCGCCGCGGCGGTCCTCGTGCTCGTGCCCGTCGCACGCCGCACCCCCGCGCCCGGCGCGGTCGGCGCATCCGGCCTGGTGCGGGCTGCCTCGGCCCTCGCCGCCGGGCTCGCGGGCGGCACGCGCCCGGTCCGCACCGTCGTCGTCCCGTGGTCCGGCCTCGGCGCGTCCTCCCTCGACGACGTCGCCGACGCCTACGGGCCGGGCCGCACCGAGACGCTCGCGGCGCACCGCACGGCCGCCACCGCTCAGCGGCTGGCCGCACTGCCCACCCTGCACGGGACCGAGGTCGCCCGGCTCTACCCGGAGGTCTCCGCCGCGGAGATCGAGCGTGCCGCGAGCGGCGCGCACCGCCGCGGTGCCGTGGTCTTCTTCACCGGCCTGTCGGGCTCGGGCAAGTCGACGGTCGCGCGTGCCCTGGCCGCGGAGCTGGACGACGACGGGCTCGGATCCACGCTGCTCGACGGCGACGCCGTGCGCCACCACCTCTCCAAGGGCCTGGGCTTCGACAGGGAGTCACGCGAGACGAACGTGGAGCGCATCGGGTACGTGGCGTCCCTCGTGGCCAAGCACGGCGGCATCGCCGTCGCAGCGCCGATCGCACCGTTCGCCGCCGGCCGGGCCCGGGTGCGGGCGCTGGCGGAGGCCACCGGCGCGCACTTCGTGCTGGTGCACGTCAGCACCCCGTTGGAGGTGTGCGAGGCGCGCGACCGCAAGGGTCTCTACGCGAAGGCACGCGCCGGCGAGATTCCCGACTTCACCGGCATCTCGTCGCCGTACGAGGAGCCGACCGATGCCGAGGTGGTCATCGACACCTCCCAGGTGCCCGTCGAGGAGGCCGTCCGTACGGTGCGTGCGTACCTCGCGAACCGCCTGGGTGCTTGACTCGGCCCCCAGGCAGTGTCAAGGGTCTGTGGTTAGATTCAGATCGCCCGAGCGGGGAACGCCGCGACGCGCCGCGTCACGGAGCAGAAGTACGCATGTGAGGAATCAGCGATGGATGACAAGCGCACGCCCGACTGGCGTCGCGGCTACGGCGAGGGCAAGGCGCTCGGCGCTCGGTTCAGGGGCCAGTTCGGACCGGTCACCGCCCACCGGACCGCCCTCGACGAGGTGCAGCACGGGTTCGCCGACCTGCTCGTGTCGAGCGCCGCCGGGACCACACCCTCCAAGGAGGAGGTCGCGGAGCTGCGCAAGCTCGCCGTGCGCAATCGCACCCACGACTGGGAGGGCATCACCCTCGGTGTGGTCACGGCCCTCTGGAAGATCTTCGGCGACCGGGGCGCCGAGTCCTGGCTCCCCGTGATGCTCGCGGAGGCCGGCCGCTTCGAGGAGGCGGCGGCAGTCCCCCGCAAGCGCGTCCCGGGTGGACCGCCCGCCTTCGCCGAACCGGTCGTCTCGACGGCGCTCTCGGCGCTCGGGCGTGAGGACGAGGCCAAGGAGCGCATGGCGCAGCTGCTGGAGGCGTTCCCCGGGCTCGAGGAGCGGTTCGTCAGCATCTGGGGAACCGACGCAGGCTCCCAGCAGTTCGCCGCCCTGCGGAACGCGGCGGACCCCGAGGTCCTCCCGGTGTTCTTCCACCTGCCGTTCTCGGGCGGGACCAGCATGATCGTCTCGCTCAAGCGGACCGTTCCGTGGGCCAGGATGATCGAGATCAACCGGCGGTTCGGCGAGCTCCAGATCGAACGCGCGCTGAACTACTCCGCGAAGGAGCTGGCCGACTTCATGGTGGTGCACCAGCACCACCCCTTCGGCTTCACGCTGCCGGGCCGCCGCCTGTCCTACTTCACGGTCCTGCGCGACCCGGTCGCCCAGATCCGCTCCGGGTACTTCAAGCGCCAGGCGACGCCCCACATCATCGGGACCCGCGACAAGTCGCCGACCTTCGACGACCACATCGCGTACACGGTCGAGAACGGCCTGACCAACATGCTGTCCCGGCAGATCGCGACCACGCACCCCGCGATCCAGGCCAAGTACCGCGCGCGGTACGGCGACCGGGGCGCATACGGCCCCATCGCCAACGAAGAGGACATGTACTGGCTGGAGGCGACGGCGGACCTGAGCGAGTCCGAGCTCGAGCGGCTGTGCCGGGAGACCCTCGAGGAGCGGTTCCACCTGGTCGGCACCATGAAGCACCTGGCGGCCAGCCACCTGGCGGCCGTGGCGAGCACCGGCGTCCCGGTCGCCGAGCGGGTCGGGCACCAGGGCAAGTCGGGCCAGCCCACGGAACAGGTCGAGGAGCCGACGTCGATCACCCGCCTGCGTGCGGCGAACGGCGTCGACCAGCTGCTCTTCGAGGACTACACCGCTCGGTTCGAGAAGGAGCACCACGGCCTGATCCAGGCCGTCGAGGGCGAGTGACGCGACGCCCCGTCGCTCCTCGAAGGTGCCAGAGGGCCCGGTGACCGTGATCGGTCACCGGGCCCTCTGCCGTGCGGTCCAGCTCCGTCTCCGGTCAGGCGGGCTGCTCGCCGTCGGGTCCGCGACGGGGGCCGTCGTTCTGGCCGTTGTTCTGGCCGTTGTTCTGGCCTGGACCGTTCCCCCGGCCCGGGCCGTTACCGCGTCCCGGACCGCCCTTGCCACGGCCGGGGCCGTTGCCCCGGCCCTTGCCGGGCGGCCGGTGCGCACGGACGAACTTCTTGTACTCCTCGGTGACCTCGTGGGCGGGCCCGTCCATGACGAGCTGGCCCTCGTGGATCCACAGGACCCGGTTGCACATCGCCTCGATGGTCGAGATCGAGTGGCTCACCAGGAAGATCGTGCCGGCGTTCTCCCGCACCTGCTCGATGCGGGCCTTCGACTTGGCCTTGAAGGCCGCGTCTCCCGTGGCGAGCGCCTCGTCGATCATCAGGATGTCGGGCTGCGCCGAGGACGAGATGGCGAAGCGCAGGCGGGCGCCCATACCGGAGGAGTACGTGCGCATCGGCATGTACACGAAGTCGCCGATACCGGCGAACTCCACGACGTCGTCGAACCGCTCCTCGACCTGCTTGGGTGTGAGCCCCAGCGCCAGGCCGCCGATCATGATGTTCCGCTCACCCGAGAGCTGCGGCATGAGGGCGGCGTTCACGCCGAGCAGCGAGGGCTCGCCGGAGACGTGCACGCTGCCGGACTTCGCCGGCATCAGCCCCGCGATGGCCCGCAGCAGCGTGCTCTTGCCCGACCCGTTGACGCCGACGATGCCGACCGACTCGCCGTGCCGCACCGTGAACGAGATGCCGCGCACGGCGTGCACCTCGCTCACCGCGCCGATGTGCTGCCGGCCGGAGCTGATCAGCCGCTGGAGGAAGTTCCGCTTGTCCTCCACCTCGGTGATGTGGGAGTCCCCTGCACCCTTCTTCCCACGGCTCCCGATCACGCGGTAGACGATGTTCAGGTCGTCCACCACGAGGCACGGGTCGCCGAGCCGCGTCACGGGCGCCGTGTCGTCCAGGTCCTCGGGCTCCAGCTCGAGGTCGAAGTCCAGGTGTGCTTCTGCCTCAGTCACGTCCGTACCTCTCCTCGGCCCGCCAGAACACGATGAAGCCGACCACGAAGAACAGCACGGCCCAGAACACGCCCAAGGCCCACATCAGGCCGTCCTGCGGGATGGTCTCCTCCGACAGGACGCACGACCGGACCAGGTGCAGGTAGACGGCGACCGGCTGGTAGTCGAAGATCGCCTCGACGACGGTCTGCCGCCATCCGCCGAGGTCGAGACCTTCGATGTAGTTCGCGACCGGGAAGATCACGCCGGACGCGTACATCACCAGGCGCATGACGAAGCCGATGACGTTGTCGAGGTCCGGTGTGGTGGCCACGAGCCGCGCCATCATGAACGCGATGCCCGTGTTGAAGATGACCAGCAGCAGCACGGCCACCGGCAGCAGGAGCCACCACCAGGTCACCCGTTCCATGTCGTATGCCGGGAGCAGGCCGCTGAGCAGCACGATCCCGCACATCACCACGAGCGCGGGGATCAGGGTCGCGAACTGCGAGAGGACCGACGACATGGGCAGCACGGCGCGCGGGAAGTGCAGGGAACGCAGCAGCTGGGTCTTGCCGCTGATCGACTTGGCTCCGCCGGTGACCGACGCCTCGACGAAGCGGAACATGAAGATGCCGACGACGATGAACGCGACGGTGTTGTGCACGCCGCGGCTCACGTTGAGCACGAGGCCGAAGATCAGCACGTACACGGCGGCGTTCAGGATCGGCGTGAGGACGGCCCAGAGCTGGCCGAGATAGTTGTTCTGGTTCTTCGCGTAGGCGGTGGACGAGGCCATCACCCGAATGAAGGCCCAGCGCTTCGCGACGTCCTTGATGTACTCGCCGAGCGGCGGGCGGACGTTCAGCGGCTTGAGGCGGTACTTCTCAGCGAGCGCCAGCCGTTCTGCCGATGTCGTGTCGGGCACGATCGGTGGCGGTGGCTGCGGCTTGCCGCCCTTGCCAGGTGGTGACTGGGGCGCAGCCACATCGGTCGTCGGGTTGCTCACGATGCGCAGGGATTCCTGTCTCTATGGTGGCGGCCGCGACGGACGGCCATCTCAAATCCTAGTCGGACCAGGGATCGTATCGGCCCGAAGCAAAACCCTACCGCATTGGTCGGATTCACCTCCAGCCGTCCCCCCGCAGGTGAGCACACCTGTCCACCGGGCTTCCACATCGCCTCCACCGCGAGGCGCGTCCGCCGCCGTCCGCACGGGCGAGTGGCGGTCCCGCGAGCGTGCGCACGAGCGTGCGCCCGGCTCGCGGGCGCGTGAGAGACTGCACGGCGTGCTGACCGCCCGTCCCGTCCCGGCGGCCCTGCCACCCCGGCCGGCGCGGCCCGCCGGGGCCCTGGTGGAGTCGCCGCTCCAGCTCCTGTGCACCGTCGAGGCCCACGCGGCCGGCCACGGCGGGGCCCCGACGCACGTCCACGTCCGCGACGACGTCCCGGCCCTCGGTGCGGCGCTCGACGCGGTCCGCGGCTTCGGGCTTCCCGACGGCGTCGAGGTGGCCATGGCCGGACGCCGTGCGGCCCTGGCGGCCCACGAGCCGATCTGGCTGGTCGGCGACGCCTTCTCCGGCCTCTTCCAGGCGACGGCGCTGGTGCGGTGCGGTCTGGAGCGCGTGGTGCTGGTCGACGACGGGCTCGCCACGCTCGAGCTGGCGCGCCGCCTCGCGGCGCGCGAGCCGCTCGTCCGCATGCGGTCCGGGGCCGGGGCCCCGCGCAGGCAGCTCGGCGCCGCCGCGGCGCGCCGCCTGCGCCACCTCGCCGCACAGGGCCGGGTGACGTTCTTCACAGCCCTCCCGCTCGAACCCGCGATCCGGACAAACCTCGCGGCACAGGGGTTCACCGTGGTGCGCAACGACTTCTCGTGGCTGGCGAGCGTCCCGGTCGGGGACGCCCCGACCGAGCCGACGGTGGTGATCGGGTCGGCACTCGCCGCCGACGGCCTGGTGGATCCCGGCGCCTACGTGTCCTGGGTGGCGGGCCTCGCCGCCGACGGTCCGGTGCGCTACCTCCCGCACCGGCGGCAGACCCCTGAGCTGCTGGCGCGGCTCACCGCCGTCCGCGACCTCGTCGTGGACACCGCGCAGGCACCGGTGGAGCTACGCTTACGCGGCATGGCGACGCCGCAGCGGGTCGTCAGCCTGCCGTCGACGGCGGCGGTCCTGCTCACCACCATCCTCGCTCCGCGCGCGGTCGAGGTGACGGCCGTGCCCGTCGCGGACGACTGGTGGACGTCCCGCGCGACACCGGGCCTGCGCGCGCACCTGTCGAGCGTGCTCCGCCTCGCGGCGGACGCGGCACGGCAGGACGCCGCCGCACCCCCGGCCACCGCCACGCACCCGCTCATCGACCCGAACGACCCGGAGGACCACGGATGACCATCCGCGTGCTCGCCGTCGCGGACAGCGACTCTTACCTCAAGTGGGCTTGCGCCACGCTCGACCAGATCGGCGCACCCGAGGACGAGGGCCTGGCACGCACCGCGGTTCTCGTGCACACCCCGATCGTGCCCACCACGAACCAGATCGCGGCGGCGGTCGCCGGTTCCTCGGTCGTGCGGCCGCCGGTTCTGAGCCTCAAGGAGCTCAAGGCGCACGTGCGCGCGACCCGTCCCGACATCGTCCTGGTGGCCGCCACCGGACCGGTCGCGGAGGTCGTGGCCCGCATCGTCGTCCGCGCCGACCCGACCAACCCGCCCGTCCTGGTCTCCGGCCTTCCGGGGATGGCGCTGCCCGCCACCTCACGTGGCGCGGCGTGGCGACGCTGGTGCGACGCGTTCATCGTGCACAGCCGCCACGAGATCGCCGCCTACCGCGACGCGTTCGCCGAACAGGGTGTCGCCCCGCGCATCGTCCTGACCCACCTGCCGTTCCTCGAGCGGCTCACGGCGATCCCCGCCCGGCCCACCGAGCGCGTGGTGTTCGCGGCGCAGGCGAAGGTCCCGGAGGACCGCGAGGACCGTGTCCGGCTGCTCGACGGTCTCGCCGGGATCGCCGGCGAGGGGTTCGACGTCATCGTCAAGCTGCGTGCGCGCAAGGGCGAGCGGCAGACGCACAACGAGAGGCACCCGTACGACGAGCTGTGGGACGCCGAGCACGCGCGTCTCGGCCACCGCAGCGACGCCGTGCGGTTCGTGGACGGCCCGATGGCCGAGTGGCTGCAGCCGGGTACCGCGCTGGTGACGGTCAGCTCGACCGCCGCGCTGGAGTCGCTCGCGCTGCACCTGCAGACGGCGATCATCGACGACTTCGGGGTCAGCGCAGAGCTGCTCAACGAGCCGTTCGCCGGGAGCGGCTGCATGCTGCCGCTCGCCGACGCCGGCAAGGCCTTCCGGGAGAACGGCCCGACGCCCGACGCCGAGTGGCTGGACGACAACTACCTCCACTCGGCGGAGTCCGAGCTGCCGCAGGCGATCACGGAGCTGGCGGAGCTCCGCGCCTCCGGGGGGCTGTCGTCGCTGTCCGACGTCCAGCCGTGGTCCAGGCGACGGCACGCCAGGGTGGTCGCACAGTCGGTGCTGCCCGCACCGGTGTACGGCGCCCTCGTCGCGACGGCCCGCCCGGTGAAGCGCGCCATCGACCGGATCACCGGCGTCTGAGGGCCCACTGCCCCGCGGCTACGCGCCGTCGTCCACCCGGACGCGGTCGGTGAGGCCGCGCAGGAATCCTGCGCCCCACGCCATGTGCATGACGGCGATCGTCGCGGGCAGACGGAGCGCCGAGGCGGCGTCCAGCCGGGGACGGCGGGTCGCGGCGTGCGCCGAGGCGAGACAGACTCCCAGCGCGTACCCGGCAGGGGGCACCAGGCCCGCGACGACGAGGCCGGGCAGACCGGCCACCGCGCCGACGGCCGCCGCCACGACCGACACGCCGAGCGCCACGACCACCGTCGGAGGCGCCAGGTAGCGGAGGTTGGCGGTGTCGGGGTTGTTGCGGATGACCTCACGGCGCCACATGCCCGTACGCCAGAACTGCTTGGCCACCTCGCGCAGGGCGCGCCGCGGCTTGTAGTCCACCACCAGCGAGGGGTCGAACCAGAGCAGGCTGCCGCTGTTGCGCAGGCGCAGGCACAGCTCCCAGTCCTGGGCGCGGACGTAGACCGGGGAGTAACCACCCACCCGCTGGAGCGCCTCGCGGCGAAACGTGCCGAGATAGACGGTCTCGGCCGGCCCGGCCTCGCCACCCGTGTGGAACGACGCGACGCCCAGGCCCGCGGGGTGGCTCATCGCGCGCGCCACGGCACGCTGGGTGGGGGTGTCGCCGACGGGGAGCATGCGCCCGCCCACGCCGTCGGCCCCGGACGACAGGAGCGCCTCGACGGCACGCTGCACGTACGTGGGCTCGACCACGGTGTGGCCGTCGACACGCACGAAGATCGAGTGTCCCTCCGGCATGAGCTCGAGACCGGAGTTCAGGCCGACGGACTTGGACCCCGTCGGGTTGTCCACCACGGTGACGCGGCCCGTCTCGACCGCCAGCTTGTCGGCGATCTCCCGGGTACGGTCCTTCGACGGACCGACGGCCAGCACCAGGTGCAGGGGATGCGGATAGTCCTGGCCGAGGACGGAACGCACCATCGCCTCGAGATACGGCTCCTCGTCGCGCACGACGGCGACCACGGTCGCCCGAGGCATGTTGGACGACTCGTCCCGCTCGCTCACAGTGTTCCTTCCTGTGCGGCGAAGGCGGGCACCCGGCGTGGGTGCCCGCCTCCTCCAGTATGTTCGTGCCGGCTCAGGATCCTTTGTCGGACGCCCGAGCCCGTGTCTCCGCCTCCGGCTCAGGCTCTATCGTTCGACGCCTGAACCTGCGGCTCAGGCGTCGACGCGGCGAAGACGCGACATCGGCGAGAACTCACCGGGCATGACGCGCTTCTGGCCGTCGCCAAGAGCCTTCTCCAGGATGCGGATGTCGCGCACCAGGTTCTCGAGGCCCTTGGGCTCGAGCGAGGAGGCGTGGTCCGAACCCCACATGGCGCGGTCGAGCGTGATGTGCCGCTCGACGGCGACGGCGCCCAGCGCCACCGCCGCGATCGAGATCTGCAGACCGGTCTCGTGGCCCGAGTAGCCGATGGGCACGCCGTAGCGCTCCTGCAGCGTCGTGATGGTGCGCAGGTTCGCCTCCTCGGGGGGAAGCGGGTACGTCGACGTGGAGTGCAGGATCACGAGCTTGCTCGTGTCCAGGATCTCCACGGCGGCGTCGATCTGCTCGAGCGTCGACATACCGGTCGAGAGGATGATCGGCTTGCCCGTGGCGGCGAGCGCACGCAGCATCTCGTGGTCCGTCACCGAGGCGGAGGCCACCTTGTGGGTGGGCACGTCCATCTTCTCGAGGAACTCCACCGACGGGGCGTCCCACGGGGAAGCGAACCACTGCACGCCCTTGTCCTTGGCGTACGCGTCGATCTCCGTGTACTCGGGCTCCTCGAACTCAACCTTGTACTTGTACTCGAGGTACGTCATCTCGCCCCAGGGCGTCTGACGAATCTTGTCGCGCTGGTCCTTCGGAGTACTGATCTCCGGGGTGCGCTTCTGGAACTTCACGGCCTGGCACCCGGCCTCGACCGCGACGTCGATCAGCTTCTTGGCGATCTCGACGTCACCGTTGTGGTTGATGCCGATCTCGCCGATCACGTAGACGGGCTGATCGGCGCCGACCTGCAGGTCGCCGATGGAGACCGGCGCGGGCTGCGCGTTCGTCGCGCTCATAAGAAGGTCCTTCCGAAAGGGTCGAGCACAGGGTAGTGCTGTTACGTGTCGTCGGGACTAACCGGTGACGACAGGGGTCTGGGCAGCTGCCGAACTGGCGGCTACTTCACCCGGACGCGCAGCGAGTATACGGTCACAGATCTCACGAACCGCACCGTTCCCGCCCTCGCGGGACAGTACTAGCCTCGCCTGAGCCTTGACCTCAGGACGCGCGTCCGCGACGGCGACCGGCCAGCCGACGATCGCCATGGCGGCGAGGTCGTTGACGTCGTTGCCGACATACGCGACACGCGCCGGGTCGAGGTCCTGCTCGGCGATCCAGGCGCGCAGCGCGCTCGCCTTGTCCTCGACACCGTGCATGACCTGCACCTTCAGCTTGTCGGCACGGGAGGCGACCACCTTGTTGGTCTCCGTCGACAGGATCAGGATCGGCAGCCCGGTGCGGCGCAGGAGGGAGACGCCCATACCGTCGCCGCGGCTCACGCGCACCTGCTCGGTACCGTCCTGGTCCACGTAGGCGTGGTCGTCCGTGTGCACGCCGTCGAAGTCGGTGACGAGCGCGTCGACGTCGAGGGGCGCGCGCATCGCGTCCGTGTCCTGGTCGACGAGCTGACGGGCGAGCCAGAGGTCACGCGGCTCGTCGATCTCGATGGCCCACTCCGAGGCGACCGGCTGGATCCCGACGTCGCCGAAGAACCGGGTGGTTCCTGCACGGAACCCTTCCGTCCGCATCACATAGAACGCACCGGTCTCGCGGAAGTGCTGCGGCCGCTCCTGGCGGCGTGGGCGGTACTCGGTGGTGTGTCCCACAGGGCTGGCGACGCCGTCGTCCATCCGCCACTGGAAGTCGTGCGTCTCGGACACGGCCACCACCACGTCCTTCTCGCCCGCGGCGACGCGGCGGATCGCGGTGTCGAGGTCCTCCGGGTCGATGAACGGCGAGGTGCACTGCACCAGGACCGTCACGGGCGGGATCTCCTGGGGAGGCAGGCCGCCGTCGCCCGCCTCGACCCGGTCGAGGACGTGCAGCAGAGCCGACTCCGACGACGCGGTACCACCGGCGATCTCCGCCGGGCGCGCCACGACGCGCGCCCCGTGCGACCGGGCCTCCGCGGCGATCTCGTCGTGATCCGTCGAGACGATGACCTGGGCCACCGAGGGCGCCGCGAGCGCCGCCTGGACCGCGCGCCCGACCAGCGTGATGCCGTCGACTCGTGCGAGATTCTTCAGCGGGACGCCCTGCGAACCACCGCGGGCAGGGATGATGACGATCGCCGACGGGTCGGCCTTCACTGACATGTGCTGGAGATTCCTCGTAGTCTCTTGGTACGGGATTCGAGGCCGGAATGGTCGCGGCCCCGCTGCCCATCAGGGTAGTGCACTACCCTCACGACCGGCCCCGGGCCAGCAGCGCTCTCGTATATCCTCGCGGGTCTGCCCGAGCTTGCCCGACCCTCGCACGATCAGGAACCCAGTGAAAACCACCGCGACCGCGACCGCGACGCGCCCAGGGGCTACTCCCGTCCCCGCCACCACGAGGCGCACGTTCCTCCCCGAGGTCCAGGCGCTGCGTGCCCTCGCCGTCCTCCTCGTCGTCGCGAACCACCTGCGTCCGGACCTGATGCCGGGCGGGTACATCGGTGTGGACGTCTTCTTCGTGATCTCGGGCTTCCTCATCACCGGGCACATGATCAAGGAGGTGCGCGCCACGGGGCGGATCCGCCTCGGTCACTTCTGGGCCAACCGTGCCCGCCGCATCCTGCCGGCGAGCCTGCTCGCCATCCTCGCCGTCGTGGTGACCGCGCCCTTCGTGCTCCCGCTGGCGGAGCTGCGCAACCTCGGGCGGCAGGCCCTCGGCTCCATCTTCTACGTGCAGAACTGGATCCTGGCCGCCGACTCGGTCGACTACTCCAACTCGGAGAACGCCGAGACGCCCTTCCAGCACTTCTGGTCGCTCGCGGTGGAGGAGCAGTTCTACCTGCTCTGGCCCCTCCTGGTGGCGCTGGCCGCGTTCGTCGCCGCGCAGGTCGCGCGCCGACGCGGCGCCCCACCTCTGGCGGCATGCCTCGTCACCGTGTTCGCGCTGGTGATCGTGCCCTCGTTCGTCTGGAGCGTGGTCCTGGTCGGCCAGGGTGACCCGTCCGCGTACTTCGTCACGACGACGCGGCTCTGGGAGCTCGGGATCGGCGGTGTGCTCGCCGTCGTCCTGCGCTACACCGACGGGTTCCGCCTGCCCAGGGCGCTGCTCGCGCTCGCGGGGCTCGGCGCCGTCGGGTGGAGCGCCTTCACCCTGACGGCGGCTTCCCCGTTCCCCGGGACCAACGCCCTGCTGCCCGTGCTCGGCACCGCCGCCGTGATCGCCGCGGGGCGGACGAGCGGGGCGGGCTCCCTCAGCCCGCTGGTCGACCTCCGTCCCGTGCAGTGGGTGGGCAACGTCTCCTACTCGCTGTATCTGTGGCACTTCCCTGTCGCCGTCTACTTCGTGGTGCTGGCCGGCCGCCACCCCGACAAGTTCGAGGTGCTCGGCCTGCTCGTGGTGATGTTCGCGCTCTCGTGGGCCTCCTACAACTGGGTCGAGCAGCCGTTCCGCAAGGCGGCGTGGGCGCGCAGGAGCGACGCGCGCGCTCTCGTCGCCGCTCTGGTCGCGATGCTGCTGGTGGCCGGGAGCGCGTCCGTGTTCTGGATCAAGCCGAACCTGCAGGAGAACCGGTGGGCCCAGGGCGCCGCGGCCGTCGAGCAGGCCAGGGACGCGGGCAACGAGCGGTTCGGCGCCGGCGCCACTCGCGACGGCAGCTACGCACCGTTCATCACGGACGACCCTGCGCTGCTGCCGAACCCGGCCGCCGAGGGCAAGCACCTCTGGCTCGTCGACGGCGAACGGTGCGACGCCGACCGCCCGGAGGACGAGACGGCGATGTGCGAGTACGGCAACCCCGACAGCGAGAAGGTGATCGCCGTGGTGGGCGACTCCCACGCGCGGATGTTCGCCCAGTCCGTGATCGAGGCGGCGAAGACGGAGGACTACCGGGTCGTGACGTTCCTGCGCAACTCGTGCCCCTTCTCGTTCACGCCACGGACGCTCGCCGGCTCCGCCGAGTGCGTCGCGGCGAACGAACGGACCCTCGAGAAGATCACCGAGCTGCGGCCCGACGCCGTCCTGTCCGCGTACTACGAGGGATCGACGTTCCAGGACGACGGCGCCGGACGTCGAGGGACGACCGGTCTGGCGGCCGGGTTCGACGCCCTGGCAGGCACCGGGGCTCAGGTGTTCGCCATGAAGGACGCGCCCCTGCCCCGCAAGGACGCCCTGTCCTGCGTCAGCGAGAACTACTCCGATCCCGGCAGGTGCTCCGTCTCGCGGGACGCGGCGTTCGCCGGCCGGGGTCTGACGGAGGAGGCCGCCGCGGCCGCGAGCTCCGACGTCACCGTCATCGACCTCACGGACCGGTTCTGCGACGCGACGACCTGTCCCGCCGCCATCGGCGGGGTGGTCGTCTACGCGGACCCCAACCACATCTCCGACGTGTACGCGCCCACGCTCGCACCCGACTTCGCGCGCGCGTTCCGGTCCGTCACGCCCTGACGGACCGCGTGCGGCGCGGGTGCGCGGGCCGGTGCACGGCGCCGGTGCACGGTGCCGGTGCACGGTGCGGAAGAGCTGCCCGAGTGAAGATCCTGCGGAAGGGGCGCGCCGTCCTCGGTACGGGGACCGGCCTGCCCGTCGTGATACCGCCGCGTGTGCTTAGATGAATGCCGGACGGCGCTTGCCGGGCGGCTTACCCCCGTGCGCGCCACAGCCCGAGCAATCAGACCGAGGGACCCGGTATATGAGCATCACCACGCGGCCACGCGTGTCCGTCATCGTGCCTGGTAAAGACGCGAGTGAGTACATCGGCGACCTGATGACGAGCCTCACCAAGCAGGTGGACGACCCCCACGAGCTGGAGATCGTCGTGATCAGCGACGGATCCACCGACGACACGGCTGCGATCGCCCGGACGTTCTCCGACCGGTTCCCGAACCTCGAGGTCATCGAGAACAAGAACCCGGTGGGTGCGGCGAGCGCGCGCAACCAGGGCGTCGCGGCGACGTCCGCCCGGTACGTCGCGTTCGCCGACGCCGACGACTGGCTGGCTCCCCGCCGCCTCGCTCACCTCATGGACGCGATGGACGCCCTCAAGGTCGACTTCATCCGCACCGACCACACGGCCGTCCGTGCGCGCCGCCGCGACCTGACCTGGGCCCCGCAGGCGCGCCGCGGGGTCGCGCTCGACCCGCGCGACTCCATCCTCCCGGTCAACTACACGACCATGGTCGACTACCCGTACAGCTGGGCGGGCATCTTCGACCGCTCCATCGAGAAGGACGGGCTCCTGGCGTTCCCGGAGGGTCTGCACACGGCCGAGGACCGGCCCTGGATCTGGGACCTCTTCCTCCGGTCCCGGTCGTACGCCACCGTGGACGCGCCGACCCTCTGCTACCGCCGCACCGTCACCACGTCGCTCACGGCGACGTTCGACCGCCGGCAGCTCGACATCCTGCCCGCGATGCGGCAGACGTTCGACATCGTCGAGGCGGACCGCGACGGCGAGCAGTTCCTCCCGAAGCTCACCCGGACCGCTCTGGCGCTGATCGCCCACCACATGAGCCGGCGCGGCAACATGTCGCACGAGGTGCGTCGCGAGCTCCGCCGCGGGGCCCGGGAGCTGTTCGCGGGCCTGCGTGAGGACGTGCTCGCCCAGGAGGCCAGCCAGATGTCGCGCAAGCGGGAACGGCTGCTGCACGGGCTGCTCCCCCACGACCTTCCGAAGGACAAGACACTCAAGGCACAGCAGGAGGTGCAGTCGTGACCCAGCTCGTCGTCGCCTCGACACTGTTCGGCGCGGCCACCGCCGCGGCCGCCGCAGACGCGGGACTCCTCGGGGAGCCCGACGGCGAGCGCGTGCTGCTCGTCGTGAACAACGCGTTCGCCCCCGAGCTCACGCCCGCCGCCGACGAGATCGAGGGCTCTGCCCCGGTGCTCGCCCGGTTCGACCGCGTGGTGCACCTGACGGACCTGATCGCCCCGATCCACCCTGCCGACTGGAAGCCGGGCCCGCGCGAGCGTCCCATGCTCGAACGGCTGCTGCGCGGCCACTGGGGCCTCGGCGACGGGCCGATCGACATCGTCGCGGAGTCCGTGTGGGTCAACCCGGCGCAGACGCTCGCCCGCATCTTCCACACCGGTGGCATCACCGTGTACGCGGACGGCCTGATGAGCTACGGCCCGACGCGCAACGAGCTGCCGCTCGACATCATCCAGCGGCTCGACGGGCTGCTGCACCTCGACCTGGTGCCCGGCCTTCGTCCCGTCCTGCTGAGCGAGTACGGCGTGACGCCGACGGTCATCCCGAGCGAGTCCTTCCGGAAGGTGATCGAGGAGATCGCCGCGAAGAGCGTGTCGGCCCCCGAGGAGGACCAGCCGCCGGCCGCGGTCGTCGTCGGCCAGTACCTCGCGGCGCTCGGCCTGGTGACCATGCACGAAGAGGCCGAGATGCACGGCCGGATGATCTCCGCCGCCGCGAAGGCCGGCGCGGAGGTCGTGCGCTTCAAGCCGCACCCGTCGGCCCCGCCCGGATTCCTCGCCCCGGTCGAGCGGGCGGCCCACGAAGCGGGCGTCACGCTCGAGATCGTCACCGACCCGCTGCCGGTCGAGGTGATGCTGCTCTCGTCCGACGTCGTCGCGATCGTGGGCTGCTTCTCCACGGCGCTCGTCACGGCACGCTCCATCTTCGGCGTCCGGTCGATCTCCGTCGAGACGACGCGGCTGCTGTCGCGCCTGGCCCCGTACGAGAACAGCAACCGCATCCCGGTCACGGTGATCGACGCGCTGCACCGCGAGGGTTCGGACTTCGACGCGCCGGAGACGCTGCAGCAGCTCGTCGACACGGTGTCGTACTGCATGCAGCCCAAGTCGCTGTCCGACCGGCGCGAGAACGCCGTGGCCTGGCTCAGCTCCGCGGCACCGCGTGACCGGTCACGTTACGTCGCCGGCCAGCGGCTGTCGCTGCTCGGCCTGCCGGGGGCGCCCAAGCAGAACCCGGTGGTCAAGGCGACCCTCAACACCGCACGGACCGCCCTGCGGCACCCGGCCATGGGCTGGGTCGACGAGCAGACGCGGCGCTCCGGCCTGCGCAAGAAGGTCGTCAAGCGGATCCGCGGCTGACGGGCTGACGACGGGCGGGCTGACGACACCGACCCGCTCACCCGTCACCTTGACGGTCGGCTGCGCGGATGCCGAGCTACGCCCCGTAGGGCACAGTGGCGGTGGAGGTGCAGCGATGAAGCCGACGCGGAATGCCAAGAACGGGCGTGCTCCTGGGCTCGTCCTCGCCCGCCTGGTCACGGCCGGCGCCGCCGCCCTCGCGATGGCGGCCGGCCTGGTCGTTCCCCCGGCCGCCGCGGCGGACGTCCCCGGTTCGTTCACCATCGACGGCTCGGGGTACGGGCACGGGGTGGGCATGGCCCAGTACGGCGCCTATCAGATGGCTCGCGAGGGGTCCTCCGTGTCACGGATCCTCGATCACTACTACACAGGCAGCCGGACCGCGTTCGCCGGAACGCCCCGCGCCATCGACGTGCAGGTGTACGGGCCCGATCCGTACCGCTACGCGGGGTACGGCGACTCGGGGCCCACCCGCATCAGCCTGGATCGCGGGTCGTGGCGGCTCCGCGCCAGGGGCGAGACGCTGGCGCGCGGTACCGGGCCGCTCGCCGTGTCGGTCTCCGGCGGTGACGTGGTCGTCCGAACCGGCGGCCACACCTACCGCCAGGCCCGGATGTGGCTGCAGTGGTCAGGGACCGGTGCCTACCGGCCGGACGGCCCTCCCGCGATCGTGCGGGTCGACGGAGCGCACGGCTCCTACCGGTGGGGCCGGCTCCAGCTCACGGCGTCCGCGGGCGAGCCCAATGTGGTCAACCGGATGCTGCTCCACAGCGCCTATCTGTACGGCCTCGCGGAGATGCCGGCCTCGTGGGGCGCGAACGGCGGGGCGGCGGCGCTCGAGGCGCAGGCCGTGGTCGCCCGCTCGTTCGCCCTGGTCCGCATGGCGAGCTGGAAGTCGAAGTGCCGCTGCCACCTGGTGGACGACGTGCGCGACCAGCACTTCACCGGTTACGAGAACCTGACGTCCCGCTACGCCAGGCACTGGATCGGGGCCGTCCGGGACACGACGGCGACCAGGACCCGCGCCCGGGTGCTCACCTACGCGGGCCGGCCGGTCGAGGCCCACTACTTCTCGTCGAGCGGGGGACGCACGGCGCACTCGGAGGACGTGTGGTCGTCAGTGGTGCCGTACGAGCGCTCCGTGGCCGACCCGTACAGCCTCCGCGCGCCGGGCAACGGCTACGCGCGCTGGGGGCGCCTGCTCACGCAGGACGCCGCGGCGGAGCTGTTCGGCCTGCGCCGGGTCGCCTCGATCAAGGTGACCGACCGCTACCGCAGCGGGCAGGCGGCGGCTCTGGTCGCGACCTCTCCGACCGGCCGCACCGCGACCGTCAGCGGTGCCGCCGACAGGGTCCGCTCCGAGGTGGGACCGCACACCCGCGGCGGGAACCTGCCGTCGTCCTGGATCCTGCGCGTCCGCGCGAACTGATCCTCGCACGCAGCGGACCGGCGTCCTGACCCGACGCTGATTTCACCCCGGTTTTCACCCCGTTCTTCCGCGACACCGCTGACCACCCGGCCTACTGTTTGTCGTGCCACTCCTCCAGACGAACGGCGAGACATTGGCTACGCTCACACAGCGGTCGCAGTACCTGCTCTCCCGCGTCCATGGTCGGCTCGGACGCCCCGAACGCGCGGAACGAGCACTGACCCGGGCGACCGCGGGACCGGAGGCCGACCCCCGGTGGCTGCACCGGCTCGCCACCGCACGCCGGCGCCGCGGGGACCACGCGGGTGCCGCCGACGCGCTGGTCCGGGCCATCGCCGGGCACGCCGCGGCACCTCGCCACTGGTACTTCGAGCTCGGTCGCGCCGCGGAGCTCTCCGGTCGGCTGGACGAGGCTCGGACCGCTTATCAGCACTGGTCGCAGTCGGACCCGCTCCCGGACGGTCTGGACGCCGTCCTGCTCGAACGGGGGGTGCGGCAGTACGTGTTCCGGCGGGACGCGGTCGCCCTGGTCACGGAGCGGCTCGACGAGCTGCGTGCCGCGGCCGCCACGCACACGGTGGTCGAGGACCGGTCGGACGTCGTCTGGGTCTTCTGGGCACAGGGCTTCGACCAGGCGCCCGACGTCGTGAAGATGTGCCGCGCGACCATGGCCCGGCACCTCACGCGTCCGGTGTTCGAGCTGACGGACGAGAACATCGGGACGCTGGTCTCGCTGCCGGCCGACATCGACGCGCTGGTCACCGACCGCACCGCTCGGTCCGACCTGCTGCGCCTCGAGCTCCTGGCCCGGTACGGCGGCACGTGGCTCGACGCCACGTGCTATCTCACCGACGACGTGGGCGCCCGGCTCACGAAGTACGCGGAGGCCTCCGGCTTCTTCGCCCCCGCGAAGGAGAACACGACGATCGGCACGTGGAACCTGACCGCCACGCCCGGCCACCACCTCGTCACGCTGACCCTCGAGGCGCTCTACGCGTACTGGCGCAAGGACGGCAAGCTTCCGCACTACTTCACGTTCCACCACCTCTTCGAGGCGCTGGTGCTCACCGACCCGACGTTCGGAGAGCTCTTCGAGGCGACCCCCCGGGTGCCGACCGCCCAGTCGCTCCGGCTGCGCCACCTGATGAGCCGGGACGTGACCGACCAGGAGTTCGAGCAGGTGCTCGGGCGGACCACGATCCACAAGCTGTCCTACAAGGCGGGGGCCGAGAACACGGGCCCGCGCAGCGTGCTGGGCCGCCTGTTCGCCGCCGAGCCCGCACCGGGCCCCGGTGGTGACTCGGCGGCGAGCGAGGGAACGCCCGTCACGACCGCCTGACCACGGCAGCCGTTCCGCGGGGCGCCGGCCCGGCCCGTCTACCGGGCCGAGCGCTCCGCGGCCTCCAGGCGGGCGGCGTCGGCCGCCGCGACCAGACGACGCTGCGTCTCGTCGAGACGCAGGTCGAGCCGGTCCAGCCGCTCCGTGAGCTCGGCCAGGTTCTGACCCGACGCCACCTCGGTCAGGTCCTGGCGGGCAGCGTCGAAGCCACGCTGGAGCCGCAGCTCGAGCGACTTGCGGGTCTGCTGAGAGCGCCGGTCACCGAGGTACGCGACGCCGGCCAGGAGCGCGAGCCCCACGCCGGCCAGCACCAGGGCGCCGGAGCCTTCGGCCGCTGCCACGAACGCCATCGCGACACCCACCAGGAGCAGCGCGGCGATCAGCAGACTGAAGACGGACGGACGACGCATGGGTGATCCCTTTCTGAGGTACTGTCGGATGTGCTAGGCCTCGAACGAGCTCAAGCCCGTCACAACCGGTGCACCGTCTCCCCTGTCGCGACGCCTCGGGTGTCGAAGAACCGCGTGGACGCCGCGGCCAGGGCATCGACGTCGTAGGCGCGGTGGTTCTGCACGAGCACCACCAGGTCGGCGCCAGCCACCGCCTGGTCCAGGTCGGCGACGCGGGACAGCACCGTCGACTCGAGCTGCCACTCCTCGACCGCGGGGTCGTGGAAGGCCACGTGCGCACCCTGCGCGACGAGCGCCTCGCCGAGCGGACGCGCCGGCGACTCGCGCTGGTCGGCGATGTCCGGCTTGTAGGTGACGCCGAGCAGCAGGACCGTGGACCCCCGCAGCGACTTGCTGTCCTCGTTGAGCAGGTCCTGGATCCGCCGCGCGACATAGGTGGGCATGGTCGCGTTGATCTCCTGCGCGAGCTCCACGAAGCGGAACGGGTAGCCCAGGCGAGAGCGCACGTTGTGGCTCAGGTAGTTCGGGTCGATCGGGATGCAGTGCCCACCGACGCCCGGACCGGGATAGAACGCCTGGAAACCGAACGGCTTGGTCTTGGCGAGCCGGATCACGTCCCACAGGTCGACGTCGAGCTCGTGGCAGAACCGCGCCATCTCGTTCACCAGCGCGATGTTGATGTGGCGGTAGGTGTTCTCGAGAAGCTTGGCGGCCTCGGCCTCGCGGGTTCCCTTGGCCACCACCACGGTCTCGACGAACTTCCCGTAGAAGTCCGCCGCCCGCTGCGAGGCCTCCGGCGTGGAACCGCCGACCACCTTGGGGGTGTTGTGCATCCCGTAGACCGGGTTGCCTGGGTCGATCCGCTCCGGCGAGAACGCCAGCTGGAAGTCGGTGCCCGCGCTGAGCCCGCTCGTCGACTCGAGGATCGGCTGCACGACCTCTTCGGTGGTTCCCGGGTACGTGGTGGACTCGAGCACCACGAGCGTCCCCGGCCGGAGGTTGCGCGCGATGGCCCGGGTCGCCCCGGTCACGGCGCCGAGGTCCGGCCCGCCGTCGTCGGACAGCGGTGTCGGCACGCACACGACCACCACGTCGGCGGACGCGATCACCGTCTCGTCGGTGGAGGCGCGGAACCCCTCGGCGAGCAGTGCGGCGACCGCGTCGTCGGACAGGTCGTCCACATGCGACCGCCCGGCGTTGAGCCCGGCCACGACCCCTTCGTTCACGTCCAGACCGACCACGTCGTATCCAGCACGAACGGCGGCCTGCACCAAGGGCAGACCGACGTATCCGAGCCCCACGACGACTAACATCGACATGCTGTACCTCTCGAGTTCCGGAAATCATCTGGCCCGTGCGCCGGCCGCGAGATGGGCGGCTGATCGTGGGGCCCCTGAATCTTAGGCGGTACGGCGCCTCGGCAGGTGCGGCGACCGGTCGGTGCGGTGGCGCCGGCCACCCGGCCGTCGCCTCGCCGCTCCGCCGAGCTGTCCCGCCGAGTTGTCACGCTCCGTGCTGAGCGGTGAAGATGGGGCGCCCGAGGCGTGCGTCCCTCATGGCAATCTCCGGAGGGAATCCCTTGACGACCGCGACATCCGCAACGACCGGCACCACCGCCCCCAGTATCCGGCACGTCGACGCCGACGTCGCGCGCGGCCTGGCCGAACAGATCGTCCGGCGCAGTGACCACCTCCGTGCGATGGCCTACACGGCCGGACGGACCCAGGCGGACTCCTTCCGGCGGGTCGTGGCGGCAGGTATCGCACCCGACCTGGCATACGAGGACCTCAGGGACGCGGCGCGGTCGTCCGCGAGCGGTGCGGCAGGTCTCGGCCGGCCGCGCCCCGGCTGGTGGCGCGCGCTCGCCATGACCGTCGGCTACCAGAACATGTCGGCGGACGACCTGCACGACGCGGCACACATGTACCGGGTCTCCAGGCACCTGGCACCGAACGCGCGGTGGCGTACCGACGAGACGCGTCTCTACCTGCAGATCCTCCAGCTCACCGGCGCGACGGACGAGCTGGAGTCGGAGCTCGCCGTGGTCCAGGAGGTCCTCGAGGACGATCGACTGTCCCTCGAGGTCGACATCGCCGCCGCACGCCACGGTGTGGGCAGCGAGTCGTGGAACCGCAGCCTCGACGCCGTCGTGGGCCGCTGGGACGCCAGGCCGGTCCGGCTGACGCGTGACGGCGCGACACCGTTCGACAGCCTCGCGGCCCCCGGGCCGAGCGGGACCGAGGACGGCCCGCTGGTCACGGTCGTGATGTCCGCGTTCCGTCCCGGTCCGGAGATCTTCTCCGCCGTGCGTTCCATCCTCGACCAGACCTGGGGCAACCTCGAGCTGCTCGTCCTCGACGACGCCTCCGGCCCTGGCTTCGAGGACATCCTCGCCGACGTGGCAGGCCTCGACACCCGCGTGCGCGTCATCGTGCAGCCGCAGAACCGCGGGACGTACGCGGCCAGGAACCGCGCCGTACGAGAGGCGCGCGGCCAGTTCATCACCTTCCAGGACTCGGACGACTGGTCGCACCCCGAGCGCATCGCCCGGCAGGTCAGGCCCTTGCTGGAGAGCCGGGCCGTGCACTCGACCATGAGCCGGTCGATCCGCTGCACCGAAGAGCTCGGCTTCCAGCACCTCGCGATGCCGACGAGCCGCAAGAACGCGTCGTCGCTGATGTTCCCCCGGGCGGTCATCGAACGCTTCGGCGGGTTCGACCCGGTGCGCAAGAGCGCCGACACAGAGTTCCTGGAGCGGCTCGAGGCGGCACTCCCCGGTGAACAGCTCATCCTCGACGACCAGCTGGCCTTCGTCCGGCTGACCTCCGGATCGCTCTCCCGCGGAGACTTCCGCACGCGCTGGGTGCACCCCTCCCGCCGCGAGTACGCGGAGTCGTTCAAGGCATGGCACGAGCAGGTCAGGGCCGGCGCGGCGCCCTACGTGTCGCCGGACCCCGCACGGAGGTCGTTCGCCGCACCACGGAGGTTCGTCCAGAACACGGGAGTTCCGGTCGAGGCGCCCGACCTCGACGTCGTCCTGGCGGGGGACTTCCGCGCCGACTCGGACGGCGCGGTGTCGCTGTACGACGAGCTGACCGCGCTCGTCGAGCAGGGCCTGCGGGTGGGCATCACCGACCTGGAGCTGGCCGGCAGGCCGGAGTCCTTCCCCCAGGCGCTGTCGCCCGAGTTCCGCCGGCTCATCGACGAGGGCGTCGTGACCCACGTGCTGCCGACCGAAGAGGCACGTACGAACCTGCTGCTGATCCACGATCCGGCCGTGCTCCAGCTACCGTCCGCCGAGCCCCAGTCGCTCGACGCCGGCAACGTGGCGATCCTGGCCCATCGGGGCGGTACGGAGTCGACGGGCGGTGCGCTCTGGTCGGCGCGGGACGTCACCACGGCGGCCCGCGACCTCTTCGGCAATGAGCCCGTCTGGGTCCCCGCCGACGCAGCGGTCCGCGCGGAGCTCGCGGACGTGCCCGGCCTGCTGCTGCACCACGCCGACGCCGTCGACCCCGTCCTGCCCGGCCTGTGGCGCGCGCACCGGACCCGCACCCCGTCCGCCCGGCCGACCGTCGGGTTCGCGTCGTTCGAGGGCGCCGACCTGTGGCCGGCCTCGAAGGACGACTTCGTCGGTGCCTATCCCACCGACGACTCGGTCGACGTCCGCCTGCTCGGCGCACTCGACCACGTGTGGGCGGCCGTCGGACGACCGCCCGCCCAGTGGCTCGTCTACCGGGCCGGTGACGTCTCGCAGCGCAGGATGCTCCAGCAGCTCGACTACGTCCCCTGCTTCCCCGCCGAGGCCGTCCAGCGGCCGCCCGCGCACCTGGTGCGGGCGATGGCGGCGGGCGGCGTGGTGATCGTGCCCGAGCGGTTCCGGCCCGTCTACGGCGACGCGGCCGCCTACGCTGCACCGGGCGACGTCCTCGAGCTGGTCCGGCACCTGGAGGAGCACCCGGAGGAGCGTGCCGAGCTGGCGCGGGCGGCCGAGAGCTACCTCGCGGCACACCACGGCGCGGAGCAGTTCGCCGCGCTGGTGGGCGGTCTGCTCAAGACCGACGCAGGGACACGTCGGGAGGCGTGAGCCGCGCCCTCAGCGGGGCTTGCGCACGAAGGCGCGGAACCATCCCTCGCCCCGGGGAGCGGAGCTCTCCGGGGCAGGTGCCGTCGGTTGCGCGACCGGCTCGGGTTCGGCTTCGTCGGCGGGTTCGGGTACCGGCAGCAGGCCGAGCTTCTGCGCCCGGTTCGCTGTCGTGTACCGGCCGACCTCGGCCGGCTCCAATGCTTCGAGAAAGGACGTGACGGCGGTCCTGCGCTCCTCGAAGCGGTCGGGGTACATGCAGAACGCCACCGCCCGGACCAGGCTCTCCAGGTCGCCGGCGGCTGACCAGCGTCCGTCCTCGCGGAGCGCCGCGTCGGCCACGGCCCACGGGAGCCGGGCCGGGTTCGCGTAGGGCCGCAGCCGCTCCTTGACGAGCTTGGTGCCGACCGGCACCACACGGGCACCCTCCGCCCTGGCCCGCAGCAGTGTGGGCGACATCGTCCCGATCACGACGTCGGGCCGCAGCGCGAGGAGGTACGCCTCAGCGGGCGCGGGGCGCTCCACCAGCGTGACCCGCACAGCACCGGTGTCCAGGTCCGTCAGCCGGGTCGCCAGGTTGGCGGGGACGACCGGGTCGGCGAGCACCACTACCTCGTCCACGCCCTCGGCGACGGCGGCCTCGACCGCCTCGCGCCAGAGCGCCGTCTCCTCGTCCCGGCTCAGGAGGTCGCCGGTGACGAACGACTCGGCGAGGACGAGGGCCGTCCGGCCCTCGCGCGGGCCCGGCGCCACCGCGTCGGCCGCGGTCACCACCTCGTCGAGCAGCCCGCTCCACGCGTCGTCGGGGATCGCCACCGCGTCTACGCCCTGTTCCGGATGGTGCTCAGCGCCCTCCGGCCACGGCTTGAGGCCCTTGACGTGCTCCCGGTACAGGTACCGGCTCGTCCGCTGTGCCTGCGGCCAGCCGAGCGGCTGCGGCGCCGGACCGTATCCGGCGAGGTCCGTCACCAGGCGGACGACCTCGCAGCCGTAGAACGCGGACATCAGCCATTCGACGGGCTGCTCGGCGTGCGGCCGGTCGGCGACGATCACGACGGTGTCGTCGCCTATCCCCCAGGCCCCGCGGAGCAGACGCTCCAGCACCGGCCGGTCATCGCCGCGTGGTGACCAGCGGGTCGGGTCCAGGGGCTGCACGAGCTCGTCGAGCACGACGACGTCGTCGAACCGGCCCACCGCGGGGGCCAGGCCGGGCCGCTCGTGCGGCAACATCGCCGTCTCCGGGGCAGGCGCGCGGCCGAAGGACACGAGGACTCGTCTGCGCGGCCGGTCGAGCAGCCCCGCGTCGACGGCCGCCGCCGCTGCGAGCAGTGCGTCGGCCGAGGAGACCAGGACAAGCTGTGTCGTGCTCATCGTCTGTGGTTGCTGCTTTCTCCGAGGATGTGGAGCACCCGCGGACAGGCATCGTGCGCGGGGCACGCCGATTCTGGCAGACGTCCGGACCGGGCCGTGCCACCCCGCGTCACGGTCCGGTATCGCTCAGAGCTCCCGGGCGTCCGACTCCAGGAGTACCGGGATGCCGTCGCGGACCGGATAGGCCAGCGGCCGCTCCGGGTCCGTGGAGTGCAGCTCGGGTTCACCGCCAGGCCCCGTGCCATCCACCAGCGACGCGCCCGTGACGGGGCAGCGCAGGATCTCGCGCACCCACGGCTCCAGCTCGATACTCATCCCACAGCTCCTGTCCCGGCGTCGTCCGGGCTGTCGCCCGGCACCTGTTCGTCGTTCTTCGCCCGCACCAGCGACAGGACGTCGTCGCGGACCTTCTCCATGATGTCCTGGTCGGCGGCCTCCACGTTGAGCCGCAGGAGCGGCTCCGTGTTGGACGCCCGGAGGTTGAACCACCATTGCGGCTGCCCGTCCCAGTGGGACACCGTGACCCCGTCGAGCGTGTCGACCTCGATCTCGGGGTAGGCGAGACGATAGGCGTCCAGCACCCGGGTGGTGGCCTCGGCAGCCGACGAGACCCGCGAGTTGACCTCTCCGGAGGACACGTACGGCTCGTACATCTCCGCGACCTCGGACAGCGGGTGCGGTTGCGTGCCCAGGGCGGCGAGGACGTGCAGAGCCGCGAGCATGCCGGTGTCCGCGAAGAAGAAGTCCCTGAAGTAGTAGTGCGCGCTGTGCTCGCCGCCGAACACCGCCTCGTTCGAGGCCATCTCCGCCTTGATGAACGAGTGCCCCACCCGCGTGCGGACCACCTTCGCCCGCGCGGCGGACAACAGGTCCGGGACCGCACGAGACGTGATCAGGTTGTGGATGACGGTGGGGGTACGCCCCGCCGCCTTCTCCTTCTCGACCTCCCGCAGCCCCACCAGAGCGGTGATCGCCGACGGCGACACGGGAACGCCCTTCTCGTCCACGACGAAGCAGCGGTCGGCGTCGCCGTCGAACGCGAGCCCGATGTCGGCGCCGTTCGCGACCACCGCCGTCTGCAGGTCGATCAGGTTGGCCGGCTCCAGCGGGTTGGCCTCATGGTTCGGGAAAGTGCCGTCCAGCTCGAAGTACATCGGCACCAGATCCAGCGGCAGCTCCGGCAGGCCTGCCGCGGTGCCGAGCACCGCGGGTACCGTGAGCCCTGCCATACCGTTGCCCGCGTCGACGACGACCTTGAGCGGCCTGACGCCGGACAGGTCCACCAGGTCCCGCAGGAAGGCCGCGTACTCGGCCAGCATGTCCCGGTCGGTCACGGCCGCGCTCGGCGCTTCCGCACCGGCCGCGCTTTCGTCGCCCGATCCTGCGCCGCTCGTGCCCGTCGGCACCCCGTCGAGCAGCGCCTGCGCGACCTCCCGGATCTCCGCGAGCCCCGTGGCCTCCCCGACCGGCCGCGCGCCGGAGCGGCACAGCTTGATCCCGTTGTACTCGGCCGGGTTGTGGCTGGCCGTGAACATGGCCCCCGGCAGGCCGAGGACACCCGACGCGTGGTACAGCCCGTCGGTGGAGCACAGCCCGATCCGGATCACGTCGACGCCCTCGGCCGTGAGCCCTGCGGCGAACGCGTCCACGAGGTCCGGGCCGGAGTCGCGCATGTCGCGCCCGACGACGACGGATGGGCGCGCGTCGCCCGCCGCGTCGGGAAGCACCACCACCTGGGCGAACGCCGCCCCGATCGCACGTGCCACGTCCGGCGAGAGCTCGTCGGGGACCAGTCCCCGCACGTCGTACGCCTTGATGATCCTGCTGAGGTCGAGAGCCACCTCGCCAGCCTACGCGAGCGGCGAGCCCCTACGGCCGGGGGTGCACCCGTTGCGCGAGCACGTCCTCGACCAGCACGGCCGCACGCGCCCGGAAGTCGTGCTCCGTCCGGACATGGTCGGACAGCGCCCGCAACGTCACCTCGTCGTACCAGGACTCGCTCCCCTCGGCGAGCACCGCGTGCAGTTCCTCGGGTGTCGTGAATCGCGCCAGACCTCGCCCCGACAAGACGGGGCGAACGATCTCGTCGAGGCCCTGGACGTCGTCGGTCAGGAGCCGGCCGCCGGACGCAAGGATGTCGAAGACGCGGTTGGAGACGAACCCGAGGTCACGCATGTCGGGCCAGGTGTCGTTCAGCGCCCAGGCCGCCGAGCGGTAGTAGCGGCGGACGATCTCGTTCGGGACGTAGGAACCAGCGATCACCTCGGAGGGCAGAAATCTCTCCCAGCTCGACCCGTAGACGACGAAAGGCGTGCCGGACCGCGCAGCCTCGACCGCCACCGGGCGCGGTTTGCCTCGTGAGTTGCCCACCAGCACGGCCTTGCCGACGACGTCCTCGACAGGATCGTCGTCGATGTAGAACCGGCTCGAGTCGGTGCACTGCAGGAGCGACCGCACCGGGAGTTCCCACCGGGAAGAGGTGTCGCGCGCCCAGGTGAGGCTCGCGGCGTACCGCAGGTCATAACCGGCAAGCTCACGCGCAGTGACATCCTCCGGGTGGCTGATGACCCAGACGACGCTTGTCGCGTCGGCAGGCAGCCGTGCGGGGCGCAGCCCTCGAAGCATGAGAACGACGTCGTCGCGATACGACGTCTCGCGGCCGTCGTTCGGCCCGTAGTCGACGACTACCTGCTGGCCGAGCTCACGTAGCGCGGCAGCCAGCGAGCCGGCGAAGTGGAAGTCGCCCCACTGGCGCGCACGGTCGCTGGCGGGCATGGCGGTCTTGATCGCCCAGCGCAGAGTCGGCGGCGCCTCGAGCACCGCTGAGCGTTCGCGTGCGGACAGCCACAGCGCACGTGTCCATGACTTCGGGCGATCCGGAACGGTAAGGGCCGCCAGACCGACGAACACCGGCGCAAGGTCGAATTCCTCGAACAGCTCCGTGGAGCCGGAGGGCACTCGCCCCCACGCCGCACGGAACGCAGCAAGATCCTGGTCCGGATCCGCGGTGTCGTCGAAGACACCACCGGCGGCACAGGTCGCGACCAGATCGCGTACCACGACCACGGGTCGGCCCTCGTGCGCGGCGAGCCTCTGCGACAGGTCGATGTCGGCCCACAGCGCGCTGGGCCGGCTCGGTGCCTGCGGGCCCGCCGACTGCTGTACCGCCCGTACGGAGTCCGTTCGGGCAACCAGAGGGGCCGGCGCTCCCGGTACCGGGAACCATCGCCGGGACCAGGAGACGCTGTCAGGGTGCACACCCTTGAGAAACGGCACCGGGTCCTTCCCGTGAGGTGGGTAGGCCACGCCCGCGTCCCGTACGAGCAGGTCGTCGTCCAGCACGACAGGGTGCACGACGGCTGCGCTGGACTCCTCGAGCGCCACCAACCAGTCGCGCAAGGTTCCGTCCCGGAAGGCCTGCCGCGCGGACGTCAGCACCGTGTACTCGCCCCGCGCCCCATGCACCGCCTCGTCGACGGCTGAGGACACCCCGGCATCGTGGGAGACAGACACGAAGCGCACCTCGCACCGGGCAAGGCGAGCCAGCGCCCGCCCGACGACCGCTTGGCGACGCTCGCCGGGCGCGAGGAGGACGACCTCGACGGGCTGCGCCTGCCCGCCGTCGCCCCTTCGTACGGCCTGGTCGGCCGTGCGAAGGGCGGCGACCACGTCGGTTGTGGCGTCACAGTCGACGACCACGATGCTCACCAGGCCAGGCACCGTAGCCTCCGCCACACGGTCCCGCCAGGAGCCGGTCGGACTGTCCTCCGGATCACGCTGCTCCGAGCGCAGCACCTCCCGTACGTCGGACAGCGTCACGCCGTCACGCAACCACACGGCCTCAGGTGCCAACGGGAGCGGCGCCCGCGAGCCGTCGTCCGCCAGGAAGGCCGCCAGCGGGCTGCGGTCCGCGTCGCGGGGACTGTCGAGCCGTGCCGGGTCGAAGAGCGGCGACGTCGCCGACCTCCACGCATTGCCGGTGCCTCTGAGGTAGGTGACGAGTGGGTCGGTGCTGTCACGCGCCCACCGCAGCGGCCGGAAGTGCGCCGGGAAGAACAGAGGGTGGGGCGACCACCCCGACCGCCTACCGTGCGCGAGATAGTGCCGCACGGCCTCGGCGGGTTCCGAGAACTCGGTGCCCGCCTGAGCCGCGTACCACTCGGTGTCGAAGACACCCGAGCCCAGCACCAGATCCACGACGGGTTCCGACGTGCTGACGGGCTCCGCAGGCCCCTTCTTCGGTTCGCCCTGCTGTCCGTTCGGTTCGCCCTGCTGTCCGAGCGACCGCAGAGCACGACCGTCTCTGAGCGCACTGATGAGCTTGCGGGGGCGGAAGTCCACGGCGACAGCGTAGCGAGAGCGAGCCCTAAGGCGCGGACGACAGTTCTGCGTCGAGCAGCTCGGGGCCCGGCGCGAGCTCCCGCGGTAGCACGTCGCGCAGCGCTACCCAACGCTTGGGGCCGGACTGCTGGAGCTGGACGCGCACCAGCTCGGCGGGGAAGGTCGCGATCAGGTCCGTCGCGCGCCGGTTCAGCTCTGCCAGCAGCTCGGCGGGCATGTGCTCGGCGAACCCTAGGTGGTGATCCACGATCGCGAGCACGGTCCGGGCGAGCTTGGGCAGGAACCGGTCGGTCTCCCGGTCCGCTTCGAGGAGCTGACGGATCTCCGCGAAGGCGAGGGTGAAGTCCAGCCTCCGCTCGTCGTAGACCTGCGTCAGGGACGTCGAGACCCCGCGGCGGTAGCAGACGCCGGTGTGGTTGGTGACGACGTACGCGGCACCTTCCAGGTGCAGCCGCCACACCCAGGTCCGGTCGGTAGCGGTGCGCATGCCGTCGGAGAAGGTCAGCAACCCGTCGTCGGCGATCGCCCGGTCGTAGACGCCGGCCCATCCGTAGGGATAGTCGACCATCGTCGGCCGGTCGGTCGGCAGGATCGATTCTCGCGGGTCCAGCACCTGACCCCGGACCGGCTGCATGGCTCGGACGATCCGGCGCTGTCCCGCCTGGACGGTGACGTGGTCGTGCCGCAGGATCGGCACGCCGACCGCCCCGATCGCGTCGGTCACCTGCTGCAGGTGCCGTGGCGCGTACCAGTCGTCGCCGTCGAGGTAGGTGATGTACCGGCCGGTGGACTCGGCCAGGCCTTGGTTGCGCGCCGTCGCGGCCCCTACCGCCTCCGTGTTGCGCAGCACCTTCAGGTGGGGCAGCCGGTCGGCGTAGCTCGCGGCGATGTCGGGAGTGGCATCGCTCGAGCCGTCGTCGACCACCACGACCTCGAGGTCGCGCGCGTCGTCGAACTGCCGGGTGAGGCTGGTCATCGCGTCGTCGAGGTAGAGCTCGGTGTCGCGGACCGGCATCACGACCGAGACACGCGGCGTGCGTGATGGCATCTGGGGGCGCTCTTTCTGCTCGGGTGAGTGGCTCCGCTACGTCGGCGTGCGGCGGCACGGCAGATTGTTGCAGATGTGCGAGGCCTCGCTGGGACGTCTGGACCGCCTTCGCCGTCCCGGCGTGCACACCCGTCGGTTCGGGTGCAGCCACTATTCCCTGCGGATCCAGAACGACTGGTTCGAATGGAAGAGTTCGTCCTGACCGCTGGGGTCAAGCGGGTAGTAGGACCTGTGCAACCAGCCGTAGTAGCGAGCGTGGGCTCCCAACCTCCTCGCTCCCTGGGGGCAGACAGCTCCGGTGCGACAGCGACGAACGTCCGAGCCACCTACCCTCACCTCTGCACGGCCGGACCGCCTTCACTCTTTGGTCGCAGTTGCCGGGCTATCCTGACGCGGTGCTTGCCGTAGCCCAGTTTCACGCGCCCCTGCCGCTGACCAACACGATCCAGCGGTACGACTGGGGGTCCGTCGATGCGGTACCCCACCTGCTCGGCACCGAGCCCGACGGGGAGCCGCAGGCCGAGCTGTGGCTCGGCGCGCACACCAGCGCTCCGTCGGTCAGCGTCATCGAGGGCGAGGACGTCGCGCTCGATCGCCTGGTGCGCGAGGCGCCCGTGCAGACGCTCGGCCACCGCGTGGCCGAGCAGTTCGGCCCGCGCCTGCCGTACCTGATGAAGGTCCTCGCGGCCGGCAAGGCCCTCTCTCTCCAGGTGCACCCGTCGCCGCGGCAGGCCCGGGAGGGCTTCGCGCGCGAGAACAAGGCAGGCCTGCCGCTCTCGTCGCCGAAGCGGTCGTTCAAGGACGACCAGCACAAGCCCGAGATGGTCGTGGCTCTGTCCCAGTTCGAGGGCCTCGCGGGCTTCCGCACGCCGCGCACCATCCTCGACGTGCTGGAGGGCCTGCCGGGCGACCTCGTCGAGGGTGTTCGCGCCGCGCTGCTGCGCGACCGGAGCCACGACGGCATGCGTGACGCCTTCAACCACCTGCTGTCCGCCAGGTCGGACGAGGCCTGCGCGGCCGACATCCAGGTCACCCTGGACTCGGTGCGCGCCCGCCTCGCGAACGGCTCGCCGTTCGAGCGCGCCGACCGCACGGTGGTCGACCTCGCCGAGCAGCACCCCGGCGACCCGGGCGCCATCGCGTCGCTCATGCTCAACCGGTTCTCGCTCGAGCCGGGTGAGGCCGCCTTCACGCCCGCCGGTGTGGTGCACGCCTATCTGTCGGGGCTCGGCATCGAGATCATGGCCAGCTCGGACAACGTGCTGCGCGCTGGGCTCACCGCCAAGCTCGTGGACGAGGAGAACCTCGTCGCCTGCACCGTGTTCGCGCCGCAGCAGCCGTCCATCCCCGAGATGACGACGGCGGGCAGCCGCGGCCAGGTGCACACGTACCGCGTGCCGGTCACGGAGTTCGCGCTCACGACCGCCGACGTCGACCCCTCCGAGCCCGTCACGCTGCCCGCGACGGGTCCGCGAATCCTGCTCTGCCTGGCCGGCGAGCTGAAGCTCGACGCCGACCGCTCGGAGGAGGGGCCACAGCGCCTCGTGCAGGGCGAGTCGGTCTTCGTGCCGCACGATGCGGGCAACCTGGTGCTGTCGGGCGCCGGCCACGCGGTCTGCGCCTGGGTCCCGTGATCGCGGTCTGGTGACCCGTTAGGGCGAGTGGTCGGTAAAAGGTCAGGTGGTCGGCACCCCGGGGTGCCGACCACCTGACCTTTTACCGACCACTCTGCGTCCGGCCCGGCCCGGGACGGGCCCGCCCGGCCGGGTCCGGCCCCGCTCAGGCCGAGCTGTCGTCGTCCGCGCGCAGGACGCGCAGGTGGCCTCGGCGTGCCGTCTCCGTCACCGTCGGCGGCTCTGCCGGACGCCGCGCCTTCCCGGCCTCGCGCACCGCGTCGGCCAGGGCGGACAGGTCGTCCGGGCTGGGCCCCGCGTCCTCGAACTCGGGCATGAGGCGCACCACCTCCCAGCCGCGCGGCGCGGTCAGCCGTTCGGCATGCTCCGCGCACAGGTCGTAGCTGTGGGGCTCGGCCAGGTGCGCAAGCGGACCCAGTACCGCCGTCGAGTCCGCGTACACATACGTGAGCGTCGCTACGGCCGCGTTGGTACAGGCCGAGCGCGAACACTGTCTCACCGATCTCACGCGCCGAGACTACGCCCTGACCGGGCACAACGTGCCGAACACGCCCGGGCGGTCAGGGCCGTAACGGCGGAGTGTCCGTTCCGGCACGCCGGATTGCCCGTGTCACCAGCAGTCCGGCACCGGCGAGGAGCAGGTCGAGCACGGTGAGGATCACCCGGCTGACGAGCACCGCGAGCGCCGCAGCAGGTGCGGGCAGCGCCCCGGCGAGCACGGCGGCGAGCACGAGCTCACGCACACCCGCGCCGGCCGGCGCGACCACGAAGAGGAACCCGGCGGTCCACGCGAGCGCCCAGCCGCCGGCCGCCAGGGCGAACGTGCGCACGGTGGGTGACAGCCCGAGCGCCGCACAGAGCACCCAGAGCTGGGCGCCCGCGACGAGCCATCCGGCCACCGACCACGCGGCGGCGCGGCCGAGGCCGCCCCACGTCATCGGGTGCTCCAGCGAGCCCCGCCGGGCGACCCGCACGGCCAGGCCGACCAGCCGGTTGAGCACGGGCGGGGCGAGCACCACCACCACGACGGGCGCGGCCCAGACCACCCAGGACCAGGCCCCCAGCGCATCGGCGGAGACGAACGGCAGCGCCACTGCGCCCACGGCGGCACCTGACGCGACCGACACGGCGACGGCGACCAGCATCGACGCGGCCGACCTGCTGCGCGGTACGTCGTGTCCGGCGCCGACCTCCGCTGCGGCCACGACGTTCCAGACGCCACCGGGCACGTACTTGCCGAGCTGGCTGATCCCGAAGACCGCGACGGCGCTCCGCAGCGACAGGGGCGAGCCCAGGTCCGTGAGGACGGCGCGCCAGGCCAGCAGGGTGCACCACACGTAGAGGGCACCGAGCGCGACGACGACGACGAGGTCCGTCGCGGACAGGTCGGCGGCGGCCCTGGTCAGGGCAGCGCGGTTGCCGAGCACGTACCAGACGGCCAGCGCGAGGGCGGTCCCGAGGAAGCCCCAGCGCACCCACGGCGAGCGGAGCACCCTCACAGGGCGTCCAGCCGGCGCAGCCGTGCGACCAGCGGCTCGGTGACCACCTGCGGGCGGATCCGGTCGCGGCCGCGCGCGGCGCGGTCCCGGGCGGCGGCCAGCTCCGCCGGGTCGCAGAGCCGGGCGAGGCGGTCCGCGAGTGCCCCCGAGTCCGCCGTGGGGACGAGCTCGACGTGCTGTCCCACCGCCCGGCGCTGGGGCGGGGTGTCCGAGGTGACGACCACGCAGCCGGCGGCGAGCCCCTGGTAGACCTTGTTCGGCACCACGCGCACGCCCTTCGGGGTGTCGCTGAAGATGCCGAGGCAGACCTGGTGGTCCGCGACGAGGGTGGGGAGCTCGTCGGGCTCCACCCAGTCGTGCCAGGTCACGCCCGGCGTCCCGGCCAGGATCTCGCGCGCCCGGGGCAGCTCCTGCCCGGAGCCGACCATCGTGACGCGCAGCGGCGCGCCGCCCGCGACGGCGTCGCGCACGGCCTCTGCGATGACGGGCGCGCCCTGCAACGGGGTGTACAGCCCGTAGAACACGACGGACAGCACCTCGTCGCCGGGGGGCGGGCCGGGCGCGCGCCAGGAGTCCGGGGCACCGACGAGCACGACCACGCCCTTGTCCGGGTCGGGGAGCATCCGGCGGTGCTCCTCGGTGTCGGTCACGACCACGTCGGCACAGGCGACGGCCAGCCGGTCGAGGCCGGTGAGCAGCCTGACGCGCAGGCCGGCCGCGCCGCGGTCGGCGGCGGTGTCTCCCGCGAAGACCAGGTGGTCGAGCACGACCACCGACCGGGGGTACAGCAGCCGCGCGAGGAGTACGTCGAAGTGCCCCAGGTACCCGACGAGCACCGCCCGGGGCCGGCCGTCGGCCCGCCGCTGCCGCACCGTGTCGGCGACCAGCCCGGCCCAGCGGCGCAGCAGCCGGGCGGCGAGGACCGGCAGCCGCCACGGCTGCTGGAGCATGCGGACGCGCTCGGCCGTGGAGAGGCCGAGCGGCCGGTTCAGCTCGGTGACCTTGACGCCGTGGGCGCGCAGCCCGGCGACGAGGACGGCGATCCGGGGGTGCCGTGCGGCGTCGTACGTGCCGAACGCGATCACTAGACGACCGCCGGGACGTCCGCGGGTCCGGCGCTCTGGGACCGGGTCGTGGACGGTTCCAGCGGCAGGGCCCGCTCGACGGGCCCCGGCTCGTTGCCCGCGGACGGCTGCCGGTTCTCCGCCGGCCCGGGCGCCGCCGTCGTGCCGTACTGCACGTCCTTGAGCCGCTCGAGGGTCTCCTCGAGCAGCACCCGGTTGGTGCGCTGCAGGTCGGCCAGCACGAGCAGGGCGAAGCTGAGCAGGGCGCCCACGAGGGAGGTCGCGCCGAGCACTATCGACTGGAGGTGCTGTCCGCCGGTACCCGTGGCCAGCAGCACGGCGTAGCGGCCGAACGGGACCGCGGCGCCGAGCGCGAAGACGAGGCCGAGGGTGATGAAGACGGCGTGCGGCTTGTACATCACGTAGGACCGGCTGATCGCCTGGCCCGACTTGGCGATGTGCTGCCACATGCTCGAGAAGAGCCGCGACTCCCGGGTCTTCGGGTTGGTGGTGACCGGCAGGCTCTGGATCCGCAGGCGCTTGTGCCCGGCCTGGATGATGGTCTCCATGCAATAGCTGAACTGCGTGACGACGTTGAGCCGCATCAATGCCCCGCGAGAATACGCACGGAATCCGCTGGCGGCGTCCGGGAGGTCGGTTCCCGCAGCGAAGTTCACGACTTTGCTGCCGACCTTCTGCAGCGCCTTCTTCAACGGCGAGAAATGCTCGATCGTCCCGGTCTGCCGGTCGGCGATCACGATGTCGGCGTCGCCGAGCACGACGGGCATCACCAGGTCGCCGATCCGTTCCTGCGGGTACTGGTTGTCGCCGTCGGTGTTCACCACGATGTCCGCCCCGTGCCGGAGCGCGTAGTCGATACCGTCCCTGAACGACCTGGCCAGACCCATGTTCCGGGTGTGGTGCACGAAGTGCCGCACGCCGAGGCGACGCGCCACCTCAACAGTGCCGTCCGTGGACCCGTCGTCAACGACCAGGATTTCGATCTCGTCGATCCCAGGGATTTCCCGGGGAATAGTGGCAAGCACGAGAGGAAGGGTTTCTTCCTCGTTCAAACAGGGAATCTGCACGAACAGCTTCATGGCCCTGTACTTTCACTAGCGGGCTTTGGGCAAGCAGTGAGTGGCGTCACAAGCGTAAGCACGACACATGACCAGGGGATGAACATCAGGTGCCCTGGAGCGACTGTTACCCGGACGTGATCAGCGGGCCGGGAACGGCACTCGGGTCGTGGTTAGTCTGCTCGCGTGACCCGACCCCGCACGGTCCCGGTCGTCGTGTGGCTGATCGTGCTCCTGCACCTCGTGGTGATGCTCGGCCAGACCGCCGCGTTCCCCAACGTCCGCTCGCCCGACGAACGCCAGCACGTGGACCTGATCCTCCAGGTGCGCCAGGGCGACGCCTGGCCGTGGCCAGGGCCGGGCACCACCTACGTCACCCAGGGCGTGACGGCGGGCGGCTTCGTCGAGGCCGACAGCCTGGACGGTCCCGTGCACCTGGCGGACCGCCAGGACGTCCCGCCGCGTGGCGAGCGGCCCTCGTACCTGGAGGCCGGCGGCTCCGCCACCATGACGGCGGAGCTGCCGGGCGGCGGCGCCGAGCCGGTCTTCAACCAGCTCGTCCAGCACCCGCCCCTGTACTACCTGCTCGGCGCCGCCGTCGTCGGCCTAGTACCCGGCTGGCAGGACGCCCCGCTCGACCAGGTGTGGCTGCTCCTGCGCTGGTGGAACGCGCTGCTCGCGCTGCCGCTGCCGCTGCTGCTGTTCGCCACCGCCCGGCGCCTGCGCCTGCCCGAGCCGCTCCCGGTCGCCGCGGCGCTGGCCCCGCTCGGCATCCCCGAGCTGACCCACCTGGCGTCCGCCGTCAACAACGACAACCTCCTGGTCGCCCTCGGTGCGTGCGCGACGCTCCTGGTCGTCCGGGTCCTCACCGGCGACCTGAGCCGCCGCACGGCGGCCGTGCTCGGGCTGGTCACCATGCTCGCGCTGCTGACCAAGGGCTTCGCCCTCATGCTCCCCGCGTGGGTCCTGCTCGCCTACGTGGTCGCCGCGTACTGGGAGCGCACCCGCCTCCGGGCCGCGGCGGCGGCGCTCCTCGTGGCGGCGGCCGTGGCCCTTCCCGGGGTCGCCTGGTGGGTCCGCAACCTCGTGGTCCACGGCATGCTGCAGCCGCACGGCACGCACGCCGACCCGCCCGACCTCACCCCGGTCCACGGCTGGTCCGACGGCGGCCTCGCGTGGCTGGGCCGGTTCACCGAGCGCATGGTCACGCTCTTCTTCGTCCAGGACCACGCCGCCGCGCGGGACCACGACGCCTCGTGGTGGATGGCCCGCGTGGCGCTCGTGGTGATCCTCGCGGGGCTCTGCGCCGCCCTGGTGCGGCGGCCGCTCCGCCGGCTCGACACCCTCGTGCTGCTGTTCCCCGTGCCGGCCCTCGCCGGCATCGTCGCCCGCGGCTCGTGGGAGCAGTTCGCGGCGTTCCACGAGCTCGGCGCGGCCCAGCAGGGCCGGTACCTGTACACCGGGCTCGTCGGGCTGCTGGTCGTCGCCGTCGCCGGCGCGGCGGTGCTGCGGCCCCGGTGGCGCCGAACCGTGCCGCTCGCCCTGCTCGTCCTCGCCGGTGCGATGCACCTGGCCTTCCAGCACGACGTGTGGCGGCTGTACTGGATGCCCCACGACGACGGACCGGACGCGTTCCTGCGGGCCGTGGCCGCCGTCGGGTACTGGTACGCCCTCCCGAGCGCCGTGCTGGTCGCAGTTGCGGCCGCCGGCCTGGCGCTCTGCGCCGCCGTCACCGTCTCGCTCACGCGGTCCGCCGTCGGCGACGGGCGGCCCGGCCGCCCCGCCCGGCCGGCCCCCGACCCCCTGGTGACCACATGATGCGCGCGCTCCCCCGGTCCGTCCTCCGGCTCCGGCTCGACGGCCGGGCCGAGCGGGTCGCCCTCCTCGCCGCCACGGTCTCCGGGATGCTCCTGGCCCTGCTGGTCGCCCTCGCCGACGCCCCGTACGCGACCGGGGACGAGCCCCCGCACGTCGACTACGCCTACCAGGTGTGGCACGGCGAGCTCCCCGTCTTCGAGGACGGACTCGAGCTGCGGCCCGACGGCGCCTGGCTCGCCCCCGTGCAGTGGACCGCCCAGCACCCCCCGCTCTACTACCTGCTCATCGCGCCGCTGGTGGGCCCCCTGGCGGATGCCGGCCACCCGGTCGCGGCCGTCTATGCCGCCCGCGGGGTGAACGTGCTGCTCAGCGGCGTCTTCGTGCTGGCGGCCGGGTGGAGCGCCCGGCGTCTGACGCGGCCGGGCAGCGTGCTGCCCCCGCTCGTCGCGTTCCTCGCCGGTGCCATGCCCGCCGCCGCCCACGTGGGCGGCAACGCCTACAACGACCTGCTGGCCGCCACCGGGGTCACCGTGCTGTTCGGGCTCGCGGCCACCGCCGTGCGCCGAGGGCTCGACGCCCGGCTGGTCGCGCTGCTGTCACTGGTCGCGGCGGCCTGCGCCCTGACCCGGTTGTCGGCGGCCCTCATCGCCGCCGTGGTCGCCGCCGTCGCCCTGGCCGCCGGTGCGGTCCGGGCGGCGCAGCGCCGCGGCCGGTGGGCGCACGTGGTCGCGCTCGCGCTGGCCGGGCCGGGCGCCGTGCTGCTCACCAGCGGGTGGTTCTACCTGCGCAACGTGCGGCTCACCGGCACGGTCACCGGTTCCCACTTCGACTGGGCGCTGGAGAACCAGAACCGGCAGGAGCGGCCCGTCTGGGCGGTGCTCGCCGACCCCGAGACCTGGCTCCGCCTCCCCGACCTCTTCTGGTGGGCCGGGCGCCTCCCACCGAACACGCCGCTCACCGTGACCACGCTGGTGGTCACGGCCCTGCTGCTGGTGTGGACGCCGCTGGTCCTCGCGCTCGTCACCGCGGTCCGACGCCGTGCCCTCCTGGTCGAGCGGTCACCGGACGGTCTGCTGCTGCGCGGCCTTCCGGTCGTCGCGGCCCTCGTCGCGGTGTCCGTGCAGGTGGCGTACGCCTCCAGCAGCGGAGGGGTGTACCCGCGCTACCTGCTGGTGGTGTCCCTCGCCCTGTGCCTCGCGGTGGCGGCAGGCCTCGCGGTGCGACCCCGGCTGCTCGTCCCCGCCTGGACCGCACTGACCGTGCTCGACCTGGCCGTCTGGCTCTCGGTCGAGCTGGCCACACCCGCGGAGCCGGGGTTCTACGCCGAGGCGTCGCTGCCCGCGGCGGTCGTCGGCGTGCTGGCCGCCGCGGCCGTCGTCGGCTCGGCGGCGCTCGCGCTGCGCGCGGTCGCGGAGCTCGGCGCCGAGCCGGCTGACACCGAGCCGGTCGGCGCCGAGCGCGAGAAGCGGGCCGAGGCCACCACGGCAGCCGCACCGACGAGCACCGCGACGGACCCGACCAGCGCGAGCTGAAGGCCGGTCAGCGGGCTCCACCCGGCCCAACGGGCCGCCGCGTCGGCCACGGACTGCCCCGGGCCCTGGTAGAAGCCCCAGAACCCGTAGGCCAGCCCGCAGGCCGCGGCGGTCCCCGCAGCGCCGGTCACCCAGGGCACCGCCGCGCGCAGCCGGTGCCCGAGCAGGGCGGACAGGCCCAGCGCCGTCCCCGCGCCGAGCGCGAGGAGCCCCGCGAACAGGTACCGGCCCTGCACGGCGGAGATCCAGCCGTGGGCCGAGTAGTCCGGCCAGGCGTTGACCAGGACGCCGCACCACAGGGCGGCGGGCAGCAGCAGGAGCGCAGCGGTCGCCCGCCGCGCCGGTCCGCGGACCACGGCCAGGCCGCACAGCGCGGCGACGACGACGGCGGCGGTCCAGAAGACGACGTCGGGCACGCGCACCTCCAGCCAGCCGAAGTTGCCGAAGAACGACCTGGTCAGGCTCGTCACCACGGTCCTGAGGAAGTACCAGAGGCCGTGCGGCTCGTCCTCCACGAACCGGTCCGGGATGCCGACGGGCTGCACCGTGCCCAGCACCAGCAGGTTGCGCAGCCACCACCAGCCGCCGACCGCGAGCGCCACCCCGCCGGCGACGAGCACCCCCACCGCGCGGCGGGTACGCGGCCCGGAGGCGAGCAGGTAGGCGGCCACCACCACGGGCACCGCGAACGCCGCCATGACCTTGGTGAGCAGCCCCACCCCGACCACCACGCCGAGCCCTGCCGCGGTCCGCAGCCGCAGGTCGCCGGTCAGCACCCGGGCGCTCAGGTAGGCGATCACCGCTCCGCTGAGCGTGACCAGCGCGTCGTTGGTCACGCTGCTCATGATGTGCCCCACCTGCGGCACGAACAGCGTGAACGACGCGGCCACCAGCGCCGCGGCGCGCGACCGGGACAGGCGCAGCACCGCCGCGGCGGTCAGCAGCGGCACGGGGACCAGGAGCGCGACGTCGAACAGGCGCAGCACCAGGAGCTGGAGGTCCCAGCGCGCCTCGGCGGTACCCGTGGCGTGCAGCACGCCGGCCGCCACCGCGTAGTACAGCGGCGGGTGCTGCGTCATCTGGTCGACGGCGGCCGGGTCGAGCCCCCGCGTGTCGGTACCGGGCGGGACCACGTCGGCGAGGGCGTTCTCACCCGAGACCGTGCCCCGCTCGCTGTCCGGCGTCGGCGGTACGGCGACGAAGGCGGGTATGCCCTCCCGGTCGAGGTGCCTGCCGGGCACGTCGGTCTCGAGCGCCGCCTGGTCACGCGCCTCGTCCAGCGCCGGGCCCACGAGGGCCTCGCCGGCGGCCGGCCAGCCGCCGCCGTACGCGAGCCGCAGCACGCTGTTGACGTGCTGTGGCTCGTCGGGCGCCCGGAACGCCGGGGTCAGGACCGCCCAGAGCACACCGACCACCGTCACGAGAGCCGTGGTCAGGGCGAGGGCTCGGCGGTACGCCGACTCGGCGGGATCGTCGCGCACACGCACAGGATATGGGCGAACCTGCACCACGGTCGTCCGGTCCGTTCCGAGAATGCGATCCGGCATGGTCCCGGGCGCTGGAGCATGCCGGATCGCATTCTCGAAGCGGACCGCGCGGAGGCGAGGCCGACCGTGGCGGTGCCGAGCCGCACCCCCGATCGGACGTATCGTCGGTAGGTGCCTCCGTTTTCTCCTCGTGGCCGGAACCGGCGGTCGGACCGCGGTACCGGACCGGCCGGCAGCTCCTCCGGTACCCCCAGCGGCTCCCCCGGCCCGGCCAGCCCGTCCGCCCTCCCCAAGGCGTCCCAGGCCGACCTGCTCCGGCTCGCCGCCACCCGTCCGGACGGCGCCGGTGCGACGCCGGGTGAGCCCGCCCGTCCGCGGCGCCGGGACCGCCGCGGCCGTGGCCTGCGCGGCCCCATGTTCCCGCCGGGTACGCCGGCGCACCGCACGCGGGCGCAGCGGTTCGACGAGCTCGTGCTCGACGTCGTCGAGGACCTCGACCGGGTCTGGGCGGCGCACCTGCGCGGTACCGAGTTCGCGGTGGAGGACGTGCCGCCCTCGGACCCGGCGCCGTGGGAGGACGGCGGTGTGCTGCTCGGCCGGTTCTTCCCCGCCGAGGCAGGCCGGCCCGGACGCGTGGTGGTCTACCGGCGGCCGGTCGAGGCGCGGGCCTTCGACCGGGACGACCTCGCCGACCTGGTGCGCGACGTCGTCGTGGAGCAGGTGGCGCACATGCTGGCCAGGACGCCTGAGGAGATCGACCCGAACTTCGGCGACCGGTCCTGAACCGGAGCCCTGCGCCGCCCGCGAGGGCTCAGCCGGCGTCGACCCGGCGCACGTGTACGTCCCCGCCCGCCGCGAGCGGGGCCGTGGGCGTCAGCACCGAGAAGAGCGACTCGTCGTCCTCCTCGGCGAGGCGCACCGACCAGACCACCCCGGGCTCGTCGGAGGGCTGTTCCGCGATCACGGCGACGGCGTCACCGAGCTCCGCCAGCTCGGCCTCGTCCACCTCGACCGTCTGTCCGGTGGGTACCTCGACCGTGTGGGTCCAGGCCTCCTCGCCGTCCGGCCCGACGCCGCGCAGCGCCACCTCGGTGCTGCCGTCCACGTCCCCGATCCGGTCCGGGTGCCGCTCGTCGGGCACGCCGCTCAGCGTCACCCCGTAGGCGACGTGCTCCGGGACGGCGACCGCGCCGTCGGCCACGGCGCCCCCCGCGGGCACCGCCTGCCCGGCGAGCCAGGCCCGGTCGTACGGGTCGTCGTCGATCACGGCGTCCTGCGCGGCCTTGCCCTCCCGGTCCAGGGCTGCTCCCGCGACGACCGGGACGTCGGCGTCGACGACCACCGTGTAGGCGCCCTCGGGCAGCCCACCGAGGGGCAGGGTGGTGAGCCGGCCGGGTTCGAGCGCCACCTCCTCACCACCCCGCAGCCGGACCGGCCCGTCCGGGCCGAGCACGGAGAGACGGGCGGTCCCGGCGGTGTCGCCCGGGGCGAGGAGGGCGAGCCGCGGCGCGTGCGGGTCGTCGACGGCCTCTCCGGTACTGACCACGCCGGACACCGCCGTCGTTCGTGACGGGGCGCCGGAGCCCACGACGAGGTCCGCGCCGGCGGGCAGCAGCCCCTCGATGCGGTGGTGCTGAACGTAGGCGCCGACCCGTCCGCCCTTCGCGGTGACGTGCAGCGCGAGGCGGCTCTGGTCGGGCGCGACGGCCTCGAGCATGGTGACCACCTGCTCGCCCGGGGGCACCACGACGAGCGACTGGCTCCCCAGGACCACCGGGCCGGACGCGCCCCACGCCTCCAGCGTCACGGTGGCGGGCGTCCGGCCGGGGTTCTGCAGCACCAGGCGGCCGCTGGACCCCACCGACGTGCTGCCGCCCACCAGCCAGTGCTCGACGGCCGGCGCGGCGCACGGCCCGGCGACGAGTCCACGCAGGTCACCGGCGGTGGTCACGGACGCGACCGTCCCGGTCGCGTAGGTGGCCCCGCTCGGCGTCACGCGCAGCGTGCGGGCACCGTCCACCTCGCCGGCACGCACGTGGGCGAGGTCGCCCGCGTCGAGCGGGCCGGTGAGGTCGGCCGACGCAGCCCCGTCGAGAGCGGTCACCGACGGCTCCGCGCCCTCCGCGCCGTCCAGCACGGCGGTGGTCAGCGACGTCGTGGTCTTGACGGGGGCCGCGCTGAACTCGTCGTCGCCGACGTCCGGCTGCCGCAGCTCCGCCGGTGCTGGGCAGACCAGCCCGGTCTCGGCGGCGGCCACGGGGATCGCGCGCACCTCGTCCGTCGGCGCCACGGCGGCGGGTCCCCCGCCGTCGGTGACGGCGAGCGCGCCCACCGCCATGGCGCACAGCAGACCACCGACCGCGGCCGCCGTCCGCCGGGCGGCCGCGGGAACCCCTCGCTTCGTGCGCTTCATCGAACCCTCCTGCGTCCCACCGGCAGGGCCAGGAGGGCGAAGACCACCAGCGTGAACGTCGTGAGCACCAGCCAGGCCGTGCGGTGGGGCGCCTCGTAGCGCACCACGAGGTGCCCGGGGTCGGGCCCGAGCGCGAAGGTCTGCAGGCCGGTCGCGTCGGGCACCGGCTCCAGCCGGCGTCCGTCCAGCGTCGCGTGCCAGCCGGAGCCCGCCGCCTCCGCGAGGACGACGGTGCGGTCCGTGCCGCCCGCCTCGACGTCGGCACGGACCGTCGTGCCCGCCGACGCCAGCGTCTCGCCGGGGGTCCCCGACTCCTCGACGCGGGCCCAGCCCGGCGCCGGCTCGCCCTCGGGCGCTACCCGCCACACCGAGACGTCCTGCCCCTCGGTGACCCGGCTCAGGCCGGGGACCATGTCGAGCGTGGCCGTGAGGTCACCGACGGCCCCGGCTCCGGCACCCGAGCCGGCGGACCGGACCTGCACCGCGCCGATACCCAGGTCGGCCAGCCGGCCCGGCACCCCCTCCGTCGCACCGGAGACCAGCGCGGCGACCGCGGCGTCCAGCGCCACGGCGGGCTCGCCTCCCGCTGCGCGATCCCCGCCCGACGTCGCGCGCGCCGCCGCCGAGACGTCGGCGAGCTGCGAGCCGTCGGCCCGCAGCAGCGCGTACTCGACGGTGCCCTCGACAGCGGTGCCCTCGGCGTCCGCGGCGAACCCGACCTCGAGCACACGCGCCTGCCGCGGCGGGGCCTGCATCTGCTGCCCGACGGCGGGCACCACCGGGGCGGTCGCGACGTGCAGCATCCCGGCCCGTCCGGCAGCCGCGACGCTTCCGGAGCCGGTCAGCCACGCGGCGGCCTGTGCGGCAGGGAGCAGGAGGGCGAGCACGACCAGCCCGACCACGGCGACCCGGCGTGTCCCGCCGAGGAAGCCGCGGAGCGTCGTCCCCCACCCCGAGAGGGCCTGGGCGCCCGCGAGGGCGGCGGTGCCGAGACCGAGGACGAGCAGCGAGAGCCCCGGGCCGGACCACCGGCCGTCGTCCTGGGCGAGCACCGCGACGGCGAGACCCGCTGCCGCGACCAGCCAGCCCACCAGCGTCGTCCCGGCGACGTGCCGCCCGGTGCCGGCACCTCGTCCGCGGCCGATCTGCAGCAGCGCCGCGACGAGACCGACCACCGCCAGGGCGAGCACCAGCGCGCCGAGGGCCCACGGGCCCGCCGTCACGACGGCGCGGACGCCGAGCAGGAACGGGCCGCCGTCGGGCACGTCGAACCAGGGGGCGGGGGCCGACGGCAGGCCGAGCAGCAGCTCGAGGCCCGACGCGGTACCCGGCGCGGGGACGCCCGACCCGGCCAGCGGCTCGGCCGTCAGCAGGCCTCGGTCGCCGTCCCGCAGCACCGTCCACCACAGCGGGGCGCCCACGACGAGGGCCGGACCGAGCGTGAGCGCCAGGTAGCCGCGACGGCGCGGCGCCACGAGCACGGAACCCGTCAGCACGAGGACGGCGGCGGGCAGCAGCGCGGGAGCCCCGGCCACCACGCAGGCGAGCAGCAGCCCGGCCGCTCCGGCCGCGCCCAGCGACCCGGCGCTCGGCCGGGACGTACGAGCGGCGGCACCGGCCTGCTCCTCGGCGGCGCCGTCGGCCGGACCGAGCCGGTCGACGGCCTGCGCGCCCACGGCACGGACGAGCGCGACGGCGGTCCAGGGCAGCAGCGCGTGCGCCACGACACCGCCGAAGAGGCCGCCTTCCAGCGCCCCGAGGAACGCGGGCGCGACCGTCCACGCGAGCGCGGCGAGCACCCGCAGCCACACCGAGCGCGTCACCGTGCCCGCGGCGGCCCACGCACCGACGGCGGCTACCGGCAGCGCCAGCAGGAGCACCGCGTCCACCGCATGCTGCAGGGAGCCGCCGACCAGGGCCGACAGGCCGGTCAGGACGAGCAGCAGGGGGTCCGCCGCCGCGGCGGTACCCAGCCCGTCCCGCACCCAGCCGGACGTCGCGGCCGACCACGCCGACGCCGTGGTACCGCCCGCGGGGAGCAGCGCCCCGCCGACCAGCCGGCCGCCCGACGCAAGGGCTCCGAACGCCGGACCGAACAGCGCCGCCGCCAGCCCGACCGCGGCGAGCACGACCACGGCGAGCGCCGAGCGGCGGCGGACGGCCAGCACGTGCAGCTCCGCCTGCTCCAGCTCGGACGGGGCGTCGACCCGGTGGGCCTCGCCGCGGGCGAGCCGTCTGTCACGCCGTTCCGCCGCCACCTCGCGCCAGGTGCCCAGCAGCGGTCGCAGCACGCTGCGCGGCACCGTCGACGTGCGCGCGATGCGCCGCCGCGCGCGCAGCAGCGGCCCCAGACGGAACACCGCCCACAGCGGCGCGAGGAGTTCGTCGCGGGCCTGCTCCGGCTGCTTCATGGCCAGCCGGTAGCCCGCCGCGAACGGCGCCCACAGCACCATCGCGAGCATCGCGAACGGCAGGGTCCATGGCGCGACCGACGTCAGCCGCAGGTAGAGCTGGCTACGGCGCCGCGCACCGGACGAGCCCGGGGCGTGCAGGGCGACCTGCGCGTGCCGCACCACGGCGTCCGGCACCACGACCACGCGGTGGCCGGCGAGCCGCACGCGGAGGCAGAAGTCGGTCGAGTCGCCGAGCTGGCCGTAGACCGGGTCCGTGCCGCCGACCTCCCGCCAGACGGACGCGCGCACGAGCGCCCCGGCGAGGCCGACCGCGAGGACGTCCTCGCGCGAGTCGTGCTGCCCCTGGTCGATCTCCGTGTCGTCGATGCCGGTCATCCGGCGGCTGAGCGGCGACACGGTGTGGCCCACCTCGACCAGCACCCCGCGGTCGGACAGCTCGGGGTCGAGGGGCTCGCCGTCGGGGCCCGACTCCCAGCGGCGCTGCTTGCAGCCCGCCACGGCCACCGCGTTCGAGTGCTCCACCGCACGGGTCAGGGCCGCGAGGGCGCCGGGCGCCGGCGCCGAGTCGTCGTGCAGGAACCAGAGCCAGCCGCGCTCCGGCGCGTTCGTCGCGGCGAGAGCGGCCGTGATCGCGTCGCCGAAGGTCCGGGCGCCGGCGCCGGCCACGAAGCGCGCGCCGCCGAGCTGCAGGTCCTGGTGGCCCGACGTGGCAGGGGCGGTGTCCACGTCGACGACGATGACGTCGTCCGGGGTGCGCACCTGGGTCCGCAGCGCGGCGAGCGTCGCGGCGAGGTAGGGGCTGCTGCCGCGCGTGACCACGACCGCGGTCACCGTGACGGCCCTCGGCGCGGGTGCGGAGGACTGGGCGGGCACCTTGGCCCACACGGGCCCGACCGTGGCCTCGTGGGGACCCCGGTCCGGGCTGGGAGCCGACAGGCTGTCGGTACGTGGAGCGCTCATCTCGCTTCACATCATGCGGCGCGTCTGCGCCGACACGCCGCAGACGCGCCGGTCGAAGGGTGAGACTCTGCTTTCTCAGACCGCCCGGCGCTTCAGCTTGCGCCGCTCACGCTCCGAGAGACCTCCCCAGATCCCGAATCGCTCGTCGTTCTCCAGCGCGTAGTCCAGGCACTCGGCCCTGACCTCACAGCCGGAGCAGACCTTCTTGGCCTCGCGTGTGGACCCGCCCTTCTCCGGGAAGAAGGCCTCCGGGTCGGTCTGCGCGCACAGGGCGCGCTCCTGCCAGCCGAGCAACGACTCGTCCGGCTCCGTCAGCTCGTACAGCTCGCCGAAGAGCGGCAGGACCGGCGCCACCGGCACCGCCGCGTTCTCCGCGTCAGTCGGGAACTTCACGTCCGATTCCAGAATGTTCCACATGACGTGCCCCTCCATGCCGTGTCCGTGCTCCGGGGCCTTGCCGGCCGACCCGTCCCGATCAATCGTTGCTGGCCAGACCTGCAGTTTCCAGGCCCCGTTGCGTATGCGCTACGAAAACTGCATACATGGAATTACACGCGTGTCGCCTGGAGTCGTCAAGCGGAAATGTGCTATCGCCCACGGATTCCACGGGTAATTCACGAGTCCTTCCGCAGGTCGTGGCGCACGTCTCACCCGTGACCCCGGCTTTTCCCTGTTCTCAGGTACCGGCGAGTCGCCACGCCGAGGGGCTCTGGTAGTGGCGGAGATGCTGGGAGATCACGGTGTGAACGCCGCGCGGCCCCTGGGCGGGGGCTCCGGCCAGGTAGTGGTGACTGGTGCGGCCGACGCTGGTGATTGGGCGACGGACACTGGCGGTGCTCGGGGAGCGGTGCTCGGGGAGCGGTGCTCGGGGGCGGCGAACGGCAAGTTGGACGTCGACTGTTCCTGCCTGCCGGTTCGAACCGCAATACAGACGCCGATCAAGCCCCGTACCGGGGCCGAACCGCAACTTGATGGCGACCTCTGACGCCGAATCGATGTGAACACGTCACCGAGCGGTCGCATGGACACGGAAGTTGCGGCTCGGCGCCTCGTCCACGCGCAACTTGCGGCTCGGCGGCACCACCCACACCACCCACACCACCCACACCACCCAATCTCCCGCACGGAACCAGATCCAGCTCCTCTGGTCGCCGGACGGGCACCGGGACCTCATAGGCTGGCGGCATGCAGATCGCGCCCCGCAGCGGCGGCCCCGTGCCCGACATCGCCTCGCTCCTCTCCCGCCTCGCGGCGGACGGCGGGCGCCCCCGCCTCACCTGGTACGGCGACGACGGCGAGCGCGTCGAGCTCTCCGGCGCTGTGCTCGCCAACTGGGCGAGCAAGACGGTCAACCTGCTCGTGGAGGAGTTCGACGCCGCGCCGGGCACCCGTGTCGTCGTCGACCTGCCCGTGCACTGGCGCACCGTGGTGTGGGCGCTGGCGGCCTGGCGCACCGGCGCGACGGTCGCCCTGCCCGACGCCGCCGGGGCCGCCCCGGACGTGGTCGTCACGGACGGCCCCGACCGCTGGGCCGACGCGGGTGCGGACCTCGTCGCCGTCTCCCTGCCCGCGCTCGCCCGCAGGTACGACGGCGACCTGCCCGCCGGCGCCATCGACGCGGCCTCCGCGGTGATGACGTACGGCGACGCCATCGGCTGGGTGCCAGAGGTGGAACCCCAACAGGACGCCCTGGTGACCGCGGCGGGGACCGTCGCGCACAAGGGCCTGGTCCCGGAGCCCGGGGCCGGCGCCCGCGTGCTGGTGGACGGGCGCGGCGCGGTCGCGGACGTGCTGCTGGAGCTGCTCGGTGTCTGGGCGGGCGGCGGCTCCGTGGTCCTGACATCGCCGGCCACCGCGGCGGAGCTGGAGCTGGACGACGCGCGGCTGACCCGGCTGCTGAGCACCGAGCAGGCCCAGCGGTGACATGCACGAGCGCCGGCCGGCTCCGGCCGGGCGCCCGGTAGGCCGAGCGCCGGTAAGCCGAGCGCCGGTGGGCCGGGCCGGGGCGCCGCCCGAAAGAACCGGAATCCCGGTCATCCGCACATCGAAATGCCCGGTCGCCCGTTGTTTTGCACGGGGCGGCACACCGTCTTCGGGCTTCTCCACGAACCCTCTACGGTCCGACCTCGGGCGGTGCGCCGCCGTACAACCCCCAGCCCCTAGGATCGGTGGCCGTGACGTTCCCTGACTTCAGCGCCCCAGGTGCGACGAATCCCGCCAAGGGGCCGTCCCATGCCCGGACGCTGAACGGGCAGGGTGGCGGCGCCTCCCGGACGGTCGGGATGGTGGTCGTCGCGGCGCTGTCGCTCGCGATCGCCGGCGGCGCGGCAGCCGTGACCCAGCTGACCGGGAACATCGAGACGGCGGAGATGGCCGTCCTCGGCCCGGACCGCCCGAAGGAAGTGCTGCCCGAGGACCCGAACGCGGGCACCCCGCTCAACATCGTGATCATGGGCAGCGACTCGCGCGGCGGCGACAACGCGGACCTGGCGGGCGGCGGCGAGATGGGCGCCCGCTCCGACACCACCGTCGTCATGCACATCTCGGGCGACCGGTCGCGGGTCGAGATGATCTCCATCCCCCGGGACTCCACGGTGGACCTCCCGAGCTGCACGACGCAGGACGGCACCACCACCCCTGAGCTGTACGGCACCAAGTTCAACGCCGCGTTCTCCCAGGGTGTGCAGTACGGCGGTGACGTCGCGTCGGGCGCGCTGTGCACCGTGACCGCGATCGAGAAGCTGACCGGCGTGTTCATGAACGGCTTCGTGGTCGTCGACTTCGCCGGGTTCTCGTCGATGATCGACGCGGTGGGCGGCATCGACGTGTGCGTCGAGGAGGCGATCTACTCCGAGAAGGCGAACCACCTGGAGCTCGCCCCCGGCACGCACAGGCTGCAGGGGGTCAAGGCGCTGGACTACGCCAGGGCCAGGACGGGCGACGGCCTCGGCGACGGGACCGACCTCGGCCGCATCGGCAGGCAGCAGGAGGTCATGGCCTCGCTCGCCCGCAAGGTGCTGAGCCAGGACGTGCTGACCAACCCCACCAAGACCCTCGGCTTCCTCGACGCGGTGACCGGCTCGCTCACCATGAACAAGGAGCTCGCCAGCATCGACGGACTCGCCGGGTTGGCTTACTCGATGCGTGACGTGCGGCCTGACACGATCACGTTCATGACCGTCCCCAACGAGTACGACCCGGTCATGACGGCGAACGTCCTCTGGACCGACGAGGCCGTGCAGCTGTGGGACAACATCAAGCACGACAGGCCCGCAGGGTTCGACCCGGATGCTCCGTCGGCCGACCCCTCGGCGTCCGCGTCGCCCTCCGCTCCGACGGATGGTGCGAGCACGGATGCCGGTGCGGATGCCGGGACCGATGGCGGGACGGAGACTGGCAGCGAGACCGGTACCGACACCAGTGGCGCCACCGAGCCCACGCCGGAGTCGACCGATATCAAGCAGGCCGGTGAAGAAGCCTTCACCGGCGCCGACACCACCAAGGTCTGCGGCTAGCCATGTCAGATCCCAGAACGTCGAACCGTTCGGCCCAGGGCGCCGACGACGACGTGACGCGCGTCCGGATACCCCCCAGCTTCACGCCGCAGGGCGTGAGCGGGCGGCCGGGCGCGGACGACGCCATCCCGGTCGGTGACACGGGCGAGCGTCCCCGTGTCGTGCCGGGCGTGGCGGGCAAGGAGCAGGGCGGGCTCGCGAACGCGGAGACCCCCGGCGTCGGGATTCCCGGCGTCGGCGGTGCTCACCGCATCGGACGGCCGGAAGGCTCGGACGGGGCCCGCAGCGAACCACGCATCCGTAGACAGTCTTCTCGGGAGGTACCGGTGTCCGGCCAGCGCAACAATCCCCCGCCCGTCCCACCACGTAGGTCGGGGCTTCCTGTGCGGGGTGAGTCCGGCGGGCAGGCGCCACGGTCCATCCCGCCGCGCTCGGCGCCGGCGGCCGGCGGACAGCCGCCGCAGGCCATCCCCCCGGGCCGCCCGGTCCGGGCGAGCGCGGGCCCCGTGCGCCCGACGCCGGTGCGCAGCGCACCCCGCCCGCCGGCCGGTGGCGGACGGGGCGGCGGCAACCCGCCGAGCGCCCTGGCCTCCGGGGGACGGGGCGGTGGCAACATCCGCATCCGCAAGGGCCGCGTCTTCGGCGTGGTCATGGTGCTGGTCCTGCTCGCCGTCCTCGCGTGGCCGATCGGTCTCATGATCTGGGCCAACGGCAAGATCCAGCACGTCGAGGCGCTGTCCGACGCGTCGGGCACGCCGGGCACGACCTACCTGCTCGCGGGCTCGGACGCCCGCGGCAGCGGCGGCATCGACGACTCGACGAGCGGCGCGCGCACCGACACGATCATGCTGCTGCACAAGCCCCGGTCGGGTCCGGTGGCCCTCATCTCGCTCCCGCGTGACACCTACGCGGAGATCCCCGGCGTGGGCGGCGACAAGATCAACGCCGCGTACTCGTACGGCGGCGCGCCGCTCCTGGTGCAGACGGTGGAGCAGCTCAGCGGGCTGACCGTCGACCACTACGCGGAGGTCGGGTTCGGCGGCATCGAGGGCGTGGTGGACGCCGTCGGCGGCGTGCGACTGTGCCTCGACTACGACGTGCACGACGTGAAGTCGAAGCTCGACTGGAAGGCCGGCTGCCACGTGACGGACGGCAAGACGGCCATCGCGTTCTCGCGCATGCGCTACGCGGACCCGACGGGCGACATCGGCCGTACGGAGCGGCAGCAGCAGCTCATCGCCGCCGTCGGCAAGAAGGTCGCGGACCCGGGCGTCCTGCTCAACCCGGCCACCCAGGTGGGCCTCGTCGACGCCGGCCTGGGGACCGTCGTGACCGACACCGACTCAGGCATCATCGACCTCGCCTCGCTCGGGCTCGCGTTCCGCTCCGCGAACGGAGACGACGGCGTGACCGGCACCCCGCCGATCGAGACGATCGGCTACCGCACCCCCTCGGGCGCCTCGGCGGTGCTGCTGGACGAGAACCAGGTGGGCGAGTTCTGGGCCAAGATCCGGGACGGCGAGTACCCGGCCGGCGAAAAGGTAGGCGGCATGCCGGGCTCCTGACCCCACCCCGCCGAGGTAGTCATCTGGCGAGGTAGTCACTCAGCGCAAGCCGAGTGACTACCTCGCCAGGCGACTACCTCGCCAGATGACTACCTCGGCGAATTTGTCAGAGCTGGGCGCGGAGCTTCTCGCCCTTGGCGTGCGCGACCGCGCTCAGCTCCGTCTGGAACGCCTCCATGCGCTCCCGCAGAGCCGCGGCCTCGTCGCCGGTCCCCGAGGCCAGGATCCGCGCGGCGAGCAGGCCCGCGTTGCGCGCCCCGCCGATCGACACCGTTGCGACGGGCACCCCGGCCGGCATCTGCACGATCGACAGCAGCGAGTCCATGCCGTCCAGATACTTCAGCGGCACCGGCACCCCGATCACGGGCAGCGGCGTCACCGAAGCCAGCATCCCGGGCAGGTGCGCCGCGCCGCCCGCGCCCGCGATGATCACCCGCAGGCCGCGACCGGCGGCCTGCCGCCCGTAGTCGATCATCTCGGTGGGCATGCGGTGCGCCGAGACGACGTCGACCTCGACCGGCACCTCGAACTCGCCCAGCGCCTCGGCGGCCGCCTGCATGACGGGCCAGTCGGAGTCCGACCCCATCACGATGCCGACCTGCGGGTTGCCGCTCATGCGTTCGCCTCTTCCTCGGTGGTGATCTCGACGGGCGCGACCCGCGACGCGGGCACGACCGTCGCCGGCGCCTCGCCCCTCAGCAGGGCCGCCGCCGCGACCGCCCGGCCGCGCACCTCGTCCAGGTCGGTGCCGCTCACGTTCACGTGCCCCAGCTTGCGGCCGGGTCGGACGTCCTTGCCGTACAGGTTGACGCGCGCCTCGGGGAACGCCGCGAGCACGTCGGGCAGGGCGCCGGTGAGCTCGTCCAGCGTGGAGCCCAGCACGTTCGCCATGACGGTCCAGGGCGCCGTCGGCTCGGTGGCGCCGAGCGGCAGGTCCAGCACGGCACGCAGGTGCTGCTCGAACTGGCTGGTCACGGCGCCGTCGATGGTCCAGTGCCCACTGTTGTGCGGACGCATCGCGAGCTCGTTGACCAGGACCGTCGGCACGCCGTCCGGCCCGGTCACCTCGAACATCTCGACGGCGAGCACGCCGGTCACGTCGAGCCCTTCCGCCACCGTGGTCGCGATCTCGCGGGCTCGCGCGTCCAGCTCGGCGGTCAGGCCGGGCGCGGGTGCGATCACCTCGGAGCACACCCCGTCCCGCTGCACCGACTCCACGACGGGCCAGGCCCGCACCTCGCCCGACGGACGGCGTGCCACCAGCGCGGCCAGCTCGCGCACGAAGGGCACCTTCTCCTCGACGAGCAGCTGCGGGCCGCCGTCCGCGACGCCGGCGAACCAGTCGTCGACGTCGTCAGGGGACGAGACCACGCGGACGCCCTTGCCGTCGTAGCCGCCGCGGGAGGTCTTCACCACGGCCTCGCCGTCCGCCTCGTTCAGGAAGACCGCCAGGGCGGCCCGCCCGTCCTCCGGGGACGACGCCGGGAGCGGCGCCCAGCGCGGGCACGGCACCCCGAGCTCGGTGAGCCTGCGCCGCATCACGATCTTGTCCTGCGCCTGCACCAGCGCGTGGGGGCCTGGCCGCACGGGCGTCCCGTGCTCGATGAGGTCCGTGAGCAGGACGTTCGGCACGTGCTCGTGCTCGAACGTCAGCACGGCCGCCGCCGGGCCGGACGCGGGGGCGATCAGCGAGCGGATCGCCGCCTCGTCCTGAGCCTCGCCGACCGGCGTATCCGTCACCACCTGGGCCGCGGACGACGCCGGGTCCTCCACCAGGACGCGCAGCCGGATGCCCAGCTCGCCGGCGGCGGGCGCCATCATGCGGGCCAGCTGGCCGCCACCGACCACCGCGACGACGGGCGGTCCCGTCGGGGAGGAGGCGGTGCCGGACGGTTCGCCGGTGGACAGCGGTCGTTCAGCCGGGGCGGGATCGAGTGTTGCGCTCACGTCGGTGAAGCCTACCGGCGGCCGCGACTCTTCTTCTGGCCGAAGCTGGAGATCTTGGACCCCACGGGCAGCACCTGGTGCGGGTCGAGCGTCTTGGGCACGCCCGAGAGGAACACGGAGAACACCGGCGGCGTGCGCTGGGTGAGCTGCAGGTTTCCGCCGTCGGCCGCCACGAGGTCCTTGGCCAGGGCGAGCCCGAGGCCCGTCCCCGCGCCCGACGTGACGCCGCGCTCGAAGATCTTGCCCTGCATGTCCTCGGGCACGCCGGAGCCCTCGTCCGTGACCTCGATGGCCATGGCGCCCCGCTGTCCCTCGCGGATCCGCAGGGTGGTGGTGCCGTCGCCGTGCTTGAGCGAGTTCTCCAGCAGCGTGGAGAGCACCTGGGCGAGCGCGCCCGGCGTCGCCAGGACGCGGGCACCGCCCGAGTCCTCGACGTTCAGGTGCCGGTCCGCGCGCTCGAACGACTCACGCCACTCCTCCTCCTGCTGGAGAAAGACGACGGCGACGTCGACCGACTCGGTGGTGCCGCCCTGGGCACGCCGCGAGCGGGAGAGCAGGTCGTCGACCACGCCGACCAGCCGCTCCACCTGCTCGAGCGAGATCCGGGCCTCCTCCTGCACGTCCGGCTCGCTGGAGGTGAGAGTGATCTCCTCCAGGCGCATCGTCAGTGCGGTCAGCGGCGTGCGGAGCTGGTGCGAGGCGTCCGACGTGAACTGTCTCTCCACGGCGAGCCGCGCCGCCAGCCGGTCGGAGCTGCGGGCCAGCTCCGCCGCGACCAGGTCGATCTCCTCCACGCCGGACGGATCCAGCCGTGGACGTACCTGTCCCGCGCCGAGCTGTTCGGCCGACGCGGCCAGGTACACGAAGGGTTGCGCCAGCCGGTTCGCCTGCCAGGCCGCCGTGACGGCACCGGCGGCGAACGCGCCGACGCTGCCGAACACGACGAGCACCACGACGTTGATCGCCTTGATGTACGCGGGCCAGGCCGACACGGAGACCACGACGCCCATGACCGGCTGCGTGTCCGAGATGAGTCCCCGGTCGATCGTCGCGCCGGTCACGGGCTCGCCCGAGACCAGCTGCACGCCGTTGGGCTGATTCACCGTCACGTAGGCGACGATGTCCGTCTCCTGCGGCTGCACCGCCCGGTCGACGACCGACTGGTCGACGAACCCGGCCTCGGCGGCCGAGCGGTTGCGCTCGTAGGAGTTGACGGCAGCAGCCAGCAGGTCCTGGGCCCGGGTCTCGACTCGCTGCGCTTCCTGGCCGTAGACGTACCGGGCACCGAAGATCGCGAGCGGGATGCCCAGGAGCAGGACGGCGACCGCAACCGCGGCGATCGTCGCCTGCAGCACGCGGGCGCGCATCTGGCTAGCTCGCCCCGATCTCGAAGCGGAAACCGAGACCGCGCACGGTGGAGACGTAGCGCGGCGCGTTGGCGTCGTCGCCGAGCTTGCGGCGCAGCCAGGACACGTGCATGTCCAGCGTCTTGGTCGAGCCGACCGGGTCCGAGCCCCAGACGTCGCGCATCAGCGTGTCCCGGACGACCACGGAGCCGGCGTTCTGCACGAGGACGCGCAGCAGGTCGAACTCCTTGGTGGTCAGGTGCAGCTCGCGGTCACCCTGGAAGGCGCGGTGCGCGGAGACGTCGACGCGGACGTCCTGCGCGTGCAGCTCCTCCTCCTCGCCGGTCTCGCCGTGCGAGCGACGCAGCAGCGCCCGCACCCGTGCGAGCAGCTCGGCCAGACGGAAGGGCTTGGTGACGTAGTCGTCGGCGCCGGCGTCGAGACCCACGACGAGGTCCACCTCGTCGGCACGGGCGGTGAGCACCAGCACGGGCACGGTGAGGCCATTGGCCCTGATCTCGCGCGCGACATCGAGCCCGTCCATGTCCGGAAGGCCCAGGTCCAGAACTACGATGTCCGCACCGGTCGAGCTCTCGATCGCACCTTTGCCGGTTCCTTGCACGACGACGTCGTATCCCTCACGGGAGAGCGCTCGTGCCAACGGCTCGGCAATGGCCGGGTCGTCCTCGGCTAGGAGTACGTGAGTCATTTCGCCATCGTAGGGCATAACCGACGCTCTGGCGCTACCCGGGCACCCCACCCGACAACCACCTCACCGAATCCTTTCGGTGGAGGGTGCCATGGCGCAAGTGCTACCACGGTATGACGCGCCGGCGCAACGGTTAGACCTACTCTGACCTGCATGGGTTGGTACGAGCGGTGGTCGCGGTGGTCCGAGCATCACCGGTTCCTTGTCGACCTCGCTTCGACACTGGTGGCGGCTCTGTTCGCGATCCCCGGAGCCCTGTCCGTCTACGCCACGCGGTTCGACGCCACCTGGATAGTCCTCGCCTCCGTCCTGGTGCTCGCGCCGCTCCCCTGGTGCCGGACCCGCCCGTTCGCCTCCGCCACGGCGGTGTTCGCCGCCTGCATGGTCCAGCTGTGGGTCTTCGACCTGCCGGTCATCGCCGCCGACTTCGGCGTGCTCGTCTCCATGTACTGCGTCACCGTCTACGGCACCCGGCGGGCCTATCTCGCGGCCTGTGGCATGACGGTGCTCGGAGCGTTGTCCCTCGGCTACAACCTCTCCCAGTCCTTCTCCTGGCAGAGCCTGACCGTTATCCTCCCGACGCTGGCGACCATGGGCTGCGCCTTCGCGTTCGGCCTGGTCCGCCGGTCCCGTCGCCTGATGATGGACGCCCTGCGCGACCGCGCGGAACGCCTCGAGATCGAGCGCGACCAGCAGGCCCAGATCGCGACCGCCGCGGAACGGTCCCGCATCGCGCGGGAGATGCACGACATCGTGGCCCACTCGCTGTCGGTGGTCATCGCCCAGGCCGACGGCGGACGGTACGCCGCCGCCGCGGACCCGGCGGCCGCCCAGCGCTCCCTCGGGACCATCGCGGAGACGGGCCGTGCGGCACTGGCCGACATGCGTCGCCTGCTCGGGGTGCTGCGGGAGGACCAGCCCAGCACTCCGACCCCGCTCGGTCTGGTCGCTCCCGACGGCGCCCCGCCCCGGCTCGTCCGGCCGCCGTCCGCCGCTGGCACCCACGACGGGCAGACAGGCACCGTGGAAGGCCCGGGAGCCGCCGCTCGGGGCGCCGGCGGACCGGGAGCCGCCGGCCCGGCGACAGCCCCGCCGTCGGGCAGCGCGGCCCCCCTACGGCCGCAGCCCGACGCGGCCGACATCGGCGGGCTCGTCGACCAGGCCCGCGACGACGGGCTCACGGTCTCGTGGGCACGGGTGGGCGCAGAGCGCCGCCTGCCGCCCGGTGTCGGGCTCACGCTGTTCCGCGTCTGCCAGGAGGCCCTCACGAACGTGCGCAAGCACGCGGGCCCCCGGCCCAAGGTCACCGTCCTGCTGCGCTGGGGCGAGGAGGAGGTCGAGCTGCGGGTGGATGACGACGGCCGTGGCCTGGCCGCCGACGACTCCGCCACCCCCGACGTGCCGGCACCGACCGCCGGGTACGGTCTGCTCGGGATGCGCGAGCGCGCGGAGATGTTCGGCGGGAAGCTCGCGGCCGGGCCCCGCAGGGGCGGCGGGTTCTCGGTGCGCTTCGTGGTGCCGATCCCCCGCGCGCTCGAGGACCGCACGAGCGACCAGCCCGACACGGACCGCACGAGTGCCGCGGACCAGGCCACGGACGGCACGACCGACCGCACGACGGACGACACCCCCGACCAGAACCACGAACAGGGAGCCCGATGACCCACAGCCCCGACGCCCCCGACCGACCGGTGCGCGTCGCGCTCGTCGACGACCAGCCCCTGGTCCGGGCCGGTCTGCGCATGGTGATCAACTCCCAGCCCGACCTGCTCGTCGTGGCCGAGGCCGACGACGGCCGGGACGCCCTGCGCCGGCTGGCCACGACGGCCACCGACGTGGTGCTGATGGACGTGCGCATGCCCGCGATGGACGGGCTGACCGCCACCCGCGCGCTCCTCGCCAACGGCGCCGCCGCGGCGGCGGGCGACCCCCGCGTCGTCGTGCTCACCACGTTCGACCTGGACGAGTACGTGCTCGACGCGATCCGGGCGGGCGCCAGCGGGTTCCTGCTCAAGGACGCCCAGCCGGAGGAGCTGCTCACGGCGATCCGCACGGTGCACCAGGGGGACGCGGTGATCGCGCCGTCGTCCACGCGCCGGCTCATGGAGCGTCTGGTCACGACCCTGCCGCCCGAGCAGGCGGCGGGCCCGCACGAGGCGCTCGCCGCGCTGACCGGCCGCGAGCGCGAGGTGCTCGTGCTCATGGCGCGCGGACGGTCCAACACCGAGATCGCGTCGGACCTGTTCGTGGCCGAGGCGACGGTCAAGACGCACGTGGGACGCATCCTGTCGAAGCTCGACGCCAGGGACCGCGTACAGGCGGTGGTGACGGCCTACGAGACGGGTCTGGTCCGCCCCAACAGCTGACGTCTGGCTCCTCCCGACGCTAGGCCGCCGCGAGCGCCGCCACAGGACGGGTGCGGGCCGCTGCCTGCGCCGGGACCACCGAGGCGACCAGCCCCGCACCGAGAGCGACGGCGAGGACCACCGTGATCTCGGTCCACGGCACCACGAGCGGCACGCTGCCGAGCGCGGACAGCGCGGTGGTGGCGCCGGCCCAGCCGTACACGAGGCCGAGCGCGACGCCGAGCACCGCGCCCACCCCGGCGATGACCGTGCCCTCGACGGCGAGCGTGGCCCGGAGCTGGCCCTTCGAGAGCCCGATCGCGCGCAGCACGGCGTTCTCCTTGGCACGGTCCATGACAGACAGGGACAGGGTGTTGGCCACGCCGATCAGCGCGATCAGCACCGCGACGGCGAGCAGCCCGACCACGATCGCGAGGATGGCGTCGACGATCCGCTGGTACGCGGCCCGCTCGACGACGATTCCGGTGACCGCGACGGTCGCGCCGGTCGTGGAGACCGCGTCCTGCACGGTGCTGACGATCTCAGCCGCGTCCTGGCCGTCGTCGGTCCTCGCCCAGACCTCGCCCGCCGCGGCCCCACGGTCGAAGGCCGCGAGGTCCTGCGGCGTCAGGTAGGCCCGGTCGGCATCGGACCCGCTGTGCGCGACGTGGAGCGTCACGTCGCCGTCCGGTCCGGTGAGCTCGAGGGTGCCGAGGCCCTCCAGCCCGTACAGCGCGGCCGCGCGCTGCGGCACCACGATGGTGCCGGGCCGCAGCAGCTCGGCGTCGACGGGGGTGTTGGCGACGGCGCGCAGAGCCGCCGGGCTGACCACGGCGACCTGCACGGGCCTGCCCTCGTCCGCCCGTCCGGCGGACACGTTCGTCACCGTGGTCAGTGCCGTCAGCCCGTCGACGCCGGCGAGGGCGTCGAGCACGGTGGCGGGAACGGCGCTCGCTCCGTTCTCGTCGTACGTCGTGCTCTTGACCTGGAGGTCGACGGGGAAGCGCGCGTCCAGCTCGTCGTCCATGGCGAGGCGCGCGCTGGCGGCGCCTGTCGTCATCATGGAGACCAGGGTGACGCCGACGAGCAGGGCGGTGGACGTCGCGGCGGTGCGCCGGGGGTTGCGCAGCGTGTTGGCCGACGCGAGGCGCGCGGTGGGTCCGCCGACGCCGACGAGCCGGCCGAAGCCGGCGGCGACGCGCGGCAACCAGAACACCGACCCCGCGATGACGCCGACCAGGGACACGGAGCCGCCGAGCACCGCGGCGAACAGCCCCGCGTCGATGGTGCCGGAGCGCCCGAGGGTCACGCCCCCGGCCATGACCACCAGTCCGCCTACGGTCGCGAGCGCCGCGAACAACGCCTGGGCGCGGCTCGTGGCGTGCCGGCCGGGTGTGGCGGCGGGTCGCAGCGCGGCGAGCGGGGCTACGCGCGAGGCGGCCCGCGCCGGGGCGAGCGCGGCGGCGAGGGTCACGAGCAGGCCGACGGCGATCGGGACGAGGAGCGCGGGCGCGTCCGGTGTGATCGTCCGGGGCAGCGTCACCCCGATGTCGAAGCCCGGCGCGATCAGGAGGCCTGCCTGGACGAGCAGCGAGCCGACGACGACGCCCGCCGCCGAGGCGACCGCGCCGAGGAGCGCCGCCTCGAGCAGGACGCTGCGGTAGACCTGCCCGGTGCTCGCGCCGACGCAGCGCAGGAGCGCGAGGGTGTGCGACCGCTGTGCGACGAGGACCTGGAACGTGTTCGCGATGACGAGGCCTGCCACCACCAGGGAGACAGCCGCCAGGGCGAGGGCGAACACGAGGTAGACGATGTTCTGGCCGTCCGAGATCCCCGCGACGACGTCCTCCGCGTACTCCTCGGGTGTGGTGACCCCCGTGGCGGTCGGCACGGCCGCGGCGAGGGCTTTCTCGGCCGCCCCGACCGCGTCGTCGTCGCCCGGCCGGTCCAGGGCGACGACGAGGGTCCGCATGCCGGGTGGCTCACTGCCGCCCGCGTCGTCGGTGAGCCGCTCGCGCAACGCCCGGGGGCCGATGACGGCGACTCCGCCGCCCGCCGCGTAGGTGCCGAGCGGGTCGGCGACGAGGCCAGACACCGTCAGCTCCTCGGCGACCTCCTTGCCGCCGTAGCACTCCGCGCCGTTCTCGTCCATGGCCTGCTGGCTGCCCCGCAGGCAGCGGGTCGAGGCGATGGTGTCGCCGACGCCGACGCCGAAGAGGCCGGCGAGCTCGACGGGCAGCACGATGCGGTCGCGACCGTCCGCCCACTCGCCGTCGGCCAGGACCAGCGGCGAGAGCCGCTCGTCGGAGGGGGTCGCGACGACCGACTGGTAGACGGTCCTGCCACCGTGGCTCAGCTCCGCGTACGTCCCACGGAACCCGTCGGCCGCCGCGACCCCTTCGACGTCGCGCACGGCGTTCGTGTCCGCGGGGACCATCGTGCCGTCCCGGTCGAAGACCACGAGGTCCGCGTCGGCGTACTGCGCGGCCACCTGGGCGTAGGTCGTGCTGGTGATGATGGTGCCCGCCTGCAGCGTCGCGGCCACGAACGCCGTGCTGATGACGATGGCGAGGCCCGCCGCCGCCAGCCGGCCGATGCTGCGACGCATCTGGCCGACGGCGACGCGGGTGGTGGGGTCGGCGGTCAGCACGCGGAGGCCTGCCGGCTCCGTGGGACGTGCACGATGGTGGTCACGTTCGTCTCCCTCGAGTCCTTGCGGCTGCCGCGTGCTGACCGGGCGTGCTGTGTCGGCTACTCCGCGGCGAGCGCCGCCACGGGGTGGGTGCGCACGGCCGCGCGTGCCGGTGCGACAGAGGCGACGAGGCCCGCCAGCAGGGCGATGCCGAGGACGGCCGCGATCTCGGCCCACGGGACCACGAGCGACACGTCGCCGACGGAGCTCAGGACGCTGATCGCACCGGCCCAGCCGTACAGCAGGCCGAGGACGATGCCGAGCACGGCGCCGACCCCCGCGATGAGCATCCCCTCGATGGCGAGCATGGTCCGCAGCTGCGCCTTCGAGAGCCCGATCGCCCGCAGCATGGCGCTCTCCCTGGTCCGCTCGATGACGGACAGCGACAGCGTGTTGGCCACGCCGATCAGCGCGATCAGCACCGCGACGGCGAGCAGTCCGACCACGAGGGCCAGGATGATGTCGATGACCTGCTGGATGCTGTCCCGCTCGGCGACGGCCGCGCCCACGTCGACCACCTCGTCCGTGGTCGCCACGGCGTCCTGCACCGCCGAGATGGCGGACTCCACCTCCTGCTCGCCCGCGACGTCCGCCCAGACCTCGTTGGGCCGCAGGTCGGGGTGGACCACGGCGAGGTCCTGTGCCGTGACGAACGCCGTCCCGTACGTCAGGTCGGCGGTCACGACGTGGAGGGTCGTGGTACCGCCGGGCCCGTCGAGCACGATCTCGTCGAGACCGTCGATCTCCTGGGTCCTGGCGAGCTCCTCCGGGACCACGAGGGTGCCGGGCCGCAGGTCCCTCAGGCCGTCCGGGTCGTTCACGACGCCACGCAGCTCGTCCGGGTCCGCCGCGAGCACGTCGATGGCAGGCCGTCTCCCGTCGGGCGTGTCCACGCTCGCCGTGGTCACCTGGGCGACGGCCGCGAGCTTCTCGACACCGCCCACCGCGTCGGTGACGGCGGGTGGCATCGTGGCCTGCTGCCCGTCGTCGTCCGACGTCGTGGTCGCGACCTGGATGTCGACGGGGTACAGCGTGTCCAGCTCGTTGTCCAGGGTGGTGCGTGCGGTCGCGGCGCCCGTCGTCATCATGCCGACGAGGGTGACGCCGATCAGCAGGGCGGTCGCCGTCGCCGCCGTCCGCCGGGGGTTGCGCAAGGTGTTCGCCGTCGCGAGCCGGGCCGACGGGCCGGCGGCACCCACGAACCTGCCGATGCCCGCCGTGACCTTCGGCAACCAGAACACCGAGCCGACGATCACGCCGATCAGTGACAGGCAGCCACCGCCCACGACAGCCGCCAGCGGCAGCGTCGGGTCCGCGCTGCCGTCCGATCCCAGCGCGGTGGAGACTCCACCGGCGATCGCCGCGAGCCCGCCAAGGGTGGCGAGGGCCGCGAACACGGCGCGGAGGCGTCCGGCACCCTTGCGGAGCGTGGGTGCGTCGGCGGGCCGGAGGGCGGCCAGCGGGGCCACGCGGGCCGCGGAGCGTGCGGGGGCCAGTGCGGAGGCGAGGGTCACGCCGATGCCGACGACGAGCGGCCAGACGAACACTGCCGCGCTCAGGTCGACGGCCTCCGGCAGTGCTACGTCGAGGTCGAAGGCCGGGGCGACCATGAGCCCCGCCTGGACCAGCGCCGTGCCGCCGGTGATGCCGACGAGGGAGGCGATGGTGCCGAGGACCACGGCCTCGAGCAGCACGCTGCGGTAGAGCTGTCCGGTGCTGGCACCGACGCAGCGCAGGAGTGCCAGGGTGCGAGCACGCTGCGCGACGAGCACCTGGAACGTGTTCGCGATGACGAGGCCGGCGACGACCAGGGCGACGGCGGCGAAGGCCAGGACGAAGACGAGGTAGATGATGTCCGCCCCGCCCGACATGTCTGCCACCACCTTCGTGGAGTACTCCTCGGTGGCCATCACGTCGCGGGCACCGGGAACGGCGTCCGCGATGGCCGCGTCGGTCTCCGCCGCGTCGGCCGAGCCGTCGAGCGCGACGACGATCGCGCCGACGGCGGGCTCCTCGCCCGGCTCGGTCTCGTCGGTGAGCCGGTCCGCGATCGCGGCCTGGGTCAGCACCGCAGCGCCGCCGCCGGGGTAGGCGTGGAAGGGGTCGTCCACGAACCCGGTCACGATCAGCTTGTCGATGACCTGTGTGCCGTCGTAGCCCTCGCTGCCGTCCTCGAAGGTGGTGGGCTCGTCGTCCATGACCCACCGGGACGAGGCCACGACGTCACCGAGGCCGACCCCGAGACGCTCCGCGACGTCCGGGGGAAGTGCCACCTCGTCGTCCGCCGCCGGCCAGGCACCGTCGGTCAGCTCGAGCGCAGCGAGGCGCTCGTCCGACGCCACGCCGATGAGCTGTTGCCACACCGACTTCCCCGCGTGGTTGAGCTCCGCGAACTGGGGCACCTGCGGATCCGCCGCGGCGACGCCGTCGACGTTCCGGGTGGCCTCGAGGTCGGCGGGGGTCAGCGACTCGTCGCCGAAGACCACCAGGTCCGCGTCGGCGAAGGTGGCGGTGACCTGGTTCTGGGTGATGCTGTTGATGAGACTTCCGGTGAGCAGCGTGGCCGCGACGAACGCCGTACCGATGGCGATGGCGATGCCTGCCGACGCCAGGCGGCCGGCGCTGCGGCGCATCTGCGCGAGCGTGAGGCGTGCCGCGGGCATGGAGGTGGCCATCAGGCGCCCGCTCCGGACCCGCGCGTGGTCGCCTCAGGCTCGAGGGTGCGCAGGGCGTCGAGGCCGGCCATCGCGGACTCGGGCGTCGGGTCGCTGATGTCACCCGCGATACGACCGTCCGCGATCAGCACGGCGCGGTCGGCGTACGCCGCAGCCGACGGGTCATGCGTGACCATGATGATCGTGCGACCCAGCTCACGCACCGAACGGCGCAGGAACGACAGGACCTCGGCCCCCGAACGCGAGTCCAGGTTCCCCGTCGGCTCGTCCGCGAACACCACATCAGGCTGCGCGATCAGGGCGCGGGCGATCGCGACGCGTTGCTGCTGCCCGCCGGAGAGCTCTCCGGGGCGGTGCGTCAGCCGGCCGGCGAGGCCGAGGGTGTCGACCAGGGTGGTGAGCCAGGCCCTGTCGACGCTGCCGCCGGCGAGCTCGACGGGCAGCGTGATGTTCTGCTCGGCGGTGAACATCGGCAGGAGGTTGAACTGCTGGAACACGAACCCGACGCGGTCGCGACGCAACCGCGTCAGGGCCTTGTCGTTCAGACCGGTGATCTCCGTGTCGCCGAGGAACGCCTGACCGCTGGTCGCGGAGTCCAGCCCGGCCAGGAGGTGCATCAACGTCGACTTGCCCGACCCGGACGGGCCCATGATCGCCGTGAACCGACCCTGCTCGAAGTCCACGTCCACACCGTCCAACGCCCGCACGGTCGCCTCGCCCTTGCCATACGTCTTCGTCAGGCTCCGAGCCCGCACGGCGCGGGCGGCGCCGCCCGGCACAGGGGCCGGCTGGTCCGCCGGGACGTACACGGTGGTGTCCACGAGATTGCTCCTCGAGTCGATGCTGCTGGGGTCGGCGAAAAGTGGTCCGGCTTTCCCGGGGTTGACCCCGGTACGGCCGGCAGCAACGAACTTACGGAGCCGGCTGCCGTCTGGACATCGGGTTTCGGCCTGATCCTTCCCGGGCGGTGTCATCCCCTGGTCGTACGTCCGGGCGTCCCGACTAAGGGCACACCCCCAGGGGTCCCACCGCGAGGAGCACGACGCCCTACCTGTGGAAACGCTGATCGTGCACAGGACACCCCGTGACGGTCCCGCACCGGACGGTCGCACCACGAGGCTGGACGCATGCTCCGCCCCACCACGCCCTCCGACGGCGCCGTGCGCGTCACCCTGCACCCCGGCGAGGACCTGTTGCTGCGACCCGGCACCCGCCTGGCCGACCTGCGTGCGCCCCTCGCGACGCTCGCCCGGCGGCCGGAGCTGCGGTACGCCGCCCTCGTGGTCGACGGCGCGCCGCTGACCGACGACCAGGTGGTCGGCGAGCGCCCCCTGCTGCCCGGAGCGGTCGTCCGGGTGCGGCAGCCGGGCAGGCCGGTGGCCGAGCCCGCGCCCGGTCCTGGCCTCCGGTCGGCCGCGAGCCGGCCCTGGCTGGTCACCCGGGTCACCGGGCCGGGCGCCGGGTCGGTGGTGGGCGCCGACAGCCTCCTGGCGGCACTCCGGACCTGGGCCCGGCTGCGGGCCGGCGGGCGCCTCGCGATCCGGCGGACCGAAGGCCCGGCCACCTGGCTCGCACCCCCGCCGGCGCCGCCGGACGGCGGCGTCCCCTGGGCGCTCACCCTGCTCCCCGCGCTGGCCTCGCTCACCCTCGCCGCGGTGCTGCGCCAGCCGCTGTTGGCGGTGTTCGCGCTGGTAGGCGTGGTTGTGGCACTTCCACAGCTCCGCGCCGCCCGGCAGCGGGCGACGACCGCAGCCAGCCCGAGGAGCCGACGGCGGGCGCTACCGGGACCTGGCGGGCTCCTGGCCTTCGCCCACGCGGCGCTCCACGTCTCGCCGGGCGCGTGGGAGGCGGCGCGAGGGGCTCGTGGTACCCGCCCCGCAGACGTCGGCGACGCCACGAGCCACGGTCCGGACGTCCCGCCGCAACTGCCCGACGACCCCTGGGAGCCGCTGCTGCACGACGGGTCCGTCGCGGTGCTCGGCCCTCGCGACCTGGCCCGGTCGGTCGCTCGCGCGGTGGTCGCCGGGCGTGCGGCCAGGGGCGCGACGGTTCGGGTCGGCGACGGAGCACGGGGCTGGTCCTGGGTGCGCTGGCTGCCTGACGGTGGGCCGGTGGTCCTGGTGCTGGAGAGCACTCCCGGCCCGGGCGGGCACGCCCCGGCCGCCCCGGCCGCCCTGACCACCCCGACGTCCGGTGCCTCGCCCGCCGCCGACCTCGTGGTGTCCGTCGGCGCGGTCCCGCCCGGGTGCCGCGTGGTCGCGCGCGTCCTCGACGCCCGCCGCGTCCGGGTCTCCGGGCCGGACGGAGCGGCGCGTACCGTGCCGCTCGTCGGTGTCACGACGGAGTGGGCCGAGCACCTGGCCCGCCTGCTGGCCGGCGCCGCCCGGCTCGGCCGGACCGCCGGCATCGAGCGGCCGGAGGGATCCGCCCTGCCCGCCGTCGTTCCCCTGACCAGGGCGCACGAGCTCGCCGAGGTGCCCTCACCGCAACGGCTCACGGCGCGATGGGCAGCCCCAGGCGGATGGACCGTGCCGCTCGGCATCGGAGCTGACGGCGCGCCCGTGTGCTTCGACCTGCTCCGCGACGGGCCGCACCTGCTCGTCGCCGGCACCACCGGGTCGGGCAAGTCGGAGCTGCTGCAGACCCTCGTGCTCGGGCTCGCGCTGACCCGGTCCCCCGCGGACCTCGCCCTCGTGCTGGTGGACTTCAAGGGTGGTGCGAGCCTCGGCGCGTGCCCCGGCCTGCCGCACGTGGTGGGCCAGGTCAGCGACCTCGAGCCCGGTCTGGCCGCGCGGGCGCTGGCCGGGCTGCGGGCGGAGCTGCGCCGTCGCGAACAGGTCCTCGCCGGGCGCGCCGTGCCCGACGTCGCCCTGCTGCCACCCGGGACGTTGCCCCGGCTCGTGGTGGTGATCGACGAGTTCCGGGCGCTGGCCGATGACCTGCCCGAGTTTCTGCCCGGCCTGCTACGCGTCGCGGCGCAAGGGCGGTCGCTGGGCGTGCACCTCGTGCTCGCCACGCAACGCCCCGGTGGCGCCGTGGGACCGGACCTGCGGGCGAACGTCAGCGCGCGCCTCGCGCTCCGCGTGACCGACACGCTGGAGTCGCGCGACGTGCTCGACGATCCTGCCGCCGCACGCATCCCGGTCGCCACCCCGGGCCGGGCGGTGCTCCGCCTGGGATCTGCGCCGCCGGTGCCGCTGCAGTGCGCGCACGCCACGGCACCGCCCGCGGCCGAGATGCCACCGGTGCGCCGGGCCCCGGCCTGGCCCGGCGGCCGCGGCGCACCGGGCCACCCCCGGCCGACTGCCTACCTCGCGCCGCACCCGCCAGGCGGCCGGCTCGCCCCCGTGGCGCCCGACGTCGCCGTGGTCGACGCCGCCCGGCGCGCGGCAGGCGCGCTGGGGCACGTGCCCGGCCCGCCGCCGTGGCTCCCACAGCTTCCCCGGCGAGCCTCCGTCGCGGACCTGCCGGCGGCCACCCGCAGGAGCCGGGCGGGGCTCGTGCTCGCCCTCGGCGACGACCCCGGACGACAGCGGCGCACGACCGTCACGTGGGACCCGGACGACGGCCACCTCGCGGTCGTCGGCCGGGCCCGCTCCGGGCGCACGACCGCGCTGGTCACCGTCGCGCTGGCGGCACTGCGGCGCGGCTGGACGGTGCACGGGATCACGCGCGACCCAGCGGCGCTCGCGCCGCTGGGCAGACATCCGGGCTACGGCCGGACGGCCCGCCCGGACGACGCGGAGGCGGTGGCCCATCTGCTCTCCGCCGCGGACGAGAGGGTGGGCGAGGGCGGGGACGGCGGGGTGGGCCCGGTCCGTACGCTCGTGCTCGTCGACGGCGCCGAGGACGCACGCGGCACCCTGCCACCGGCCGCGCTGCGGTCGGGGGTCGCGTTCGCCCTCTCGGCGGACGCCCCGTCGGTGGGCGGTCTGGCGTCGCGCGTGGGTCCGCGCCTGGTGCTGCTCGGCACCGACCGCGCCGCCGACGTCGTGCTCGGGGTGCCGGTGGCGCTCGCCGGAGCGGGCGGCCCACCGGGCCGGGCCGCGTGGTGCGGCCGCGGTGACCCGGTGCTCTGCCAGGTTCTGGAGCCGGGGATCAGTGCTCGGAGCCGGTCTCCGACGTCGCCGCCGTGACGGAGGGCGTCATGAGCAGGGCCCCCACGACCACGGCGATCACGAGAGCCGCCCAGCCGCCCGTGACGGCGATGCCCGTGCCACTGCCGATCGCGGCGACGGACCCGATGATCTGAAAGAGCTGCCAGGTCACGACGGGTCCGCGACCCGAACGACGGCCGGCCAGAAGTGCCCGCGCGGACACCACAAGAACCCAGGCAACACCCAGGAGGAAGAGAACCAGAAAGAGACTCACGCCGACAGATGAGGAACCGCCCGTAAGGAGTTCACCAAGTAACACCACGCCGAAAGCAACGAGGCCGATCACCTCGACCAGGACGCCGATCACGAGGGCACGAAGAAACGCCGGGACACGATGCGCGAAAAAGGCTTCCAGTACTGGCACGACGGACTAGGATACTGGTGAGAGGGCTATTCACAATAGTGTGACGGATACCTCAGGGTTCACTGCGCAGAAACTTGCCCGTAACCCCTTGTGCGAGCGTTCACGAGCGTGTGAACCTAGACGCAGCAATCCACCACACCCCCGAACAGACCCCCGTCGGTCGCCGCCTGGCGCACAGGGATCGAGACAATCGATCCATAACCAGACCTGTGCGCCCCAGACGCACGACGACGACGCTCCCACTGGCGAGCCGGACGGCGGGTAGTTCCTTCCAAGGAGTACGTGACCATGGACTGGCGCCACCGCGCAGCATGCCTCGAAGAAGATCCCGAACTGTTCTTCCCGATCGGCAACACGGGCCCGGCCCTGCTGCAGATCGAGGAAGCCAAGGCAGTGTGCCGTCGCTGCGACGTTGTCGATACCTGCCTCAAGTGGGCCATCGAGTCCGGCCAGGACGCCGGCGTCTGGGGCGGTATGAGCGAGGACGAGCGCCGCGCGCTCAAGCGCCGCACCGCGCGCGCCCGCCGCGCGGGCTGACTCCCCGCCCCAGCTTTTCCGCGAGCCGCGCCTGAGCACTCCCCCTTCGCTCGGGCGCGGCTCGCGTCATTCCTTTCGCGCTCCGCTCCGCGTCCCCCGAGGTTCCGCTCAGGGTCGCCCTGAGTCGGCCACCCGCAGCACGAGCTGCAGCTCCACCTGGGTGCCCCCGCCCTCGCGGGCCGACCACTCGATGGTCCCCCCGAGCTCGTTGGTGACGAGCGTGCGCACGATCTGCGTGCCCAGACCGCTGCCGGGGCCTCGCCCGCCGGCACCACCGTTCTCGGGCAGGCCCACGCCGTCGTCGGCCACGACCACCCGCAGGTCCGAGTGCCTGCGCTCCACACCGATCTCGATCGTGCCGACCGTGCGACCGACGAACCCGTGCTCCACCGCGTTGGTGACCAGCTCGGTGAGCACCAGGGCGAGCGGCGTCGCGTCCTGCGCCGGCACCATCCCGAACGAGCCGTTGCGCACGGTGCGGACCGAGGTGCCCGCCGAGGCGACGTCCGCGGTGAGCCGCAGGGCCCTGCCGACCATGTCGTCCAGCTCCACCTGCTCGTCCAGGGTCTGCGACAGGCTCTCGTGCACCAGAGCTATGGTCGAGACGCGGCGCATGGCCTCCTCGAGCGCCTCTTTCGCCGCCGGCACGTCCATGCGCCGGGCCTGCAGCCGCAGCAGCGCCGCCACGGTCTGCAGGTTGTTCTTCACCCGGTGGTGGATCTCGCGGATCGTCGCGTCCTTGGTGATGAGCTCACGCTCGCGCCGGCGCAGCTCGGACACGTCACGGCAGAGCAGCACGGCGCCGATGCGCTGACCGCGGTCGGTCAGCGGCATCGCCCGCAGCGACAGCGACACCCCGTGCGCCTCGATGTCCGTGCGCCAGGGTGCCCGGCCCATCACCACGAGGGGCAGCGACTCGTCGACCGGCTTGAGCTGCTCGACCATGTCCGCCGTCACCTCGACGAGCGACTGCCCCACGAGCGGGCCGATCACGCCGAGCCGATGGAAGCACGACAGGGCGTTCGGGCTCGCGTACAGCACCTCGCCCTCGGAGTTGAGGCGGATGAGCCCGTCGCCGACGCGCGGGGCGCCGCGTCGTGAACCCGTCGCCGCGTTCGGCAGGGGGAACTCACCCCGGGGGATCATCGCCACGAGGTCATCGGCGGCCTCGACGTAATTCAGCTCCAGCCGGGACGGCGTGCGCCCCGAACCGAGGTTGGTCTGCCGCGCGATCACCGCCACCGCCGTGTCCTTGTGCACCACGGGGATCGCCTCCTCGCGCACCGCGTAGGCACCGAACCAGCGCGGCTCCCTGGCGCGCTGCGCCTTGGCCTCGGCCATCGCCTTGGCGAGCTGCGGACGCTGCCCCTCCGGCGCGAAGGAGCCCACGATGTCGTCGTAGTGCACCGTCGCCCCCGTCGAGGGGCGGCACTGGGCGACCGCCACGAACCGGCCGTCGTCGGTGGGCAGCCACAGCACCAGGTCCGCGAACGCCAGGTCCGAGACCACCTGCCAGTCGCCGACCAGGAGATGCAGCCACTCCACGTCGGCCGGCTCGAGGTCGGCGTGCTCAAGGATCAGGTCACTCATGGCGGACACGCGCCCAGCCTATGCGGAACCATCCATGGCCCGTCGCGTGCACGGCGCGTACCCGCGGTCGGGCCGCCACCCCCGCGGAGCGAACGCCCGCAAAGCGTCGGTTAGAGTTCCACCACCGGCATGCTCCGTCGGCGCGAGGAGGAAAGCCCGTGCACCTGACAGTGGACCTGACGTTCCCCGCGAACATCGACGACGTCTCCGCGATGCTCGCCGACGAGTCGTTCGTGCGGTGGCGTGCCCAGCGTTCCACCGGATCCGTGAACGGCACGGTCGAGCAGGCCGACGTCACGGGCAGCGCCGCCACCGGGTTCACCGTGGTGGTCCGGCGCACCCTGCCGACCGACATCATCCCCGTGCAGGCCCGCCCGCTCGTGGGCGCGCACCTCGAGATCCGCCAGGCCGAGGCCTGGGAGGCGGCGGCCGAGGGCCGGCGCACCGGCACGGTGGCCGTCGAGATCATGGGGGCACCGGTCCGCGTGACCGCGACGGCGGCCATGACCTCCCTGCCCGACGGCGGCACGCGGCTCACCTACGCGGGCGACGTGCGGGCCACCGTGCCCCTGTTCGGCGCGGTGATCGAGGAGGCGGCGGTCAGCGCGGTACGCACCACCCTCGAGACCGAGGCCGAGGCCGGCCGCGACTGGCTCGCGGGCAAGCGCACCGGCACGGCCTGAGCCGTCCCGCTCCGGACGCCCCACGAGGGCGCCCGCTGCCGGCCGCGTCGAGCACCGCTGCCGGACTCCTGACCACTTCCTTCCCCCGACCTGGCGCAACCGCCCCATCTCGGACATAGTTTCCCAATTGCAACCTGCGGTTCGTTCAGCCTCTGCCCTTTTCGCCGGGCGAGTGCTAGAACCTGAGCGAACATTCGTGTCGGATGTGGGCAACTTTGTGCTCTGATATCGCTTTCCGCCCCGACACACGCGTCCCGATCACGAGGAGTCCCAGTGCCCAGCAAACACGGACCGGTCCGAAGCCGGACCGTCACCCCCCGACGTGCGGCCCTTGCCGCGGTGACGGTCTTCGTCCTGCCCCTCACGGCCTGTGGCTCGCTCCTCGGGCAGAGTCCCGCAGATGTGGAGGACGCCGACGCGCCCATCACGCTCACGGTGTCGACGTTCAACGACTTCGGGTACACCGACGAGCTCCTCGCGGCGTACACGAAGGAGAACCCGAACGTCACGGTCGAGCACGTCGTGGCTCCCACCTCGGACGAGGCGCGCCTGCAGATGCTCAAGGCCTTCACCACGGGTGACGGCGCCGAGCTCGCGGACGTCGTGGCGGCAGAGGTCGACTGGATGCCTGAGCTGATGCAGCACCCCGACCTCTTCGAGGACCTGACGGACCCGGAGGTCACCAAGCGCTGGGTGGACTGGAAGGTGGCGCAGGCCACCACACCGGACGGCAAGCTGCTCGGGTACGGCACGGACATCGGCCCGGAGGCCATCTGCTACCGCGCCGACATGTTCGAGGCCGCGGGCCTGCCGACCGAGCGCGGAGAGGTCGCCGCGCTCCTCGGCGGCAAGGACGCCACGTGGGAGCGCTACTTCGAGGTGGGGCGCCAGTTCACCGAGCAGTCCGAGGTCGCGTGGTTCGACGGCGCCACCGGAACGTTCCAGGGCATGATCAACCAGCTTCCGGCCGCGTTCGAGGACCCGGCGACGCAGAAGCCGACCGAGCTCGCGGTCAACAACGAGGTCCGCTCGGTCTACAACCAGATCACGTCGGCGATCGGTGACGACCTCTCGGCCGGCCTGGTGCAGTGGACACCCGAGTGGATCGCAGGGTTCCAGCAGGACGCGTTCGCGACGATGCTGTGCCCCGGCTGGATGATGGGCCCGATCGAGTCCTACTCGGAAGGTGTGCAGGGCTGGGACGTCGCGAACGTCTTTCCCGGTGGCGGCGGCAACTGGGGCGGCTCGTTCCTGACCGTTCCGTCGGCGGGCGCCTACACCGAGGAGGCGAAGAAGCTCGCCGCGTGGCTCACCGCACCCGAGCAGCAGACCAAGGCCTTCACCGAGGCGGGTGCGTTCCCGTCGCAGCACAAGGCGCAGGACTCCGAGGCCGTCCAGGGGTACACCAACCCGTTCTTCAACAACGCGCCGGTGGGCAAGATCTTCACCGACCGGTCGCAGTCCATCGACGGCGCGCCGTACAAGGGCCCGTACTACTTCGCGATCCGCGACGAGGTGAACAACGCCCTCACCGCCGTCGACACGGGCAGCAGCGGCCCGGAGATCGCCTGGAACCAGGCAGTCCAGACCGTGGGTGATCTGCGGGTGAAGGAGTGACAGAAGCAGTCTTCGCCCGGGACCGCCCTTGACACAGGACAGCCCCTGACGCAACGATCAGTGTCCGTGGAAGCGCTACCACACCATCCTGTTGGGAGCGCTTCCAGCGCAGGTACGCCGACGTGCTCGCACGTCACGCGACCGCACACGCTTGACCGCAAGCCCCAGACCGCACGACAAGGGAGTCCCCTGTGCTGAGCAGTACCCGACCCACGCGGCGCGCCGCAGCCCGCACCCTCCAGGCGACGGCCGGTGTCGCCGCCGTCGCCCTCGCCCTCACCGCCTGCGGTGGGGCTGCCGAAGGATCCGAAGGCGGATCCGGCGAGGACGGCCCCATCACGCTGAAGGTCGCGACGTTCAACGACTTCGGCTACACGGAAGAGATGCTCGACGAGTACACGAAGGAGCACCCGAACGTCACCGTCGAGCACATCACGGCGGCCACGACCGACGATGCCCGCAGCAACATGACCACGAAGCTCGCCGCGGGTGGCGAGGGCCTGGCCGACATCGAGGCCATCGAGGTCGACTGGCTGCCGGAGCTCATGCAGTACCCCGACCTGTTCACCGACCTGGCCGACCCCGCGCTCGACGGCCGCTGGGTGGACTGGAAGGTCCAGCAGGCCACGACGCCCGAGGGCAAGGTCATCGGCTACGGCACCGACATCGGCCCTGAGGCCATCTGCTACCGGGCCGACCTGTTCAAGGAGGCCGGCCTGCCGACCGACCGTGAAGAGGTCGCCGAGTTGCTCGGTGGCGAGAGCGCCACGTGGGAGGACTACTTCGCCGCGGGCCGCGAGTTCGTGAAGAAGTCCGACGCCGCCTGGTACGACAGCGCCGCCGGCACCTTCCAGGGCATGGTCAACCAGCTGCCCGCCGCGTTCGAGGAACCGGAGACGGGTGAGCCCAAGGTGCTCGGCGACAACACCGAGGTCAAGGCGATCTACGACGAGATCACCGCATCCGTCGAGGACGACCTGTCGGCCGGCCTCGAGCAGTGGGGCGGCGACTGGGACGCTGGTTTCCAGAACAACGCCTTCGCCACGATGCTCTGCCCGGCCTGGATGACCGGCCCGATCGAGGAGCGCTCCGGTGGCGTCGAGGGCTGGGACGTCGCCGACGTCTTCCCCGGTGGCGGCGGTAACTGGGGCGGTTCGTTCCTGACCGTGCCCGCCTCGGGCGAGAACACCGAGGCCGCCAAGGAGCTCGCCGCCTGGCTGACCGACCCCGCGCAGCAGACCAAGGCCTTCGAGTCGGCCGGTACGTTCCCGTCGCAGCTCGAGGCGCAGGAATCCGAGGCCGTCCAGAGCTTCACCAACCCGTTCTTCAACGACGCACCGGTGGGTGAGATCTTCTCCACCCGCGCCCAGAACATCGACGGTGCCCCCTACAAGGGCGCCAACTACTTCGCCATCCGTGACGAGGTCACCAACGCGCTCAACCGCGTCGACATCTCCAAGTCGCAGGACGCCCAGAAGTCCTGGGACGAGGCCGTCGAGAAGGCCGCGGCCCTCGGCTGAACCTGAGCCCCTGGCCGGGACCGGGCCTGGACCCGGGCCGGACCTACGGCTGACGTGATCCGGTGGTCGAGCTGGTCGGGACGCTGTCCCGTCCAGCTCGGCCACCGGATCGTGCGCGAGCACCTCACGGGTGCGCCCCACAAGTGACCCACACCGACGATGACGCGGCGGAAGATGAAATGGCTGTCCTGACACCTCAACGATCGGCACCGGGCTCCGGTGCGTCCCAGCGCGAGTCGCGCAGAATCGGCTTCTCCCAGCGGCTGGGCCGCTGGGACGTGAAGCTCTCCCCGTACCTGTACATCTCGCCGTTCTTCATCCTGTTCGCGGTGACCGGCCTGTTCCCACTCGCCTACACCGCTTTCGTGTCGGTGCACGAGTGGAGCCTGCTCGGCGGACAGGGCGAGTTCGTCGGCCTGCAGAACTTCGCGGACGTGCTGGCCCACCCGACGTTCTGGAAGTCCCTGGTCAACACGCTGTCGATCTTCGTGTTCTCCTCGGTGCCACAGGTGGTCATCGCGATCACCATCGCCGCTCTGCTGGACCAGAACCTCCGCGCGGCGACGTTCTGGCGCATGGGCGTCCTGATCCCCTACGTCGTCGCGCCCGTGGCCGTGTCGATCATCTTCGGCCGCCTGTTCGCCGACCAGTACGGCCTCATCAACTCGGCGCTCAACACGATCGGGCTGGACTCGATCGCCTGGCACGGCGACCGGATCGCCAGCCACGTCGCCATCGCCACGATGGTCAACTACCGCTGGATGGGCTACAACGCCCTGATCTTCCTCGCCGCGATGCAGGCGGTTCCCCGCGACCTCTACGAGGCCGCCGTGATCGACGGCGCCGGCCGCGTGCGCCAGTTCTTCTCCATCACCGTGCCGCAGATCCGCGCCACCATCATCTTCGTCGTCATCACCTCCACCATCGGCGGACTGCAGATCTTCGACGAGGTGCGCCTGTTCGACCCGATCGGCCTCGGCGGACCGGACCGCAACTGGATGACCACCGTCGTGTTCCTCTACGACACGGCCTGGGGCAACCAGCACAGCCTCGGCAGGGCCTCCGCCGTCGCCTGGCTGCTGTTCCTCCTGATCGTCGTGATCGGCCTGGTGAACTTCATGGTCACCCAGCGGATCTCGTCGGCGGGCCCCGCCAAGAAGTCCAAGCGCAAGAGCATCACCGGAGGGAAAGCATGAGCTCCGTCGCCGTCACCGCCCAGACCGCCGGCCCGGGCGCCGCCAAGGCCGCCGTCCGCCGTCGGGCGCGGAGGTCCTACGGCGCAGGCACCCGCCGTGCCGGCTGGATCGTCTACGCGCTGCTCGGGATCACGCTGCTGATCTCCGTCTTCCCGCTGTACTTCACGCTGCTGCTCGGCTCGTCCGACCCCGTGGCGATCTCGCAGAACGCGGTGCCGCAGTGGCTGCCGGACCTGTCGCTGTTCACCCAGTTCCGCACGGTCATCGAGGCCACCCAGATCAACTTCTGGCTCGCGCTGGCCAACTCGCTGATCATCGCGATCCTCGTCTCGGCGTCGGTCGTGCTGTTCTCCACGCTGGCCGGGTACTCGTTCGCCAAGCTGCGCTTCCGCGGCCGCGGGCCCCTGCTCGTGTTCGTCATCGCGACCATGGCCGTGCCCACCCAGCTCGGCGTGATCCCGCTGTACATCCTGATGTCCGACCTCGGCTGGATCGGCAAGCTCCAGGCCGTCATCGTGCCGGCCCTGGTCGCCGCGTTCGGCGTGTTCTGGATGACGCAGTACCTGTCCGAGGCCCTGCCCTACGAGCTGATCGAGGCCGCCCGTGTCGACGGCGCCTCCATGATCCGCACGTTCTGGTCCATCGCGCTGCCCGCGGCCCGCCCGGCGGCCGCGATGCTCGGGCTGTTCACGTTCGTCCAGCAGTGGACCAACTACTTCTGGCCCTCGATCGTGCTCAACTCAGAAAATCCAACCCTTCCGCTCGTCGTAAAGTCGTTGCAGTCGAACTACTTCGTGGACTACTCGTTGGTCATGGGTGGTGTGTTCCTCGTGACGCTCCCGCTCCTCGTGATCTTCGCCTTCGTCGGCAAGCAGCTCGTGGCAGGCATCATGCAGGGAGCCGTGAAGGGATGACTCAGGAGATGACGTTGAACGTCAAGACCACGGGGACGCTCCGGGCGCCGGCGCCCGGCTTCGCCCTGCCGTACACCCCGACCGCTCCGCGGACGGTGCCGACGTCGAACGCGTCCGGCACGGTCCCGTTCCCCGACGGGTTCCTGTGGGGCGCCGCCACGGCGGCCTACCAGGTCGAGGGCGCCGCCCACGAGGACGGTCGCGAGGACTCCGTCTGGGACGTGTTCGCCAAGGTCCCCGGCGCCGTGCTCGGCCAGGAGGACGGCGAGGTCGCCTGCGACCAGTACCACCGCTACCCGGCCGACGTCGCGCTCATGAAGGACCTCGGCATCAAGGCGTACCGGTTCTCGACGTCGTGGGCCCGCGTGGTCCCCGGTGGCCGCGAGGTCAACCCGGCGGGTCTCGCGTACTACGACCGGCTCGTGGACGAGCTGCTGGGCGCGGGCATCCTGCCCTGGCTCACGCTCTACCACTGGGACCTGCCGCAGGCCATCGAGGCCGAGTCGAACGGCTGGGTGAACCGCGACACCGCGTTCCGGTTCCGCGACTACGCCGTGACCATGCACGAGGCGATCGGTGACCGCGTCGACGTGTGGACCACGCTCAACGAGCCGTGGTGCGCCGCGTTCCTCGGCTACACGGGCGGCCAGCACGCACCGGGCCGGCAGTCCCGCGAGGACGGCCTCGCGGCCGCGCACCACCTGTCGCTGGCCCACGGCCTGGCCGTGCAGGCCCTGCGCGAGCGGGCGCCCGACGCGAACCTCGGCATCACACTCAACTTCGAGGTCGAGGACCCACTGAACCCGGACGACCCCGCCGACGTCGACGCCGCGCGCCGGCTCGACGGCGGGTTCACGCGCATCTTCGCCGACCCGATCCTGCGCGGGGCCTATCCCGCGGACGTGCTGGAGGACGTGCGCGAGTACGGGCTCGAGCGGCACATCCAGGAGGGTGACCTCGAGATCATCTCGACGCCCATCGACTCGCTCGGGGTGAACTACTACCACGGCAACGCCGTCTCGGCGACGCCCGCCGAGCGGCCGCTGGAGGGTGGTGCCCCGGTGACCCGCCCGTCGTCGTCCCCGTTCCCCGGCGGCGACGGCGCGTACACGCACCCGCGCGGCCTGCCGGTCACGGACCAGAACTGGGAGGTCCAGCCCGAGGGGCTGACCCGGCTCCTGCTGCGGCTGCAGGAGGACTACACGGGACCGCGCGGCATCGCGCTGTACGTGACCGAGAACGGCAGCGCCTACGAGGACGTCGCCGGGCCGGACGGGTTCGTGGACGACCAGCAGCGCCTGGAGTTCATCGACGTGCACCTGCGCGCCGTCAAGGACGCGATCGACGAGGGCGCCGACGTGCGCGGCTACTTCGGCTGGTCGCTGCTCGACAACTACGAGTGGGCGTGGGGCTACGGCAAGCGCTTCGGCCTCGTGCGAGTCGACTACGAGACGCAGGAGCGCACGGTGAAGGCGTCGGGCCGCTGGTACGGTCAGGTCGCGCGGGCCAACGCCGTTCCTGAGCGGACGGCGACGCCCTCGGCGCACGAGCGCGACGACAACGGCGGAGACAAGGCGGTTTCCCAGGCGTGACGACCTCAGGCCCACCCACCCTGGACGACGTGGCCCAGGCGGCCGGGGTATCCCGGTCGACCGCGTCGCGTGCCATCAACGGTGGCCTGCGAGTCTCTCCCGAGGCGCAGGCGGCGGTGGACGACGCCGTCGCGCGCCTCGGGTACGCGCCCAACCGTGCCGCCAGGTCGCTCGTGACCCGGCGGACCGACTCGATAGCCCTCGTGGTGCCCGAGCCGGACCAGCGCATCCTCACCGACCCGTTCCTCAGCGGCACCCTCGCGGGGGTCAGCGAGGGGCTGGCCGGGACGGACCTGCAGCTCGTGCTGCTGCTCGCCCGGCCGGGCGAGCAGCGCGGGCGCGTGGGGCGCTACCTGCGCAGCGGCCACGTGGACGGCGTCATCGTGGCGTCGCACCACCAAGGCGACCAGCTGGAGACCGAGCTCGGCCCGACCATGCTGCCCGCCGTCTTCGTCGGGCGGCTCTTCGAGCCCGACCCGCAGTTCTCCCGCGGCCTGCGCTACGTGGACGTCGACAACGTCGCGGGCGGACGCATCGCCACCCAGCGGATGATCGACCGCGGGCGGCGACGCATCGGGACCATCACGGGACCGCTCGACATGCCGGCCGGCGTGGACCGCATGATCGGGTGGCGCGACGCGCTCCGCGACGCCGGGCTGCCCGGCGACGCCATGGTCGAGGGCGACTTCACGTCGGCGGGAGCCGTCGTGGCGGCTGGCCGGCTGCTGGACCAGCACCCCGACCTGGACGGCATCTTCGCCGCCTCCGACCTGATGGCGGAGGCCACGCTGCGCGTGCTCGCCGAGCGCGGCCGGTCCGTGCCCGGTGACGTCTCCGTGGTCGGGTTCGACGACCTCGGCATCGCCGAGACGACCTCCCCGCGCCTCACCACGGTCCACAACCCGGTGGTGCAGATGGTGGGGGCGGCCACGAGCATGCTGGTCGACCTGGTCGCGGGCCGGCCGGTCCGGGACGAGCGCCGCATCTTCGCCCCCCGCCTGATCGAGGGCGACTCGGCCTGACCCTCGCCCCGCCGAGGTAGTCGTCTGGCGAGGTAGTCGTCTGGCGAGGTAGTCGTCTGGCGAGGTAGTCACTCAGTTCGCGCTGCGTGACTACCTCGCTGCATGACTACCTCGCCAGAGGACTACCTCGGCGTTTTTTAGGTGGTGCGGAGGTGGCCGTAGCGGTGCATCGTGCGGCTTACCGCCTGCTCGCGGAGCATCGTCAGGAGCTCCCGGCGGCCGCTCGCCAGGACCGGGGCGTCCAGCACCGTGGTCGACCCCAGGCGGCTGGCCGCCGCGTCACGCAGGCCGGGCGCCTCACCCACCACCCGGATCCGGCCGGTCACCCTGCCGTCGGCGACGGCCTCGGCGAACGTCTCGTCCGCCATCTCCCGCTGCCCGACGACGGTCGCGGGCACGTCCGCACGAGCGGCCGCCGCCAGCACGCGCTGCACCTCGACGTCCTGCGCGCCCGCGCCGACCCGCACCGTGATGCCGGGGACGGGCCGGTAGCGGAACACGTTCGTCTCGACACCGAGCCCCGAGGGGTCGTGCTCCGGCGCGAACTCGGTGACCCAGGCGCGGTCGTCGTCGGCCCGGGCCCAGGCGAGCCAGCCGGCCGGGTCCGCCGTGCGGGAGGGCACGTCGGGCGCGTCCTCCCAGCGGCCGAGCTGTGCGACGTAGTTGGGCCCGCCGGCCTTGGCGCCCGGTCCGACCGACGAGGCCTTCCAGCCGCCGAACGACTGGCGCTGCACGATCGCGCCGGTGATGTGCCGGTTCACGTACGCGTTGCCGACCTCGACGCGGTCGAGCCAGCGGTCCACCTCGGCGTCGTCCAGGGAGTGGATGCCACCCGTGAGGCCGAACGACACGGCGTTCTGCAGCTCGAGCGCCTCGTCGAGGGTGCGCGCCGTCATGATGCCGAGCACCGGGCCGAAGCACTCGGTGAGGTGGAAGAACGAGCCGGGACGGACGCCGTCCCGCACACCGGGGGTCCAGAGCCTGCCGCGGCCCAGCCCCGCTTCCTGAGCGACGGCGTCCAGCCGACGCGGTCGCACCAGCCATGCCTCGCCGGGCTCCAGCGTGGTCAGGGCGCGCAGCAGCTTGCCCTGGGCGGGCTCGGTGAGCGGTCCCATCACGGTCGCCAGGTCCGTGGCAGGTCCGACGGCGAGCGACGCGACGGCGTCGGTCAGCTGCCGCCGGAACCGTTCGCCCGTCACGGTGCGAGGGTCGCCCACGGAACCGACGAGAATCACGAGCGACGCGGCGGAGCACTTCTGCCCCGCGTGCCCGAAGGCGGAGCGCACCACGTCGGCGACGGCCAGGTCGAGGTCGGCCGACGGGGTGACGATCAGCGCGTTCTTGCCCGACGTCTCCGCGAGCACCGGCAGCTCCGGCCGCCACGAGGCGAACATCTCGGCGGTCTCGATGGCGCCCGTGAGGATCACGCGGGACACGCCGTCGTGCGTCACGAGCCGGCGGCCGAGGTCGCCGTCCGGTACCCGGACGAACTGCGCGACGTCGCGGGCGAGCGCCGAGTCGAGCCCGATCTCCTGGCAGACCTCGTCGAGCGCGGCGTGCACGGCCTCGACGGCGATCTCCAGGCAGCGCGGCGTGGGCGGCGCGGGCTTCGCGATCACCGCGGTCCCGGCCGCGAGCCCCGCCAGCACCCCACCGATCGGGATCGCGACGGGGAAGTTCCAGGGCGGAGTGACCAGGGTGACGCCGTCAGGCGTGAAGCGCGCACCCGGCCACGCCTCCGAGGTCGGGTCGAGCGCCTCGGCCGCCTGGGCGTAGTAGGCGGCGAAGTCCACGGCCTCGCTGACCTCGGGGTCCGCCTCCGCGACCGTCTTGCCCGCCTCGTGCACCATCGCGGCGACGAGGTCGGTCCGCGCGGCCTCGAGGTGCTCGGCCGCGGCACGCAGCACCCGTCCACGGTCCGGCCCGGAGACCTTGGACCAGGCGGCGCTCGCGCGTCGGGCGAGCGCCACGACGTCGTCCACCTGGGCGGGTGTCGCCAGCGGCTCCGCCAGGGCGGGTGCGTACCCGGAACCCGTGCCGGTCACCTGTCGCGCCCACGCGCGGTGCGCCTCGACGGAGGGGTCGGTGTCGACGGCGTTGCGGAACGGTCCTGCCACCGGCTGCGGCGCGTGGCGCGGACGGCGGCGCGGGGTGACGTCGGCCGGCGCGTAGTGCACACCCAGCTCGACGGACGCGCGGAACGCGGCCTCCTGTCGGTCCATCGCGGGCTCGGAGCCGGTCGTCGCGGGGGCGAACGCCGCGTGCAGGAAGTTCTGCTCCGTCGCGTTCTCCTCCAGGCGGCGCACCAGGTAGGAGATCGCCACGTCGAAGTCCTCGTCCCGCACGACCGGGGTGTACAGGACCACCCGGCCGTCGTCCTTGGCGACCTCGTCGCGGACCGCCGCCGCCTCGGTGGGCGCCATGCCCTGCAGCATCTCGACGTCGAGCGCCTCGGAGACGCCGCGCGCACGGCCGAGCAGGATCGCGAGCGCGACGTGGAACAGGTTGTGCGACGCCGCGCCGATGCGGACGGCGTGCGCGCGCTCGGGGCGCAGCGCGTGGTCGATCATGCGCACGTAGTTGGCGTCGACGTCGGCCTTGGTCGGGTACGGCGCCTGGGCCCAGTCGTGCAGGGTGGCCTCGACATGCTCCATCGCGAGGTTCGCGCCCTTCACCACGCGGACCTTGATGCGCGCACCGCCGTCGGCGACGCGCCGGGTCGCGAACTCGGTGAGCCCGTCCAGCGCCCCGAGGCCGTCGGGCAGGTAGGCCTGCAGCACGATGCCGGCCTCCAGGTCGCGGAACTCGTCGCGGCCGAGGATCTCCGTGAACACCGCCGTGGTCAGGGCGAGGTCGCGGTACTCCTCCATGTCGAGGTTGAGGAAGACGCCGTGGTCGCGGGCCGCACGGTAGAGCGGCAGCAGGCGCTCGACGACGCGGTCCCGTGAACCCTCGAGGTCCCACGTGACGAGCTGCGCCGCGACGCTGGAGACCTTGACCGACACGTAGTCGACGTCCGGCCGCTCGACCAGCGCGATGGTGCGGGCCAGGCGCGCCGCCGCCTCCTCCTCGCCGAGGACCGCCTCGCCGAGCAGGTTGACGTTCAGGGTGTAGCCCTCGGCGCGCGTGCGGGCGAGGTGCGCGGTGAGCCCGGATCCGGCGTCGGCCACGAGGTGCCCGACGAGCTGGCGCAGACGAGCGCGCGCGGCGGGAACCACGATGCCGGGGAACAGCGGCGCGGCGAGGGCGCCGGCCCGGAACAGGGCGCGGTCCGCCGGGCTGAGGAACGTGGCGCTGCCGGCCTGCTTGCCGAGCCGGGCCAGGGCCTTCGCGGCGACCTGGGTGTCCTGCGGTCGGGCGACGTCGTCGACGAACCCGACGGCGAGCTCCAGGCCCGCCGGGTCGGAGACGAGCGCGCCGAGGGCAGCGGACGCGCGGGCGACGGCCTTGTCGGTCCTGGTGCGGCCGGTCCTGGTGCTGCCGGCTGCACTGCCGGCGGTGTCACCGGCGGCGGGGCCGGTGGCGGTACCGATCCACGTCCTGGCGAGGGCTACGGCGTCCTCGACCAGCGTGTCGGCGGCGGGCTGCACGGGCGGCTCGGTCGGAGCCTGCCGTGTGGCGCTGTCCGGTGCGCCTGTGCCCCCGGTCGGGACTGCGGCGGGTGCGGCGCTCTCGCGCCGAGCAGAGGTCTTCATGCTTCCAGGGTGCACCCGATCGCGGTCGGATGTATTGGCGGGATCACTCGCTATCCGCACCGGTTTCGGCCAAGTGCCGGCGCCGGCGAGCGGTCCCGCCGCGTAGCATCGGATCGCGATGAGCAACCCGTCGAACGGCGCCGCTCGGCCTGAGACGCAGGCCCTGCTGGACGCACTGAATCCCGCCATGGTCTCCCTCATGGACGAGCTGTCGGGCGTGATGTTCTGCGCCAAGGACGCCGACGGACGGTACGTGCTCGTCAACCAGGTCTTCGTGGGGCGCACACGGGAGCGGTCGCGGCGCGACGTGATCGGCAAGCGTGCCGTCGACCTGTTCGTGCCGGAGCTCGCCGAGCGCTACGAGAGCCAGGACCTGCGGGTCCGCACGACCCACGAGCCGCTGCGGGGAGAGCTCGAGCTGATCCGGCACGTGGGTGGGGCGCCCGGCTGGTTCCTCACGTCCAAGCTGCCCCTGCACGACGAGTCCGGCAGGTACGTGGGGCTCGTGTCGGTCTCTCAGGACCTGCGTTCCGGCGACGCCGACGACGCGACGATCCAGGCCATGGCGCGGCTGCGGGGCGACATCGAGGACCTGCTGGAGCGTGGCGAGGTGCCCTCGGTCGCCGACCTCGCCGTGCTCGCCGACTGCACCCCCGCCTCCCTCGACCGCCGGGTGCGCCGGGTCTTCGGGCTCTCGCCACGGCAGCTCGTGCTCCGGCTGCGGGTGGACCGGGCGGCGCACCTGCTGACCTCCAGCACGGTGCCGCTGGCGCAGGTCGCGGCGGCGGCGGGGTTCTACGACCAGCCGTCCTTCTCCCGCACCTTCGCCCGGCTGACCGGCGAGACGCCGTCGTCGTTCCGGAGCCGGTCGCGGCGCGGCTGAGCCTGCGCCTGCGCCGAATCGTTCCTTGCGCGATCCGCACAACGAACACGGTCGATCACAGGCGGCCCAGGACCACGACGCGACGCGCCCCGGCCGCATAACCTCGTCTGTTATGACGACCATCGCGTTCCCCCTGGTCCCGCGCTCCAACCCGCGCCGCGTGCTGGCCGACCTGCTGCCGGGCACACTCGCACGCGACATCGCGCTCGTGGTCGGTGTCGCCGCGCTGACCGCCCTGGCGGCCCAGCTCCGCGTCCCGATCCCCGGCCTGCCCGTCCCGGTGACCGGTCAGACCTTCGCCGTGCTCCTCGGTGCCGCAGCGGTCGGCCCGGTGCGCGGCGCGTTCGCGCAGGTGCTGTACCTGGCGCTCGGTGTGGTGGGCCTGCCCGTCTTCACGGGTGGCGCCTCGGGCGTCGAGGTCGTCCTCGGCGCCTCGGGCGGCTACATCGTCGGCTTCGTCGTGGCGAGCATCGTGGTCGGCGCCCTCGCGAAGCGCGGCCTCGACCGCGGCGTGCTCGGCACCTTCCTCGCGTTCGCCGCAGGCACCGCGACGATCTACGCGATCGGCGTGCCGTGGCTCGCGGTCACGACGGGGATGGCGCCGGGCGCCGCCCTCGTCGCCGGTGCCGGCGTCTTCCTCGTGGGCGACGCGATCAAGGCAGCCCTGGCCGGTGTGGTGCTCCCAGGTGCCTGGCGGCTCACGGAGCGCTGAGCTTCCCGGCACCCCGGCAACGGTCTGCCGTCACCAAGCGGCACATCTGGCGCAAAAATTCCAGGTGTGCACCCTTGGGGGCGGCAGACTTTCTCCTTACCAGCCCTGCGGCCACCGAATCATCACCAAACAGATTCCCGCCGTCGCGCAGCGAGGCCCATCGAAGCGATACGGTGATACCGAGGCGCAAACCCCGCGCCGCGCAGCCCGCGCCCCGCTCGAAAGGCGGCAAGCGCCGTTCTCCCCGGAGGACCCACGTGACGACGACAACGACGTCCACTCCCGCACCACCCAGCTTCGCACCGGCTGGATCTCCCACCGAGGGCTCCGCCCTCGCGACCGCGCACGCGCAGCTCGCCTCGGCGGCGGAGATCCTCGGCTACGACGAGGGTCTGCACCGCATGCTCGCGACACCGCGCCGTGAGATCCATGTCGCGGTGCCGCTCCGTCGCGACTCCGGCGAGACCGTGCTGTTCCACGGCTTCCGCGTGCAGCACAACGTCAGCCTCGGCCCCGGCAAGGGCGGCCTGCGCTACCACCCCTCGGTCGACGTCGACGAGGTACGTGCGCTGGCCATGTGGATGACCTGGAAGTGTGCGGTGGTCAACCTGCCGTACGGCGGCGCCAAGGGCGGCGTCGCCATCGACCCCCGCGGCTACTCGCAGTCCGAGCTGGAGCGTGTGACCCGGCGGTACACGTCGGAGATCATGCCCATGATCGGTCCGGACACCGACATCATGGCTCCGGACATGGGCACCGACGCCCAGACGATGGCCTGGGTCATGGACACCTACTCGGTCAACCGCGGGTACACGATCCCCGCTGTCGTGACCGGCAAGCCCCTCGAGGTGGGCGGCTCTCTGGGCCGCGGCACCGCCACCTCCGCCGGCATCGTGCACGTCACGTCGGCGGCGCTCGCCGAGGCGGGCATGACCCTCGGCGACGTGTCCGTCGCCGTCCAGGGCTTCGGCAAGGTGGGTTCGCACGCGGCGGCGATCTTCGCGGCGCGCGGCGCACGCGTCGTCGCCGTGAGCGACCAGTACGGCGGCATCAAGGCCGACGGCGGCCTCGACGTGCCCCGCCTGATGGAGCACATGCAGCGCACGGGCTCGGTCGTGGACTTCCCCGACGCGGAGCCCGTCTCCAACACCGACCTGCTCGCGCTCGACGTCGACGTGCTGGTCCCCGCCGCGATCGAGGGCGTGCTGGACGAGACGACGGCGGGCAGCGTCAAGGCCCGCTGGGTTGTCGAGGGCGCCAACGGCCCGACGACGGCGGCCGGCGACGCCCTGCTCGCGAAGAACGACGTGACCGTGGTGCCGGACGTCCTGGCGAACGCCGGTGGTGTGGTCGTCTCGTACTTCGAGTGGGTGCAGGCGAACCAGACGTACTGGTGGACCGAGGCCGAGATCGCGGACAAGCTGGAGCACCGCATGACCACCGCGTTCGCCGAGGTCTCGGCGCTCGCCCAGCGCGAGGGCCTGTCGCTGCGCGACGCCGCGCTCGTGATCGGCGTCAAGCGCGTGGCCGAGGCGCACCAGATCCGGGGCCTGTACCCCTGACCACGGCGTTGTCGGATCCCCAGGGCGCTCCGGCGCCCTGGGGATTCGGCCTGTCCGGGGGTCGGTTGCCCGACTGTCGCGCACGGACGAGCAGGGACGGCCTACCTGGAGCTCCGCTCGCCTACCCTCAGGTCATGGACGAACTCGTGACGCGGCTTCGATCCGCCGGCTGCGTCTTCGCCGAGGACGAGGCGCGAATCCTGACCGAGGCTGCCGATGGCGACGCGGCGCGCCTCGAACGGCTCGTCTCCGCACGGGTCGGCGGGCTCCCGCTGGAGCACCTCGTCGGCTGGGGCGAGCTGGACGGCCGGCGCTGGCTCGTCGTGCCAGGGGTGTTCGTGCCGCGCCAACGGTCCGAGCTGCTGGTCCGGGAGGCGGCGGAGCGTGCGGCCGCCAGGCCGGCCGGGACGCCGTCCGGGCTGAGCGCGACCGGGGCCGCCGCCGCTCTCGGCGAGGGCGCCGGTAGCCCACTCGTGCGCGGTGCCCTCGTCCTGGTCGACCTGTGCTGCGGCTGCGGGGCGCTCGGCGGCGCGGTGGCGGCCCGGCTGCGCACCGCCGGCCGCGACGTCGAGATCTACGCCGCCGACATCGACCCGGTGGCCGTGGCCTGTGCACACGACAACCTCAAGGCCCTGTCCGACGACGACGTCCCGCCCGGCGCCGGCCGTCTCACCGCACACGTCTTCACGGGCGACCTCGCCGGCCCGCTCCCGGCCGAGGTATGGGGGCGCGTCGACGTCCTCGTCGCGAACGCGCCGTACGTCCCGACCGAGGCGATCAGCACGATGCCGCCGGAGGCCCGGGAGCACGAGCCGCACGTCGCGCTCGACGGCGGCGACGACGGGCTCACGATCCTGCGCCGCGTCATCGACCTGGCGCCGAGGCTCCTTCGCCCCGGCGGACACCTGCTCGTCGAGACGGGCGACGGTCAGGTGAGCGCCGCCGTGGGGCACATGACGACGGCCGGGCTGATCGCGACCGTCCTGACCGACGAGGAGCTGGGCGCCACGGCGCTTGCCGGAACCCTGCCGGAGTAGTCGCACGGCACGGCACGGCGGATGAGCCGACATGGCGACTCCACCCGAGCCCGACTCGCCGTCCGCAACCCGCGCACGCCGGGCCGGCGTGCGCGGACGCTGAATCAGCTCAGGGGCTGGCGGGACGCCCAGGACTCCAGGCTCGTGCGGGGTCCCGTGAAGAACGGGACCTCCTCGCGCACGTGCCGGCGGGCCTCCGTGGCACGCAGGTCGCGCATCAGGTCGACGATGCGGTGCAGCTCGTCGGCCTCGAACGCGAGGACCCACTCGTAGTCGCCGAGCGCGAAGGCCGAGACGGTGTTGGCCCGCACGTCCTTGTAGCCGGCGGCCGCCATGCCGTGGTCGCGCAGCATCGTGCGGCGCTCGTCCTCCGGCAGCAGGTACCAGTCGTAGGAGCGCACGAACGGGTAGACGCAGATGTAGTCGCGCGGCGCCTCGCCCGCGAGGAACGCGGGGACGTGGCCACGGTTGAACTCGGCCGGGCGGTGCAGGGCGGCGACCGACCACACGGGCTCCAGCGAGCGGCCCAGCTCCGACGCGCGCAGCGCCTGGTAGGCACCCTGCACGGACTCGATCGACGGGCCGTGGGTCCACAGCATGAGGTCGGCGTCGGACCGCAGACCGCCCACGTCGTACCAGCCGCGGGTCACGAGGTCCCCGGTGGTCGCGGCCGGGTCGCCACCACCGCCGACGGCGTTCTCGGCCTCGGCCACGAGGGCCTTGCGCTCGGCCTCGTCCGCCGGGAGCGTCTCCGACACGGAGAAGACCGAGAACATCGTGTACCGGATGCTCTCGTTGATGGCGGTGGGGTCGATCTCGTGCCCGGTGTCTCCGTGCACGTGGGTGTCGTTCATGGGTGCCTCTCGATCATGGCCCGCGGGCGGGCCTCAGGAGTACAGGGCCTCAGGAGTACAGGTCGGTACCGCACAGCGCCGGGACGCCGCTCGGCTCGCCGTCACGGCGCAGGCAGCAGCCCGGGGCACAGACCGAGCGGAGCGCCGGCAGCGAGCCTACGGTCGCCTCGGTGACGTCGTCGCCGCGAGCGAGGGCGGCGCGCTCCAGCAGGAGGTCCACCAGACCGCTGACGAAGGGTTCGCGCGTGCCCACCGTGCCGGCCCGCACGGCGGTCATGCCGAGGCCGTCCGCCGTGGCCAGCGCCTCGGTGTCGAGGTCGTAGGCCACCTCCATGTGGTCGGAGACGAACCCGATCGGTGACAGCACCACGTCGCGCAGCCCGTCGGCAGCGAGGGCCTCCAGGTGGTCGTTGACGTCCGGCTCGAGCCACGGCTGGCTCGGCGGGCCGGACCGCGAGCAGTACGCCAGGTCCCACGGGACCTCGTGGCCGACGCGCTCAGCGACCTCGGCGGCGACGACCTCCGCGAGGTCCAGGTGCTGCTCGGAGTACGTGGCGTGCGAGATCCGCGACGCCGCCTCCATGGTGTCCGGGATCGAGTGGGTCACGAACACCAGCCTCGCGGCGGCGCCGGACCCGCCCTTCGCCTCGAGCTCCGCGTAGGCCTCGACGACGGCGTCGACGTTGGCGCGTGCGAAACCCGGGTGGTTGAAGTACGAACGGATCTTGTCGAACTGCACGCCCGTCGACCCGTCGGGGCCGAGCTGCCCGCGCTTGTCCAGGGTGACGGCCAGATCCTCGCGGTACTGGCGACAGCCGGAGTACGACGAGAAGGCGCTGGTCACCAGTGCGACGGCGCGCTGGGCACCCAGCTTCTCCAGCTCGTCGACCGCATCGTTCGTGTACGGCGCCCAGTTGCGGTTGCCCCACACGACGGGGAGCTCGATGCCGCGGGCGGCGAGCTCTGCCTCGAGCGCTGCCTTGAGCGCGAGGTTCTGCTCGTTGATCGGGCTCTTGCCGCCGAACCCGTAGTAGTGCTCGCCCACCTCTTCGAGCCGCTCGTCCGGGATGCCCTTGCCGGCGGTGACGTTGCGCAGGAACGGCACCACGTCTTCCGGTTCGTTCGGTCCACCGAAGGAGTAGAGCAGCAGGGCGTCGTACGGCGCGGCGTCGTGCGCCGCAGGCTGGGGGAAATTCGCGGGCATGCGCTCATCCTTCCACCGTCCGGGGCGCAGGACGGTCCGGAGACGGGCGAACGGGACGTGACATCGATGCGACGCACTGTCAGGAAACCCTGCGGTCGACCACGACCCCGGCAGGCAGAGGCGCACGCACCGCACCCCGGGACGGAACCCGGCATAACCTCTCACCATGACGTTCTCGATCGTGGCGCACAGCCCTCGCGAGACCGCCTGGGGCGTAGCCGTCGCGTCGAAATACCTGGCAGTCGGGGCGATGGTGCCCGCCGCCGCTCCCGGCGCCGGCGCGCTCGCGACCCAGGCATACACCAACATGGCCTACCGAGAAAAGGGCCTGGCCCTGCTCGGGGCCGGCGAGACGGCGGAGCGGACGCTCGCCGCCCTCCTGGCCGACGACTCCGGCCGCTGTCGCCGGCAGGTCGGCGTGGTCGGCAGGGACGGCGAGGCGGCAGCCTGGACCGGGCCGGAGTGCGCCGAGTACGCCGGACACCGTACCGGCGCCGGATACGCGCTCCAGGGCAACCTGCTCACCGGTCCCGAGGTGCTCGACGCCATGCAGGCGGCATGGACCGGCTCCGCCGGGACTCCACTCCGGCGCCGGCTGCTGATCGCGCTCGCGGCCGGCGAGGGGGCAGGCGGCGACCGTCGCGGTCGGCAGAGCGCCGCGCTCCTCGTCGTGGGCGCCGGGCGGGCGATCGGCGAGGGCACGCAGGTGCTGGCGGACCTGCGCGTCGACGACGCCGAGGCACCGGTGGCCGAGCTCGCCCGGCTCGTGGACCTGAACGACGACCTGATCGGAGCCACATGATCTCCCGCCCGGACACCAGGTACAACCGCCTGTACCTGCGCTGGCAGCAGGTCGACCCGAGGCTGCGGATCGTGGTCCAGTCCCTGGCCGCGGCCGGCCTGGTGGTACTGATCTTCGGCGCACTGCGGGCCCCGGTCCGAGGCGTGAACGAGACCGCCGCGTCGATCCTGGTGGCGGTGGTCTTCGGGGCGGCGACGGTGCTGCAGACCCGGCAGACCCAGCGCAGACAGCACAGCGTCGAGCTGATCATGAACTTCCAGACCACCGACGCGCTCGTCACTGCCGACGTCTGGATGGCCGACCGCATCCAGTCCGGCGAGGCGGTGGGCCCTGACCTGCCGGCCGACGAGCAGCACCACGTGGTCACGATGCTCGACTACTACGAGTTCCTGTCATCGCTCGCCCTGCGCGGTTACGTGGATGTCCGCATGCTGCTCGGCCTGCGCGGCGGTGCCATGAGCCGCTGCTACGAGTGCTGTCGCGAGTACATCGACCACCGGCGCGAGCACGTGGGCGACGAGCTCTACCGGTCCGTCCAGGTCCTGGTCCTGGAGTACGGCGACCAGATCGAGCGCCGCGCCCGCTGAGCCGCCGTCCGGCGGTCTCCGGTCTCCGGTCTCACGACGCTGTCCCCCGCGCATGCACGTTGCCGTGGTCCAGCCGTTCCCGGAGGCCTGGGAGCACGTGGACCAGGCCCGGTGGCACCGGGCTGCGCGTCACCAGCGACAGCCGGACCCTCGACCGGACCGGCGCGGGCTCGATCCGGTCGCCGGGGGCCGCGTACCAGCGCGCCACCAGGTCCGGCACCACGACGGCGCAGCGCCGTTCCCGCGCCGTGCGCACCGCGGACTCCGCCGTGGCCGAGTGCCGGGCGTGGGCACCCAGATCGGTCAGCCTGCGCAGGAGGACGTCCCTGGACAGGTCGAGCGCGCAGCAGATCACGGTCTGCCCCGAGTACGGTCTGCGGCCCTGCCCCCGGCCGGGCGCCCCGTCGGGCAGGAGCGTGACCAGGTCGTGCTGTCCCACCTCCGTGACCACCAGGCCCCGTGCGATCGGGACCTGCTTGGCGATGGTCACGAACGCCGCGTCGAGCGTGCCCCGCTCGACCCACTCCAGCAGCCGCGGACCGTGCTCGACCTCCGGCTGGACCACGAGGTCGTCGAGCAGGACGTCCAGTGCCGCGAACAGCGTGCCCGCGAGGCTCGGGATGGTGCCCACCGAGACGGTGCGCGACCGGGCCGCCACGAGCGTGCGCTCCACCATCGCCCCCAGGTGGTCGAGCACGTGCGTGGCCTGGTCGCAGAACGCGAGCCCCGCCGCCGTCGGACGTGCCCCCGTGGTGTCCCGGTCGAACAGGACGGCGCCGACCCGCCGCTCCAGCGCGGCCAGCCGCTGGCTCGCCGACGGCTGGCTCACCAGCAGCTCGCGCGCCGCCGCGCCGAGCGAGCCGTGCCGTGCGACGGCGTCGACCAGCCGTAGGTCCTCGACGGTGGGATATGAGGTCATAGCTTCAGCCTATGTCCGGTCGTGCTCGACCACCGTCTACCGGGGGTCCGGGGGCCGACGCAGGATGACACCGTGCGCAACCCACACCTCCTCACGCTGACCGCCACGACCTTCGTCACCTGGACCGGCCAGCGCATCACCGCCGTCGCCCTGCCGCTGGTGGCGCTCGACCAGACCGGCGACGCCTGGACCACGGGGCTCGTCGGCGGCTTCGCCGGTCTGCCGCTGCTCACCTCCGCGTGGTGGGGACGGCGCCTGCGGTCGCGGCTGACCTCGGGCCGCGCACTCGCCGTCCTGCTCACCGTCCAGGCTGTCGGGCTGATGCTCGTCCCCGTGGCGGCGGCGACCGTCGGCGTCGGCGCCGTGGTCCTGTGCGCGGCGGGCTTGGTCACGGGGGCGACGTCGGCCCTGCTCGCGCCGGCGCAGCGCGCCCTCACCGCGGATCTCGCCGAGCTGCCGGGGAACGGGCCCGACGTCGGCGCGCGTGCCCTCGCCTGGCAGGACCTCGCGCACCGGTCGTCCATGATCTTCGCGCCGCCGCTCGGCGCATGGCTGCTGGTCGTGTGGGGCGCGGAGCCGCTGCTGTGGTGGGAGGCCGCGGCGGTGGGACTGGGCGCGGTCGCCATGCTGACGGTGCCCGGGGCCTCGCGGAGCCCCGGGGTTTCCGGCGCGGTCGACGGGCCGGCCGGCGCTGACGGGCCGGCCGGGACCGCACCGTCCGTGCGGGCAGTGCTGCGTGCCCATCCGGAGCTGGCCGTGGGTGTCGGGCTCGCGGGGATCGGCGGCATCACCTGGTTCGCGTTCACGCTGGGACTCACGCTGCTCGGTGCGGAGCTCGACCGGCCGGGCGAGCTGGTCGCGGCAGGCATGGCGGGCTACGGCGCCGCGACCGTCGGCGTGTCGTTCGTCGTACCGCTCGTGGTGCACCGGGTCCCGCGCCTCCCGGCGATCGTGGTCTCGTGGGTGATGCTGGGGATCGCGTACCTGGCGCTGCCCGTGGCCGCGCCGAACCTGGTCGCGGTCGCGCTGGTCGCCGCCGTGGGCGGCCTGACCATGCCGTTCGGGATCGCGGCGCTCAACGCGCTCATCGTGGACCGGACGACGGGCGCCGAGCGGCGGACCGCCTTCACCGCCGAGACCGTGCTGCACGGCGGGGGCGCCTCGGCCGGGCTGCTCGTCGGCGGCGCGCTGATCGGCGCGTTCGGCGCCGGGCCGGTCCTGGTGGTGACCGGCCTCATGCAGGTGTTCGCGGCCGTGGCGGCGGTGCTGTGGCTGCGTGGCCGCTCGAGGCCGGTGCTCCCCCACGACACCGTCCGGCTGACCGAACCGGCTAGCGGCGCCCGGCGCTGACGAGGCTGGTCACCGCGGCAGCCAGGTCGCGGAGGCGCGGGCCGGTCCGTGCGATCAGGTCGTCCAGCTCGACCGGGCCGGGAGCTATGGAGAACGCCGCCGCGATGCCTGCCGCCCGGGCCTGCGCCTCCGGCAGCAGCACCTGACCGGCCACGACCACGACCGGCGGCCGGGTGGGCGACGCCGCGGCGAGCCGGGCGACGCCGTCCGCGACCTTGCCGCGCACCGACTGTGAGTCGAACGACCCCTCGCCCGTGATCACCAGGTGGGCGTCCGCGAGCGCTGCGGGCAGGCCGACCGCCTCGGCGACGAGCACGGCGCCCGGGGTGTTCTCGGCGCCGAGCACGGCGATCAGTCCGGCGGGCACGCCACCGGCCGCGCCGGCACCGGGCACGTCGGACACCGTGGCGCCGGTCTCCCGCTCCAGCACCGCCGACCAGTGCCGGAGCGCGTCGTCGAGGAACTCCGCCGCCCCGTCGCGCGCTCCCTTCTGCGGCCCGAAGACGTGCGCGGCACCGTGCTCGCCCACCAGCGGGTTGGTTACGTCGACGGCGAGCCGCCAGCGCACCTCGCGGGCCCGTGGGTGCAGCCCGGTCAGGTCGAGCGTCGCCACGGAGGCCAGCCCTTCCCCGCCGTCGGGCACCTGGTGGCCCGCGGCGTCGAGAAGACGCGCACCGAGGCCGGTCAGGATGCCGGAACCGCCGTCCGTCGACGCGGAGCCGCCCAGGCAGAGCAGGATCTCGCTGACGCCCGCGTCGAGCGCGGCGCGCGCGACGTCCCCGGTGCCGCGGGTGCTCGCGTGCAGCGGCTGCGGGGGTGCGTCCGAGACCCCGGGCAGACCGCTGGCCTCGGCGAGCTCGACGACGGCGGTGCGGCCGTCGGGCGACACGGCCCACCGGGCCGATGTGGGCCGTCCGATGGCGTCCACCGTCTCGGTGACCAGGGCGGCACCACCCCAGACGGCGAGCAGCGCGTCGAGGGTGCCCTCGCCGCCGTCGGCCATGGGCAGGCGGGTCACGACGGCGTCCGGGGCGGCGTCCAGCACCCCGGCGGCGACGGCGGACGCGACCTCGGCAGCAGACAGGCTGCCCTTGAACGAGTCGGGACAGACAACGACGTGCAGAGGCTCCACGCGCTGATCGTAGGCGGTCCGGGCGGTCTGACGGCCAGGATCTCGGCCACTGGTACCGCGTCCGCGCCGGACCCCTGCGCCACGGCGGCGCTGGTGACGCGTCCGGGTTGCGCACTCAGGCGCGGTGTACGGGTCCGGACCCCATTCTCGAATAGAATGTTCGGCGCCTCTGCACAAAGATGGGGACATGCTCAACCCCTGGCGACTGCGCCTCCTGCACCAGCTGCACCTGCTCGGCACGGTGCGTGCCGTAGCCGAAGCGGCTCACATGAGCCCGTCGAGCGTGTCCCAGCAGCTCGCCACGCTGGAGACCGAGGCGAAGGCCCAGCTCTTCGAACGCGTGGGCCGGCGCATCCGGCTGACCCCGTCGGGGCTCACGCTCGCCGGCCACGCCTCCGACATCCTCGACCGGATCGCCGCCGCGGAGGCCGACCTCGCCGGCCTGCATTCCGAGGCCACCGGCGTGGTGCGCCTGGCCGCCTTCAGCAGCGCCTTGCACGGCATCGTCCTGCCCGCCGTCGCCGCGCTCGCTCAGGAGCACCCGCGCGTCCAGGTGGACCTCACCGAGGCAGAACCCCAGGTCAGCAGGCCTGCGCTGCAGCGAGGTGAGGTGGATGTCGCCGTCTGCGCCGACTTCCCGGACGCCCCCGTCCCGCCCGGTGCCGACCTCACGCGCCTTCCCCTGACGGGCGACCGGGTGGTGCTCGTGACCGCCCGCGAGACCGCGCTCGGGGAACGGACCGGTCGCGTCGACCTGTCCGCCCTCGCGGACGAGCCGTGGGCCTTCGAGCACCCGGGCGCCCACCTGGCCGACCTCGCCGAACGGCTCTGCGGGCGCGCCGGCTTCACACCGCGGACCGTCGCCCGGTTCGAGAGCCACGGCACGCTGCTGGGGCACGTCGAGGCAGGTCTGTCGGTCACGCTGCTGCCGCTGCTCGCCGTCCACGACCGGTACGCCGTGCGCACGCTGGACCTCGTCGACCCGCCCCGCCGCGACATCCACCTCATCGCGCGCCGCACCACGATGGACCGGGCCGCCGTGCGGGCCGTCGTGGACGCGCTCCGCCTCCATGCACGTTCGGCGTGAGGGCGTCATGCCAGGTCACCGGGGTTGCGACCGGCCAGGACCGGGTCCCGTCAGAAGTCGTCGATGTCCGACTGGGCCGCCCGGAGCGCCTCCGCCAGCTCACGCAGCCGATGCAGGTCGTCCGCGTCCATCGCCGGCGTCACGTAGTGCGCGATGGACCGCACGTGCCGCCGGCCGAGCTCCTTCTGGGTGGCCGAGCCCTCCTCCGTGAGGCTCACCAGCACACCCCGGCCGTCGTCCGGAGAGGGGTGCCTGCGTACGAGACCGCGCTTCTCGAGCCGCTCCACCATGCGCGACAGCGAGGACTGGGCCATCAGGATGTTCTCGTTGAGCTCGCGCAGGCGGAGCGTCTCCCCCGGCGCGAGGGAGAGCGTGAACAGCACGTCGTACTCGCGCATGCTCAGGTCGCCCCAGATGTCGTCCGCCAGGAGGCGGCGCATCACCGTCACCTGGGCGCGGAACAGCGACTCCCACGCTTCGGCCGCCTCGCGAGCCGACGGCTCACGCCGCTCGGTCATCAACGCGCACTCCTCGTCATCCACGGCACGCTACCTGACTGAACTTTCACTCACCTACCTGCACCCGTGGTGGCGAATTTCACCATGTCGAATATCGACGACAAGGGCGTCGTGTCCCGCCACCGACGACAGGGTCTCACCGGCCGAGCCGGCGCTCCCGGAGCGAGAAGTCGCGCAGCGCGCGCAAGAAGTCGACGCGCCGGAACGCCGGCCAGTACGCCTCGCAGAAGTAGAACTCCGTGTGCTGGCTCTGCCACATGAGGAACCCACCGATGCGCTGCTCGCCGGAGGTCCGGATGACCAGCTCCGGGTCGGGCTGCCCTTTGGTGTACAGGTGCTCCGCGATGTGCTCGACGTCGATCGACTCGGCGAGGTCCGCGACCGTGGCTCCCTGCTTCGCACGCTCCGCGAGGTAGGAGCGGACGGCGTCAGCGATCTCCGTGCGCCCGCCGTAACCGATCGCGACGTTGACCTGCAGCCCTTTGACGCCCGCCGTCCGGTCCGCCGCCGACCGCAGCGCACCGGCAAGCCGTGCCGGGAGCAGGTCGAGCCGCCCGATGACACGCAGCCGCCAGCGGCCGGACTCGGCGAGGTCCGACACCGCGTCCTCGATGATGTCGAGCAGGTTGCTCAGCTCGTCGGCCGACCTGCTCAGGTTGTCCGTCGACAACATCCACAGCGTGACCACCTCGATACCGAGCGACTCGGCCCACCCCAGGAACTCGGTGATCTTGTCGGCGCCGCGGCGGTGTCCCGTCGCCGCCGTCTCGCCGAACGAGCGCGCCCAGCGTCGGTTGCCGTCGAGCATCACGCCGATGTGCCGGGGCAGGGTCGCGCCGTGCAGCGCTGACGCCAGGCGTCGCTCGTAGAGGCGGTACAACGGGCTGGGCAGGCGCACGGATACCTCAGGGGGTCAGGCCGTGGGAGCCGCGGGTACGCGGTCCGCACGACAGCTCTTGCGCTGGGTCGAGTACCCGGCAGGACGTGGACAAAGGTACTCCCCGAACGCGGGGTGTCCCGCTCGCCAGAGCCCTCTCCGAGGCCCCCGCGAGCGACTCCCGCCAACCCGGCGCAGGATCTTCACAAGGCCCCTGCCAGCGGGCGCCCGACCAACCTACGCTAGAGTAAGTTACGCAACCGTAGGTTGTGCCCCGGCACCAGGAGGGCGCCGGTTGCCGAACGAAGAGGAGAGCAGCGTGCGAGCTCACACGGACGGGTCCGACGCCTCGGCCGGCGGCTCGGACGAGGCGTCGGACAAGCACTCGGGCATGCTCGACGACGTGCGGGACAAGGCCACCGACGTGGTGCAGGTCATCTCCACCTCGGTGTCGTCCACCGTCGAGAAGGTCGAGCGGAAGATCAAGCCGCGGCTGCGCGGCTGGATCCACGCAGGCACCTTTCCCCTGGCCCTCGCGGCGAGCATCGTGCTGGTGGCGCTCGCCCCGACCGTGCCCGGAAAGATCTCCGCGTCGGTGTTCGGCCTGAGCGCCTGCCTGCTGTTCGGCGTCTCCGCGGTCTACCACCGCGGCAACTGGTCACCGCGGACCGACGCCGTGCTCCGGCGCCTCGACCACACCAACATCTTTCTCATCATCGCCGGGACCTACACGCCCCTCGCGGTACTGCTCCTGCCCAGGGACCAGGGGACGGTGCTGCTCTGGCTGGTCTGGAGCGGCGCGCTGCTGGGGCTGCTGGCACGCGTCTTCTGGCTCAACGCGCCCCGCTGGGTCTATGTGCCGGTCTACCTCGCCCTCGGCTGGGTGGCCGTCGCCTACATGGGCCAGTTCTGGACAACCGGCGGCCCCGCGATCGTCTGGCTCATCCTCGCGGGCGGCCTCGCGTACACGATCGGCGCGATCGTCTACGGCACCAAGAAGCCCGATCCGAGCCCCGCCTGGTTCGGCTTCCACGAGATCTTCCACGTGTTCACCGTGATCGGGTTCCTGTGCCACCTGGTCGCGATCTACCTGGCCAACCTCGCGATCTGACGTGGCGGGCCGCCGCCGGGTCGATCCGGATGTCGACCTCCTGGGTGCCGGTCAGGCCTCGGTGGGCACGACGGCGTAGCGCCGGTTCGTGAGGGACGGGTTGGTCTTGCGGACCGCGGCGAGCGGAGCGGGGTCCAGGTCGACCGTGTGGTAGGCCTCCTCCTCGCCCATCTCCAGCCCGGCCACCCCGTCCGGTCCGGCAAGGAGAGAGCGTCCGGTGACGGCCTCTCCCGTCATCCCCACGCCGAGCACCATGGCCGTGTTCTCGATCGCCCGCGCCCGGAGCAGCGTGCGCCAGTGGTCGGCCTTGAGCGGGCCGGCGACCCATGCCGCCGGATACACCAGCACGTCCGCCCCGGCGTCGACCAACCGGCGGGCGGACTCGGGGAACCGCAGGTCGTAGCAGGTCAGCACGCCGAAGGTGAGGCCGCCCAGCCGCAGGGTGACCGGCTCGGCGCCGGCGGGGCCGGGTTCGAGCCGGTCCGACTCCCGGTACCCGAACGCGTCGTACAGGTGCACCTTGCGGTACACGCCGGCGAGCTCGCCCGCGCCGTCGACGACGACGAGCGCGTTCACCGCGCGCGCCCCGTCGGAACCGGGCAGCGTGACCCCCGCGATCACGGCGACCCCGTGCTCGCGCGCCCTGGCCCGCAGTAGCGTGACGAACGGGCCGTCGAGCGGCTCGGCCTGCTCCGGCCCCACGCCGTGCGGGTCGTACGCGGACGCGTACTCCGGCAGCACCAGGAGGTCTGCCTCGGCACGCGCCGCCACCTCGAAGGCGTCGACCACGGTCCGGCGGTTGGCCTCGTGGTCCGTGGTGACGGACACCTGGGCCACCGTGACGCGGACGACACCGGTGGCGGTGCCCGGCGCCGTCACGTCAGTCCCCCGACCCGCCGCCGGACGAGCTGCCCGACTCGGAGGGCGACGTGCTGCTCGCGTCGGACGGTGAGGTGCCCGACTCCCGCGTGCCGGCGGTCTCGGCGCCCTGCGCCGTGGCGTCGTCAGCGCGGCGGAAGGTGATGACCTCCGGCTCCGGGACCGGGAGCCCCTGCTGGCGGGCGTTGTGGCCGGCCCGGCGCAGGTGCTTGCTCAGGTTCAGGAACAGGGCCACGCACGCGAGCGCCAGCACGAAGGTGACGACGAAGCCGATGAGCCCCGGCGAGACCTGCCACTCCTCCAGGCCCGGGCGGAGCGTGCCCTCCGTGGGGTTCGGCGACGGCTCGGTCGCGAGCGCGAGCGCACCGGTGACCAGGGGGCTCATGCGGGCACCTCCGACCGGACGCCCTCGAAGAGGTCCTCCTCGTACTCGCCGGCAGGGCGCTCGGGCAGCGGCACGCGGGACTCCGCGAGCTCGTACTCGTCCCACGGCCACACGTCGATCTCGAGGTCGCGCGGCACCGCGAAGAAGAAGCCCGTCGGGTCGATCTGCGAGGCGTGCGCCCTCAGGGCGGCGTCCCGGTTCGGGAAGTAGTCGGCGACGGGGACCAGCGTCGTCACCTGGCGCTCCGGGATCTCGCGCGCGTCGCGCGACTCGACCCAGTCACCGAAGGGGGACTCGAGCCCCGCGCCCTCCATGGCCTCGTGGACCGCACGGATGCGCTTCATCGAGAAACCGTGGTTGTAGTACAGCTTGAGCGGCTCCCAGGGCTCGCCGGTGCCCGGGTAGCGGTCAGGGTCGCCGGCAGCGGCGAACGCCTCGAAGGACACCTCGTGGCACTTGATGTGGTCGGGGTGCGGGTAGCCGCCCGACGGGTCGTACGTCGTGATGACGTGCGGCCGGAACTCGCGCACGGCCCGCACCAGGGGCGCGGCCGCCTCCTCCAGCGGGACCAGCGCGAAGCTGCCCTCGGGGAGCGGGGGCAGGGGGTCCCCCTCCGGCAGGCCCGAGTCCACGAAGCCCAGCCACTGCTGGCGTACACCCATCGCGGCGGCGGCCTCCGCCATCTCCAGCTCGCGCACCGCGCGGCGGCCCTCGATCGACTCGAACTCGTGGCCCTCCGGCACCTCGAAGGCCGGGTTCAGGATGTCGCCCCGCTCGCCCCCCGTGCACGTCACGATGAGGACCTCCACCCCCTCTGCGGCGTAGCGGGCCGTCGTGGCGGCCCCCTTGCTCGACTCGTCGTCCGGGTGCGCGTGCACCGCCATCAGACGGAGCGGCTCGCGCTCGGGTACGGACACTGGGTCCTCCTGTGTGGGATGAGGCTGTGTGGGATGACTGCTGGGAGAATCACTCACATGGACCATGATGGTCCAGGGACAATCTTGCTACGAACCACTGACACCTCGAACCGAGCGAGCCGTGATGACCGACCCAGACCCCGCCGCCCCGAACGGTGCGGCACCCGTGCAGGCGTCTGACCTCGCCGAGCGTTACGGCCGGGCGAGGCCCGGACCGCGGCAGGCGGCGGCCGCGCCTGGCGGAACTGACCCGTGGGACGAGTCCGACGACGTCCGTCCCCGGCCGAAGCTGTCGGTGGGGGCCCGGATCGCGGTCGCCCTGGCGCTGGCCGCCGGTGTGGCCATCGCGGCGTGGTTCACGATCGTCGACACCCAGCGCGACCCCGTGACCTTCAACGACGTCGGGTTCTCCGTGACGAGCGCCGAGGCGGTGGACGTCACCTTCGACGTGAGCATGCCGCCGGGGACGGAGGCGGTGTGCACGGTGACCGCCCTGAGCAAGAGCTACGCGGAGGTGGGCGCCGTCGACGTCGAGGTGGGGCCGGAGTCGGCGCGTACCACACGGCACAGCGTGACCATCGCCACGACGGAGCTCGCGACCACCGGGCTCGTCGACCACTGTGACGTGCGCTGACCGCAGGGCCGTCGAACCGGCTGCACCGTCCGCTCACAGCGGAACCCGGGGCAGTTTCGGCATGTCTTTCCCAGGGATTGGTATTCTGGTCGTTTCACACGCTGTGTTGACCGGCTGACGCGCGTGCCCGATCCGCTCCGTCGGTCGGGGTTTGCGTGCGGCCGTAACTGTGGCTCGATCGAGCAACGACGAAAGGAGAGCCCCCGTGGCCGAAGCTTCTGTCACCTGGCTCACCCAGGAGGCGCACGACAAGCTCAAGGCTGAGCTGGAGCATCTCTCCGGCCCCTATCGGGCGGAGATCACCGAGCGCATCGCGGCCGCCCGTGACGAGGGCGACCTCAAGGAGAACGGCGGTTACCACGCCGCGCGCGAGGAGCAGGCGAAGAACGAGGCGCGCATCCTTGAGCTCACCGAGAAGCTTCGCCACGTCCAGGTGGGCACTCCCGCGGACGACGGCAAGGTCGAGCCGGGCATGGTCGTGACCGCGGTGGTCGCGGGTGACGAGATGAACTTTTTGTTCGGCTCGCGCGAGATGGCGGGGTCGACGGACCTCGACGTCTACTCGCCCACATCGCCGCTCGGTGCGGCGATCGACGGCAAGTCGATCGGCGCCAAGACCAGCTATCTCGCTCCCAACGGGCGCGACATCCCCGTGGAGATCACGGGAGCGAAGCCCTTCCAGGGCTGACCGCAGCGCAGACCGACGGGTCTGTCAGACGCTCGGGTCACCACGGTGACCGGAACGTCCGGCAGGCCCGTCGGCGCGTCCCGGCCCTGCCTCGCCCGCCAGGCCGGCCAGACGCCGCCCGAGGAACCTCTTGTCACCTTCCCGGTCCACCAGGCCGAGCGCCCGCCGGTACTCCGCCGCGGCCTCGGCGGACCGGCCCGCGCGTCGCAACAGGTCTGCCCGCATCGCCGGGAGCAGGTGGTAGGACCTCAGCTCGGGGGCGGACGCGACGTCGTCGAGCACGGCCAGACCCGCCTCGGGTCCCCTGGCCATCCCCACGGCCACCGCCCGGTTGAGTGCCACCACCGGCGACCGGGTCATGCCCGCCAGGACGGCGTAGAGCGCCTCGATCTCCGACCAGTCGGTCTGGTCGGCCCCCGCCGCCCGTGCGTGCAGGGCCGCGATGGCCGCCTGTACCTGGTACGGCCCGGGGCGACGAGCGGCGAGCGCGTCGTCGAGCACCGTCAGGCCCTCGGCGATCTCGTCGTGCCGCCAGAGCGAGCGGTCCTGCTCCTCGAGCGTGCGCGGAACCGCCGCGGCGCCCGCGTCCAGCCGGGCCCGGCGCCGCGCGTGCTGGAGCAGCAGCAGGGCGAGCAGCCCGCGTGCCTCCGGTTCGTCCGGCAGCAGCCGCGCGACGAGCCGGGCGACGCGCAGCGCGTCGTCCGCCAGGGCACGCCGGGCCTCGGCCCCCGCGACGTCGTCCACCGGCTCCGCCCAGGCGTCGTAGCCCTCGGTGAACAGCACGTACAGCACCGCGAGCACGGCGGAGACACGCTCGTGGAGCAGCTCCGGCGGCGGTACCCGGAACGCGATGCCGGTGCTGCGGATCTTGCGCTTGGCCCGCGTCAGGCGCTGGGCCATGGTCGCCTCCGGCACCAGGAAGGCCCGTGCGACCTGAGCCGTGGTCATCCCGGTGAGCGACCGGAGCGTGAGCGCCACCCGGCCGTCCAGCGGCAGTGCCGGATGGCAGCACGTGAAGACCAGGCGCAGCAGGTCGCCGTCCGGGTCCTCCGCCTCCACCGCGGCCCACCCGGTGCCGCCGGGCCCGACACCGCCGCCGACGTCGGGCATCTCGAGCGCCGGGTCGCCCGCCGACGGGCCGAGGCGCTCGGTGAGCCGTGCCGCCGCGGCGATCTTCTCCGCCTCGACCTTGCGGCGCCGCAGCCGGTCCAGCGCACGGTTGCGGGCCGTGGTGGTGAGCCAGGCGCCCGGGCGCCCGGGCACGCCGTCGCGCCCCCAGGTGCGCAGCGCGACCGCGAACGCCTCCTGGGCGCAGTCCTCCGCGAGGTCGAGGTCGCCGGTGCTACGGGCCACGGCCGCGAGAACGCGGCCCCACTCGTCGCGGAAGGCCGCCGTGACGGCCTGCCCGACGTCGGTCATCCCTCGGCGCCGCTGTCCAGGCCGAGCGGCCAGAAGGGGCGCAGCTCGACGGCACCCAGGTGCGCCATCGGGTGGGCGGCGGCGATCCGGATCGCCTCGTCGAGATCAGGGGCATCGAGGATGTCGAAGCCCGCGATCACCTCTTTGGTCTCGGTGAACGGGCCGTCGGTCACCACCACCTCACCGCTGCGGACCTGGACTCCGACGGCGTCGGCCGGCGGACGCAACCGGTCGCCGAGAACGGCGCGGCCGGAACCGTAGGTGTCCCGCACCCAGGTCTCGATGTCCGGCACGTCGGCCGGTTCGGCCGGGGCGTCGGGGGTGTCCAGGACGAGCATGAGATAACGCATGGTGTGCTCCCTTCCGGGGAGGTCCCCGGTGTCATGGTCGCGCGACCGGAGCGGCCGCGTCACTCCGACGACGAACGGGAGCACGCCGGCACGACACCCGCACGCCACTCAGTTCGCGACGACGTCGTAGCCCTCCGACTCCAGCCGGTCCACGACGGCGGCCCGGTGCTCGGCGCCCTTGGTCTCGAGCTGCAGGTTGACCCGCACCTCCGACACGGCGAGCGAGACGTCCGTGCGCGTGTGGTCGACGGCCACGATGTTGGCGCCGGCCGCCGCGATCGTCTCCACCAGGCGCGCGAGCGCCCCCGGCTTGTCCATCAGCCGCACCTGCAGCTTCAGGTACCGGCCGGCCGCGACCAGACCGTGCTGCACCACGCGCAGGAGCACCAGCGGGTCGATGTTCCCGCCCGACAGGACGGCGACGACCGGCCCTTTGAACGCCCCGTGCCCCGCGGCCATGATGCCCGCGACGGCAGCGGCACCGGCGGGCTCGACCATCAGCTTCGAGCGCTCCAGCACCGCGAGCAGCGCGCGCGAGAGCTGGTCCTCGGTGACGGTCCGGACCTCGACGCCCTCCTTCTGCACGATCCCGAACGGCACGTCGCCCGGCAGACCAACGGCGATGCCGTCGGCCATGGTGGAGCCGAGCGTGCCGGGCAGCGGCTTGCCGGCCTTCAGCGAACCGGGATATGCGGCCGCGGACGCCGCCTGCACGCCCACCACCTTCACGTGCGGTGCCGCCTCTGCCAGCACGGCGGCGATCCCCGCCACCAGCCCGCCACCGCCCAGCGGCACGACGACGGTCGCGACGTCGGGCACCTGTTCCAGGATCTCCAGGGCGACGGTGCCCTGGCCTGCCACGACGTCCACGTGGTCGAACGGGTGGATGAGCACCCGGCCGGAACGAGCTGCCTCGACCCGTGCGGCGGCGAGCGCCTCGTCGACGGACGAGCCCACCATCCGCACCTCGGCGCCGTACCCGCGCGTCGCCGCGACCTTGGGCAGTGCGGCGTCGACCGGCATGTAGACGACCGTGTCGATGCCGAGCATCCCCGCGGCGACCGCCACGCCCTGCGCGTGGTTACCCGCCGAGGCCGCCACGACGCCCCGTTCCCGCTCCGCGGGCGACAGGCGGGCGAGCCGCACGTACGCGCCCCGCACCTTGAACGAGCCGGCGCGCTGCAGGTTCTCGCACTTGAGCAGCACTTTCGTGCCTGCTGTCGTGGAGAGCGCGCGGCTCTCGGTGATCGGTGTACGGGTGATGACACCGTCGAGCAGGGCAGCGGCGGCGCGGGCGTCGTCGGCGGTCACCGTGAGGTGGCCGCCGTAGGACTCCAGGTCGAACGGATCCAAGGGCACAGCGCGCATGTTGCCCGAATGTGCCTCAAGATGCACGCTCAGCGCTTGGGGTCGCCCTCCGGCACATCGTGATCCTCGTCGACGCCGACGTCCGTGACCGCGGTCTCGGCCACCACCCCGGGCGTGCGGCGCAGCCGGAGCGGGATGGGTGGCGCGTCGGCAGCACGCCACCTGATCGGCAGCGCGTCCTCGTCGCCGAGCTCGGGGAACTTGTCGTGCCCGTTGAGGTAGAGGATGACGGTGTTCAGCACGGCCGCGAGCGGCACGGCGAACAGCGCGCCGACGATGCCCGCGGCGTACGAGCCGGCGGCCACGGCGAGGATCACGGCCACGGGGTGCAGCGATACGGCGTGGCCCATGAGGAACGGCTGCAGCGCGTGCGACTCGATCTGCTGCACCAGCAGCACCACACCGAGCATGATGAGGGCGGCGACCCATCCGTTCGACACGAGCACCACGACGACCGCGATGGCGCCGGTCGCGATGGCACCGACCACGGGCACGAACGAGCCGACGAAGACCAGGATGCCGATCGGGAGGGCGAGCGACGGGACGAAGAACACGGCACCGATGCCGATGCCCACGGCGTCCACCGCCGCGACGAGGATCTGCGTGCGGGTGTACGCCGCCAGCGTGACGGCTCCACGCCGCCCGGCCTGGTTGACCCGCTCACGGGACGACATCGGGAGGAGGCCGACGATCCAGGTCCAGATGCCCCGCGGGTCGTGCAGGAAGAAGAACGTGCAGAACAGCGCGATCAGTGCCCCGATGAGAACGCTTCCCGCGGTCGCCGCGGCGCCCAGGGCGCCGCTCACGATCGCGCCCTGCTGCGCCTCGAGCTGAGCGAGGATGTCCTGGCTGTAGCTGTTCAGCTGGTCCTCGAGCCCGAACGTCGCCGAGACCTGCGCCCACAGCTCCTCGAAGCCGCTGATGGCCTGCGCCGTCAGGTCGGCGAAGCCGTTCGCGATGGACTGCCCCGCCAGGGTCACGAGGCCGGCGACCACCACGATCAGGCCGATCAGCGACAGCCCGGCGGACAGCCCGCGGGGCAGGCGCAGCCGCTCGTTCAGGACGCGGCGCACCGGCGTCAGCATGATCGTGAGGAGCAGGGCCACCGCGACCGGGACGACGATGGTCTTCAGCAGTGTGAGCAGCCAGAGCGCCGCCGCGATGAACGCGCCGATGAGGAGCATGCGCCACGACCAGGACGCGGCGGCCCGGATGGCCGGGGGGACCGCTCCTGACTCGTCGGTGGGCGGCGCGGTGGTCTGGTTGGACGTCACGCTGATCTCCTCGGTCTGCGACACGGATAACACCCTAGGGGAGCACACGGGCCGGCCAGTGGCCTGCTCACCCGCCGCACGAAAGGTGCACCGAGCGCGCACGGATCCGACAGATGTCGCGCAGCGGCTCCTGGTCCGGCCTCAGGTGTCCAGCGTCCGCTTCTGTGGGTACACCGTCTCTCCGCGCTCCAGCATGCCGACGAACTTGGCGATGTTCCGTGCCCGGGTCTCCGGCCTCTTGACGCCGGTGATCCGGAACAGGATCGCGTACCGGTTCTGGGCCGTGAGGATCTCGAACATCGCCGCCGCGCGCGGGCTGGCCGCGAGCGCCTCGGTGAGGTCCGCCGGCACCTCGATGTTCTTGCTGCCCTCGTACGCGGCGTCCCACCGCCCGTCCGCCTTGGCCTTGTCGACCTCCTCCTGGCCGCGTGGCCGCATGCGGCCTTCCGTGGTCAGGCGGCCCACGATGCCCACGTTCCGCGCGGACCAGCGGCTGCGCGACCTGCGCGGACAGTACCGCTGCAGCGCGGTCGCGTCGTCTCGGCCGAGTGCCTGTGCGTCGATCCAGCCGCTGCACAGCGCCTCTTCGAGCGCGGACTCGCGGGTCAGGCTGGTCGGGGCGTCCTTGCCCTTCTTCGCGAGGATCAGCCACACGCCGTTCGACGTCGACTCGTTCTCGTCGAGCCAGGCGCGCCATGCTGCGACGTCGGGAAGCAGGAGCTCTGGGTCGGTGTCTGCCATGGGAAGGACGCTACGCGGAGCCACCGACAGTGCGGCTCCGCGCTACCCCCTGCCGTCGCGCGGCGCGAACGCCCGCAGCGCGTCGGCGTCGCTGTTGGCCGACGTCACGTACTCACGTGCCCACCCCTCCGCGTCGGGGTACGTGCTTCCCGTCGCGACGGCCCTGACCGCCGCCGCCACGTCGACCGGGGTGTGGCGCAGCTCGACCTGCCCGTCCCGCAGGAGCGCCCAGGACCCGCCGGCGCGGCCGTACGGCATGCCGACGCTGCCGGGGTTGACGCACAGACGCCGGTCGACGAGGCGCACGAAGGGCATATGGGTGTGCCCCATGACGACGGTCCGCACGGCGGGGTCGAGCCCGCCCAGCACCTCGGCCCAGCGGTCGAGGGAGGAGTCGACGAGCACCACCTCCTCGTCGTCCCGCGGTGTGGCGTGGCAGAACACCACGCGCCCGAACCCGCGTACGGTCAGCTCTGCCGGGTAGGGCAGGCCGGCGAGCAGCGCGACGTCGTCGGGCCGTAGCTGGGCGGCGGCCCAGGGCGCGACCGGATCGGGGATGCTCGTGCCGCCGCCGCGCGCGAGGGCGACCAGCTCACGGTCGGCGTTCCCGCGGATCAGCAGGGCGCGCTCCCCCAGTGCCCGTAGGCGGTCCAGCACGGCGACCGGCTGGGGCCCGGCGGCGTGGTCACCGGTGACCACCACGCGGTCGGCCGCTGCGACGTCCGGCTCGGCGAGCACCGCCTCCAGTACGGGGAGCACCCCGTGGACGTCCGACAGCACCGCGACGGAACCGACCTGTGTGCTGCTGAGAACCTCTGTGCTCATGGTGCGACGATGCCGCGCCGAGCGGCCGTGCGCCACCAGATCTGCCGACAGCAGCGCCGTGCGGGCCGGCGCGGAACACCATCGCGCCGCGCCGCGTTGGCACCTGATGAAAGCGCTACCCGCGCAAGCAGACGTAAAGGATGTGTCCGATGACGTTCCTGAACTCCCTCTTCGGCCCTGGTTCCGGCTCCACGAAGACCACCATGGTCGCGCCGGAGGACGCCCTGCGGGGCCGTTCCGCACCGGTGCTGCAGGCCCCGCGGCCCCACACGGTGCTCGGCTCGTCGATCACCGGTCCGTGGGAGCCGGGAACGCGCGTGCTGTACCTGGCGATGGGCTGTTTCTGGGGCGCGGAGGAGATCTACTGGCAGGTCCCCGGCGTCGTGAGCACCGCCGTCGGCTACATGGGCGGCACCACGCCCAACCCGACGTACGAGGAGGTCTGCAGCGCACGGACCGGCCACACGGAGACCGCGCTCGTCGCGTACGACCCGGCCAAGGTCACCGAGGAGGAGCTGCTCAAGATCTTCTGGGAGCGGCACGACCCGACGCAGGGCTTCCGCCAGGGGAACGACGTCGGCACGCAGTACCGCTCGGCGGTCTACTGGACGACGCCGGAGCAGGCCGAGGCCGCGCAGGAGACGGCCAAGCGCTACGCCGAGGTGCTCAGCGCCAAGGGGTACGACGCGATCACGACCGAGATCGCCCCCGCCGCGGAGGCAGGCTCCTTCTACTACGCGGAGGACTACCACCAGCAGTACCTGTCCGACGCGAAGAACCCGAACGGCTACCGCTGCCACGCGACGACGGGCGTCCCGTTCCCGGCCTGACCGCTGCCCGTGTCAGGGGCGAGCCGTAAGGTCGGCCCCATGATTCGGATGCCCGCGACCGAGCTCTCCGTCACCGGCGAGGACTGGTACAGCCGTGACCTGTCCGGTGAGGACCACATGGCCACGCTGTTCGCCGACGTCGACATGACGGAGGCCTCGGGGACGGGCGCCACGTTCGACTCGTGCGTGTTCCGTGGGGTGCGCTTCAACAGCGCGCACCTCACGGAGTTCGCGTTCACGTCGTGCGTGTTCGACGGGTGTGTGTTCTTCGACGCGAAGCTGGAGCGCTGCAAGCTCGTCGGCTCCCGGTTCGCGGACTGCCGGTTCGACCTGCTCAAGGTCGAGGGCGGCAACTGGTCCTTCACCGACCTGCACCGCGCCGCGCTGGGCGGTGTGCAGTTCGACGGCGTCCGCTTCCGCGAGGCCGACCTCGCCGGCGTCAAGGCGAACGGTGCTGTGCTGACGGGGTGCGACCTCTCGGGCGCCGACCTGGCGGAGGCCGATCTGACCAGCTCCGACCTGCGCGGCAGCGACCTGTCGGCGCTCGACCCCCGCTCGGCGAACCTCACCGGTGCCGTGGTCGGCGAGGCCCAGGCGATCCTGATCGCCGAGACGCTCGGCCTCGTGGTCCGGCCGGACTGACCGCGGACGTCCGGTCATCCTTCCCGCATCCGCGACCTGAGCACGTCGAGCTCGCACCCCGTCGCGTCCGGGTCGAAGCCGTGCTCGATGAGCCAGCGCGACGCCACGAGGCTGCGCAGCGACCACCAGGCACGGATCACGTCGCGGTCCGCCCCCGCGCCGTAACCGGCGAGCAGGTCGTCAAGGCGTTCCTCGTGCCCGAGCGTCACGATCGCGAGGTCGTACATGGCGTCGCCGGGTGCGGCCTCGGACCAGTCGATCACCCCGGTGACCTCGTCGCCGTCGACGAACACGTGCGTGATCTGGAGGTCGCCGTGGATGAACACCGGTCGCCACGGCCGCAGCGCGGCCTCGGCGATCTCCCGGTTGCGCCGGATCACCTCCGCGGGCAGGACGTCGTTGGCGAGCAGCCAGGCGCACTCGCCGTCGAGCTCCGCCGCCACGTCGTCGAGCCGGGGCCCTGGCCACGGCGGCAGCGGCGCGTCGTGCAGCCTTCGGATGGCGGCGCCGGCCGCTGACCACGCCTCCGGCGACGCGGCCGAGGGTTCGCCGAGCCGGCCGAGCGCGCGGCCCGGTACGGCGGCGATCGCGAGCACCGGTGGCTCGTGCCAGACGACCTCCGGGGTGGGGATCGGCGCCATGGCCATCGCGCGCATCTCGACGTCGGCATGCGCCGGGTCGCCGTCGATCTTCAGGAACAGGTCACCGACACGCAGCGTCGCTCGCTGGCTGTGCGCGACGACGACCTCGACCTCGTCCATGACGGCCATCCTGGGCACGCACGGCCGGTGCTGTCACCGGATTTGCGGTGAGCCGCACGGTCTACCCGGTCCACCGTGGGGACCGTGCGAGCGGCCCCGAGCCCGTGAGAACGGTTCGAGCCGAGGCGGCACGCGGCCCTATGCTCGGGACCGCTCGCACACGTACCGGGCTCACGCCCTCGAGGGACGAGGATCGACGATGATCAGCCGCGAACTGACCGACTGGACCCTGACGGCCACCGGTGGCCCCGTCCCAGCGAACCTGGCCGGGATCGAGGTGCCCGCCACCGTCCCGGGCACCACCCACACGGCGCTGCTGGAGCGCGGGCTGATCCCGGACCCGTACCTCGGCACCAACGAGACCTCGCTCGCCTGGATGAAACGATCCACGTGGCGGTACGCGACCGTCCTCGACGAGCCCGCCGCTGCCCCGGACGAACGGGTGGACCTGCTCTTCGAGGGCGTCGACACCGTGGCGGACATCTCGCTGGGCGGCACGCGCCTCGGCCGCACCGCGAACATGCACCGCACCTACCGGTACGACGTGCGGTCGCTCGTCGGTGCGCCCGCCGACCTGGTGGTCGGCCTGGACTCCGCGCTCGAGACGGCCGAGGCCGAGGCGGAACGGCTCGGTACCCGGCCCATGGCCTACGACCAGCCGTTCAACATGGTGCGCAAGATGGCCTGCTCCTTCGGCTGGGACTGGGGACCGGACCTGCAGACCGCCGGCCTGTGGAAGCCCGTGCGGGTGGAGCGCTGGCGCGTCGCCCGTCTGGCGCAGGTGACACCGCTGGTCACCGTGGTCCCGGGCCGCGTCGAGCTGGCGGACGACGATCCGGTCACCCCTGGGACGGTCATCGCCGACGCCGAGGGCCGCCGCACCGGCGTCGTGGACGTGCGCGTGGCGATCGAGAGGTCCGGCCTGTCGGACGACGGACGACTGACCCTCGGCGTGTCCGTCGGGGACCGGGGCGTCTCCGGCAGCATCCCGGCCGGCTGGTCGGGAGGTGTCGTCAACGTCCGTGTGCAGGTGCCCGACGTCGACCTGTGGTGGCCCGCCGGGCACGGCGAGCAGCCCCTGTACCCGGTCGAGGTGGCCCTCTACGAGGGCGACGGCGACGACCGGTCGGACCCGCTGGACACCTGGTCCGGGCGGGTCGGGTTCCGCAACGTCGTGGTCGACCGCACGCCCGACGAGCACGGCACCAGCTTCACCTTCGTCATCAACGGCAAGCGCGTCTTCGCCCGTGGGGCCAACTGGATCCCCGACGACCACCTGCTGACCCGCATCACGCGTGAGCGCCTGGAGCAGCGCGTCGACCAGGCGCTCGGCGCGCACCTCAACCTGCTGCGCGTGTGGGGCGGCGGCATCTACGAGTCCGACGACTTCTACGACGTCTGCGACGAGAAGGGCGTCATGGTCTGGCAGGACATCCTGCTGGCCTGCGCGGCGTATCCCGAGGAGGAACCGCACTGGGCCGAGCTCGAGGCGGAGCTGCGCGAGAACGCCTCCCGGCTGGCGCCGCACCCCTCGCTCGTGCTGTGGAACGGCGGCAACGAGAACATCTGGGGCCACGAGGACTGGGGGTGGAAGGAGCCCCTGGGCGACCTCACGTGGGGCGCCGGCTACTACTACGAGCTCTTCCCGAGGGTCCTGTCCGAGGTGGACCCGACGCGGCCGTACTCGGACGGCTCGCCCTACTCCCCCGGTCTCACGCCCGAGCAGGCGCACCCGAACGACCCGGACCAGGGCACGCACCACCAGTGGGACGTCTGGAACCGGGTCGACTGGACGCACTACCGCGACGACGTGCCGCGCTTCTGCTCGGAGTTCGGCTTCCAGGGCCCTGCGACGTGGGCGACGATGCGTCGCGCGATCCTTCCTGACAGCGCTGCCGTGCCGGCAGGCTTCAAGGAGTCCGAGGTGTTCCTGCTGCACCAGAAAGCCATCGACGGCAACGGAAAGCTCGACCGCGGGCTGGCCCCGCACCTGGGTGTCCCGGAGGACTTCACCGACTGGCACTGGGCCACGCAGCTCAACCAGGCACGTGCCATCCAGTACGCCCTCGAGCACTACCGGTCGTGGTGGCCGCGCACGGCGGGGGCGGTCGTGTGGCAGCTCAACGACTGCTGGCCCGTGACTTCCTGGGCCGCCGTCGACGGCGACGGCCGGCGCAAGCCGCTCTGGTACGCGATGAAGCACGCGTTCGCCGACCGGATGATGACCGTGCAGCCGCGCGGGTCCGACCTGGTCGCCGCCCTGGTGAACGACACCGACGAGCCGTGGACCGGACAGCTCGAGGCGGCCAGGACCACGCTCGGCGGTCGGACGCTGGCGGCCTCGGCCGCGCAGGCGGTGACCGTCGAGCCCCGGTCGGTCACCCTCGTCCCGCTGGCGCGTGAGCTGGTCGCCGTCGGTGACGTGGCGAACGAGGTGCTGGTGGCGACGCTCGGCGACACCCGCGCGCTGCACCGGTGGGCGGAGAGCAAGGACCTCGCGCTCGATCCCGCCCCGCTGCGGACCACGGTCACAGCCGAGGACGGCGGCTACCGCGTCGAGGTGACGGCGACGTCGCTCGCGCTCGGCGTGACACTGCTGGCCGACCGGCTCGACCCGGACGCGCGGGTGGACGACCAGGTCGTCGACCTCCCGGCGGGCACGACGGCGGTGTTCCACGTGGCGAGCGGCAGGGGCCTCGACCCCGAGGCCCTCGTCTCGCTGCCGGTGCTGCGCACCGAGAACGACCTGGTCCGCACAGCGGGCTAGGGTCGGGCCGACTTGATGTCAGTGACCGCGCATACGGTGTGGTCCAGGGGGCGGAAGGAACACCATATGAACGAGCTCGTCGAGGATCTCAGCTGGTCGGTACTGCGCCGCGACGGCGTCGCGGTGGTGGTGGCGCACCCCGCGGCAGGCCTGCCCCTCGTGCTCCACTGGGGCCAGGACCTGGGCGACCTCTCGCCCGCCGACCTGCGGAGCCTCGATGCGGCGACCAGCAGGCAGACCGCGCCGGGCACCCTCGACGCCGCCTGGCGGCCATCGCTGCTGCCGCAGGAGTCGGAGGGCTGGGCGGGACGCCCCGGCCTCCTCGTGGTGGCCGACGGCGTGCCGCTCTACCCGCGCTGGACCGCCGCCCGGCCGGAGCGTGGCGCCGCGGAGCTGTCGGTCACGGCCCGCGACGCGGAGCTCGGGCTCACGCTGCGGTCGCACCTGGAGATCGGCGCCGGCGGGCTGGTGCTGCTGCGGCACGAGGTCACCAACGACGGCCCGGTCCCGGTGGACGTGCACTGGCTCGAGGCCACGCTGCCGGTGCCCAGGTCCGCGGACCACCTCACCCAGTTCAGTGGCCGCTGGTCGCGCGAGAAGGTGCCGGTCACCACAGCGATGCCGGGTGGCAGCACGGCCCGCCAGACACGACGCGGGCGATCGGGGCACGACGCACCCTGGGTGACGGCCGCGTCGTCGGGCACACCGCGCAACCGGACGGGTGAGGTGTGGGCCACGCACCTGGGGTGGAGCGCCGACGTCACCCACCGGGTGGACCACCTCACCGAGCACGTCACGCTCGTCGGCGCCGGCGAGCTGGTCCGGCCGGGCGAGATCCGGCTGACACCCGGCGAGACCTATCGCACCCCGGTCGCGTACTTCTCGTGGTCACCCGCGGGTCTCGACGGCGTCGCGGACCGGTTCCACACGTGGCTGCGTGCGCGCCCCCAGCATCTGACGAGCCCGCGGCCGCTGGTGCTGAACACGTGGGAGGCCGTGTACTTCGACCACTCGCCGGCCAAGCTGGAGCGGCTCGCGCGGCGCGCCGCCGCGGTGGGCGTGGAGCGCTTCGTGCTCGACGACGGCTGGTTCCACTCCCGGCGTGACGACACCACCGGCCTGGGTGACTGGGTGGTGGACCACGACGTCTGGCCGGACGGCCTGGACCCCCTCGCCGGGCTGGTGCACGAGCTGGGCATGCAGTTCGGGCTGTGGTTCGAGCCCGAGATGGTCAACCTCGACTCCGACCTCGCGCGGGCACACCCGGAATGGATCCTGTCGAACCCGGCGGCGGTCCCGTCGCCCGACGGACTCTCGTTCCGCACGCAGTACGTGCTGGACCTCGCGAACAGCGACGCGTGGGAGCACGTGCGGGCCCAGATCTCCGCCCTGGTCACGCAGCTGGGCATCGACTTCATCAAGTGGGACCACAACCGCGACCTCAGCGAGCCGGTCCACGTCGGCGCCGATGGCGTGGCGCGACCGGGCACCCATGCGCAGACGCGGGCCGCGTACGCGCTGATCGCGCGGCTCAAGGCGGACCACCCCGGACTCGAGATCGAATCGTGCTCCTCGGGTGGCGCGCGGACCGACCTGGGCATCCTCGAGGTCACCGACCGCGTGTGGGCGTCGGACTCCAACGACCCCCTGGAGCGCCAGGACATCCAACGCTGGACATCGCTCGTGCTGCCGCCCGAGCTGGTCGGGGCGCACGTGGGCCCGTCGCCCGCGCACTCGTCAGGGCGCACCACCGATCTCACGTTCCGCGTGGCCACGGCCCTGCAGGGGCACGCGGGCTTCGAGTGGGACCTGCTGACCTGCACCGACGACGAGCTGGTCGCCGTCGCGGCGTACGCGACGCTCTACAAGGAACTGAGGTCCCTCGTGCACACCGGCACCGTCGTGCATGCCGACACGGTGGATCCGGCCCTGCGCGTCACCGGCTTCGTCGCGCCCGACCGGGCCGCCGGGGTGTGGACCGTCGCGGCCGTGGCGTCGCCGCAGGACGCGTTGACCGAACGCGTACGGCTCGACGGGCTCGACCCCGACAGGCGGTACAGCGTGCGAGTCCGCGACGAGGTCGGCTCCGCGAAGTGGCTGGGTGGCATCACCCCGGGCTGGCTGGGCAAGGAGCCGACCGACATCCCGGGCTCGGTCCTGACCGGCGTGGGACTGCAGCTGCCCACGCTGTGGCCGATGCAGGCGCTGATCATCCACGTGACGGCTACCACCGCGGCGGACTAGAGCCGCACGGCGCGCGCACACGCACCCGCGCGACAGGGCGGGCAGGTAACCGGTCTTCCGGTACCTGCCCGCCCTGTTGCTCACCCGTTCTGGCTCTTCGGCGGGACGGGCCCAGCGTCGGGTGATCAGGCCAGGCGCCGCCGGGCGAGAACGATGAATGCCGTACCGCCGCCGATCAGTGCGAGCGCGAGCATCGTGTAACCGATCACCTCGGCCGGGCCGGTCGAGGCCAGCACCGTCGGCGGGGGCGTCGTGGTCTGCTGACCAGCAGGTGCGGGCTCAGGAGCCTTGGGCGTGTCGGGTGTGTTGGGGACCGTCGGCACCACGGGCTCCGGCTTGTCGGTCGGTTCGGGGGTGGTCACGGGGGTCGGTTCCTCGGACGGCTCTTCAGACGGCTCGTCCGACGGCTCCTCCGACGGCTCTTCAGAGGGCTCCTCCGACGGCTCTTCAGAGGGCTCCTCCGACGGCTCCTCCGACGGCTCTTCAGAGGGCTCCTCCGAAGGTTCCTCCGACGGCTCCTCCGACGGCTCCTCCGACGGCTCCTCGGAGGGCTCCTCCGACGGCTCCTCCGACGGTTCCTCGGAGGGCTCTTCCGAAGGCTCCTCCGAAGGTTCCTCGGAGGGCTCCTCCGACGGCTCCTCCGAAGGTTCCTCCGACGGCTCCTCAGAGGGCTCCTCCGACGGCTCCTCGGAGGGAGCCGGCGCGTAGAACACCGTGTAGTGGCTGATGTCCTTACCGGACGGGTGCGTGATCGTCACCTCGGTGGCCGGCGTTGGGAGCGTCACAGTCTCCGGACCGTCACCCTGGTTGGCGGATCCAGCCTTCACGCAGTAGCCGGTGATGACCTGCCCGGCAGGGGCGACGACGTGGATGGACGTCTGGTTTCCGTCCGGCTCGACCTTGCCCTCCTCAGGGCAGACCTCCTCGACGCCCGCCACTACCGGTGCAGCGCTCGCCAAGACCGAGGCGGTGCCGTAAAGCCCCAACCCCAGGAGCGCGGCAGCGCCCAGCGCAAGTATGCGCTTCATCGTGGTCTCCTTTGTCCGTGGCTGCGGCGCCACAGAAAGGGGGGTGCGGCGCGCCTGTCATTCGTGACGGTAGATCCGGGAGACGGTCCATGCAACGGCATCAAACCGACATTCTCCCGGCACCGTCCGCGCCACACTGCGGGCGAAAAACCGCTAGTCGCAAAGCACTCGCACGGGGGGGCCGCCGTCCACGCGCCCGCGACACCAAGACGCGACGCTTTTCACCCCGTGCCACCAGCAACGATGCCCATACACGGCGGCGACCTGCGCCAATGCCCTGGCGCGGGCATCCAGAGCCGACGTCGGGCCCGAGGCGAAGCTGAGCCCTAAAAGGCAAATGTCCGAGGAATAGGCCCTGGCTGCAGGTTGGCGCCACGCACAATTGCGGGACAAACCGTTTAACAAAGGGGTGAAATTTGCACCAAAGAATGGCTGATGCGACGGGGATAAGTTCACCCGCTCGTAGAAAAGTTCACCCTTCACGAAAAGACGGCGGGCGCCTGGCGGACCCTTTGCCGTCCGGACCGAGGTCCAGGATGACAAGGGCCGACCAGGCGCCCGCCGAGCGACGCCGGTGCGCCGCGATCAGCTACCGAGCACGCCCTTACGGCGCAGGACGATCAGAGTCACGCCACCGCCCACGAGCGCGAGCGCGATGAGGGTGATGCCGACCGCTGTGCTGTTACCAGTTGCGGCGAGCACCTCGGGCTCCTCGACGGAGGCGGACGGCGTCGCGCCACCCTCGACAGGAGCCGCGGACTCGTCAGCCGGCTCCGTGACATCCGTGCCGGGCTCGGAGGGCACCGGCGACTGGTCGTCGCCCGGAACCGTGGGCGTCGGCGTCTGGTCGTCACCCGGCTCGGACGGCACCGGCGTCTGGTCCTCGCCCGGCACCGACGGCGTCGGGGAGGGCGATGGCTCGGCCTTCACCGTGATCAGCGTGTAGTGGCTGATCGCCTTGCCGGACGAGTGCTCGATCGTCACCTGGGTGGCGGGCGGGTCCACGACCACGTTCTCCGGGCCGAGGCCCTGCTCGACCGACCCCGCCTTGACGCAGTAGCCGGTGATCAGGAAGCCCTCGGGTGCGGTCACCACCAGGGTCTCCTGCTCGCCACCGACGTCGACCTTCCCCTCCTTCGGGCAGGTCGCGTCACCGCTGGGGGTGCTCGCGACGGGAGCCGCTGCGATCGGTGCGGCGAACGCGGCTGCCGGGGTGGCCATGAGGCCGGCGACGAGGAGCGCGGAGGCTCCCAGGACGGTCATCTTGCGCACTGAGCGCTCCTTCGAGACGGGGGTGTTCTCCGTGCCAACGATTCGGCACGCCTCCCGGAGCGTAGCGATAATGGTGCAGAACGCCAATATGTCGTTACCTTACCGAAATGCCTTACATGGGCTTGTATCTACCCCTACCGTCCTTTGCCCTTTTTCTTCCCCTTCGGCGCAGGACGGGCAGCCCTGCTCCGCGGCGCACCGCCACGACTTGCACCTTTTGTACCGTTATGGCTCCTACTGGCGCGACCGCCGGAAGCGTTCGCGGTGCTCTTCCCGGGCGTCTTCGCGCCGGCCTTGGCCGCCCCGACCTTCCCCGATGCCGCCTTCCCTGACGCCCCTGAAGCCGGATCGCCCTCCGCGGCCGGTCGCGCAGTCGGGCCACCCCGTCCACGCGAGCTGTTGACCGTGCGTCCGCGGACGATGCCGATCAGCTCCTCGACGAGGTCGGTGGTGCGGTCGGTGGGCCAGACCAGCCCCACGGGCGCCGTCGGCCCGTCCGCGAGGAGGCGGTAGGTCACGTCCTTACGACGGTGCAGGCGCGCGAGCGACATCGGCAGGACGGCGACGCCGACGTTCGCCGCGACGGTCGCCACGGCGTCGGCGGTGGTCGGGACCGCGTCCAGCGGCTGGCCCGACGGGTCCGCCGGCACGACGCCGGGGACCTGGCGACCTGCGAAGAGGACGTCGTCCGCGGGGACCCAGACCGGGTCCTCGGCGATGTCGGCGCTGGACACCGTCTCCTCGTCCGCCAGAGCGGCAAGCAGGTGGTCCCGGGAGAAACAGACCACCGAGGCCTCCTCGTAGAGCGGGATCGCGGAGAACACGTCCTTGTCCACGGGCAGCCGGCCGATCGCGGCGTCGGCCTCCCCTGCCTCCAGCGCAGCCGAGATGTCGGCCGCCTCGAGCTGCACCAGCTCGATCGGCACGTCAGGCAGGCGCTCCCGCCACACGCTCGCCCACTTGCCCGGGGTCGCGCCCGGTACATACGCAAGACGGAACGGCTCCGGGGGCTCTGGGTGGCTCACACCCCCAGGCTACGGGGGCCTGCATCCTCCCCTTCACCCGCCGAGTGCAGAGTTTGTCGCGCCCACGTTCGCCGACTGCAGAGTTTGTCGCTCCTCCGCGCCCTGGAACCGCGACGAACTCTGCACTGGTGCCGGTGGGGCGCAACCAGGTCTGCACTCGACCTCAGTCCAGGTGCACGATCGGACCGATACTGCCGCCCGGTACCCAGCCGAGCCTGTGGAGCCGTTCGGCGACCTGGCCGCCGATGTCTCCGTCGGCGCTGTCCCTGGGCGCGGGGAATCGCAGGAGGATCACACGGTCGGTGCTCACCAGTCCGTTCTGGCGCGTCGCGTCGTCCGCGAGCATCTCGTTACCGGAGTGGAACTCCCGCCCGTCGATCTCAAGAACGACGTAGCGTCCGTCGGGCAGGATCCACGCGAAGTCGACCCTGCCAAGGAACTCGCCGCCCAACCGGAACACGATCTGCTGCCCGTCGGGCGGCACTCCCTGGTCGATGAGCGCCAGCCGCGTGAACGTCTCCGACGGCGAGGCGTCGCGTCCCGGAACGAGCTCGAGCCACGGTCGCACCGCGACAACTCCGCGCCGCCCGCGAATCAGCTCTCGAATCCGCCCGAGGTCCGCCATGCAGATGCGGTCCTCGCGCAGGGCGTCGCAGATCGCCGCCACGGCGTTGTCGCGCGGCAGCGTCAGGAGCGCCTGGGCCAGTGCGTGCACGAGCTCCGCGACGTCGCGCCCGTGACGCCGTACCACTGGGAACGTTCCGTACCGACGAAGTACCGTTCCGGGTCGTACCCCGGCGTCCATCCAGGCCGGGCGTGAGACCTCCGGGGCCAGCTCCGCCGGCAGCCCGCCCACTCCAAGAAGCGCTAACGCGCACCCTCCGGTCGCCGCTCCGTCCGGGTAGGCCAGGAGCCCGATCCACGCGGCCCGACGGCGGACGTGGTCGTGATAGCCGGCGCAGACCCGGTCCCGGACGGGGACCGGATTGATGTCGTAGACCCCGCGGGTGATCCGCACCCACGCCCCCGAGCGCACCAGTCGCAGCACCGCATGCTTGCTGACACCCGCCTCGGCGCACTGCGTGATGGTTACCAGGTCTTCCTGGCACGCCGCCAGGGTCCGAAGCTGAGCGGGAACGGTCTCGGGATGCCTCACTCACAGATCACAACGTGATCGACGCCGGTGGCGAGCCCTCACAGCGCGCCTGTGGACAACGCAAAGCCTGTGGAAGCCCTCCAGCCCTTGTCCCGCCGCCGTGCCGGTCTGTCGCGACCGGGTCTGTCGCACGTCCCGGAGTTCTGGACCTAAGACCGGGACCGCGCCCGTGGTCCCTAACACCCGCCCCGCCAGCGACTGCAGACTTTGACGCGGCCCCCGTTGCCGAGTGCAGAGTTGGTCGCGGATGAGGAGGCCGCTACCGCGCCAAACTCTGCAGTCGCCAGAGGGCAGCGCGGCTAACTCTGCACTCGATGCCGGGTCCCGCGAGCCGGCCCACCAAGCCCGCACCGGGCAGCCCCACTATGCCGGACCACCGGGCCGCGCATCGGGTACCCCGCCCACCTCACACACCTCCCAACCTCACACCGTCCCCCACCCCGTCAGCGGGAAGCCTGAGCCCAGGCCCCAGTAGGCTGGGCCCATGAGTTCCTCCTTCGCCTCGCAGCGGTTCAAGCCGTCCAACGCCGCCAAGCGACTCGGCGTCTACCTGCCTGCAACGCCGCAGGAGTTCCAGGACTCGCCGATCACGCGTGCCGAGCTCGAGGAGCTGGAGACCAACCCGCCCGAGTGGCTGGCCGACCTGCGCCGCAACGGCCCGCACCCGCGGCCGGTCGTGGCAGGGCGGCTCGGCATCTCGATCGCCGGCCTGGCGCGCGGTGGGATCACGGACCCGCTGACCACCGAGCAGATCAACGAGCTGCGCGAGGACCCGCCGGAGTGGCTGACGCAGGAGCGCGAGATCGCCGCCCAGGTGCGCGCCGAGGACGAGCGCGTCGAGGAAGCCCGCAAGGCAGCGGAGAAGAAGTCCCGCTCCGCACGGTGAGCCCCGAGGTCGACGCCGTCCTGGCCGAGCTGCGCCCCTACCCCGAGGACGGTTCACGGGCCGACGGACCTGTCGCCGTCGACGCGACCGACCGGCTCCTGCTCGACGAGGCTGCTCCGCTGATCGAGCGGGACCCGCACGGGGTGGTGGTGATCGGCGACCGGTTCGGCGCTCTCACCCTGGGCGCCCTGGCGCTGGGCGCCGACCAGGTCGACGTGTACCAGGACGCGATCACCGCCGAGGCGGCACTCTCCGCCAACGCCAACGCCAACTCCGCGCGCGCGTCCCGGACCCTGTGGGCCGGGCACGGTCGGGCCTCCGGGGACGCCCCGCCCGAGCCGGCCCGGATCGGCTTCACGGTGCACGACGAGCTCGGTCCCGAGCTGCTCGCGGGCGCGCGGCTCGTGCTGCTCCAGCTGCCGACGTCGCTGGCCGAGCTGACCGAGATCGCCGAGCACGTCGCCCGGTACGCCGACCCTGCGGTGACCCTGCTCGCCGGCGGCCGGGTCAAGCACATGACCCACGCGATGAACGACGTGCTCAGCGCCTCGTTCGGGCAGGTCAGCGCATCACTCGCGCGACAGAAGTCACGGCTGCTCATCGCGCGGGAGCCACGGTCCGACGTCGGCCCGCTCACCTACCCGGTCACCGCGCGGCTCACCGACCGCGAGATCCTGAGCGCGATCGGTACGGCCGGGAAGACGGCGACGCCGGACACCGGGCTGACCGTCGTCGCGCACGGAGCCGCCTTCGCCGGGGCCACGCTGGACCTCGGCACCCGCTTCCTGCTGGCCCAGGCCCATCGCTGGCCCGAGCTTGCGGACGGGGACGCCATCGGTCCGTCCGACACCCCGGTGCCCGGCATGGACGCTCATCCGGTCGCCATCGACCTCGGCTGCGGCACCGGCATCCTCGCCACTGTCCTGGCACTGCGCTTCCCCGGTGCCCACGTGATCGCGACGGACCGGAGCACGGCCGCCTGCGCGTCGGCTCGGGCGACGCTCGCCGCGAACGGCGTCAGGGCCACGGTCGTCCGGGGTGACGCGGGGGACTCGCTCCCCGTGCCCGACGGCTCGGCGGACCTCATCCTGCTCAACCCGCCGTTCCACGACCGCGCCGCGCTGAGCACCGACGCGGCGCACCGCATGTTCGCGACCGCGGGTCGGCTCCTACGCGACGACGGCGAGCTGTGGACCGTCTTCAACACCGGGCTGCACTACCGCCACGCGCTGGAGCGCGCCGTCGGGCCGACGGAGCACGTCGCCCAGGACCCGAGGTTCACGGTGACCCGGAGCCTGCGGAACCAGAGCCTGCGGAAACCGGAGTCTGCGGAAACCACTTACTGACGTGTCAGTAGTACGCGGCTAGCCTGGCTGGGCGCTCACCCGGGCGTATCCGCACCGGCAGCACGCCCGGTCTTGGCCGGCCTGCCCCGAGCTCGAAGGATCTGTCGATGAGGACACTCCGCACCACCCTGCGCGGCGCCGCCGTCGCGGCCGTCGCAGCGTCGCTCGCCGCGGGAGCCGCGGTGACCGCGTTGCCGGCCACCGCCGCACCGACCACCATGGACGAGGGCAGAACCATGGCCAAGGCATCCCTGGCGAAAGCTGGACAGGACGCCACATCGGCGGCCGAGCACAAGGCCAAGAAGCCGAAGAAACCCAAGAAGCCGAAGGTGAAGGACGTGGCGGCCGACCCTGACTTCGGTCCCAACGTCACGTTCATCGACGAGACGTGGACGACCGACCGGATCAACGAGTTCCTCGAGTCGGTGAACGACGAGGAGGAGTTCAGCCTCGACCGGCATCAGGTCTTCTTCGAGCCCGGCACCTATGGCAGCGCCGCCGGGCAGGACGACCCGGCCACCGCGACCGGCATCGTCAACGCCCACGTGGGCTACTACGAGTCGATCGCGGGCCTCGGCGCGCAGCCGGACGACGTGCACATCAACGGCGCACTGCACGTGGAACCTGTCGTGGGCTGCCCCAACGAGCCCTGGGCCTGCGCGGACCCCGGCTCGCTGACCCGCTTCTGGCGATCGATCTCCAACATGGGGATCAACCCGATCCAACGTCCGGTCGGCGAGGACGCGGCCCTGCCGTACCCCGCCGGTGTGACCGAGCCGCACCAGATGCGGTTCGCCGTCTCCCAGGCGGCGCCGATGCGGCGCATGGACATCCAGGGCGACCTGACGATCTTCGGCCGGTACGGCGAGTTCGCCTCCGGCGGCTACCTGGCCAACTCGCGCGTGTCCGGCACCATCGTGTCCGGCTCGCAGCAGCAGTGGTTCACCCGTAACTCCGAGGTGGGCGCCTGGGACGGCGGCGTCTGGAACATGCTCTTCTCCGGCGTGACGGGTGCGCCCGCCACCAACTTCGGCCAGCAGGTGGGCGAGACCGTCGGCGTGACGACGGCGGTCGACTCCACGCCGGTCAGCCGTGAGGCCCCCTTCCTGTACCGGGACAGCTCCGGTGAGCTCGCCGTGTTCGTCCCGAACGCGAAGACCAACAGCACCGGCACCGACTGGTCCACCGGCCCGGAGGCCGGCCAGTCGATCGACGTCTCCGAGTTCTACGTCGCCAAGGAGGGTTCTGACGACGCCGCCTCGATCAACGCGGCGCTGGCCGCCGGCAAGAACCTCATCCTGACCCCCGGCGTCTACGAGCTCGACGCGGCCCTGCGGATCGACCGCGCCGACACGGTCGTCCTCGGCCTCGGCTACGCCTCGCTCACCCCGACGGCCGGCAACGCCGTGGTCGAGGTCGGCGACGTGGCGGGCGTCAAGATCGCCGGCATCACCGCCGACGCCAACGTCCCCGAGTCGGAGACGCTGATCAAGGTGGGTCCGACGGGCGCCTCCGTCTCCGACGCCGCTGACCCGACCACGCTGACCGACGTCTTCGTCCGCGTGGGCGGCCCCTGGGCGGGCAAGGCCGTCACCTCCATCGAGGTGAACAGCCCCGACACGCTCCTCGACCACATCTGGGCGTGGCGCGGCGACCACGGCAACGGCATCGGATGGGACGTCAACACCGGCGCCCACGGCGTCATCGTCAACGGTGACCGGGTCACCGCGACGGGCCTGTTCGTGGAGCACTACCAGGAGGAGCAGACCATCTGGAACGGCGAGGACGGCCAGACGCTCTTCTACCAGAACGAGATCCCCTATGACGTGCCGAACCAGGCCGCGTGGATGGACGGCGACCGCCTCGGCTACGCCGCCTACCGGGTCGCCGACGACGTGCAGAACCACACCGCGACCGGCACCGGCACGTACTCGTTCTTCAACCAGGGCCAGGACATCCGCCTGGAGTCCGGCATCCAGGCGCCGAACGCGCCGGGCGTGTCGTTCCGGTCGATGACCGCGGTCTTCCTCAACGGCTCGGGCGGCATCAACCATGTCATCAACGACACGGGAGCCGCCGTCCAGCAGGGAACGCAGCGGACCCAGGTGGTCGCCTACCCGTAACCCCTCCCTGCCGAGGTAGTCGTCTGGCGAGGTAGTCGTGCAGCGAGGTAGTCACCCCGGGGTGACTACCTCGCCAGACGACTACCTCGCCAGACGACTAGCTCGGCGAAGGGGTTACTGGACCCCGACGATGTCCACCACGAAGACCAGCGTGTCCCCGCCACCGATGCCGGCCTGCGGCACACCGCGTGCACCGTAGCCGTGCTCCGGCGGGATCGAGAGCATGAGGCGGGAGCCGACGTTCTGGCCCACCATGCCCTTGTCCCAGCCACCGATGACGGCGCCGACGCCGATCGGGAAGTCGATGGTGGTGCCGCGGTCGTAGGAGTTGTCGAAGACGTGGCCGCCCCAGGTCTGGCCCAGGTAGTTCACCACGATGGTGCGTCCGGACTCGACGACCGGGCCGTTGCCCTCGGAGAGCACCTGCACCTGCAGGCCGGCGGGCGCGCCGCCCTCGGGGAACGTCAGCTCCGGCTTGTCACCGAAGGCGCCGGAGGCGGTAGGAAGCGTGGTCACGAGGATTGCCTCTCGATCGGGGTGGCACCGAGCAGCCCCGGCGCCGTTACCCGCCCACCCTATGCGGCGACGACGGCTGCCCGCGAAGCGACGGCCGCCCGCCGCAGCGCCTCCAGGGCCGCGACGACCGGAGGCGTGTGCGCCACCGCGTCCTGCACCACCGCGTAGATCGAGCGCACGGGCGTCGGCCGGACCACGGGCACCGCGACCGTCGCCGGCGGCAGGTGCACCGCCCCGAGCTCGGGGAGCACGGTCATCCCGATTCCCGCCTCCACGAACGCGACGGCCGTCGAGTAGTCGTGCGCCTCGACGCGGAACGTGGGGCTGAACCCTGCCGCCGTGCACGCCTCGAGGAGGTTGCGCCGGCACCAGCCGCGTGCGAAGTCGTTGTCGACCCAGGACTCGTCCGCGAGCTCGGCGAGCTCGATCTCGTCGCGGTCCGCGAACGGATGGCTCCGGGGCAGCACGGCGACGTACGGGTCGTCGATCAGGTGGTGCGCGGTGAACCCGCTGCCCGCCGCGAACCCGGTCTGCGCGACGCAGATCTGCAGGTCGGCGCGGTCCTCCGTCTTGTCAGGGATGTGCTCGGCCAGCTCCAGGTCGAGGCGGACGCCCGGGAAGTCCAGGGTGACGGCGCGCACGACGTCGGGCAGCCAGGCGGAGCCCACAGAGGCGAAGTAGGCGACCGAGAGCGAGCCGGTGCGGCCTGCTCGCAGGTCGGCCACCATGGACTCCGCCTCGCCGAGCCGTTCGAGCACGCCGTCCGCCTGGGCGGCCAGGGCATGTCCAGCGGCCGTGGGACGCACACCGCGGCCGTGCCGCGCCAGCAGCTTGAGGCCGGTCTCGCGCTGGAGCGCCGAGACGTGCTGGCTGACGGCGGACGGCGTGTAGCCGAGGTTCGCCGCGGCGGCCCCGATGGAACCCGAGGCGACGACCGAGCGGAACACGCGGAGGCGGTGGACGTCGAGCATGAGCCCACTGTACAGCGCGACTGAATTCAGATGAAGAAACAATCGCTGGTGCTTCACGGTGCTGCGGGGTCACCATCGTGACCATGACGAACACGACGGCCGACCACCGCCAGACAGCGCCGGACGCGCCCGGCAAGGTTGTGGCCATGTCCAGCACCACCACGACGGCCCTGGCACCCGCGCCCGTCACGCACCGCCTGCTCGTGCCCGCGGCCGCGGCCGTCACCGTCGTGCTCTGGGGGTCGGCGTTCATCGGCATCCGGTCGGCGGGCTTCGACTACTCGCCGGGTGCCCTCGCCCTGGGCCGCATCCTGGTCGGCACCCTCACGCTCACCGTGATGGCCGCCCTCGCGCGCAAGCTCCGGCTGCCGAGGGGCCGGACCCTGGCGGGCGTCGTCATCTGGGGCGTGCTCTGGTTCGGGCTGTACAACCTCGCCCTGAACGCCGCGGAACGCACCCTCGACGCCGGCACCGCGTCCCTCCTCGTCGGGCTGGCGCCCATCCTCATCGCCGTGTTCGCGGGCATCTCGCTCGGCGAGGGCTTTCCGGCCCGGCTCCTGGCCGGCATCGGCATCGCGTTCGTCGGCGTCGCCGGGATCGCGCTGGCGACGTCGAGCGGCGCCTCCAGCCCGGTCAGCGTCGCGCTGGGCCTCGCCGCCGCCGTCGTCTACGCGGGCAGCACCATCCTGCAGAAGCGCCTGCTGCCCCACGTGGACTCGCTGACCATGACGTGGCTGGGCTGCCTCGCCGGAACCGTCGCGTGCCTCCCGTTCGCGCCGGCGCTCCTGGACGAGCTCGCCACGGCGCCGACGTCGGCCACCCTGAGCATGGTCTACCTGGGCGTGTTCCCCACCGCCATCGCGTTCGCGACCTGGGGCTTCGCCCTCACCCGTACGACGGCGGGCCGGCTCGGCGCGGCCACCTACGCGGCCGCGCCGCTCGCGGTGCTCATGTCGTGGGCGCTGCTGGGCGAGGTCCCGGCCCCGGTCGCCCTGGTCGGCGGGACGCTCTGCCTCACCGGCGTGCTGGTGGCGACGCTGCGGCTGCGCTGAGCCGTTGGTGCACCGATAAACCACGTAGGATTGCGCTCGAGATGAGCGCCCGATGACAGCACCGAGAACGCCACAGAAGCCGCGCGGCAGCGGCCGCCCGACCATCAGTGACGTGGCAGCGCTCGCCGGGGTCTCACCCGGTGCGGTCTCGAAGGTCTTCAACGGGACCGGCCGCATCTCGGAGGCCACGTCGGAGCGCATCCGCGAGGCCGCCCGGAAGCTCAACTGGCGCCCGAACGCCGCGGCGATCGCCCTGCGCACGGCCCGCGCGCAGGCGATCGGCCTGGTGCTGACGAGCGACTCCACCGTGCCGGGTGTCGGCGCGGGCAACATGGACTTCATCTCGGGCATCGAGTCGGTGCTCAGCCCCCGCGAGTACGGGCTGCTGCTGAACGTGTTCATCACCGGGCAGCACGAGGAGGACCACTTCTACCGCACGCTCGCCGAGCGGCAGCGGATGGACGGCATCATCCTCACCAACTCCCTGGTGGGCGACACCCGGCCCGAGCTCGTCGCTCGGCTCGGGCTGCCCGCCGTGCTCGTCGGCGCGCCGTGGAAGCCGGGCGCGATCGAGTACGTCGACGCCGACCCGCCGAGCGCGGGGATCGCGGAGACGGTGGACCACCTCGTGGCCCTTGGCCACGAACGGGTCGCGTTCATCAGCGGGCCCAAGAACTTCGTGCTGCCGGTGCTGCGGCGCGAGGCGTTCGTGCAGCGGCTGGCGGACCACGGCCTGCGCCCCCACTCGGTCATCCCGCTCGAGTACTCCCCCGCCAAGGCCGCCGAGGAGACCACGCGGCTCCTGGCCGGCGCCGAGCGTCCGACGGCGATCCTGTACGGCACCGACACCATGGCGATCGCCGGGATGCGCACCCTTCAGGCCGCCGGCCTGCGCGTGCCCGACGACATCTCCGTGGTCGGCTTCGAGGGACTCGCCCTCGGTGAGTGGGTCGATCCCCCGCTGACGACGGTCCAGCGGTTCGCCTTCCAGCGCGGCCGGGCGGCCGCGGCCAAGGTGCTGACGCTCCTCGGCGAGACGGTGGACGAGCCGGTGCCGCTCGAGCAGCCCACCCTCGTGGTCCGCGGCTCGACGGCGCCGCCCCCCGCCACCGTCGTCTGACGCGGCGCGGGGGCGGCCGCCCGTCCTGCCGTACCGCCTACCAGTCCAGGTGGACGGCCGCCAGCTCGTGGACAGGGGGCAGCAGCAGCTCGAGCCGCTGCCCGGACCGGCTCGCGTCGACGTCGGCCCACTCCTGACCGAACAGGACCCGCACCCGCACCTCCGTGCCGGCGGGCGCCCCGCCCGTCAGCGCGGCGACGCGGTCGAGGTCGACGACCACGCGCACGCCGTCCAGCGGCGAGACCGCCCGGCGCTGTCCGCGCATCATCATCGGGTCGGTCAGGTTGGCCGCCAGCACGGTGAACGACCGGTCGCCGGCCCAGGTCGCGACGTCGAGCACGCCTGTGCCGTGCACCTCGACGGACCGCTCGCCGCCCAGCCCGCCGCGGACGAGGTTGCCCAGCAGGACCAGGTGATCGGCCTGGAGCGCCTGCCAGTAGAGCTCGGCCACGTTGAAGCCGACCACGTCGACCCTCCCCGCGCCGAGACCGGCGCTGAACACCGCGGGGTCGGTCGGCAGCGACCTCGGGTAGACCTCCTCCATCGGCAGGTCGGGGTGGTCCGGCACGAAGCGCCAGGAGACGCCGTGGTCTCCGCCGAGCGGGCCGAACCGCACCAGCCGGGTGCCACCGACGATGCGCACCGCGTCGCCGAAGCCCTCCTGCATCGCTCCGCCCGGCTCCCGCTGGACGTAGTTGTTGCGGACTATGCCGTCGCGCCGCTCGGCGATCTCGACACCCAGCAGCTCGGTCACCAGCGCCCCGCGTCCGGCGACGTCGGGCCCGCCGCCGGTCAGCAGCAGCGTGCCCCCGCCCTCGGCGAAGGCCCGCAGGGCGTCGGCGGCCGCGGCGTCGAGCGACGCGACCTCCGGCAGGACGACCAGGCGCACGCCGGGGCGGGCGAGCGTCGGCAGGGAGCCCTGCCCCACGTACTCGAACGGGACACCCAGCTCGACGAGCATCTGGTAGATGCCGGTGGCCGCGTCGCGCACCCGTGCCGACGCCGTGTGCTCGTCGGCGTCCCACACGAGCACCTCCGCCGCCGGCGTCGCGCCGGCCAGGACCGCGTCCGCCGCACGGTGCAGCCCGAACGCGCGCTCCACGGCCGGGATCCACCGCGGGTCGTGGATGCGGGCCGCGAACTTGGTGTACCAGGGGAAGGCGCCGTGGACGAACCCGTCGACGATCCACCCGGTGGTCTCGACCGCCGCGTTCACCGAGTCCTTCCAGCGAAAGCTGTGCGACTCCGGCCCCACGGAGGTGATGAGCCCGACGGGCTTGCCCGGGTGCAGTGCACGCACCCGCTTGGCGTCGCGGCCCGCCGCCCAGAGCGCCTCGCCGTCGCCACGCGCCTGATGGTCCACCAACAGGAACGGCACGGACCTGGCGACCCGGGGCTCCAGGTCCGCCGCGGTGAACGAGCCGAGGTTCGGCACGAACCGGACCGCGGGCGCGACGTCCTGGACCGCCTGGTCCCAGTGCGCGACGAGGTCGCTGAGACGGCTGCGCCGCCACGCCCGGTAGGTCGCCCACGCCTCGCCGCCCGCCGGGTCGGCCGACGTCGGCAGCGCCCGCCCGGTCGCGGACCGGAACTCCCGCGCGGTCGACTCGGTGTAGCCGGGGCCGTGCCCCTGCCATCGGTTGGCGAACAGGGCGTCCACGTCGTAGTCCCGCGCGATCTCGCGGAGCACCTCCGTCGTCAGGTCCCAGCTGTACCCGCCGAACGCGTCGGTGAGGTAGATCCCAGGCATCGCCCAGTGCTCCTGGAGCTCGCCGTCCTCGGTCCGGGCGATCCACTCGGGCCGCTGGTCCACGACGTCGCGGTGCACCGCGTGCGGGTCCACCCGCGCCATCACCGCCATCCCGCGGGAGCGGGCCAGGTCGACCACCTCACCGAGCAGGTCCCGGTCGCCCAGGTAGACGCTGCGGTGGTGGAGCGGCACCTTGGTCGGGTAGTAGGCGATGTAGCCGCCGGCGCTGATGCACACGGCGGTCGACGCCGTCCGTTCCATCACGTCCGCCCACGCGTCGAGGTCGAAGTCGAGCGGATCGTTCTCCACGAACGTCAGCTGGGTCCAGCGGAGCCGGCCGTCCAGGCCTCTGCGCACAGCGCTCATTTGATTCCCGTCGTCGCGATGCCCTTGATGATGTAGCGCTGGGCGAAGATGAAGAACAGGACGATGGGCACCAGCGACACGAGCGACATCGCGAACATGGTGCCGATGCCGCTCTGTGTCTCGGTGTCGACCAGCGACTTCAGCGCCACCGGGACCGTGTAGAGCTCGGTCCGGGTCAGGTACAGCAGGGGGCCGAAGTAGTCGTTCCACGTCCAGATGAAGGTGAAGATCGTCGTGGTGATCAGTGCCGGCTGCATCAGCGGCAGGATCACCGACCAGAAGATGCGGAAGGGTCCCGCGCCGTCGATCATCGCCGCCTGGTCGAGCTCCCGGGGCAGCGCCCGGATGAACTGCACCATGAGGAAGATGAACACGGCATCGGTCGCCAGGAACTTCGGCAGGAGCAGCGGGAGGTAGGTGTTGATCCACCCCAGCTCCGCGAACAGGATGTACTGCGGGATCACGAGCACGTGGAACGGCAGCATGATCGTCAGCAGCGTCAGGGCCAGGTAGAGCTTGCCGGGCCGGAAGTCGAGCCGCGCCAGGGCGTAGGCCGTGAGCGAGCACGAGAACAGGTTGCCGAGCACCGAGCCGATCCCGATCAGCAGCGAGTTGCCGAGGAACAGCGTGAACGGGGCACCGAGCGCGTCCCAGCCGTCCAGGTAGTTGGCGAACGTCACCTCGGTGGGAAAGATCCCCGTCTGCGACAGGATCAGGTTGTTCGGCTTGAAGGAGCTCACCAGCATCCACAGCAGCGGGTAGAGCATGAGCAGCACGAACACCAGGAGCACCACGTGCCGCACGGTCCGGCTCAGCATTGAGGTAGGGGCAGCCATCATTCGTCTCCGTAGTAGACCCAGCGCCGCGAGACGATGAAGTTCGCCGCGGTGGCGGCCGCGATGACCAGGAGCAGCACCCACGCCATCGCGGACGCGTACCCCATGTCGAAGCTGACGAAGCCGCGCTGGTAGATGTAGAGCGTGTAGAAGAGCGTCGAGTCGAGCGGACCGCCGCTGCCGCCGCTCACCACGTGCGCCTGGGTGAACGCCTGGAAGGCACTGATCATCTGCAAGATCAGGTTCAGGAAGATGATCGGGGTGAGCAGCGGGACGGTGATGGACACGAAGCGCCGCACCCGCCCGGCGCCGTCGATCATCGAGGCCTCGTAGAGCTCCTCGGGGATCTGCCGTAGGCCCGCCAGGAAGATCACCATCGGCGAGCCGAACGTCCACACGTTGAGGACCACGAGGGTGGACAGCGCGAGCGACGGGTCCTGCAACCAGGAGCCCAGCTCGATGCCGAACACGCCGAGGAACCTGTTGACGAGGCCGGACTCACCGAAGATCTGCCGCCAGAGGATCGCGATGGCCACGCTGCCGCCGAGCAGCGACGGCAGGTAGAACGCGCTGCGGTAGAGCGACAGGCCGCGCAGCCCCTTGTCCAGCACGACGGCGAGGAAGAGCGCGAACCCGAGCTGGAGCGGCACCGACACCAGGACGTACACGAGCGTGACCCGCACGGCCGCCCAGAACTGGTCGTCGCCCGCCATCCGCACGAAGTTGTCCAGCCCGATGAACTGCGGCGGGCTCAGCAGGTCGTAGTCGGTGAACGCCAGCACGGCGGACGCGATCAGCGGGCCGGCGGTCACACAGACCATGCCGATCATCCAGGGCAGCAGGAACACGTGGGCCACGAGCCCCTGGCGGCGTGTACCGCCCGACTTCTTCGCAGTTCCGCGCCGCGTGCCCGGCCCGGAGGCGCCCGGCGCTCCCCGCGCCGGGCGCCCGGTGTCCCGCGATGACGTGAGGGTCATCATGCGCCCGCGATCTCGCCCTCGACGGCCTCGACGAAGGCCGCCGCGGCGTCGGGGACGCTCTTCTCCCCGAGGGTCACTTCCTCGAGCTCACGGATCAGGAGGTTGCGCCAGTTGCCCGAACCGGCCGGCGCCTCGAACCGCGGGCGCTGCTCGGTCTCGGCGATCTCCCGGGTGATCGCGATGACCTTCTTCTCGTCGGGCGTCGCGTCGGGCTCGTACTGGTCGAGCAGCTCGGTGTTCGGCGGCGCTCCCGCCGACAGTCCGACCAGGCTCAGCAGCTCCGGCGAGTTCAGGTTGAAGCCCATCAGCTGGGCTGCGGCCTCGGCCCGCTCGTCCGGGACCCCCGAGTACATCGCGAACCGGCTGTAGTACGTGAAGTGGTAGCCGGCGGCGGCGTCCTCCAGCGCCGGCACGTCACGCTGGTCGAACTCGTAGTCGGGGAACGCCTGCGCCTCGTCCACGATGTGGTTGGAGTTGGCGAACGTCGTGAGCACCTTGTCGCCGACCTGCGGCCAGGACGGTTCGATACCGTCCTGCTCGCTCATGGTCGTCGTCGCTCCGGCGCGCCGGAGCTTCTCCCACCAGTCGATCCAGGCGCCGACGCCGTCCACGCTCGCCCCCAGCGTGCCGTCCTGGGTCCACAGGTCCTCGCCGTGCTGCCGCAGGAACGACTCGAACGGCATGTCGTGGTACGGGCCGTAGCTCACGCCCTTGCGGCCGTCCGCGTTGTTCGCCGAGTAGTCGACCAGGAACTCGGCCAGGTTGTCCCAGGTGAGCTGCTCGGGCAGCGCGGCGCCCGCGTCCTCGAGGAAGGTGGCGTTGTAGCGCAGCACCGGGCTGAACAGCGACTTGGGCAGCGTGTTCAGCTCCCCGTCGAGCCGGAACGTCTCGAGCTGCGCGTCGCTGAACGCGGCCAGGTCCAGGCCCGCCGCGCCGTCGAGGTCGCGGTAGAGCCCGGCGTCACGGTAGGTGAGCACCGCCGCGGACGGGATCCAGAAGACGTCGGGCACGTCCCTGGCCGCCATCTGCGTGGTCATGCGCTCCTGGTAGGCGTCGTAGTCGCCGAACTCCGGGGCGACCTTGATCTCGGGGTGCTCGGCGGTGAACGCGTCCAGCGCCTCCAGGTAGGCACGCTGTCGGTCGGAGCCGCCCCACCACGCGAAGCGGACGGAGCCGTCTCCGCCGGAGCCGGACGGTGAGCAGCCGACGAGGGACATGGCGGCGATCGAGAGCGCGCCCGCGCCCGTCCAGGTGAGGAACGACCGGCGTGTGAGGTCTGACATGGTGTCCTTCTTTCAGTACGTCGTTGTACGGATCACTGCGGTGTACGGATCACCGCGGTGCGCGGTGTGGGTCAGGGCAGGCGCCCGACGTCGACGACGTTGCGCAGCGGCCGCCGCGCGAGCCATCGGTCCAGGTTGTCGAGGAAGATCGCCGTCCCGCGGTCTGCGGTCGACGGCGTCGTCGCCCCGTTGTGCGGGGTGACGATCGTGTTCGGGAGGTCCCACAGGGGTGAGTCGTCGGGCAGCGGTTCCGTGGCGTGGGCGTCCAGGCCCGCCCCGGCGACGACGCCCTCGCGGACGGCGGTGACCAGGTCGGGCTCGCGCACGATCCCACCACGGGAGACCACGACGAGGTGGCCGTCCGGGCCGAGCGCGCGCAGCGTCCGCAGGCCGATCGCCCCGGCCGTCTGGTCGGTGAGCGGGGCCGCGACGACCAGGAAGTCGCTGGCCGCGGCCAGCTCGTCCACGGCGTCGGGCGAGAGCATCCGGTCCACGAGGTCGTCAGGTGCGGCGGCCCTGCGGCGGAGCCCCACGACCCCCATGCCGAACGCCCGCGCCCGGACCGCGAGCTCGTGGCCCACGTTGCCGTACCCGTAGATGCCGACGGTGCGGCCGTTCAGCTCGTCGTGCGTGAACCGCTCCCAGCGGTGGGCACGCTGCGCGTCGCCCCAGCGGGTGGCCTGGCGGCTCAGCATCAGCATCAGCATGAGGGCCTGCTCGGCCAGCGGGATCGCGCCGTTGCCCGCCGACGACGTCACGGTCACGGCGTCCGGACCCGTCGCGCGACGGCGCAGCGCCTGGCCCACGTCGGACTCGACACCGGCCGCCCAGGAGTGCACCCACGCCAGGCGCGGCATGGCGGCCACCTCTGCGTCGGTGAGCCGGCCGGCCGCCAGGGTCGCCGTACGCAGCGCGTCGGCGTCGTCGGCGGGCACGACCGTCACGTCGGGGTGGGCGGCCCGCACCCGCTGCGCCACCCGCTCACCCTGGCCGCCCCGGACCACCAGCACCTCAGGCACGAGGACCCCCTTCGTCGTCGACCTCGTCCTCGATGACGACCACCTCGAGCTCGGCCACCGTAGCGATCCGGACGAGCAGGTCGTCGCCGTCGTCCACGACGTCCGCGGCGCCCGCGAGGGCCCTGGCGCCGTGCCCGGCGAGGCCCGCGGCGCGCAGCACGACGTGGTGCACCGGTACCACCGGCCCGTACCCGTTGCCGCGCTGGCCGGAGTGGTTGAGCAGGTGCACGACCAGCCCGGCCGAGGACCGTCCGACGACCAGCTCGAGCTGCTCCGGACCCGCCAGCGTGACGGGCAGCCGGCCACCGGGCCGGTGCAGGAGGCGCTCGACGACGAGGTCCACCGCCACGTCACGGAGCCGGGTGAGCCGGGTGTCGTGATAGGCGGTGCCGACGGTCCAGGGCAGCTGGACCACGGTGCCCGCGCCGTGCGGGCGCAGACCGCAGACCGGCTCGCTGCCCGGCACGTGGCCGTACGCCTTCTCGGGCGGGCCGTACGGGGCGCGCTCGACCAGGACGTGCCGCGCCGCGGCGTCGGACCGCCAGGCGAGCCGGTGGTGCCTGCCGTGGCGGGGCACGAGGAGAGATCCCTCGACGTCCGGCCCACCCTCGAGCTGTACGTAGCTCGACTTCATCGCCTCCCGGTCGGTGTCGACGCCGGTCACCCGCAGCCCGGGGAACCAGTCGACGACGGAGCCGTCGGGGCGGATCCCGCTGCGGCCGGTCGCGACGAGCGCCCCACCGGCCCGGACGAACCGGTCGAGCGCCGCGACGGCGCCAGTGGTCAGGGTGGGCACGTCCGGCAGCACCAGCACGCGGAGCGGCCCGCCCGGCCGGTCGGCGTCGAGGGCCGTCTCGAGCGCGCCGACGGGCACCACGTCGAAGGGCACGTGCCGCTCGACCAGGCCGGTCAGCAGGCCACGGTGCTCGGCGGTACCCGTGCCGAAGCGGCCGTCGTCGTCGAGCGGGTCGGGGCGGACGAGGCCCACCTCCGCCGCGGGCACCAGGCCGGTGTACTCGCGCCGGTGGTCGCGGTGGAACCGCGTCACGGCGGCGGCCGCCGACAGCCCGGCGTATGCGATCCCGTCCGTCGGACCCATGATGTAGGTGGACGGGTTGGCACCGCGGGAGACCGCCTGGGCGAGGTACTGGCCGAGCATCTCGGGCTGCTCGTCGGCCAGCCGGTAGGGCATGTCCCAGAACGCGACGGCGTTGACCATGACCGGCTTGCCCGGCCTCGCCGAGCGCAGCGCGCTGACCGCCTCGCCCGTCCCGTACGGCCACAGCGGGCGCCCCACGGCGTTGTTGGCCTCGTGGAACAGCACGTCGGCCGCGGTGCCGAGGATGAGGCCCGCGTCGGGCCGGCGCGCCGCGATGTGGGCCCGTACCCGGGCGGTGAGCGTCTCGATCGTCGCGGCCGTGTAGCCGCGCCACTCGCGGTAGCCGTCGTCGCCGGCACGGTCGGGCAGGCGGTTCAGGCCGGTGTGCGCCCGGAAGCCCTCCTGGCAGGCGGCGCAGTGGCAGACGCCGTGCACCCGGCCGGCGTAGTCGGTCTCGTTGAAGCCGAACCAGTTGAAGAAGAACCCGTCCACCTCGTAGCGGTCGAGCACCTCGTCGAGGACGTCGAAGATGCGCCGTTGGTAGTACTCGGCGCTGGGGCAGACACTGACCAGGCCCTCGAACTCCTGGCGCTCCCCCGACGGGGACACGAAGAGCCACTGCGGGTGCGCGTCGGCGATGGCGGGCGCGACCTTCGAGAAGTCCATCCGGGCCAGCAGCCGGACCCCCCGGCGTCGGGCCGCGGCGAGGGCGTCGCCGACGAGGTCGCCGCCCGGGCGTCCCGCGAGGTGCGGGTTGGGCGTCTGGAAGCCGAGCCGGGTCGGGTAGTGCGACAGGATGCCGCCCACGTTGAGCAGCCAGACGTTCGCGCCGTGCTCCTGGACGGCGTCCAGCGTGCGCTCGACGTCGAGGCCCGCGTCGATCTCGCGGAGGTTGGTCTGGAACACCTGGAACGGCTCGTCCCACCAGCCGGGCCGAGCGCCGTCGGGGTCGACGGTCCGCGCACCGGCGGGCTCGGTGGTGGCGCTCATCGCTGCCCCGTCCCGTGCTGTGCGGTCCGCTGTCCGGGCGTGCCGGAGCCGTTGAGCTCTCGGGCGAGGGTGACCAGCGCGGAGTGGTCGAGGCCGCCGTCGCCACGCTGCACGAGCGCCTGGACCAGGCGGCCGACCATGGCGGTGACGGGGAGCACCGCACCGCGGGCGCGGGCGGCGCCCTCGACGATGCCGAGGTCCTTGTGGTGCAGCTCCAGCCGGAAGCCGGGGCCGAAGTCGCCGGCGAGCACGCTGTCGGCCTTGCGGTCGATCACGGTGCTGCCGCCGAGGCCGCGCGCGATGACGGAGAGCCCGGTGGCGACGTCGGCGTCGTGGGCCTCGAGAAAGACCACCGCCTCGGCGAGCGCCTGCAGGTGGGTGGCGACCACGAGCTGGTTGGCGGCCTTGACGACCTGGCCGCTGCCCGCGTCTCCCACGCGGACGACGGTGGTGCCCATCGCCCGGAGCAGGTCCTGCCGGCGTTCGACGGCGTCGGCCGGTCCGCCGACCATGATCGACAGCGTGCCCTCGCGTGCCCCAGCCTCACCGCCGGAGACAGGCGCGTCGAGCGCGTCGTGGCCGGCCGCGGCGAACCGTTCGGCGATCTCGCGTGCGGCGCCCGGTTCGATGGTGCTCATGTCGATGTAGGCGGCGTTCGGGGCGAGGTGCTCGAGCACGCCGCCCGGCCCGAGGGCGACCGCCCGGACGTCGGGGGTGTCGGGGAGCATGGTGATCACGACGTCGGCGCCCCTGACTGCTTCCGCGAGGCCCTCGACGACGGGGACCCCCAGCTCGGCCGCGCTCGCGCGGCCCGCGGCCCCGCGGCTGAACGCCCGCACCTCATGACCGGAACGGACGAGGTTCGCGGCCATCGGCCGCCCCATCACGCCGAGCCCGACAAAGCCCACGACTGCCATACGACCGAACTCCCTCGTTCGATGATCTATCGATTGATCACTGCCATACCGCCAGCCAATTTTCGCTGGCTTCACGGATGGTATTTCGATATACCTGTCGTGGTCAATGCCGACGATCGGAGAGTTACATGCCCAGGTTCAGCGCCAACGTGTCCCTGCTGTTCAGCGAGGTGCCGCTGCTCGAGCGGTTCGCCGAGGCCCGCGCCGCCGGGTTCGAGGCGGTCGAGTGCTGGTGGCCGTTCGCCACCCCCGCCCCGGACGCCGCCCAGGTCGACGCCTTCGTCGCGGCGCTCGACGCCGCGGAGGTGCGCCTCACCGGCCTCAACCTCTTCGCCGGGGACATGCCGGCCGGCGAGCGCGGCATCGTGTCGCACCCGGGTCGCACCCAGGAGTTCCAGGAGAACCTGGCGGTCGTGCGCACCATCGTCGAGGCGACCGGCTGCGACCGCGTCAACGCGCTGTACGGGCACCGCCTGCCCGGCGTCCCCGCCGCCGAGCAGGACGAGGTGGCGACGCGGAACCTGCGGCGTGCCGCCGGCACGCTCGCCGAGGCGGGTGCCACGGTCCTGGTCGAACCCCTCACCCGCGGCGAGAACGGTGACTACCCGGTGCACACGCTCGACGAGGCGCTGGCGGTGGTCGCCCGGGTGGGTGATGGCGCAGCGGTGCTCTTCGACGCCTACCACCTGCACAACAACGGGTCCGACGTCGTGGCCGACGTCGCGCGCCACATCGCCGACGTGGGCCACGTCCAGGTGGCCGACTCCCCGGGGCGCGGCGAGCCGGGCAGCGGGACCATCGACTTCCCCGCGTTCTTCCACGCCCTGGACGCGGCGGGCTACGAGGGCTGGGTCGGCTGCGAGTACCGCCCGACGACCCGCACCGAAAACACCCTCACCTGGCTTCCTTAACCCACCCGCCCGGCCCGCCCCGCCCCGCCCGGCCCGTTGAGTGCTGGCCATCTGCCCTCTCGAACCGTTCCGAGGGGGCAGAAAGCCAGCACTCAGCGGGGCGGGGCGGTGGGGTGGGCCGCCTCGGCCTTGCGGGTCAGGACACTGCGCTCCGCCGCGTTGCCGCACAGCTCCGCCGCGCGGAGGTACTCGCCCCGCGCCTCCGCCGTGCGGCCGAGCCGTGCCAGCAGCTCGCCGCGCACGCCCGGCAGCAGGTGCGACCCCGCCAGCACGCCCTGCTCGACGAGGCCGTCCACGATGCGCAGGCCGACCTCGGGTCCGCGCGCCATCGCGACCGCCACCGCCCGGTTCAGGTCCACGACGGGCGAGGGGGCGATCCGGCCGAGCGCCTCGTAGAGCACGGTGATCCGCTCCCAGTCGGTCTGCGGCACGGAGCGCGCCACCGCGTGGCACTCCGCGATCGCCGCCTGCAGGGCGTAGGCGCCCATGCCTGCCGGGCCGGCCGCCCGGCGCAACGCCGCCCTGCCGCGGACGATCGCGGACCGGTCCCAGCGGCGCCGGTCCTGGTCCTCCAGGAGGACGGGCTCGCCCGACGGCCCCACCCGGGCCGGGAACCGTGCGGCGGTGAGCTCCAGCAGCGCGAGCAGGCCGTACGTCTCGGGGTCGGGCGAGAGCCGGGCGAGAACGCGCGTCAGTCGCACGGCCTCACGGGCCAGGTCGTGCCGGATCCAGTCGTCGCCCGACGTCGCCGACGAGCCTGAGGTGAAGATCACGTACAGCACGCCGCGCACCGACGAGAGCCGGTCGGCCCGGTCCGCGCCGTCGGGCACCTCGAAGGGGACCCGCGACGCCGCCAACGTCTTCTTCGCGCGCGTGATGCGCGCCTGCACCGTCGCGACGGGGTTGAGGAACGCGCGGGCGATCTCGTCGCTCGTCAGCCCGCCCACGACGCGCAGCGTCAGCGCGATCCGTGCCTCCCTGGACAGCACGGGGTGGCAGGCGACGAACATGAGGGCGAGCACGTCGTCGTCGATCCGGTCGGGATCGAACATTCCGGGGTCAGGACCTGGCTCACCTGCAACGATGCCCGTCCCGACGGCCGAGCCGCTGCCGATGCCCGACGTCGCCTCCCCCTCGGCCAGGCCGTGCCCGAGCGCCGCGTACCGCTCGTCGCGCCCGGCCCGACGCCGGTAGGCGTCGATCGCCCGGCGGCGCGCCGTCGCGATGAGCCAGGCCGCCGGGTCCCGCGGCGTGCCGTCGCGTGGCCAGGAGACGAGCGCCGCGGCGAGCGCCTCCTGGGCCACGTCCTCGGCGAGCTCGAAGTCGCGGGTGTAGCGGACGAGCGCGCCCACGATGCGGGCGGACTCGATCCGCCAGACCGCCTCGACGGCGCGCCGGGCGCCGTCCTGCCCGGTCAGAGCTGACCGGTCGACTCGCGCCACGCGCGCTCCTTCTGGATCCACTCGTTGTCCTGCGGAAAGTCGTCGATCTGGCTGACCTTGCGGATCTCCGCCTTGCTGCCCGGGCCGGCGAGCGGCGCCCGCTTGGCCCACTCGACGGCTTCCTCCTTGGAGGCGACGTCGAGGATCCAGAAGCCGTTGAACAGCTCCTTGGTCTCGCCGTACGGGCCGTCCGTCACGACGGGTGTCTCGGACGAGTAGTCGACGACCACGGTGTCGGCGGCGTCCTCGAGCCCTTCGGCCGCGACGAGCACGCCAGCCTGGATCATCTCGTAGTTGAACTTGCCCATCTCGTTCATGATCGTCTCGAAGTCGACGTCCGCGAACGCGGCCCATGTCTCGTCCGTCGAGCGCATGATCAGCATGTACTTGGCCATGGTTCCTGCTCCTGTGGTCGGCGGCCCCTCTGATGGGACCTTCTCACTCACAGGTCGAACGGGAAACCGGGCGATCGACACGGTCCGAGAACTTGTTCGCCGAACATCTTCGCGTGGGTCTGCCGAGGGCTGTGCACAGGGCTTGTGCAAGCCCTGTGCAGGGCACGGCAACGGGTTCTGCGCGTCACACACGTACGGCTTGCCACGTGCGCTGAACGTGCGGAACCCTTGAGTCCCATGACGCTCGAATCGATTGAGCCAGTGGGGGCCGACGCCGCTCCCACGGCACCCGACACGCCCCCTCGGCGCCGCCAGACCCCGAAGTCCACGCACCGGGGTCCGGTCAAGGGGCACACGTCGAGCGACGGCGCCTCCCCGCGCGCGTGGGACGGCCGCAGCAAGTTTCCGCACATCGGGGAGTACGGGTTCCTCTCGGACTGTGAGACCAACGCGCTGATCGCGCCGTCGGGCAGCGTCGAGTGGATGTGCGTTCCCCGACCCGACTCGCCCAGCATCTTCGCCAAGATCCTCGACCGGGGAGCCGGCTACTTCCGCGTCGGGCCGCACGGCGTGCGGGTGCCCGTCGCCCGCCGCTACCTGCCCGGCACCCTCATCCTCGAGACCACGTGGCAGACGCCGACCGGCTGGCTCGTCGTGCGGGACGCCATGCTGATGGGCCCGTGGCACGACCTCGAGTCGCGCTCCGGCACGCACCGCCGCACCCCCACCGACGACGACGCCGAGCACATCCTGATGCGCACCATCAAGTGCGTCTCGGGCACGGTGGACCTCGAGGTCGTGTGCGAGCCGCGCCCGGACTACGCCCGGTCCGAGGTGGACTGGGAGTACGAGAACAGCGGGTACTCGTCGGTGGTGGCCCACATCGGCGACTCCAACCCGGACCTGCACCTGCGCTCCAGCCTGCGGTTCGGGCTGGACGGCAAGCGGGCCACCGCCCGCACCCGCATGACGGAGGGCGCCACCCACTTCGTCGCCATGTCGTGGGGCTCGCAGAGCGCCCCGACGACGTACGCGGGCGCACTCGACGCGATGTGGCGCACGGAGCGGTTCTGGCGCGACTGGATCACCCAGGGCGAGTTCCCCGACCACCCGTGGCGCGCCTACCTGCAGCGGTCGGCGCTCACCCTGAAGGGCCTGACCTACTCCCCCACGGGCGCCCTGATCGCCGCCGCGACCACCTCGCTGCCCGAGACCCCGGGCGGCGAGCGCAACTGGGACTACCGGTACGCGTGGATCCGCGACTCGACCTTCGCCCTCTGGGGCCTGTACACGCTGGGGCTCGAACGCGAGGCGAACGACTTCTTCGCGTTCATCCAGGACGTCTGTCGTGACAACCGGCAGCTGCAGATCATGTACGGCGTGGGCGGCGAGGAGACCCTCGAGGAGTTCGAGCTGCCCCACCTCTCCGGCTACGAGGGCGCGCAGCCCGTCCGGATCGGCAACGCGGCCTACGACCAGCGGCAGCACGACGTGTGGGGCGCGGTGCTCGACTCGGTGTGGCTGCACGCCAAGTCGCGCGAACAGCTCCCGGAGTCGCTGTGGCCCATCCTGAAGCGGCAGGTCGAGGAGGCCGCCAAGCACTGGCACCTGCCGGACCGGGGCATCTGGGAGGTGCGCGGTGAACCGCAGCACTTCACGAGCTCCAAGCTCATGTGCTGGGTGGCGATGGACCGCGGCGCCAAGCTCGCCCGGCTGTACGACGAGCACGACTACGCGAGCGCCTGGCAGAAGATCGCCGACGAGATCTCCGACGACATCTGCACCAACGGTGTGGACGAGCGCGGTGTGTTCACACAGCGCTACGGCGACCCCGCGCTGGACGCGTCCCTGCTTCTGGTCCCGCTGCTGCGGTTCCTGCCGCCCGACGACGAGCGGGTCCGTGCCACGGTGCTCGCCATCGCGGACGAGCTGACCGAGGACGGCCTGGTGCTTCGCTACCGGGTCGAGGAGACCGACGACGGCCTGCAGGGCGAGGAGGGCACCTTCACGATCTGCTCGTTCTGGCTCGTGTCGGCACTGGTCGAGATCGGCGAGGTGGACCGGGCCAAGTCGCTGTGCGAGCGGCTGCTCGGCTACGCGTCCTCCCTGAACCTCTATGCCGAGGAGATCGAGCCGGGCACGGGGCGGCACCTCGGGAACTTCCCGCAGGCGTTCACGCACCTCGCGCTGATCAACGCCGTGATGCACGTGATCAAGGCGGAGACCGGCGAGTCGGAGAAGGGCTACTTCGGAGTCTCCCGCCCGGTCTGAGCCGCTCAGAACTGTCAGAACTGCGCGCAGTGTCAGACGCTCAGGTCACTCGGGTGACCTGAGCGTCTGACACCTGCGCGAGGTTCTGACAGACTCTTGCGCTCTTTGGCTAACAGGCGTAGCTTTCTGGCTATGACGAACACCCGGAGCGGTTCGCTCACCTTCTTGCCCCGGCCCGAGGGCCGCATCGCCTACACCGACACCGGTTCGGGCCCCCTCGTCGTCGCCGTCCCCGGTATGGGCGACCTCCGGTCCACGTACGACGACGTGGTCCCCGCCCTCGCCGACGCCGGATACCGCGTCGTGGTCACCGACCTGCGTGCGCACGGGGACTCGGACACGACCTTCCGCACGCACGGCGACGACGTGACCGGCGCGGACCTCCTCGCGCTCCTCGAGCACCTCGACGCGGGCCCCGCCGTGCTGCTCGGCAACTCGATGGGTGCCTCCGCCGCGACCTGGGCCGCCGCGGAGCGACCCGGCCTCGTCCGCGGCCTGGTCCTGCTCAGCCCCTACCTGCGCCAGCCGGGATCACCGGCCCTCCGGAACGTGATGGGGGTCGTCTACCGGCTGCTGCTGGCCCGGCCCTGGGGAGCCGCGTTCTGGGGTTCCTACTACTCGATGATCTCCAAGGGGCGCCGCTCGCCCCGGCACGCCGAGCACGTCGCCGCCGTGCGCGACAAGCTGAGCGAGCCGGGCAGGCTGCGCTCGTTCCGCGACCTCGCGGTGGCACTCGACCACTCCGTGGTCGAGGCCCGGCTGTCCGAGGTCCGGGCCCCTGCCCTCGCCGTCGTCGGCGCTCTCGACCCCGACTTCTCCGACCCTGCCGCGGAGCTGGCCTGGATCACGGGCACGATCGACGCCCGCGGAGTGCTGGTGCCCGAGGTGGGCCACTACCCCCAGCACCAGGCGCCCGCCGTCGTCGTGGCGGCCGTGCTCGAGTTCCTCGCGGAGCTCCCTGGCGCCCCCGCCGCTCCGGCTGCTCCGGCTGCTCCGGCCGAGGACGGCGGCCGACGTGCCTAGGGCCGGGCTGTCACCCGACGCGGTGGTCCGCCTCGCCCTCGAGGTGGTCGACGCGGGCGGCCCGAGCGGGTTCGACGACCTCACGCTCGCCAAGGTCGCCGCGAAGGCCGGCGTCGCGGCCCCCAGCCTCTACAAGCACGTGGGTTCGCTGGCCGACCTGCGCCGCGAGGTCTCCGTGGTCGCCGTCCGTGAGCTGACCGCCGCGGGTACCTCGGCGACCGTGGGCAGGGCGGGGGCCGACGCGCTCCACGCGCTGGCCGACGCCTGGCGCCGTTACGCCCACGCGCACCCGGGCCGGTACGCGGCCACGCAGATCGGCGCCGACCCCGACGACCCCGCCGCCGCACCGCACCGGGAGGCAGGTGAGGAGAGCGTCCGGACGGTCGTCTCGGTCCTGCACGGCTTCGGTCTGCCGGAGCAGCGCGTCATCGACGCCGTCCGCGCGGTCCGCGCCGGCGTGCACGGCTTCGTCACCCTGGAGCTCGGCGCCGGGTTCCGCATGCGGGAGGACGTCGACCAGAGCTTCGGCGTGCTGCTCGACATGCTCGTCGCGGGGGTCGCCGCGCTCGCCACGGCCGAGAATGTCCAGGACACATAGATCCACGCACGACGACGGCCCGGTCACCTTCCGAGAGAAGGTGCCGGGCCGTCGTCGGTACGGCGAGCGGGTCGTGCTCGGACCGGTCAGTCGCCGCTGAAGAGGCTCTGCACGATCGTCAGCAGCCGCAGCAGCTCGATGTACAGCCAGATCAGCGTCACCAGCAGGCCAAAGGCCGCCGCCCACGCCATCTTGGCGGGGGCCCCACCCTCGACACCACGCTTGATGGAGTCGAAGTCGAGGATCAGCATCATGGCGGCCAGGCCAACGGCCACGATGCCGACGACGACGCCGAGCCAGCCGGACCGCATGCCCCAGCCGTCCAGCACGCCGAACATCACGAGGCCGAAGTTGACCAGCGAGAACACCGCGTAGCCGGCGACCGCGATCAGCAGCCAGCGCGTGAACTTGGGCGTGACGCGCACCCGGCCGCTCTTGAAGAGGAACAGCGCGGCCGCGAAGGTGGCGATGGTGCCGAGCACTGCCTGCACCACGACGCCTGGCGCGATGGTCTCCATGAGCAGCGAGATGCCGCCCACAAATGCGCCCTCGAAGATCGTGTAGGCCACGATCAGCGCCGGGCTCGGGTTCTTCTTGAAGCTGTTCACGAGGCCCAGGACGAGACCACCGATCGCCCCGACGATCATCACGAGGGTGATCATCGGCGCCGGCACCAGCGTCCAGGTCGCCGCGGCCACCACGACCAGGAGAGCGAGCAGCCCACCGGTCTTGATGATCACGTCGTCATAGGTCATTCGCCGCGTGTCCGCCGTGGTGGCGGACGGCGACTGGTACATCGCGTCAAGCTCGGACGCATCCATCGGCTGCTGGCCTGCTGCGCCGTACTGACCGTACTGGCCAGGCTGCGGAGCTGTGCCATATGCGGGAGTCTGGTTGGGGTAGGTGGCGGTGCCGCCACGGCGTGCACCGGCCGCACCGGTGCGACGGGGCTCACCGAAGACGTCGCTTCTCGAAAAGACGGGGTTGCTCATCTGCTCCTCCTGGTCTGTCTGACCATCCTAGGGAACGCTGGGGACCTCTCAGGAGTTCCCGGGTCATACCTTCGGATGAACTGCGTCCGTCCAAGGGATGATCCCGGCCGGTAATGCGTGCGGCGGGGGCCATCCGGTCCCTAGTCTCTGAATGACCAGTCGTGTGAAGAACGCCAGTGACCGCATAAGCCATCCCGCGTGCCAGATGGAAGGGCAAGCAATGATCGAGGCCAGAGGCCTGACGAAGAGGTACGGCGCGAAGACCGCCGTGGACGGCGTCACGTTTACCGTGCAGCCGGGCCAGGTGACGGGCTTCCTGGGCCCGAACGGCGCCGGCAAGTCGACCACCATGCGGATGATCGTCGGTCTGGACCGGCCCACCGCCGGGTCCGTCACCGTGAACGGCGCGCCGTACGCGACGCACCGCCGTCCGCTCGCGGAGGTGGGTGCGCTGCTCGACGCGAAGGCGGTGCACACCGGCCGCACCGCGCGCAACCACCTGCTCGCCATGGCCGCGACGCACGGCATCCCGACCAAGCGCGTCGACGAGGTGATCGAGCTCACAGGTCTGCGGCCTGTCGCCAGCAAGCGCGTGGGCGGATTCTCGCTGGGCATGGGGCAGCGCCTCGGCATCGCGGCGGCCCTGCTGGGCGACCCACGCACGCTCATCCTCGACGAGCCCGTCAACGGGCTCGACCCGGAGGGTGTGCTCTGGGTCCGCAACATCGCGAAGTTCCTCGCGTCCGAGGGCCGCACCGTCTTCCTGTCCAGCCACCTGATGAGCGAGGTCGCCCTGACGGCCGACCACGTGATCGTCATCGGCAAGGGCCGCATCCTCGCGGACGCCCCGGTCTCGGAGATCGTCGACGGCGCCGAGCGCAAGCTCGTGCGGGTCCGGTCGCCGCAGGCCACGGAGCTCGCCGAGCTCCTCAAGGGCCAGAACGCCCAGGTGGACGACGTCGAGCCGGGGCTGCTGGAGGTCCGCGGCAGCAACGCGGCCGCCGTCGGCGAGCTGGCGGCATCCTCGAAGATCGTGCTGCACGAGCTCACGCCCGTCGCCTCCACGCTCGAGGAGGCGTACATGTCGCTGACCGCCGATTCGGTCGAGTACCAGTCCGAGGACATCGCGGGCCACACGGGCACGCGGTCCGATCTTGAGGGGAGCAAGGCATGAGCGCGACGGTCACGGCTCCGGCGGGCGGACCGACGTCGGGCACGACGGCGGGGCAGACGCCGGTGCAGAACGTCACCTTCCTGCGGGTGCTGCGCTCGGAGTGGATCAAGCTGTGGACACTGCGCTCGACGTGGTGGACCCTCGGCTCGACCGTCGTGGTGATGGTCGGCTTCGCCCTGATGATGGCGCTGATCGTCCAGCTCGTCGGCAACGAGATGGAAGGCGCGTCGCCCGAGGACCAGGCGGCGGCGGGCGGGATGCTCGGCGGGACCATGGTCGTGAGCGCCGGCTTCGAGATGGCGGCCCTCGTGGTCGCGGTGCTCGGCGCGCTCATGATCACCGGTGAGTACTCCACCGGGATGATCCGGTCGACGTTCGCGGCGGTTCCCGGGCGCCTCTCGGCGTTCTTCGGCAAGGCAGTGGTGCTCGCGCTCGTGACGGCGGTCCTCATCGCCGTGTCGCTCGCGCTGAGCTGGCTCGTCACCTACCCGATCCTGAACGCGAACGACGCCACGGTGGACTTCGGCGACGGCGACCAGGTGCGGTCGCTGTTCGGCACGGTGCTGTACGTGACGCTCGTGGCGCTGTTCGCGCTGGGGCTCGGCGCCCTGCTGCGGCACACGGCGGGCGCGATCTTCACCGTGGTGGCGATCTTCCTCGTGATCCCGACGATCGTTCAGATCGCCACGTTCGCCGCCGCCCAGCTGGAGTGGGTGGGCACGGTGAACAAGCTCCTGCCGAGCGTGGCCGGAACGCAGATCACCCCGAACGCCGGCGCGTTCGCCGACGTGCTCGAGCCCTGGGTCGGGATCAGCGTGCTGGCCGGCTACACGGTGCTGGTCCTGGTCGGCGCGGCGACGCGGCTCAAGACCCAGGACGCGTAAGGAGCCTGGCCGTGCGGCCGCCCTGGCTCTGAGCACTGCTCGCTGAGTGGGGGCAGCCGAGGGCAGGTTGCCGAAGGCAGTCACGCGAAGTCGGTCGGTTGCTCAAGATCGGTTCATCACCGGACCGGTCTCGAGGCAGCCGACCGACTTCGTTGACGTCCGGCATCAGACGACCGGACAGACGCGCTGTCCGATCAGTCGACCGGGTCGCGGGGGTGCGGCCAGGCCGGGGGCGGTGGCCGCCGGTAGTCGGGCTGGGGCTCCTGGCCGGGCTCCGGTCGCCACGGGTCGGGCGGATACCGCTGAGCCTGGTGCTGGGGCACGACATGCGGCGCCGCGTGCCTGCGAGCGTGCTGGGGGGCCTGCTGCGGCGGAGTGCGTTCGGGCGCCGCGTACGTCGGCGGCACCTGCTGCGGCATCTGCTGCGGCGTCTGGGCCGGCGTCGGCCTGCTGTGCCGGGCCGGGCGGCCCGTCTGCGCCCGCCGCTGCGCGGCCGCCTGGCGTCCGACGGTCTGGAACGCGCCCGTCGCCACGCTGGGAAAAGCGCCCGTCAGCGGTCTGCGGGCGGTGCGTCCGGCGGCGTCGTCGGCTGCCCGCCGGCGCTCTGCCCGGCGCTCGAAGATCGTGTAGATCACCGGCACCACGTACAGCGTGAGCAGGGTCGACGACACCAGCCCGCCGATCACCACGAGCGCGAGCGGCTGCGAGATGAACGCCCCTCCCCCGGTCAGCCCCACGCCCATGGGGGCCAGCGCGAACACCGTGGCCAGGGCGGTCATGACGATGGGCCGTAGTCGCTTCCGCGCGCCCTCCCGCACCGCCTCGTCGAGGCCCATGCCGTCCTGGCGGTACTGGTTGATCAGGTCGATGAGCACGATGGCGTTGGACACCACGATGCCGACCAGCAGCAGGGTGCCGATGAGGGCAGGCACGCCCAGCGGCGTGTTCGTGGCGACCAGGGCGATCAGGGCACCGACCGCGGCGAACGGGATGGACACCAGCAGGATGAAGGGCTGCGCCAGGCTGCGGAACGCGGCCACCATGACGATGAACACCAGGGCGATCGCGGCCAGCAGCGCCATGCCCAGGTCGTTGAACGCGTCCGCCTGGTCCGCGGCCGCTCCACCCACCGACACGGTGGCACCGGCAGGCAGGTCGGTCGACTCGATCTCCGCGTTCACCGCGTCCGTCACCGCGCCGAGGTCGTCCCCGGCCGGCGTCACCGACACGGTCGCGGACCGGTCGCCGTCGATCCGGCTGATCGACGTCGGCGTCTTGGCGACCTCGACGTTCGCGACGTCGCCGAGGGGCACGGGGCCTACCGCCGTCGGCACCGGGATCTCACGGATCTCGGCCATCGTGCCGGGCGTCTCGGCGGCGGAGAGGGTCACCCCGACGGGGCCCTCTGCCGTCTGCAGCTCGCCCATCTCCTGCGCCCCCGTCATGGCGGCCGAGGCGATCCCGGTGACCTGCGTCTCCGTGAGCCCGAACGCCGCGGCGGCCTTGCGGTCGACGGTCACCTCGACGATCTCCTGTGCGGCGGCCAGGTCGTTGCTGACCTCGGCGACGCCGTCCAGACCGCTCATCGCGTCCCGCAGCAGCCCGGTGGCCTCGGCGAGGGTCGCCTCGTCGCGTGCACGGACCACCAGATCGATGGACGACGTGCCCACCGAGTCGCCGGCGGACACGGAGACCTCCGTCGCGGGCGCCTCGGTGAGACCTCCGACGGCGGCACGGATGTCCGCGGCCGCGGCGGCGCCGTCGGCGTCCTCGCCGAGGGTGACGGCGAACGATGCCTTGAGGTCCGCGCTCGCTCCGCCGAACGCGGCCATCGCCATGTCACCGCCGCTGCCGACCGTCGCCTGCACGCTGTCGACGGCGTCGACCTCCGCCAGCGCGGCCTCCACCTGCTTCGCCGCCTCGTCCTGTCCCGTGAGCGACGTCCCCGGCTCGTAGTGCTGCGTCACTGTCACGGTGTCCTGGCCGCTCTCCCCCAGAAAGCTGGTCTCCATGCTGGGGACGAGGGCGGACGTGCCGCCGAGCACCGCCACCGCCATCGCGATGGTCACGACGGGCCGTGCGAGCGCGCCGTTCAGCGACGGCACGTAGGCCCGCTGCCAGATGCCGCGGCTCTCCTTCTCCTCGGCTGCCGCACGGGCGAGCGCCGCACCGCGGCCGACCTTCCTGGGCGGGCGGATGAACCAGTACGCCAGCACCGGCACGATGGTCAGCGCCACCACGAGCGACGCCAGCATCGCGATGGACACGGTGAGGGCGAACGGCCGGAACAGCTCCCCCACCACACCGCCCACGAACGCGATCGGCAGGAAGACGGCGACGGTGCAGATCGTCGAGGCGGCGATGGCCCCGCCCACCTCGCGCACGGCCGCGAGGATCGCGTCGCTGCGCTCCTCGCCGTACGACATGTGCCGCTTGATGTTCTCGATCACGACGATCGCGTCGTCGACGACGCGGCCGATCGAGATCGTGAGGGCGCCGAGCGTCAGGATGTTCAGGGTGTAGCCGCCCGCCTGCATGGCGATGAAGGTCACGGCGAGCGAGAGCGGGATGGAGATCGCGGACACCAGTGTGGAGCGCACCGACATCAGGAAGACGAGGATCACGAGGACCGCGAACAGCAGGCCGAGCCCGCCCTCGGTCGCCAGTCCGTGGATCGAGTCCTCGACGAACGGGGCCTGGTCGAACACCACGGCGGTGTTGACGTCACGCTGGGCCAGGGTGTCGGCGACCTCCGGCTCGGCCAGCGCCCGCTCGATCGCGTGCGACACCTCGACGGTGTTGGCCTCCGGCGTCTTCGTCATGGCCAGGCCCAGCGACGCCGAGCCGTCGAGGCGGGAGTACGACGTCGCGTCGACGGGCCGGAGCTCCACGGTGGCGACGTCGCCCACCAGCGCAGGGGTGCCGGGCGCGGCCGGATCTGTGGGCTGGGCGCCGGCCGTCACGTCCGGGGCGGTACCCGTGTCCGGGGCGGTACCTGTGTCTGGCGCGGTACCTGCCTCCGGGGCGCCGTCCGCGGCGCCCGGACCTCCGGTCGCGCCCGGGACCACGGGCAGCCGCCTGAGCTGGTCGACCATGTCGACGGGCTTGCCGAGCTGGACGGACCAGGCCCGCCCGCCCTCGGTGATCTGCCCTGCCGGCATGACCACGCCGTTGTCCTGCAGCACCGTGGTCAGGTCGGCCGTCGTGAGGCCGGCCGCCGCTAGCTTCTCCTGGTCGGGCAGGACGCTGACCTCCGTCTCGCGCTCACCGGTGACCGAGACCGCGCGGACGCCGTCGACGTCCTCGAGCGCGGGTACCACCACGTTCTCGACTGTGTCCGCGAGGGCGTTGGCGCTCTCGTCACCGGACACGGCCATCTGGACCACCGGCACGTCGTCGACGGAACCTGTCGTGACCTGGGGGCTGACGTCCTCCGGGAGGTTCGGCTGGACGCCGGCCACCGCGGCCTGGAGCTGCTGGGTCGCGGCCTCCATGTCGGTGCCGTAGGTGAACTCGACGGTGGTCAGGGAGACGCCCGTGGACGCCGTCGACCGGACCGCCGCCGTCCCGTCGATCGAGGCGACGGCCTCCTCGATCACATCGGTGACCTGCTCCTCCACGACCTCCGGCGAGGAACCCGGGTACTGCGCGCTCACGATGCCCGTCGGAAGCTGCAGTGACGGGATGAGCTCCTGCTTGAGGGAGGTCATGCTGAGCACCCCGAACACCGCTATCGCGATCGTCACCAGCGCCACGACGGCTCGGTTCGCGAGGGACAGCCGGGCGAGACGGAACACGGGGACTCCACGGTGCGGAACGATGTTCGGGCATACGGCGCGCCGCCGCCGTCGTCACCGGGTTTCGGACCAACGGGGTGAAACTGACCGAAGTTACAGAGTAGGGCAGTATCCTGCCCCGCCTGCAAGCGCTGGCGAGCTCGCCCGAGGGCTTCCGGGGAGGCCTCGGCGACGCCTGGCGGGCGGCTCGTGCCGACCACAGAAGACCGAAGAACTCTTTGCAAAGAGATCCTTGCAAAGAGTCGTTGGCATACGTAGGGTGAAGGCACGAGCCGGCCAGGACCACACCCCAGCAGAGCCAGGAGCACCGCGATGAGCGTCTACGCACCAGTCCTCCGTACCGCCGCACCGCAGCCCGTCAGTGCCCGCCTCGCGGCGGCGCCCGCCGCTCGTCGGCGCCCCGCCGACGCGAGCGGCGCCGACGCCAGCAGCACCGGCACGAGCAGTGCCGACCGGGCGGCGCAACGCCGCGAGATCGAACGAGCCGACCGGCAGCGCGCGCATGCCGAACGCGCGCGCGACAACCTGGCGGCGCGCCACCCGCTCGCCCTGCGCTGACCGCCGCGCCGGGGATCCGGTCCGACGGGTGGTGAGTGGGTAACGTCCTGCCTATGGCGACAGCACGCAAGGACTCCCCCGGCAGACCGGCGGACCGGGACGCCCCAGCACGTTCGGGGCAGCCGACCCCGCGTGCGGTGCCGGACCTGCCCGGGCCGGCCGCAGGACCTCCCGCCGAGCTCAGCCCCGCCGCGCTGCGCACGCTCGCTCACCCGCTGCGCATCCGCATCCTCGACCTGCTGCCGACCCGCGGGCCGCTCACGGCCAGCAAGCTCGGCGAGATCCTCGGCGAGTCCAGCGGTTCGACGAGCTACCACCTGCGCCAGCTCGCCAAGCACGGTCTGGTCCGCGAGGTGGAGGGCAAGGGAACGGCCAGGGAGCGCTGGTGGGAACGCACGCCCGGCGGATTCAGCATCTCGAGCGCGGGAAAGAGCTCCCCGGCGGCTCGCCAGACCGCCGAGGCCGTCAACATCGAGTTCTTGCGCCTCCGCAACGAGCGAGTGGCGGCCTTCACTCGCACGATCCAGGAGGTGGACGAGGAGTCCCTGCAGCGGTGGCTCGGGTCCGCCGCGTTCATCACGGTCAACAGGTGGGCCACACCCGAGCAGGCGAAGTCAGTCATCGAGGCCTGGGAACGGTTCGCCGCTGAGCACCTCGAACCACTGAGCGGGCAGGAGGGCAAGCCCGGCACCTTGCCGTTCGAGGTCCACTTCGACGTGTTCCCCACCATCGACTCGGCGGGCAACCCGCTCTAGGCGGCTCCGTCCGACGCGCCGGACGGCATGCGTTCGGCGCCGCGGTCTGCCGTGAGCAGATCTGCGACGGGCAGAGACGACTACCCCGCGGCAGCGGACGGGGCAAGGGTGGAGACATGACCGAGACCAGCCCCGCCCAGCCCTTCGACGACCATCTCGCGACGCGTCTGCTGCACCAGCGGATCGTGCTGATCGGCACGGAGATCGACGACACCGTCGCCAACCGCGTGACCTCGCAGCTCCTGCTGCTGTCCGCCGAGGACTCGAGCGCGGACATCAGCCTCTACATCAACTCCCCCGGCGGCTCCATCAGCGCCGGGCTCGCGGTCCACGACACGATGAAGCTCCTGCCGAACGCGGTCTCGACCGTCGCGGTCGGGTTCGTGGGCAGCATGGGCCAGTTCCTGCTCGCCGCAGGCACCCGCGGAAAGCGGTACGCGCTGCCGCACGCGCGGATCATGATGCACCAGCCGTCGGGCGGGATCGGCGGCACGACGGCCGACGTCGTCATCCAGGCCGAGAACATCCGGCATGTGAAGGACCTGGTGACCCGGCTGCAGTCCGAGCACACCGGCCAGCCCGTCGAGACGGTCGCGGCGGACTCGGAGCGCGACCGCTGGTTCACGGCGGAGCAGGCCCTGGCCTACGGCATGATCGACAGGGTCGTGGACCAGGTGAACGACGTCCGGCCCGGCGGAAAGCGACGCGCCGGGCTCTGATCATCGCCGGGCTCCGCCCCTCGCCGGGCCCGGCTCACGCCGCCAGGAGCACGACCTCGCCACGTCGCCCGGTACCCGAGCTGCCCGCCGGTGCCGCGTGCTCGGGCTGGACCGGGTGCCGGGACGACGAGAAGCCGGCCGCCCGGCGCGCGGCCGACGACAGCACACGCACCCTGCCGGTCTCCTCCTGCGCCGCCAGTGCCAGGGCGAGCTGCGCCCAGGCACGCTCCACGAGGTCGACCAGGCGCATGCCGAGTGCCTCGCACACAGCGGCGAGCACCTCGGACGACGCCTCCTTGCGCCCTCGCTCGATCTCGGACAGGTAGGCCGTGGAGACCCGCGCGTCCGTCGCGACGTCGGCCAGCGTGCGGCGCTGCTCTCGACGCGTCGTGCGCAGGATGCCACCGACCAGGTCCCGTAACAGCGGTTCTCGGGTGTGCTCGAGCGTGCCGGGTCTGGCCCCGGGTCCGCTCTCGTTCGTGGTGCCGAGCCCAGCAGTACGTGCAGTACCGGTTGAGATCAATGCCATCTGCCCACTCCCGCCGTTGGTACCCGTCACGCTACCCAACCTCACCGACAGGCCGGGTCGTTCCGGCGTCTGCTCCTGGCGTAACGCCGTCGAGGTCCCGGCCCACGGCTCGGGGCCCTCAGGCGCGGCCGGGTGGGTGTCAGTAGCTCCTGGCACGATGAGACCACCGACCAGGAAAGGACAGTGGTGTTCGGATCTATCGAGGTGCGCGGGGCCCGTGAGAACAACCTGCAGGGGGTCTCGATCGACATCCCCAAGCGAGAGCTCACCGTCTTCACCGGGGTCTCCGGATCAGGCAAGAGCTCGCTCGTGTTCGGCACCGTCGCCGCGGAGTCGCGGCGCCTGATCGACGAGACCTACCCGGCCTTTCTCCAGGGCTTCATGGCGTCCCGCCCGCGGCCCGACGTGGACACCCTGTCGAACCTGTCGGCGGCGATCGTCGTGGACCAGGAGCCCATGGGTGCGAACGCCCGCTCCACGGTCGGCACCGCCACGGACGCCTACACGATGCTGCGCGTCATCTGGTCGCGGCTCGGCCGGCCGCACATCGGCGGGTCCAACCTCTTCTCCTTCAACGACCCGCAGGGCATGTGCGGCGGCTGCGAGGGCCTGGGCCGCGTCTCCGCCGTCGACACGGACGCCCTGGTGGACCGCAGCAAGTCGCTGAACGAGGGCGCCATCACGTTCCCCAACTTCGGGGTCGGCAGCTGGTACTGGAAGGTCTACGCCGACTCCGGCCTGTTCGACGCCGACAAGCCGCTGGCGGAGTACAGCGAGACCGAGTGGCACGACCTGATGTACGGCGCGGAGCGCAAGATCGTCTCGGGCGGCATCAACGTCACCTACGAGTCGCTCGTCCCGAAGATCACGCGCCTCTACCTCGTCAAGGACGTGGAGTCGATGAAGGGCGCCATGCGGGCCGCCGTCGACCGGCTCGCCACGTTCACGGCCTGCCCGGCGTGCGGCGGCACCCGGCTCAACGACCGGGCACGGTCGTCGCTGGTCAAGGGCAAGCACATCGGCGAGGCAGCCGCCATGCAGCTCACCGACCTGGCCGAGCTGGTGCGTGACCTCACCGACCCGCACGTGCAACCCATCCTCGACGGCCTCAGCGACCTGCTCACGACGTTCGAGCAGATCGGGCTGGGGTACCTGTCGCTGGACCGGGAGTCGTCGTCGCTGTCGGGCGGCGAGGCGCAGCGCACCAAGATGGTGCGGCACATGGGGTCGGCCCTGACCGACATGACCTACGTGTTCGACGAGCCGACGATCGGCCTGCACCCGCACGACGTGCGCCAGATGAACGCGCTGCTCCAGCGTCTGCGGGACAAGGGGAACACGGTGCTCGTCGTCGAGCACAAGCCGGAGGTCATGGCGGCGGCCGACCACCTCGTCGACATGGGGCCCGGCGCGGGTACGCACGGCGGCACCGTGGTCTACCAGGGCGACCTCGCCGGGCTGCGGAGATCCGGGACGGCCACCGGCAAGCACCTCGACCAGGCGGTCACGCTCAAGACCACACCCCGCACTCCCACGGGCGCGCTCCGGATCGAGCACGCGAACCTGCACAACCTCCAGGACGTCTCGGTCGAGGTCCCACTCGGGGTGCTCGTCGCGGTGACGGGCGTGGCCGGGTCGGGCAAGAGCTCACTCATCCACGGCTGCCTGCCGCGCGACGGCGTGACGTTCGTGGACCAGTCGGTCATCCGTGGGTCGCGGCGTTCCAACCCCGCCACCTACACGGGAATCCTCGAGCCCATCCGCAAGCAGTACGCCCGTGCGAACGGCGTCAAGCCCGCCCTCTTCAGCGCGAACTCGGCCGGCGCCTGCCCGGAGTGCAAGGGCGTCGGCCTCATCTACACCGACCTCGCCTTCATGGCGGGGGTCGCGAGCCCGTGCGAGGCCTGCGGCGGCAAGCGGTTCACCGACGAGGTGCTCGGCTACACGCTGCGCGGCAAGAACATCGCGGACGTGCTCGGCATGTCCGTCGAGGAGGCGCTGGGCTTCTTCACGGAGAAGACGGTGCAGCCGATGCTGTCCCGACTGTTCGACGTCGGGCTGCACTACATCTCGCTCGGGCAGCACCTCAACACCCTGTCCGGCGGCGAACGGCAGCGCCTCAAGCTCGCGATCGAGATGGGCGGTGACACCCCGGCATTCGTGCTCGACGAGCCCACCGCCGGCCTGCACATGCAGGACGTCGACAACCTCGCCGGCCTGCTCGACCGGCTCGTCGACTCGGGCCGGTCGGTCATCGTCGTGGAGCACAACCTGTCGGTCGTCGCACGAGCCGACTGGGTGATCGACATGGGCCCCGGCGGCGGGCACGACGGCGGCCGCGTGGTCTTCGAGGGCACCCCGGCCGACCTGGCGCGCGAGGAGAGGTCACTGACGGGCCGCCATCTCGCGGAGCTGGTCGGCTGAACTATCGCCTGGGCCAGCAGGCGCCGCGTGCCCCCACCCGGATTCGAACCGGGACTGTGCCGGGTTTAAGCCGGCTGCCTCTGCCAGTTGGGCTATGGGGGCGCACCGCAGAGACTACCTAGCCCTCCGCACGAACGACCGCAGGCCATGCGATCGCCTGCGGGCCACGCCATCCTCCGCGCTCCAGGGTCGCAAACGCAGAGGATGGCGTGGTCCGCCGAGAGTCACCTGACCGGGCCCCTGACGGACCGGGACCGTAGCTCAGGCCGTGGAACCCGACTCGGCGCGCTGGGCGGAGGACTCCGCCTTCTGCTCGACCTTCTCGCCCACCGGCTTCGGCGGTACGGACGCGCTGCGGAACTCCTGGCGCGGGTCGTGCAGCGAGCCCAGCGAGACGAGCTCACGGCCCATGAGGAACTGTCCGACCCAGCCGATCAGGATACGGATCTTGCGGTTGCCCGTCGGCATCGCCATGACGTGGTAGCCACGGTGCGCGACCCACGCGAAGAACCCGCGCAGCTTGATGAACCCGAACAGCTCGGCCACGCCCTTGTACAGACCCAGCGACGCGACGACGCCGAGGTTCTTGTGGTCGTAGTCGACCGCCGGCTTGTCCTTGTAGAGCGCCACGATGTTGTCGGCGAGCTGCACGGCCTCACGGATCGCGTGCTGCGCGTTCGGCGGGCAGAACTTGCCGGGGTTGTTGACGTCCGGCACGGCGGCACAGTCACCGGCTGCCCAGGCGCCTTCGACGACCTCGCCGTCCTCCGTCGCGATCTGCAGCGTCGGGAGCACGATGGCGCGACCCATCTTGTCGTACGGGAGGTCGGAGGCCTCCTTGATGACCGGGTTCGCCTTGACGCCGGCCGTCCACACGATGGTCTCGGTGTCGAACTCGACGCCCGTCGACGTCACCACGTGCCCGTCCACGCAGGACGAGAGGAACGTGTTGAGGTGGAACTCGATGCCGCGCTTCTTGAGCTCGGCGAGCGCGTACTCGCCCATCGGCTCCGTGACCTCCGGCAGGATGCGCCCCGTGCCCTCGATCATGACGAACCGCAGGTCGGACGCCTCGATCGTGTTGTACTGCCGCGTCGCGTAGCGCGCCATGTCCTCGATCTCGGCGAGCGCCTCGATCCCGGCGAACCCGCCACCGACGAACGTGAACGTGAGCATGCGCTTGCGCAGGTCGGCGTCCCACGTCGACGACGCGACGTCCAGCCGGTTGATGACGTGGTTGCGGACCGCGATGGCCTCTTCCACGTTCTTGAAGCCGATGGCCTCTTCCGCGAGCCCCGGGATGGGCAGCGTGCGCGACACCGAGCCGAGGCCGACGACCAGCTGGTCGTAGGTCACCTCGTACTCGTCGCCCGACTCGGGCTGGATCTTCACGGCCTTGCGCCCGTGCTCGATCGTGGTGACCTTGCCCTGCAGCACGTCGATGCCCTTGAGGGCCTTGCGGTGCGGTGCGACGACGTCGCGGGCGTCGATCGACCCCGCGGCCGCCTCGGGCAGGAAGGGCGCGTACGTCATGTACGGCCGGGGGTCGACGACCACGATGGCCGCCTCCCGCTTCTTCAGCTTCTTACGCAGGCGGCGCGCCACGTAGAGGCCGACGGACCCGCCGCCGAGCACCACGATGCGCGGCACCTTCCGCGGGCGCGGCGTGCTCGCCGGGTCGGAAGCATGGCTGACCGAGGTCAGGTCGTTCTGAGGCATGATTCCCAGGGTACCGCGCGCCACGCATTCGTCTTGACACGACAAAGAACGGCGTGTGGGTGATGCACACCACGCCGTCGTCGCCGTTGCAGGAACTTCCTCGATCCTCTGGCCATCACAACGGACCACCACCACCGGAAGTTCCCGGTCGGCGGAAGTCCGTCGTGATGGGCCGGTCAGTCGGCCTGCGTCGCCTCGAGCGTCGGCTCCTGGAGCTCGGTGCCCGGCGTCGGGCCCTCACCCGGGTGCACCGCCTCCCCATGCGTACGGCTCATCGGGCGGTCGCCGCCGGCCGGACCCGTGGCAGGCTCGTCGGGCGACGGCTCGCCCGTCGGTGCGCCGGCGCCGTCGGCCGCTTCGGAGCCGGAGGTCGTCGCATCGCCCTCGATGGCCGTCGGCGCCTTGAGGAACGGCCACGGCATGTCCTGCGCCCGCACCCCCGTGGGCGGCTGCGGATAGGGGGTGTTGTGCCCCTGCGGGCCGTAGAAGCTGTTGCCGTCGATACCGAGCCCGACCTCGTCCGCGGGCACCGCGCTGAGCGGATAGACGTTCCATCGCGAGCGCCCGTCGGACGCCGTGGCCGGCTGGAAGCTCCAGGAGCCGTCGACGTCGGACACCGACCAGATGTCCCAGGTCGCGCTGTCGTCGATCGTGCGGACGGGCCGACCGCGGTCGTCGAAGAGCTGTACGTCGCGGATCGGGTTGCCCTCCGCGTCGTAGGCGAAGATGTTGCTGACCTGCATGCCGTCGACCCAGACGCCGTCCGCCTCCGCGAGGGGCGTTCCGTTCGCCGTGCTCGCCCCGGAGACCTGCGCGTTGTGGTACCCGTCGCTCCACCCGACGTCGTAGCCCATACCGTTGGCCGAGACCGGGCGGGCGTCCGCCTCGACGTCGAGCACCATGGGGATCGCGAGGACGCCGGCGGCGACCGACGCGACCGCGACCACGCGGGGGAACCAGGCCCAGCGCGGGGCCCACCTGCCGCGCCCCCACTGGACGCTCACGACGATCGCGGCGACCACCAGGACGCGACCGGCCACCGACGACGGCCAGAGGGTCACGTCGTTGATCCCGTACGACCAGATGACGACCTGCGCGGCGACCCAGCCGCGCAGGATCCACCAGGCCGGGGCGAGGGTCCGGGCAAGCTCGGCGAACGCCGTCCAGGCCCGTGTGCTCGCCACGGGCCGCCACACGGCGCGCGCCCGCTCGGACACGACGGTCCAGGCCTCCGTGACTGCCCGGCCAGGTCCGCGTCCGCCGCTCCGCGCGGGGACGGACGCCGGCAGGCCTGCCGCCGCGCGCAGCTCGGCCGCGTACTCGTCGGCGGGCCCGAAGCGCGCGGACAGGTCGAACACCTGGGTCCCCGGGGCCGTGGGAACGGACACCTCGTCCAGGACCGCCTCGGTGAGGTCGGCCTCCAGGCCGTCGGTGAGGTCGTCGGCCACCTCCGGGCCGAGGTCCGCCAGGTGCAGGCGCACCGCCTGCGCGTAGCCGCGCACGTGGGCCGAGAGCGCGTCACTGCTGGTGATGGTGTTCATCGAGCTACCTCGTTCCTGTCGCCGAGAAGTCCGGCCACCGTGTCGGCGAACTCCTGCCACTCCTTGCGCTGCGTCTTGAGTGCTTCCCGCCCGTGCGGGGTGATGCCGTAGTACTTCCGGTGCGGCCCGGACTCCGACGGCACCACGTAGCTGGTGAGCGAGCCGCCCGCGTAGAGGCGGCGCAGCGTGCCGTAGACGGACGCCTCGCCGGACTCGACGCCCTTGGCCCGCAGGCGCCGGACGATGTCGTACCCGTACCCGTCCTCCTGCTCGACGACCGCGAGCACCGCGGCGTCGAGCACTCCCTTGAGCAGCTGCGTCGTATCCACGAGTTGCACGGTACCGTGCAATACGTAATAGCGCGACGATGTCTGCGTCCTTCGGCCCGGCGGCGGCTCACGCCATGGACAGCGCGATCCCGTCGAGGATGTCCTGCTCGCTCGTCACGACGCTGGTCAGCGACCCGCCCGCCGCCGCGACGTCGGCCGCGACCCGCGTGATCACCTCGGACCACACGAGGGCACCTGCCGCGATCACGTCGACCCGCCCCGGGTGCAGGAACCCCATCGCCGCACGTTCGGCCCGCGGGGCGGCGAGGAGCGCCTCGCAGGAGGCCAGCACCGCCGACACGGGCAGCTCCGCCTGGTTGACCCGCTCGCGCCGGTACTCCGTCAGCCCCAGCGCGTGTGCGGTCACCGTGGTGATCGAACCGGCCAAACCGACCAGGGTCGCCGTCTTCGCGAGGGGGACCACGCGGGCGGCGTCGTCCAGGTGGGCGCGCACGTCCGCGCGGGCCGCCGCGATCTCGGTGGCCGACGGCGGGTCACCGTGCAGGTGCCGCTCCGTCATGCGCACCGACCCGACGTCCATCGAGACGCTCGCGTCCACCGAACCCGTACCGAGCACCAGCTCCGTGGATCCCCCACCGAGGTCGACGACCAGGAACGGGCCTGCGTGTGCCTCGGCCACCGCCCCGGTGGCGCCGCGGAAGGACAGCTGCGCCTCCTGCGCCCCCGAGATCACCTCGACGTCGACGCCCAGCGCCGACCGGACACCGTCGAAGAACTCGTCCCGGTTCCGCGCGTCGCGGGTGGCCGACGTCGCCACGAATCGCACCCGCCGCGCCCCGGAGGACTCGATCGCCGCCGCGTAATCCTGGGTCACCGCGAGGGTGCGGCGCAGTGCCTCGGGCGCCAGCTCACCGGTGCGGTCGACCCCCTGGCCCAGGCGCACCACCTCCATGCGACGGTCGAGCTCGGTGAGGTTTCCGGCGGCGTCGACGTCCGCGACCAACAGGCGGATCGAGTTGGTGCCGCAGTCGATCGCGGCCACGCGAGAGAAAGTCACGCGAGGATTCTTCCAGGCGCGGGCGTGTCATGGCGTCGAACGCCGGGTTCCGCGACGAACCTCACGTGGTCGTGGGCGGCTCAGCAGGTGCAGCGGTCCGGACGCCACGTGTTCTTCGCGAGGGCGAGGGCCTCGTCGCCCAGCGGGTTCACGCCCGGGCCCGCGGCGAGAGCGTGCGCGAAGAGGACGTGCAGGCACTTGACGCGCGTCGGCATGCCACCGGCCGAGATGCCGGCGATCTCCTCGACGTGCCCGATGGCCTCACGCTGGGCGAGATAGTGCTCGTGCGCCTTCCGGTACGCGGCGGCGAGCTCGTCGTCCTCCTCGAGCCGCGCCGTCATCTCCTTCATCACGCCGTTCGCCTCGAGGGTCGAGGCGGCGGCGACCGCGCCGGGGTGCGTCAGGTAGAAGACCGTCGGGAACGGGGTCCCGTCCGGCAGCCGGGGGGCGGTGCGCGCCACCGTGGGACGGCCGCACACGCAACGCGCCGCGATCCCCCCGACGCCGCGCGGCTCGCGGCCGAGCTGCTCGGCCAGGACGCGCAGGTCGTCGTCGGACACGGTCTCAGTCGCGGTGTTCACCCACCCATTGTGGCCCAGTCCGCCCACTGCCCCCAGCGAGCGCCCGCTCGCGGCGCTCGCCCGTCCGGCCTACTCGTCGCCGCCCGCGATCCGCACCGAGTCCCACACGCTCGTGTACCAGGGGGCGTCCGTGCTCTCAGCCGAACCGGGCGACGGCTCGACGACGCCGGCCGCCGGCTCCTTCTCCTGCACCGCGTCGGTGTCGAGCGGGCGCCACACCTTGTCCCCCGGCATGACGAACCGGAAGCGCGAGCGCGCCTGCTCGATCACGTACGACCGGTCGTCCCAGCGGGCTAGCTCGGTCTCCAGCTCGGCCTTCTGCTCCTGCTGCTGGCTCAGCTCGGAGCGCAGCTCGCGCAGCTCGGCCTGCTGAGTCACCACGGCGCGCACCGTCGGCAGCAGCAGGACCACAGCGAGCAGCACCACGACGGACAGCACCATCGCGCGGACCGTCAGCACCTCGGGCAGCACGAGTCCGAAGCTGCCGCGCTTGCGGTCAGCGCGTGCCGGGCGGGTGGGCGGTGCGACGCTGCCGGTCACCGCGCTACGGCGGCGCGGCTGCGTAGGCCGCTTCGCTCCGCCGCCCGACGTCGCCCGCGCACCTCGGGAGGCTGCCGCGCCAGCGCGTGCGGGCGCGGTCCGTGCGGGCGCGGTCCGGGTCGTCGACCGTGCGGGCGCGGTCCGGGTCGTCGACCGTGCGGGCGCGGTCCGCTGGGCGGCGGAGCGACTGTTCGCCGACGGCGCGGCGGGCTTCCGACCGGCGCCCTTCGCCGTCGAGGCCCTGGCTGTCGCGCCCTTCGCGGCAGAGCCGCCGGCCGCAGCACGCTTCGCCGCTGTGCCCTTTGCCGCGGTGCCCTTTGCCGTCGTGCCCTTCGCCGCGGCACCGGACGGCTTCTTGGGCGCGGCCTTCCCCTTGGCGGTCGGCGTCGTGCCCTTGCTCTTCTTCTTCGCGCCGGCCGCGCCGGCACCCGCACGAGGGGTCGACGACGGGCGCGCACCCGGGTCGCGCGCCGCACCCGAGGGCCGCGCCGGGCGACGTGAGGAAGGCATGGGTCGATTGTGCCGATTCGCCGGGCCTTTGTACGGGCATTACCTCCGGCGCGCCGTGTGTCGAACCTGTGGAACTCAAGAGTCGTCAGACACCGACGGACGTGTCAGACGCACAGGTCACCCGAGTGACCTGTGCCTCTGACACGTCCGCGCGTCTCTGACAGCTCAGCGACGGCGCACCAGAACTCAGCCCTGGAAGCGCGGGAACGCCGAGCGGCCGGCGTAGGTGCCGCCCTCGTCGAGCGCCTCCTCGATACGCAGCAGCTGGTTGTACTTGGCGATCCGCTCGCCGCGGGCGGGGGCACCGGTCTTGATCTGGCCGGCGTTGGTCGCCACGGACAGGTCCGCGATGGTGGTGTCCTCGGTCTCGCCGGAGCGGTGCGAGGTCATCGTGGTGAAGCCGTTGCGCTGGGCCAGCGTCACGGCGTCCAGCGTCTCCGTGAGCGAGCCGATCTGGTTGAGCTTCACGAGCAGCGAGTTCGCCGACTTCTCGGCGATGCCGCGGGCGAGGCGCTCGGGGTTGGTGACGAACAGGTCGTCACCGACGATCTGCACCTTGTCGCCGACCTTGCTCATGAGCCCGCCCCAGGCGTCCCACTCGTCCTCGGACAGCGGGTCCTCGATGGAGACCAGCGGGTAGTCGGCCACGAGCTGCTCGTAGTACGCGATCATCTCGTCCGAGGTCTTCTTGCCGCCCTCGAAGGCGTACACGCCGTCGGAGAAGAACTCCGTGGCGGCGACGTCGAGCGCGAGCGCCACGTCGGTGCCGGGCTTCAGGCCGGCCCGCTCGATCGCGACGAGGATCAGGTCCAGCGCCTCGCGGTTGCTGCCGAGGTTGGGCGCGAAGCCACCCTCGTCGCCCAGGCCGGTGGCCAGGCCCTTCTCCTTCAGCACGGACTTGAGGGAGTGGTACACCTCGGTGCCGGTGCGCAGCGCCTCACGGAACGTCGGGGCGCCGATCGGGGCGACCATGAACTCCTGGACGTCGACGTTCGAGTCCGCGTGGGACCCACCGTTCAGGATGTTCATCATCGGCACGGGCAGCACGTGCGCGTTCGGGCCGCCCACGTAGCGGAACAGGTCCAGGCCCGCGCTCTTGGCGGCGGCCTTCGCGACGGCGAGCGAGACGCCCAGGATCGCGTTGGCGCCCAGCTTGCCCTTGTTCGGCGTGCCGTCCAGGTCCAGCAGCGCCTGGTCGACGATGCGCTGCTCCTCGGCGTCGTACCCGACGAGCTCGGGGGCGATCACGTCGTTGACGGCCGCTACCGCCTTCTCGACGCCCTTGCCCAGGTAACGACCCTTGTCGCCGTCACGCAGCTCGACGGCCTCGAACGCGCCGGTCGATGCGCCGGACGGGACTGCCGCACGGGCGAAGGTGTCGTCGTCCAGGACGATCTCTACCTCCACGGTGGGGTTGCCGCGAGAGTCGAGGATCTCGCGTGCTCCAACGGCTTCGATGCTAGCCACGGAATCTCCTTCTAAGGATGTTGCTCGGAGGTTACGGCCTCAGCCTAGAACGTCCGCCGAGAGCACGGGCAACCGTCCACCGTCCGCGGGTCCGGCGTTCGCCGCCTCCCGCGCCGGCACCGTACGCCCGTGGTTCACAGGGTCACCACAGGCTGGCGACAGGCCCACCACAGTCGGCCTCCCTAGCGTTCCGATCGTCCGGCGCGGACCGCCGCACGGCTCACCGCCCCCGCCCGTTCGCTGGTTCCCAGGGCCGGGTGTCAGCGCCCACGAGGCGGTCCGCGCGGACACCAACGTCCGCACGTCCTTCTCCGGACCCCAGGCAGGAGCGAAATGTTCTTCACCTATCTGCGCAGAGAGCTGCGCAACCGACGCAAGCAGACCGTCGTGGTCGCGATCGGTCTCGCGGTCGCGATCGCGCTGGTCATCGTCGTCAACGCGGTCTCGACCGGCGTCAAGGACGCCCAGTCCGAGGTGCTCGAGTCCGTCTACGGCGTCGGCACCGACATCACGGTCACGCAAGCCCCCGGCGCACCGGGGGAGGGAGGCGGCCGGACGCTCAAGCTCGGCGGCCCCATGGGCGAGGCACTGGACACCCGTGTCGAGGAGGACCACCTCACAACCGCGATGGGGGCGATGCCCTTCGACGCCGCCGCGCTGGAGAAGATCTCCGGGCTCGACCATGTGTCCGGGGTCGCCGGAGCACTCGACCTGCAGAACCTGTCGTTCTCCGGCGAGATACCCGGTGCCACGGTCGGTAGCGGCGATGGCGGCGACAGCGGCGCGACGGAACCGGGCGGGGACGACGTCCAGCCCGGCGGCGCTCCCTTCGAGATCGAGCAGTTCACGGTGACCGGCCTGGACCCGGAGGCCGCCGCCGTCGGGCCGCTCACCACCGCAGAGGTCACCGACGGCCGGACGCTGGAGGCGGACGACGAGAACGTCGCCGTCGTCGACAGCGCCTACGCCACGTCGGAGGACCTCGCCGTCGGCGACACGATCGCCGTGGGCGGCAGGGACCTGGAGATCGTGGGCATCGTCGCGTCCTCGTCCGGCGAGGGTGTCGCGACGGCGTCCGACGTCTACGTCCCCCTCGCCGTCGCCGCGACGCTCGCCGACCTCGCCGACCAGGTCACCGACGTCTACGTCCAGGTCGACTCCGCCGAGAACGTGGAGACCGTCGCCGCCGCCATCGAGGCAGAGGTTCCCGACGCCTCGGTGAGCACCCAGTCCGACCTCGCCGAGGGCGTCACCGGATCGCTCGCCACGGCGTCCGACCTGATCGCCACGCTCGGCACGTGGCTGAGCGTCATCGTGCTCGCGGCGGCCTTCGGCCTCGCGATCCTGTTCACGGTCTCGGGGGTGAACCGGCGGACACGTGAGCTCGGCACGCTCAAGGCGATCGGCTGGAGCAGGAACCGCGTGGTCGGCCAGGTCGCCGGTGAGTCCGTGGTGCAGGGACTGATCGGCGGTGGCGCGGGCCTCGCGCTCGGGACGCTGGCCGTCTGGGCCGTCAACCTCGCCGGCATCACGCTGAGCGGCGCGTCGGGCGGGGGCTTCATGGGCGGCCCGGGCGAGCAGCCTCCCGGAGGTGTCGTGCGGGGCGGGGCCGCACCGGCAGGTGACAGCTTCGGCGCCGCCCCCGTCGGCCTCGCCGACGCCGCGGACAGTGCCGTCGACGTCGTCCTCCAGGCGCCGGTGAGCCTGTGGATAGTCCTCGCCGCCGTCGGGCTGGCGGTGCTGGGCGGCCTGCTCGCCGGGATCGTCGGCGGACAGCGCGCGGCCAGGCTGCGCCCCGCCGAAGCCCTCCGTTCCCTCGCCTGAAAGGCTGATCCGAACCATGTACCAGATCGACGACCTGACCAAGACCTACCGCCAGGGAAGGCGCGTGGTGCGCGCCCTGAAAGGGGTGTCCCTGACCATCGGCGACGGCGAGCTCGTGGCTGTCCAGGGTCCGACCGGTGGCGGCAAGTCCACGCTGCTGCAGATGCTGGGCGGGCTGGACCGGCCGACGTCGGGCAGCGTCCAACTCGACGGCACGGACCTCGCCGGCATGACCGACGCGCAGCTGACCGCCGCCAGGGCCCAGACCATCGGCTTCGTGTTCCAGAACTTCAACCTCATCCCCACGCTCACCGCGGCGGAGAACGTGGAGACGGCGCTCGTCCCGTCGGGGCTCGCACGGCAGAGCCGTACGGCGCGCGCGCTCGCCGCGCTGGACTCGGTGGGACTCGCTGACCGGGGCGACCACCTGCCGGGCGAGCTGTCGGGCGGGCAGCAGCAGCGCGTCGCCATCGCGCGTGCGCTCGTGAAGAACCCGAAGGTGCTGCTCGCCGACGAGCCGACGGGCAACCTCGACGAGGAGACCCGCGACGAGATCGTCGACCTCATCGAGGGCCTGTGGAAGGAGCAGGGCCTGACGATCGTGCTGGTGACCCACGACTCCGTGGTCGCGAAGCGGACCCCGCGACGGCTGCGCATCGCGAAGGGAGCGATGAAGGAGCTCCCGGCCTGACCGCGCGGTGGCCCCGGCACCGACGAAGGTCCGCTTCCAGCATGCGGTCCGGCATGGTTCTGTCGCTCGAACCATGCCGGACCGCATGCTGGAAGCGGACCTTCCNATGCGGTCCGGCATGGTTCTGTCGCTCGAACCATGCCGGACCGCATGCTGGAAGCGGACCTTCCAGCGCGCTGGCCTACTCCCGCCCTGCCCGTCCGCCGAGGCGCTCGACGCAGACTCTCGACGGCGCCGCCCCTACTGGCTACGCTGCCACTACGTCCGCCGCAGCACCGTCGCTCCGGCGTTCGCCCCCACCGGAGACACGCGCAAGGGAGCGCAGCATGCCTAGTCGAAATCGTTTCACCCATCGCGGTTCTCAGACCAGAAATCGTTTAACAGCCGCAACCGGCACGAGCGTCACGACCCTGGTGCTCGCCGTCGCCCTCGTCGCCGCACCGGCGACCGCCACGACCACGACCACGACCACGACCACGACCGACAACATGGTGACCAGCTCAGATCCCGCCACCTCAAACCCCGCCGCCACCGACGACGTCGTCCCCGGCGGCGCCGTCAACCCGACACCCACGCCCGCGTACCTCGCGGAGGGCACGGGCGACGTCTCCGCCCTGACCTTCGACGACGGCCCGAACCCCGGCACCACGCCCGCCCTGCTCGACTTCCTCGCGGAGCACGAGATCACGGCGGTGTTCTGCGTCATCGGCCAGAACATCCAGGCCGACGGCGGGGCCGCGATCCTGCGCCGGATCGTCACCGACGGGCACGTGCTGTGCAACCACTCGACGGGCTACGCCGACATGGGCTCCTGGACCGAGGAGCAGGTGCGCGCCGACCTCGTCGCCAACCTGGACATCATCCGTGACGCCCTCGGCGACCCGAACCAGAAGGTCCCGTTCTGGCGCGCGCCGAACGGCTCGTGGGGCGTGACCCCCGGCGTCGCCGTGGAGCTGGGCATGCAGCCGCTCGCCGTGCGGAACACCATCGCCGACTGGGAGACGCAGGACGTCGACACCCTGACCGCGAACCTGCGCGCCGCGATGGTCCCCGGCGAGCTGGTCCTGGTGCACGACGGCGGCGGTGACCGGTCAGGAACGCTCGCGGCGGTACGGACCGTCGTCACGGAGCGGCTGGCCACGGGCTGGGAGTTCACGTTCCCGCAGGGCACTCCCCCGGCGTCGGGCGCGGTGATCAGCACCGACTTCGAGGACGGCACGCTCGACGGCTGGGCGCCCCGCTACGGCACCGACACGTCCGACTTCACACTCGCGGTCACCGACTCGGACGCGCACGACTCGACCCGGTCCGCGGCCCTCACCGGCCGCGACGCCACCGGCGACGGCATCGGCCGCGACGTCACCGGAGTCCTGCGGGCGGGGGTGACCTACGACGTCTCGGCGTGGGTCCGCTATGCCGAGGGTCAGGCTGCCGGCGACCTCTGGCTGAGCCTGGCGAGCACCGACGCCGAGGGCGCCCAGACCTTCGCGACGCTCGACCAGTTCGCCGGGGTCACGAGCTCCGGCTGGACCCAGGTGTCCACCACCTTCACGATGCCGGCCCACGAGAGCGCGCTGCTCTACTTCGAGACCGCCTACGACGGGGGCATCACGAGCGACTGGCTCATCGACGACATCGTGGTGTCCGCCCCTCGGCCCCCGTCGATCGAAGACCTGACCGGCATCAAGGAGACCGTCGACTTCCCGGTGGGCGTCGCGATCGACAGCCGCGAGACGTCGGGCACGGCCGCGGAGCTCCTGGACCGCCACTTCGGCCAGATCACGCCCGAGAACCACATGAAGCCCGAGGCCTGGTACGACGCCGACGGCGCGTTCCGCCGCCATCCCGAGGCGACGGCGCTCATGGACTTCGCGCAGGCGAACGACCTTCGCGTCTACGGCCACGTCCTGGTGTGGCACAGCCAGACCCCCGACTGGTTCTTCCAGAACGACGCCGGCGAGCCGCTCGCCGCTGACGAGGCGGGCCGGGCGGCCCTCCGCGAGCGCCTGCGCACCCACGTGTTCGGCATCGCGGAGAACCTGAGTGCCGACTACGGCCCGTTCGGTTCGGACACCAACCCGCTGGTCGCGTTCGACGTGGTCAACGAGGTCGTGTCCGACGGCGGCGAGAACGCGGACGGCCTGCGGCGCAGCGAGTGGTTCCGGATCCTGGGCGAGGAGTTCATCGACCTGGCGTTCCGGTACGCGGACGAGGCGTTCAACGAGACGTACGCCGCGGCGCCGTCCGACACGGTCGCGGAACGGCCGGTGACGCTGTTCATCAACGACTACAACACGGAGCAGGGCGGCAAGCAGGACCGGTACCGCGCCCTGGTGGGGCGACTGCTGGAGCGCGGGGTGCCGGTGGACGGGGTGGGGCACCAGTTCCACGTGTCCCTCGCCATGCCGGTGAGCGCGCTGGAGACGGCCCTCGAGCGCTTCGCGGACCTGCCGGTGACGCAGGCCGTGACGGAGCTGGACGTCACCACGGGCACTCCGGTGACCGAGGCCAGGCTGATCGACCAGGGCTACTACTTCCGGGATGCGTTCGAGGTGTTTCGCGCGCACGCGGGCGACCTGTTCTGCGTGACGGCGTGGGGGCTGACGGACGGGCGGTCGTGGCGGGTGGACAGCGGGGCGCCGCTGATCTTCGACGACCGGTACCAGGCGAAGCCCGCCTACTACGGCGCGGTGGGCGCCGACCTGCCCGCGCGCCTGCGCACCGCGAACGTGTTCGCGGGTGACGTGCCGCTGGACGGTGCGGCGACGAGTTCCCCGGTGTGGGACCGGCTGCCGCGGCACACGTTCGACGCGCCGGTCGGCGGAGAGACCGCCTTCCAGCTGCGCTGGGCGCCCGATCACCTGACGGCGTTCGTCTCGGTGGACGACGCCGACGCGGCTGCGGGCGACGCGGTCACGCTGGTGCTGGGCGACGGGGCCGACGCGGACGAGTACGTCGTGGGCCGGGACGGTTCGGTGACCGGCGGCGCGGAGGGCGCTGCGGCCGTGGTGGCCGAGCGGGAGGGCGGCTACGACGTCGTCGTGCACCTGCCGGCCGCTCTGGAAGAAGGCGCCGCGGTCGCGTTCGATGCCCGCGTGACCAGCGGTGACGCGACGTCTTCGTGGAACACCCCTGGCGCGCTCGGCACCCTGACGCCGGTCGAGGAGCTGTCGTACCTGGAGGTCCCCGAGGCCGTCGAGGCACCGGTGGTCGACGGAGAGGTCGAGGACCTGTGGGCTTCGGCAGGCGTGGTGACCACCACCAAGGAGGTCGAGGGCTCGGGCGGGGCGGTCGCCACCGTCAGCACCCTGTGGCACGAGGGGTCGCTGTACGTCCTGGCCGACGTCGCGGACGCCGTGGTCGACGTCTCGGGGTCCGACCCGTGGATCCAGGACTCCGTGGAGATCTATGTGGACGGGGGCAACGCGAAGAACGGCGGGTACCGGGCCGACGACACGCAGATCCGCATCTCGGCGCAGAACGCCGTGTCCTTCGGCACGGGCGACGAGGCGGCGCAGCGCGCACGGGTGGCGAGCGCTACCACGCTGACCGACGGCGGGTACCGCGTCGAGGCGTCCGTCGACCTGCTGTCCTACGGCGGGCTCGGCACGTTCCACGGCCTGGACTTCCAGGTCAACGACGCGGCCGACGGCGCGCGGACCGCCATCCGCAACTGGGCCGACCCGACCGGGGCCGGCTACCAGTCCACCGCCCGGTGGGGCGTGGGGCAGCTCGTGGGTCTGCCCGTTCCCGCCTGGTCGGCGGACACCGTGTACCGGGCGGGCGACCAGGTCGCCCACGCGGGCGCCGTGTACAGCGCGCTGTGGTGGACGCGGGACCAGCGTCCCGGTGCGACGCCCTGGGGGCCGTGGGCCGAGGTCGGCAGCCCGACGGCCTGCGCGGACGGCACGTATCCCGCGTGGACCTCGTCGTGGCGGTACGACGAGGGCGAGACGGCCGTCCACGACGGTCACCGCTGGGCCGCCACGTGGTACAGCCGCAACCAGGAGCCGGGCGGCGCACCGTGGGGGCCGTGGCAGGACCTCGGCGTGTGCTGAACGGCAGCCGCTGAGCCCGACAGGGCGCTCAGGGCCGGCCCGTGACGCGACCGGAGTTGTTTCCGCCAAGTACGGCAGTGGGCGGAAACAACTCCGGGCGGGGCAAACCCGGCGCTGCGATCCTCCCGTACGACGTCCCCGCGACCTCCTGCCCGGTCCTCGCGAAGGGATCCTGACGAATCGTTACAGACGGTTTACACGAGTTTTCGCGCAGCCGGCTCGCTCTGGCGATATGGTCCAAACCTCCCCGTCCCCCGGATCGGGGAGCCGACATGGGGAGGCAAGCAGTGAGGCAAGCACGAGTTGGACAAAGAGGCCCGCTCGCGACGGTCGCCGCGTGTGCCGCCGTAGCTCTGACGGTCGCCGGGTGCACCCCGAACGACACCGAGTCCCAGAGCGAAGGCCCGGTCACGCTGGAGACCTGGATCAGCCAGGACATGGAGACACTGTTTCCGGGCGATGCCGGGTCCTACGACCCGATCAGCGTGCTGGACGTCGTCTACGACGGCCTGGTCCGGTACGACCCGGAGACCACGGAGCCGTACAACTACGTGGCCGAGTCGATCGAGGCGGGCGACGACAACACGGTCTGGACCATCAAGATCAAGCCGGACCTCACGTTCCAGAACGGCGAGCCCGTCGACGCCGAGGCGTTCGCCCGCTCCTGGAACTACACCGCCGACGGCGACAACGGCCTGTACTCCAACTACTTCTTCACCGTCGTCGAAGGCTACGAGGAGATGCAGCCCGAGACCGACGAGAACGACGAGATCGTCAAGGAGGGCGCGGCGGACGAGCTGTCCGGCCTGAAGGTCGTCGACGACCTGACGCTCGAGGTCACGCTGAACGCCCCGTTCGCGGGATTCTCCACGATGCTCGGCTACACCGGCTTCTTCCCGATCGCCCAGGAGTGCCTGGACGACGTCGAAGCGTGCGCCAAGGCGCCCATCGGCAACGGCCCGTTCCAGGTGACCGACTGGCAGCAGGGCCAGGAGCTCACCGCCGAGAAGTGGGCCGACTACCCGCTGGAAGAGACCCCGGAGTACGACTCGATCCACTGGACGGAGTACTCGGCGGGTGAGACCGCGAGCTGGGCCGACTTCAAGTCCGGCGACATCGACATCTCGTTCCCGCCGACCGCGGAGGTCGAGGCAGCGAAGAACGACCCGGAACTCTCCGAGCGGTACGTCGAGCGCCCCGGTTCCGCCCTGACCTACATCGGTTTCTCCGGGTACACGGACGGCCCGTGGAACGACAAGGAGTTCCGCAAGGCGATCTCGATGGCGATCGACCGCGAGGGCATCGTCTCCTCGCTCGGCTCCGGCCAGGCGATCCCGGCCGACTCCTGGGTGGTCCCCGACGGCGTGCCGGGCGGCGAGGCAGGCACCTGCGAGTGGTGCACCTTCGACCCGGAGGCCGCCAAGGCGGCGCTCGAGAAGGCGGGCGGCTGGCCCAAGGGCGAGAAGCTGCAGATCAGCCTGGGCGACGACGAGGCAGAGGTGGAGCGCTTCACCGCGATCGGCAACTCGATCGAGGAGGTGCTCGGCATCCCGTACGAGCTCAACGTCGACCCGGACTACTTCAGCACCCGGGCCGCACAGGGCTATGACGGCATGTTCCGGAACAACTGGTTCCCCGACTACCCGCTGAACGAGAACTACCTCAGGTTCTACGCTTCCGGCTCGGCGAAGGACAGCCAGTTCGGCTGGTACAGCAAGAAGTTCGAGGACAAGCTCGACGAGGCGGACGCCGCGCCGACGCTCGACGACGCGGTGGCGCTCTACCAGGAGGCGGAGGGCATCCTCGCCGACGAGTTCCCGACGATCCCGTTCACCTGGAGCTTCAGCGCGACGTACTACAGCGACCGGCTGGAGAACGTGCAGCTCAACCCGTTCTCGGGCGCGCCGATCCTGCGCGAGATCGAGATCGCGGAGTAACCGACCCACCCCGCTCTGTGTCAGACGTACAGGTCACCCCGGTGATCTGTACGTCTGACACGTGACAGATCAGTACCACCCGAAGGAAACCATGGGTCGCTACATCCTCAGGCGTGTGCTGCAGGCGGTCGGCACGCTGCTCCTCGTGATGCTGCTGCTGCATCTGCTCACGACCGTCGCCATCCAGCTCAACGGCAACCCGGCGCAGGCGTTCTTCGGGGACAAGGTCGCGACGCCGGCGCAGATCGCCGCCGTCGAGCAGCGCTTCAACCTCGACGACCCCTGCTTCGACCAGGTCGGCAACCCGTGCGTCGGCCCGTTCGTGGAACGCCTCGGCCAGTACGCACAGGGCGACTTCGGCACCAACCTGCGCGGCCGTGAGGTCTCGGACATCGTCGCCGCGGCGGCGCCGAACACGATCCGCCTCTTCTGCGTCGTCCTGGTCACCTGGCTCGCCCTCGGCATGGTGCTCGGCTCCGTCGCCGCGCGCTGGCGCGGCTCGCCCAGCGACCACGGCATCCGGCTCACCTCGGTGCTCATCGACGCGTTCCCCGTCTTCGTGCTGCTGATCGTCTACCGCTACGTCGTCGCCGTACCGCTGAACGGGTGGGCCGAGCGGACCTTCGGCGAGAACAGCTGGCCCCCCTACTGGTTCAAGCCGTCGTTCGACCCCGAGCACCCGTGGGCCACCGTCCTCGTGCCGGGCATCCTGCTCGGCCTCGCCGGGTCGGCGGCGTTCATCCGCCTGGTCCGCGCGGGCCAGCTCGAGTCCTACCAGGGCGACCACGTGCGCACCGCCCGCTCGAAGGGGCTCGGCGAGCGGCACGTCGTGGTGCACCACGTGGTGCGCAACTCGTCGGTGCCCGTCGTGACCGCCGTCGGCCTGACCTTCACCGAGGCCCTGGGCGGGGCCGTGATCACCGAGGGCCTGATGAACATCTACGGGATGGGCGGCGTCCTGTGGGGTGCCGTGCGGGACGACGACGTCGGCCTCGTGCTCGGCATCGTGACCCTGCTGGCCGCCGTGACCGTCGTCGTGATGATCGTCGTCGACATCGCCTACGCCCTGCTCGACCCGAGGATCCGCTATGAGTGACGCAGCCACCCCCACGCCGACGGCGGGGCCGGCCGGAGGGCCGTCGAACCCGCTCGCCGAGGCCTGGCGCACGCTGCGCCGCCGGCCCGACACCATCATCGCGACCGCCGTCCTCCTGCTCTTCGCGGTGATGGCGGCCTTCCCCCGGCTCTTCACCACGACGAGCCCGCGGTCGTGCCCCATCAGGGAGGCGCGCACCGACCCGCAGGGCTGGGGCGGCGACCACCCCCTCGGCACCGACGCGCTCGGGTGCGACGTGCTGGCCACGATGGTGCACGGCGTGCGGCCGTCGCTGCTGCTGGCGGTCGTCGTGGTCGGCGTCTCGCTGGTCATCGGTGTCACGCTCGGCCTGCTCGCCGGGTACTACCTCGGCTGGGTGGACTACCTGGTCTCGCGGACCGTCGAGGTGTTCCTCGTGATCCCGCTGCTGCTGGCCGCCCTGCTGGTGCTCTCCCTGTTCAAGGGGATCGACCTGGGTGCGGGGACGTTCAACGTGATCCTGCTGCCCGCCGTCGTGCTCATCCTCTTCGGCTGGATGCCGTACGCCCGGTACGTCCGGGCCAGCACCCTGGAGGCCAAGAACCTTGACTACGTCACCGCCGCCCGCTCCCTCGGCGCCTCCGACCTGCGCGTCATGGTGCGGCACGTGCTGCCGAACGCGATCGGGACGGTCACCGCGCTGCTGCCCACGTCGGTGGCCGGCGTGATCAGCGCCGAGGCCGTGCTGTCCTTCCTGGGCATCGGGGTGCGCCCGCCCGCGACGAGCTGGGGCATCCAGATCGAGCAGGGCTCGCAGTGGGTGCTCGGCGGCGCCCCGCACATCCTCCTCGCGCCCCTGATCTGCCTGGTCGCGACCGTGCTCGCACTGGTGGTGCTCGGCGACGCCCTGCGCGACGCCCTCGACCCGAGGCTCACGGCATGAGCGCCGTCACGAGGCCGGTCCCGAACGGCGCCTCGGACTCGGCCCCCGGCGCGGCGTCGAGCGGCGCGGCGTCGGGCGGCGCCCTGCTCGAGGTCAGCGATCTCGCCGTCGAGTTCCGTACCGCGGCAGGCCGGGTCCTGGCCGTCGACGGGCTGTCGTACCGGGTCGAGGCCGGCCGCACCCTCGCGATCGTGGGCGAGTCCGGCTCGGGCAAGTCCGTCTCGTCGCTGGCCGTGCTGGGCCTGCTCCCGGACACGGCGCGCGTCACGCGCGGTAGCGTCCGCCTGGCCGGCACCGACCTGCTCGGCCTGAGCCGCAAGGAGCACCGCGCGCGCTGCGGCGACCAGGTGGCGATGGTGTTCCAGGACGCCCTGGCGGCACTGAATCCGGTACACACCGTGGGCTACCAGCTCACGGAGGCGCTCAGGGCGCGACGCGGGATGTCGCGGACCGACGCCCGCAAGCGCGCCGTCGAGCTGCTCGACCTCGTCAAGGTGCCGAACGCCAGGGCCCGCGTCAAGGAGTACCCCCACCAGTTCTCGGGCGGCATGCGCCAGCGCGTCATGATCGCCTCGGCTCTGGCGATGGACCCTGACGTGCTCATCGCGGACGAGCCCACCACGGCCCTCGACGTCACGGTGCAGGCGCAGGTGCTGCGGCTCCTCGCCGAGATCCAGGCGGAGCGGCAGATGGGCCTCGTGCTCATCACGCACGACCTGGGCGTCGTGGCAGGCGTCGCCGACGACGTCACGGTCATGTACTCAGGGACCGCCGTCGAGCAGGCACCCGTCGGGCCCGTCTACACGACGCCGGCGCACCCCTACACGCGTGCGCTCCTGCGGTCGATCCCCTCGGCGTCGGGCACCGGACGGCTGTCCGTGATCCCGGGCCGCCCGCCCAGCCCTGCGGCGGTGCCGGCGGGCTGCCCGTTCCACCCGCGCTGCGACGCGGTCCGCGACGTCTGCCGCACCGTCGTGCCGCCCGCGGCTGTCCCGGCAGAGGGCCGGATGTCGGCGTGCCACTTCGCCGCGGACATCATGGCGGGCAGGGACCCGGCGGCCGACGACGGCGCGGGTACCGACACCGACACCGGAGGCCACGATGACTGACCCCGTGCTCGAGGTGCGCGACCTCGTCAAGCACTACCCCGTGCGCAACGGCCTGTTCCGCCGTTCCGTCGCCTCGGTGAAGGCCGTCGACGGCGTCTCGCTGCGCCTGGACCGGGGCCGCACCCTGGGCCTGGTGGGCGAGTCCGGCTCCGGCAAGTCGACGCTCGCCCGGGTACTCGTCGGTATCGAGCGGCCGACCAGCGGCCAGGTGCTCGTGGACGGTGAGGACGTGCTGCACCTGTCCCGCGCGGGCCGCAAGCAGCTCCGCCGCGACGTGCAGATGGTGTTCCAGGACCCGTACACGTCGCTGAACCCGCGGATGTCGGTGAGCGAGATCGTGGGCGAGCCGTTCGCGATCCACGGCATCGACCCCGCGGGCGGACGACGGGCCGCCGTGGGCGAGCTGCTGGAGCTCGTCGGCCTCGAACCCGACCATGCGAACCGTTACCCGCACCAGTTCTCGGGCGGCCAGCGGCAGCGCGTCGGGATCGCCCGCGCTCTCGCGCTGCGACCCAAGATCCTGGTGTGCGACGAACCCGTCTCCGCGCTGGACGTCTCGGTGCAGGGCCAGGTCATCAACCTCCTGGAGGACCTCCAGGCCGAGCTGGGCCTGTCGTACCTGTTCGTGGCGCACGACCTGGGCGTGGTGCGGCACATCGCCCACGACGTCGCGGTGATGTACCTCGGTCGCATCGTCGAGCAGGGGCCGGAGGCCGGCGTGTACGACGCGGCCCAGCACCCGTACACGCAAGCGCTGCTGTCGGCGGTGCCCGTGCCCGACCCGTCCGTCCGGCTGGTCACGGCGGGCACCCCGGCCACCGGGGCGGGCGCACCCCGAGCCGCCGGCACGGCCGAACCCGGCAGCGCGGTGCGCGCCGTCGGCGCGATCGTCCTGGAGGGCGACCCGCCCTCTCCGGTCGACCCGCCGTCCGGCTGCCCGTTCCACACCCGCTGCTGGCTCGCCCCGACGCTGCCGGAGGCGCACCGGGACTCGAGTGCGTCCGGAGACCCGACCGGCCACCCTGGCGGCGGCGTTCGCCCGGTCCCGACGGTGTGCGAGACCGAGCAGCCGGCACTGGTCGCGCGCCGCGCCGCGGGATCCTCGCGCGCTGTCGGCGCTGCCGGCGCAGAGCCGGCCGCCGCTGACCACGTGGTGGCCTGCCACTTCGCGCGAGAGCTGGTGGCACCTAGGGTCGACGCATGACGCGTGTCCTGGTTGTCCTGAACTCGCCCACCAGCCTGATGGGCCGGCTCGAACAGTGGCTTCCCGAAGCCGGCCTCGAACCTGTCCTCACCCCCGGTGCGGAGCTTCCCGAGAGCCTGGAGGGGTTCGCCGGCGTCGTGCTGCTCGGCGGGGGCTTCATGCCGGACGACGACACGAACCACCCGTTCCTCGCCCGCGAGCGGCGGCTGACCACCCAGGCGCTCGCCGACGGTGTGCCGCTGCTCGGCCTGTGCCTCGGCGGCCAGCTGCTGGCGCACGTCACGGGCGGTGACGTGACCGCCCGGTCGGGCGAGACCGAGCGCGGCATGTGCCCGCTCACCGTGCTTCCCGCGGCGTCCCGCGACCGGGTCTTCGGTGACCTGCCGGGTGTGCCGGACGAGCCGCTGTGGATGATCGAGAACCACGAGGACTCGGTGACCGCCCTCCCGCCGTCGGCGACGCTGCTGGTCTCGAGCGGGGACTGCCCGATCCAGGCCTTCCGCGTGGGCGACGTGGCGTGGGGCCTGCAGTTCCACCCCGAGGCCCGTCCGGAGCGCGTGGCCACGTGGGACGAGGCCGCGCTGTCGGAACAGGGCATCGACCGGGCCGCGCTGGCCGAGGCGGCGATGGTCCACGCTGCCGAGAACGAGGCGCAGTCGCGTGCGCTCGCCCGGGCCTGGGCCGACGTCGTCCACGAGCACGCGAAGTAGCCGGCGCCAGGACCGCGTACCGGCGCCGCCGAACCAACCGACGCAAGGAGCCAGGACATGGTGTCGACAGGAACGCACAGCGACGGGATCCCGGTGGTGGCCTACCGGATCGCCAGGGCGTCGGGTGAGGTGCTGGCCGCACGCCAGGACCACCTGGACTTCTACGCCGCCTCCACCGTGAAGCTCGCGGTGCTGGTCGCCGCGGCGCGTGAGCTCGACGCCGGGACGGCGAGCCTCGACGAGGTCTGCACCGCGACCCGCACCTTCACGTCACAGGTGCCCGGAGCGGGCGAGTACACCATCGAGCCCGACGACGTGGACGACGGGCTCCCGCCGGACGGCACCCCGATGCCGCTGGGCGACGTCGTCGAACGCATGATCACCGTCTCGTCCAACGAGGCGACCAACATGGTCGCCGACCGGGTGGGGCTGCCCGCCGTGAACAAGGTCCTCGCCGACGCCGGTGCGACCGGCTCGGTCTTCGGCCGCAAGTACTCGGACCTGGCCGCGGAAGAGGCGGGAGCCTCGCACCGGACGACGGCGGCCGACCTGTGCCTGCTCATGTCGGCCGTGGTGGCCGGGAAGCTCGCGGGCCCGGAACGGACCGCCTGGATGTGCGAGCTGCTCGGCCGCCAGACCGATCGCCAGCTCACGGCCTCGGTACCGCACGGTGTCCCGTTCGGATCCAAGTCCGGGTGGGTGGACGGCATCAGGCACGACGTCGCGTTCGTGGGCGAGCCGGGCCCGGACACCCTGGTGGTCTCCGTGTGCACCCGTGGCTACGACGAGCGGGCCGCCGAGGAGACCCTCAAGGCTCTGGGCGCCCTGGCCCTCGCTCTCGCGTAGCCCTCCCCTCCAGCACCGGCGGGGTTGCCTCGCGCATCCGTTTGCTATTGAATGCGTCTGCAATAGCGGCGAGCCAAAGGAGGCAACGTGCTGACCACCGGCGCGACACAGACCCGACCCGGCAGCCTGGTGCAGGTCGACCGCAGGGAGAACCTGTTCAACCAGGGCTTCCATCTCGTGCGGTCGGGCGTCCTCGCCCCCGGCCTCCGCGTGCACCGGGATGTCGGCGCGATCTGGCAGCTCATCACCTGGGGCCCGTCCATCGCGGGCGGCTACCGCGCCAGCGCCGTGCGCGCCCCGCACCAGACAGCGGTCGTGGACGAGCGGCGGAGCTCGTCGTTCGGCGAGCTCGACGACCGCACCGACCGGCTCGCCAACGCCCTCGCGGCCCTGGGGATCGGCGTCGGCACCCCCGTCGGCCTGATGTGCCGCAACCACGGCGGACTCATCGAGACCATGGTGGCGCTGGCCAAGCTCGGCGCCACCACGCTGCTGTTCAACTCCGGCCTGTCCCCCGTGCAGGTCTCGGCCATCGTTGCCGAGCAGCAGCCGGCCCTCTTCCTCGCGGACCAGGAGTTCCTCGACAAGCAGCCGGACCTGCCGGCCGGGCTCCGGGCCCGCGACACCTGGACCGACGAAGGCGCCTCCGACCTCGACACCCTCATCGCCTCGGGCGCCTCGACCCGGGTGCCCGTCCCGGAGCGGCCGGGCAGGACGGTCGTCATGACGTCCGGCACCACGAGCACGCCCAAGGGGGCGCGCCGTCCGCAACCGCACGGGCTGAGCGAGGCGGCGTCGCTGCTGTCCGTCATCCCGCTCCGGACCGGCGACCGGATGATGATCGCCACGCCGATCTTCCACACCTGGGGGCTCGCCGCCCTGCAGCTCGGCATGGCACTGCACGCGGAGCTGGTCCTGCAGCGCCGGTTCGATCCCGAGCAGGTACTCCGGACGATCGAGGAGCGACGGGTGACCGCGCTGATCGCGGTGCCTGTCATGCTGCAGCGCATCCTCGACCTGCCGCCAGAGGTGCGGGCGAGGTACGACACGTCGTCGCTCCGCGTCGTCGCCTACTCCGGCTCGGCCATGCCAGCCGCCCGGATCACCCAGTTCCTCGCCGAGTTCGGCCCCGTCCTCTACGGCCTGTACGGCTCCACCGAGGCCTCGTGGGCCTCGATCTCCACGCCGGAGGACCTGGCCGCGGAGCCGACGACGGCGGGACGCCCGCCCCTGGGCACCCGCATCGGCATCCTGGACGACGACGGCCGGCCGGTGCCGCGCGGCGCCGTCGGCCAGATCTGCGTGGGCAACGGCATGCTGTTCGAGGGCTACACGAACGGCACCGGCAAGCCGATGTTCGGCGACCTCATGGCCACAGGGGACCGTGGCCGCCTCGACACGGAGGGCCGCCTCTACGTGGAGGGCAGGGCCGACGACATGATCGTCTCTGGCGGCGAGAACGTCTTTCCGCGCCCCGTGGAAGACGCGATCACCGCCATGCCGGAGGTCGCGGACGTCGCCGTCTTCGGCGTGCCCGACGAGACGTTCGGCAACCGGTTCGCCGCGTACGTGGTGCTGCAGGACGGGGCGACGCTCACCGCCGAGACCCTGGTCGACCGCCTCCGCGACCGGCTGCCGCGCTTCGGGCTCCCCCGCGACGTCTTCTTCCTCCCGGAGCTCCCCCGCAACCCGACAGGCAAGGTCCTCCGCCGAGCCCTCCCCACACCCCCTTCTCGTTGAGTGCTGGGTTCTTGCCCTGTCGAAACGTTTTGACAGGGCAAGAACCCAGCACTCAACGAGGGGTGGGTAGGAGGGTGCGGATCTGCCAGAGGCCTGCCGCCACCTCTGCGAAGCTCGTGCTCAGCGGGGACAGGCCGACGCGCAGGCCCTGGGGCGGGCGGAAGTCCGGCACCACCCCGCGCTCCCAGGCCTGCGCGACCACACGCTTGAAGTCCGGGTGGTCGAGCATGATGTGGCTCCCCCGGCGCTCCGGGTCGCGCGGAGAGGCGACCCGGACGCCGGTCAGGTACTCGTCGGCGATCTCCATCGCGAAACCGGTCAGCGCCAGCGACTTCGCGCGCACGGCCGGCATCCCCGCCTCCTCGACGAGCTCGAGCATGTCGCGCATCGGCAGCATCCCGATCACCGGCGGAGTGCCGCTGATGAGCTGGCGGATCCCGGTGGCGGGCTCGTACTCGGGCCCCATCGCGAACGGGTCGGCGGCCCCCATCCAGCCCTGGACCGGCTGACGCACCTCGTTCTGCAGACCGGCGGCGAGGTAGGCGAAGGCGGGCGAGCCCGGCCCGCCGTTCAGGTACTTGTACGTGCAGCCGACGGCGATGTCCACGCCGTCCGCGTCCAGGTCCAGGGGCACCGAGCCCGCGGAGTGGCAGAGGTCCCACAGGACGAGCGCCCCGGCGTCGTGCACGATCCGCGTGATCGCGGGGAGGTCGGCGACGTAGCCGGACTTGTACGCGACGTGGCTGAGCAGCACCAGGGCCGTGTCCTGTCCGACGGCGGCCGCGACGTCCTGCGGTGTCACGCCCGCCTCGGCGTCGGGCGTGATCCAGCGCAGCTCCAGGCCGCGCTCGGCGGCGATGCCCTGCAGCACGAACCGATCCGTGGGGAAGTTCTCCGTGTCGGCGACGATCACGCGGCGCCCCGGCCGGGCGTCGACGGCGGCGCGGGCCAGCTTGTAGAGCAGCACCGTCGTCGAGTCCGCGACGACGGTCTGCCCCGGCGCGGCACCCAGGACGGCCCGGCCGAGGGTGTCACCGAGCTCGGTCGGCGCGTCCATCCAGCCCTCGTCCCAGGACCGGATCAGGCGTGCGGCCCACGGCCCGTCCACGAAGGACGCCAGCCGCTCGCGGGTCGCGGCCAGCGGCCGGCCGAGCGAGTTGCCGTCAAGGTAGGCGATCAGGCCCTCGCTCGGGACGAAGAGGTCGCGGTACCGGGCCAGGGGATCGGCCGCGTCAAGCGCGGCGGCCCGCTCGCGCAGCTCGGCGGGCAGATAAGCGGGCAGGCTGACGGACAGGTCCAGGTCGGCGGGTGCAGCGGGATCGGTCACAGGTGCTCCAGGTCGCTCGGCTTCGGCCCGAGCGTACGTCCTGAACAGCACGGCCTGAACCGGTCCGTGCAGTCGAACCCTTGCGCCCACGCTGCGGCGTCAGTAATGTCCGTGCCACCACGCCTGCAAAAACTCGACAGAATCATGCACTTTTATTAACAGCAGGTAGCAAGTACCGAAGTTCCATCCTGACGACGAGCCCGTCAAAGAGGACGGGAGATCGGGGACGACGATGTTCCGCACCACAGCACCACGCCAGGCGCCGGATCGGGCGCGCAGACCGGGATCGGCTCCGGCTCTCCTGGCCGCGCTCACCATCACAACGCTCACGGCGGCCTTTCTCGTGCCCCCGTCGGCCGCAGCGGAATCGGCCGCGGCCACCACCCTGTCCGACGCCGCCCCCGCGGCGGCCAGCAGCAACAACGCGCCCTACCTGGCCGGCAACCTGACCGACGGCGACCAGGGCACCTACTGGGAGTCGACCAACGGCAGCCTCCCGCAGTGGGCGCAGGTCGACGTCGGTACCGGCGCGACCGTCGAGGAGGTGGTGCTCAGCCTGCCCAGCACCTGGGAGGCCCGCACCCAGACGATGTCGGTCCAGGCCGGCACCGACGGCTCCACCTTCACCACCCTGGCAGCGAGCGCCGAGCGCCGGTTCGACCCGGCGCGGGGCAACACGGTGACGATCGACGTTCCGGACACGGAGGCGCGGTACGTCCGGGTGGCCGTGACCGCCAACAGCGGCTGGCCGGCCGGTCAGCTCTCGGAGCTCGAGGTGCGCGGCACGCGGGCGGCGCCGGACCCGGACGAGCCCGTGGAGGGGACCGATCTCGCGGCGGGCCGCACGATCGAGGCGTCGTCGACCCAGTGGACCTATGTCGCGGCGAACGCCAACGACGGGGACGTCTCGACGTACTGGGAGGGTGCCGGCGGGCAGTATCCGAGCACGCTTGCGGTGACCCTGGAGCCGGCGGCCGAGCTGGACGCCGTCGTCGTGAAGGTGCCGCCCGCGGCAGCCTGGGGGCCGCGCACCCAGACGTTCGAGGTGCAGGGCCGCACGGGTTCCGGTGACGCGTGGGCGACGCTCGCACCGTCGGCCGGCCACGCCTTCTCGCCCGCGACGGGCAACTCGGTGACCGTTCCCGTGACCGGTACGGCGCGCGAGGTGCGGCTCCGGTTCACGGGGAACACGGGGTCGGGCAACGGGCAGGTGGCCGAGCTGCAGGTGTACGGCGCCCCCGCGGCGAACCCGAACCTGACCGTCACCGGCGTCACCGCCGACCCGGCGTCGCCCACGGAATCGGACGACGTGACGCTGTCCGCCGTCGTGAAGAACATCGGCACCGAGCCGTCGTCCGCGACGGACGTCTCGTTCACCGTCGACGGCGACGAGGTGGGTACCGCCGAGGTGGGTGCCCTGGAGGCGGGCGCCGAGGCCACGGTCACCGCGGACATCGGCTCGCGCGCGGCGGGATCGTACGAGATCGGGGCGGCGGTCGATCCGTCGGGCGCGGTCGTCGAGCAGTCGGAGAGCGACAACTCGTACGCACACCCGGACCCGCTGGTGGTGACCGAGGTCGCGAGCTCGGACCTGGTTCCGACCGTGTCCTGGACCCCGACCACTCCCGCGGCCGGCGAGACGGTGACGTTCTCGGCCCGGATCGCGAACCGCGGCACGCTCCCCACGGGCTCCGGCCCGCACGACCTGACGCTCACCGTGAAGGACGACGCCGGAACGGTCGTCCGCACCCTGACGGGCTCGGTCCCCGGCACGATCGCCGCGGGCGGTACCAGCCAGAGCGTGGACCTGGGTTCGTGGCCCGCCGCCGACGGCGCGTACGACGTGACGGTGACGGCGGCGGCGGACTCGACGGAGGTCGCGGCCAAGCGCGCGAACAACGAGGTCACGCAGTCCCTGTTCATAGGGCGCGGTGCGAACATGCCCTTCGACACCTACGAGGCGGAGGACGGCGTCGCGGGTGGCGGGGCGGTCGGCGTCGGGCCCAACCGGGTGGTCGGTGACCTCGCGGGCGAGGCGTCCGGCCGCCGGGCGGTCACGCTCGACCAGACGGGTGCGTACGTCGAGTGGACCACGCGCGCGTCGGCCAACTCCCTGGTGGTGCGGTTCTCCATCCCCGACGCGGCAGGTGGCGGCGGCACCGAGGCAACGCTGGCCGTCTACGTCGACGGCGAGTTCCTCAAGAACATCGACCTGACCTCGCGCTACGCGTGGCTGTACGGCAACGAGGCGAACCCGGGCAACCAGCCGGGCGCCGGCGCGCCCCGGCACGTGTACGACGAGGCGAACACCCTGCTCGGCACCACCGTCGAGGCGGGCTCGACGATCCGCCTGCAGAAGACGGCGAGCAGCACGAGCCGGTACACCGTCGACTTCGTCGACCTGGAGCAGGTGGCGGCCCAGGCCAACCCGGACCCGGCCCGGTACGTGGAGCCCGACGGGTTCTCGCACCAGGACGTCCAGGACGCGCTCGACCGGTTCCGGATGGACTCGACGGGCAACCTGACCGGCGTCTACCTTCCTGCCGGCGACTACCAGACCGCCAGCAAGTTCCAGGTCTACGGCAAGGCGGTCGACATCGTGGGCGCGGGGCCGTGGTTCACGCGGTTCCACGCACCGGCCGGCCAGGAGAACACCGACATCGGGTTCCGGGCGGAGGGGACGGCGAACGGCTCGACGTTCCGCGACTTCGCCTACTTCGGCAACTACACCTCGCGGATCGACGGCCCCGGCAAGGTCTTCGACTTCGCCAACATCTCCGACATGACCATCGACAACATCTGGGTCGAGCACATGATCTGCATGTTCTGGGCGGCCAACATGGACGACTCGGAGATCAAGGACTCCCGGATCCGCAACACGTTCGCCGACGCCCTGAACATGACCAACGGCAGTGCGAACAACCACGTGCACAACAACCAGGCGCGCGGCACCGGGGACGACTCGTTCGCGCTGTTCGCGGCCACCGACGCAGGGGGCAGCGGCCAGCGGGGCAACGTGTTCGAGAACCTGACGTCCACGAACACGTGGCGTGCCGCCGGCCTGGCGGTCTACGGCGGGCAGGACAACACGTTCCGCAACATCTACATCGCCGACACGCTGGTCTACTCCGGCATGACGATCAGCTCGCTGGACTTCGGGTACCCGATGGAGGGGTTCGGACCGGCGCCGACCACCTTCGAGGGCATCTCGGTGGTGCGCTCGGGCGGGCACTTCTGGGGTGACCAGGTCTTCCCCGCGGTGTGGCTGTTCTCGGCGTCGAAGCCGTTCACGGCGATCAGGATCAACGACCTCGACATCGCCGACCCGACGTACTCGGGGATCATGTTCCAGACCCAGTACGTCGGCGGCCAGCCGGTCAACCCGATCGAGGACACCGTGTTCACGGACGTGTCGGTCACGGGCGCCCAGCGCAGCGGCGACCAGTACGACGACCGGTCCGGGTACGGCATCTGGGCCAACCCGATGCCCGAGCAAGGCCAGGGACCGGCCGTGGGTTCGGTGACGTTCGACGGCCTGACTCTGGAGAACAACTACCGCGACATCGTGAACGACACGTCGACGTTCACGATCAACCGCAACTGAACAGGGCCCGCCCCACCTGTCAGAACCCCCGCGACGTGTCAGACGCACAGGTCACTCCGGTGACCTGTGCGTCTGACACGTCCGGGGGCTTCTTCGGGCGAAGCGTTACAGCCTCGTGGCGGTCCGGAGCCAGGCGGTCAGCTCCGCCGCCGTGCCGGGCACCGGGAGCCGGGCCGTCAGCGCCGGCGCGTCGGGCGGCCCCAGGACCGCGCGCAGCAACGCCTCCCCCGCCAGCCCGACCTCGCCGAGCAGCACGATCTCCCGCTCGTTGACGCCGACCGGCGCCGGACCGTTGCCCAGGTCCGTCCCGTACACGAGCGTGCCGCCCGCCGCGACGAACTGCCGCGCGTTGCCGACGGCGGTCGCGAGCGCGGCCTCGCCGCCCGGGCCGTCGTGGATCGCGAGGGTCGAGATCCAGGTCATGTGCGCGGCCCTGGCGATCGCCTCGGGCGGCAGCGGCTCCGTCCAGGGCACGTGCACCAGGGTGTCGGCACCCGCGTCGACGGCGCGCTGCGCCTGGCCTGCGCCCTCGGCATGCACGAGCACCGGCAGGCCGGCCGCGTGGGCCTCCGTGACCAGGGCGCGCAGCACGTCGTCGGGCAGCAGGGCCATGCCCGCGTGCAGGGCCACCTTGACCGCGAAGCCGCCTCCTGCGACGACGTCGGCCACCGCCGTGGCTGCGGCGCGCGGCGAGGCGACGTGCCGCACGGCGGCGTCCGGCGCCCAGCTCCGGCCGCTCGGGTACCCGTCCGGCGCGGTGTGGAAAGGTCCCGCGTACCGCACCCGGACGCCCGACGGCGGCGTGGCCGCCCAGGCGGCCACCTCACGCGGGTCCCAGCCCAGGTCGTGCACCTCGGTGACCGGCCCGCCGGCCAGGAGCGTCCGATCGACCAGGCCCAGGTGCACGTGCCGGTCGACGACGCCGGGGAGCGTCACCTCCGGCACGTCGTCGGGCACCTCACGCACCGAGCGGGCCGTCGATCTCGGTGCGCACCGAGATGAGCTCCGGGAAGAACGTCAGGTCGAGGGCACGCTTGAGAAAGCCGACGCCGCTGGAGCCGCCGGTGCCGGTCTTGAAGCCGATGGTGCGCTGCACGGTGCGCAGGTGGCGGAACCGCCAGAGCTGGAACGCGTCCTCGATGTCGACCAGGTCCTCGCAGGCCTGGTACAGCTCCCAGTGGGCGTGCGGGTCCTCATAGACCGTCTTGAACACGGTGACCAGCTCCGGGTGCTCGACCCACGCCTGGGTGACGTCGCGTTCCAGCACCTCGGCCGGGACCGCGTGGCCACGCCGGGAAAGCAGGCGCAGGAACGCGTCGTACACGGTGGGCTCGCCGAGCAGGCGCTCCAGCTGGGCGTGGATCTCCGGCTTGTCCCGGAAGACCTGGAGCATGCCGGCGTTCTTGTTGCCCAGCAGGAACTCCACGGCGCGGTACTGGTGGGACTGGAAGCCGGAGGACTGCCCCAGCGAGCCCCGGAACTCCGCGTACTCGCTCGGGGTGAGGGTGGCCAGCACCGACCACTGCTCCGTGATCGTGCGCTGGATGTGCTTCACGCGGGCCAGGCCCTTGAGCGCGCGGGACAGGTCGTCGCTGTCGAGAAAGCCCCGCACGGCGCGCAGCTCGTGCACGACGAGCTTGAGCCACAGCTCCGTGGTCTGGTGCTGGATGATGAACAGCAGCTCGTCGTGGTGCGGAGGGTCGCTCATCGGGTGCTGCGCCGAGAGCAGCTCGTCGAGCCCGAGGTAGGAGCCGTAGTCCATCTCGTCGCGGAAGTCCGTGCGGATGGAGGCCTCGATGGGCCGGGTGTTACCAGTCACTCGTCGAGCGTAGACCCGCGCGGTCACACCTTCGTCCGCCCGCAGGTCAGGCGGCCCGGGCCTCGTCTCCGTTCGGGTTCTCGAAGGCCTCGGCCATCAGCGCGATCTCCTCGGGCGGCAGCGACATCTCGCGCGCGACCCGCGTCCAGCCCGACGTCGCGGCGGCCACCTCGCCGAGCACCCGTCGGGCATCGTCCGGGCGCAGGCCGTAGGAGTCCGCCGTGGCCAGCAGCTCTCGCACGTCCCGGTCGATGCGGTTCCCGCCGGGGCGCAGCGGCGTCGACTCGACCACGGCGAACGGGTTGGGGTTCACGTCGAACAAGGGCGAGAGGGACCAGCCGTCCGCGCGGCGGAGGAACCCGTGGTTCTTCATGTGGTCGTCCACGTTGCGCACGAGGAGCGTGAACGCGACCCTGCGGAACAGGTCGTGCCCGTCCGTGGCCGGCCGCCCCGAGTGGTCGGCGAGCGTCTCCGCGAGGGTGCGGTAGTCGATGACCTCGAAGAACGCCTTCTGCGTGAGGCTGTCGGCGGACAGGAAGCCGATGCGTCCCCCGGCCGACGAGGCGTCCTGCGGGTCCTCGCGGGAAACCCGGGAGACCGGCCGCCGGTCGAACCGGCGCGTCAGCAGGATGGACCGCGCCGGGCCGATGCGGTGCAGCCGCGCCACGGGCACCTCGATGCCCGCGTCGGAGGCCAGGCGGAGCGTCAGGTACTCCCAGGCCTGGACGTCCCACCGGTCGCCGCCCTCGGGCAGCTTGGCCATCCACAGGTCGCCCGCGCTGTCCCGCACGGTCACCTTGGGCCGGGCACCGCCCATCGACGTGCCCGCCGCGACCAGCAGCCGCACGTCCCGGTCGGTCTCCTTGTGCTGCGCGACGGCGTCCGCCGCGTCGGTCAGCGCGGGCAGCTCGACCAGGTCGGGAACCTCGGCCCGCGGCGGTCCCATGAAGGTCTTGCCGTCGTCGAGCGAGAAGCGCAGCGCCCCCAGGCGGGTCTCGTCCTGCACGCCGAGCAGGAAGTCCACCTCGGTCAGCGTGGTGAACCCACGCCCCTCCGCGCGCGCGGCCCGCCGTTCCGCGTGAAACAGCAGGGTGCGGCCCCACTGGTCGGGCTGGCAGTCGGCAAGGACGCCGAACAGGGGCCGGTCGCTGCCCGACGGGATGTTTCCGGGCGTCAGCGGCAGCTCGGGGCACAGGGCGTACGCACGCGGGTCGCGGAGGTAGGCGGGGTCGTACCGGAACGTACAGCCGACCAGGGCGCCGCCGCGGTTGAGATGCATGTCGAGATCACCGGCGCGGGTCCGTCCGCCGCCCGGCAGCTCGACCTCGACATGTATCGACATGCGACTCACCCTCTCAGCTGGGCACTCTCACCCGTTGCGGCAGGGCACGTTCCGCGTGGAACCTGCCCATCTCGGTGGTCAGCGGGTCGCTCGCGCCGACGACGGCGTCCGCCACGCCGAGCACACGTAGCACCGCGAACGTGTTCTCGAGACTGACCGTTCCGGTGCCCGTCTCGAGGGCACGCAGCGTGGTGCGCGTGATGCCCGCGCGGTCGGCGACGAGCTGGGCCGTGAGACCGTGGATCTTGCGCCAGGCGCGGACGTGGTCGCCGAGGGCGGCGAGGTCGCGCTGGGTACGGAGGGACGTTCTGGCCATGACTGCTCCTTTCGGTTACCAGGCTAACCGACGGGGCACCTAACGGTCACTAGACTGACCGCTATTTCGGTCGCCCGGTCTGCGCGACGTGGCGCGAGGGCCCACGCGGACCCCGTAGAGGTTCGCTCCCATAATGCGATCAGGCATGACTCCGGCCGCAGGTCCATGCCAGATCGCATTCTCGAAGCGGACTTGCCTTGCACAAACCCCGGCGCCCGCCACCGGCAGAGCAGAACGGGCCGCCCCACGGTGTGTGGGACGGCCCGTCGTGCGTGATGCTCAGTCGTGCGTCAGGACGCCGGCTGGTTGTTGATCGTGGCCGTCTCGATGGCGCCGACCGAGAGGTCGTGCTTCTCGAGGATCTCGGCGTAGGTGCCGTCGTCGATGATGCTCTGCACCGCCGCCTGGTAGGCGCGGACCAGCTCGACGTCGCCCTTGAGGAACCGGAAGCCCAGGGGCGTCGGGTTGATGACCTCGGTGTTCGCCACCTCGAAGATGTCGCCGGACCCGACCTGCTTCGCGTTGTAGGCGCCGGTGGACCACTGCGTCAGCTCGGCGTCCGCGTTGCCCGCCTGGACCTCGGCGAGCGCGTCGGCGTCGGTCTCGAACGTCAGCACCTCCACCGGCTTGCCCTTGCACTGCTCGGCGTTCAGCGCGACGAGCGCCTCAGCCTGTGTCGTCTCGACGAGCACCGCGACCTTGCGACCGCACAGGTCCGCGAGGGTCTTGATCCCCTCGGGGTTACCGGCGGGGACCATGATCGCGTCGCTGTCGTTGTAGTAGTCGACGAAATCGGAGTCGACCTGGCGCTCGGCGGTGTCCGACATCGCCGCGGCGACGATGTCGACGTTGCTGGCGTACAGCTCCTCGACGAGCGAGTCCCACGGCATGTCGTGGAACGTGTACTTCAGACCCAGCCGGTCCGAGGCGGCGTCGAACAGGTCGATCTCGAACCCGACGATCCGGCCCGCCTCGTTCGTGTACTCGAAGGGCGGGTAGCCCGACTCGGTACCGACCGTGATGCGCGTCGACTCCGCCAGCAGCTCGCCCGGCAGCATCGCGCGCAGCTCCGGATCGACCTCTACCGTCTGCTCCGCGGCGTCCGCCGTCTCGTCCGAGCTGGTCGAGCAGCCGGCCATCAGGGCGCCGAATGCGGCTGTAGCCACGATCGAGCCGATGACCATACGCGCGCGGCGTCCACGCACGCGATATCCGAGAGCCATGCGGGGTCCTCCACACAAAAAGACATGATGAGCGAGTTACGCGGGTGGAGCCTATACGCTCCGGGCGAATTGCCGTGAATCCGAGTTTCACCTACGCCCACAGGGCGACACCGAGGCTCAGACGTTGGTCCCGACCTTAGCGGCAGCGCCGACGTCCGCCAGAATCACCGCGTCGATGAGGCCGCGCGCCCACTCGAGCACCTCGGTGCCGCGCAGCGGCCGTCCGCCGATCCGCGCGGTGGTCGGGAACGGCACGAGGATCGCGCGGATGGCGGGCTTGAGCACGGTGCCGGGGTAGAGCCGCTTCAGCCGCAGCTGCGCGGACTCCGGGAGGTTCAGGGGCGCGAACCGGATGAACTTGCCCTGCGCCGTGATGTCCGTGAGCCCTGCCTCGCGGGCGTGGTTGCGGAAGCTCGCGACGTCGAACAGGGCGTCCGCGACGTCGGGCAGGGCGCCGTAGCGGTCGGTGAGCTCGGCACGCACCTCGTCGAGCGCCGCCGCGTCGTGCGCCGTGGCGATCTTCTTGTAGGCCTCCAGCCGCAGGCGCTCCGTGGCGATGTACGCCTCGGGCAGGTGCGCGTCGACGGGCAGCTCGATGGTGACCTCGGGTGTCTCCTCCTCGGCGTCGCCGCGGAAGGCGGAGACCGCCTCGCCCACCATGCGCACGTAGAGGTCGAACCCGACCCCGGCGATGTGGCCGGACTGCTCGCCGCCGAGCAGGTTGCCCGCACCGCGGATCTCGAGGTCCTTCATGGCGATCTGCATGCCCGCACCGAGGTCGGTGTGGGCGGCCATGGTGGCGAGCCGGTCGTGCGCCGTCTCGGTGAGCGGCTTCTCCGGCGGGTAGAGGAAGTACGCGTACGCCCGCTCCCGCCCGCGGCCCACTCGCCCGCGGAGCTGGTGCAGCTGGGACAGGCCGAGCATGTCGGAGCGCTCGAGGATCAGGGTGTTGGCGTTGGAGATGTCCAGGCCGGTCTCGATGATCGTCGTGCACACCAGCACGTCGAGCTCCTTCTCCCAGAAGGCGCGGATGACCTGGTCGAGCTGCTGCTCGCTCATCTTGCCGTGGGCCACGCCGATGCGGGCCTCCGGCACCAGCTCGTTCAGCCGGGACGCCGTGCGCTGGATGGTCTCCACCTTGTTGTGCACGTAGAAGACCTGTCCCTCGCGCAGCAGCTCGCGGCGCAGCGCCGCGGCGATCTGCTTCTCCTCGAAGGCCCCCACGTAGGTGAGCACCGGGTGCCGCTCCTCCGGGGGGGTGGCCAGCGTGGACATCTCGCGGATGCCCGTCACCGCCATCTCGAGCGTGCGTGGGATGGGGGTGGCGGACATCGCCAGCACGTCCACGTTGGTCCGCAGCTGCTTGAGCGTCTCCTTGTGCTCGACGCCGAAGCGCTGCTCCTCGTCGACGACCACGAGCCCGAGGTCCTTGAACACGACCGAGCCCGTGATGAGCCGGTGGGTGCCGATGACGACGTCGACGCTGCCGTCCTTGAGGCCGGCGAGCGTCTCCTCGGACTCCTTGGCGGACTGGAAGCGGCTCAGCGCCCGGACGTTGACGGGGAACCCGGTGTACCGCTCGGAGAAGGTCTCGAAGTGCTGCTGCACCAGCAGGGTCGTGGGCACGAGGATGGCGACCTGCTTGCCGTCCTGCACGGCCTTGAACGCCGCCCGGATGGCGATCTCCGTCTTGCCGTAGCCGACGTCACCACACACCAGCCGGTCCATCGGCACCGACTTCTCCATGTCGGCCTTGACCTCGTCGATCGTGGCGAGCTGGTCGGGGGTCTCGACGTACGCGAAGGCGTCCTCCAGCTCGCGCTGCCACGGGGTGTCCGGGCCGTACGCGTGGCCCTGCGTGGCCATGCGCGCGCTGTAGAGCCGGATGAGCTCGCTCGCGATCTCCTTGACGTGCTTGCGTGCCTTGGCCTTGGTGTTCTTCCAGTCCGCGCCGCCCATCTTGGACAGCGACGGCGACTCTCCGCCGGTGTACTTGGTGACCTGGTCGAGCTGGTCCGTCGGCACGAACAGCCGGTCGCCCGGCTGGCCCCGCTTGCTGCTCGCGTACTCGATCACGAGGTACTCGCGCGTGGCCCGGTTGCCGCCGGTGCCCATGGTGCGCTGCGCCATCTCGACGAACCGGCCCACACCGTGCTGCTCGTGCACCACGAAGTCGCCGGCCTTGAGCTGGAGGGGGTCCACGACGTTGCGCCGCCGGCTGGGCATCTTGCGCATGTCGCGCGTGCCCGAGCCGGCCCGCCCGGTCAGGTCCTGCTCGGAGAAGACGGCGAGCCGCAGGTCGGGCGCCACGAAGCCCTTGCCGGCGCCGCCCGCAACCACGTGCACGACGCCGGGCTCCGGCTCCTCGTCGAGCGAGATCGCCAGCCGGGCCGCCGTCCCCGCCGCCGACAGCTGCTCCGTCATGCGCTTCGCCGGCCCGTGGCCCTCAGTGGTGAGCACGAGCCGCCAGCTCGCGACCTGGAGCCCGTGCACGTCGTCCAGCGCCCGCGCCAGGTCACCCCGGTAGGACTCGACATCGCGAGCACCGATCGTGAAGACGCTCTCGCCGGACGTGTCGGACGCCGAGGTCACTCCGGTGCCCTCGGCGGCCGCGCCGTCGGTGAGCTCGGTGTCCTGTGTGAACGAGGAGAGGGTCCACCAGCCCAGGCCCCGCCGCGCGGCGATCTCGCGCACCTCGGCGAACGTCTCGAACGACGCGGCGGACAGGTCGATCGGCGCGGCGCCGCCGGCCACGGCACCGGTCCAGGCGGCGGCGAGGAACTCCTCGGTGGTCGCGACGAGGTCGTGCGCGCGGCGGCGCACGCGCTCCGGCTCGTTGACCACCAGCAGCGCGTCGTCCGGCACCAGCTCCAGGACGGGGACCATGCGGTCCACCAGCACGGGCGCGAGCGACTCCATGCCCTCGACCACGACGCCGGCGGCGAGCTTGTCGAGCATCTCGACCGCGCCGGGCAGGCTCTCCACGAGCTCGGCCGCACGGGCACGGACCGCGTCGTCCAGCAGGATCTCGCGGCAGGGCGGAGCCCAGAGGCCGCGCTCGGCGATCTCGAGGCTGCGCTGGTCGGCGACGGCGAACCAGCGGATCTCCGTGACCTCGTCACCCCAGAAGTCGCAGCGGAGCGGGTGGTCCTCGGTGGGCGGGAACACGTCGAGGATGCCACCGCGGACGGCGTACTCCCCGCGGCGCTCCACCATGTCGACGCGCGTGTAGGCGGCGGCGGTGAGCCGCTCGGCGACGTCGGTCAGGTCGACCGTCGTACCGACGTCGAGCTGGACCGGCTCGAGCTCCCCCAGGCCCTCGACCACGGGCTGCAGCAGCGCACGGACCGGCATCACGAGAGTCCGGATCGGGCCGTCCTGCCCGTGCCCCTCGGCCGGATGGGCGAGCCTGCGGAACACCGCGATCCGCTTGGCCACGGTGTCGGCCCGCGGGCTCAGCCGCTCGTGCGGCAGGGTCTCCCAGGCCGGGAGCACCGCGACGTCGTCGGCCCGGTCGTCCGGGAGGTAGCCGCGCAGGCTGTCCGCCAGCTCGTCGGCCTCCCGCCCGGTGGCCGTCACGACGACGAGCGGGCGCTCCCCCGCCGCGGCGGCCAGCAGCGGCGGACGCACCCCTGCCGGCCCCACCACGTCCACGAAGCCGCGGGCACGTACGTGCTCGACGGCGGCGGACGCGCCAGGATCACGGAGGAGAGTGGGAAGCAGGCCGGTGAGGTTCATGGGAGCTCTAAGTCCTTCGATGGCGCACGACGACGGGCCCACCACGAGCACGACCCGGGTACGGGTCATGGAGTGAGGGGCTGGTCCCAGGCTACTCCCGGCCACCGACAGTGCCCCTCCGCCGCCACCATGTCGCGCTCATGGCGGCCCGGGGCACGTACGATGACCGGCGATGTTCACCCCATCAGAGCTCCCGCGGCACGCAGGCGTGCCAGGCGGGCACGACGCCACCGGGCCGCGCCCAGCCGTGCGCCTCGCCTGGCCCGACGCCGCCCGCGGTCTCGCGATCGGCCTCGTCGTGCTCTACCACGCGACCAACTGGACGTGGTCCACCGGATACGAGGTGGGCATGCTGCGCGAGATCAACGAGACGCTGCGCAGCCTGCGCATGCCCCTGTTCTTCGCGATCTCCGGGATGTTCGCCGCCAAGTGGGTGGCGGCGCCGTGGTCCCGGCTGGCCCGCGGCAAGCTGCTGTTCTTCGCCTGGGTCTTCGTGCTCTGGGAGCCGATCTCCCTGGTGGTGCGCCTCCTCACCGGCTACTACCAGGTGGCCGACGCCGACTGGGGAACCCTCGCGCACCACCTCACCTGGTCGTTGCTGGTCCCCCGCTCCGAGCTCTGGTTCCTCTGGACGCTCGCGGCCTTCTTCGTGATCGCACGCGCGCTGCGCCGGATCCCGGCGCCGGTGCAGCTCCTGGCCGCCGCCGCGCTGAGCGGCTGGGCGCTGGCCGGCTGGGAGCCCGAGTCCATCGCCTGGCGAGGGACCGCACAGTTCCTCGTGTTCTTCCTGGCCGGGCTGCACCTGCGGACGTTGCTCGAACGGTTCGCCGAGCGGATCACCTGGCTCTGGGCGGTGGTCGCCGTCGCCGTCTGGCTGGGCGTCCAGACCGCGGTGCGGCAGCTCGGCCTGGCCGACGACCCCGGGTTCTACCTGCTGGCCAACGTCGCGGGCGTCCCTGCGGGGATCGCCGTGAGCGTGCTGGCCTCGCGGATCCCGGGGGCGCGGTATCTGCCCAGGTCACTCGGGCTGGAGTGGATCGGGTCCCGGACGCTGCCCGTCTTCGTGACGCACACGTCCGTGGTCCTCGCGCTGCTGTCGGTGCTGTGGCGGAACGCCGTGTGGATCCCGGCGCCCCAGTCACAGTGGCTGCCGGTCGCGCTCTGGCTGGTGGCGGTCGCCGTCGGCCTAGGGCTGGGCGCCCTGGTGCCGCGGATCGGCGCACGCTGGCTGTTCGCGCCGCCGCGTCGGCTCAGCGGGCAGCCGCGACGTAGTCGGTAGGGGTCCGGCCGTAGCGGTCGCGAAAGGCGCGCGTGAAGTGGCTGCCGTCGGCGAACTGCCAACGGGCGGCGATCTCCGTGACGGTCATCCGCCGCGGCCGGGTGACGAGCGCGCGACGCGCCTCGTCGAGGCGGCGCTCCCGGATGTAGGCACTCACCGACTGCCCCTCGGCCGCGAACGCCCGCTGCAGGGTCCGCACGGAGACGTTCAGCTGCTGTGCCACGGCCGCGGGCGAGAGCGCGGGATCGGTGAGCCGCCGGTCGGCGAGCTCCCGCGCGGCCTGGGCCAGCGCCGGTGCCAGCCGGGGTTCCACGTCGTCGAGACCGCCGTGGACCACGGCCCGAGCCAGCTCCGCCAGGGTCTCTCGCGCGGCGTCCGCGCCGGCCGGCTCCAGGTCGCCCAGCACCCGGCTCACCATCGTGGCGTGGGCGGTCAGCAGGCGCACCTCCGCGGCGTCGGCCCGGCCGGACGCCACCGCGCCCCTCGTGCGCGGGACCTCGGCGGCGGGCAGCACGAGCACCTGGGCGGACGTGCGGGGCAGCGCGGCGAAGTGCGACAGCCGCCCTCCCTGCACCAGGAACCGGCCGGCCGGTGCCCCGTGCTCGGCTCCCCCTGGCACACCCAACCGCCAGCCGCCCCGGCGGACGATCCACAGGCGTAGGTGGTCCTCCGCCCCGGCCCTCGGCCCCTCCGTCCGGAGGGCCGACGCGTTCTCGAAGTCGTTGAAGATCATGTCGCACAGCCGGAACCCGCGGGAGCGTGCCCGGAAGCCGGCGACGGTCGCCCGGCTGTAGGCCGGCAGCGCGAACCTCTCGCCCATCCGGGCCTGCCACTCGCGGACGAAGTCGCTGAAGGCGTTCCCGCCGCTCGGGCTCACCGAGAACGTACCGTCCATCGTCTGTCGCGCATCTTCCATCCGGGTTGTCGCGCTGGTCCGAGCCCGCTCGGCCACTGCCTCCCTACGGTGTCGACGTGAACCGGAACGAGAGCACCGAGGTGGAAAGATGAGCACGATCGCGATAGTCGGCGCGGGTCCGCAGCTCGGTCAGGCCATCGGCAGGCGGTTCGCCGCCGAGGGGTTCGACGTGGCGCTGATCGCCCGCAACCGTACGACACTGGAGGGCGTGGCCGACAGCCTGTCCGCGGAGGGCGTCCGGGCCGAGGCCTTTCCTGCCGACGTCACCGACCGCCCTGCCCTGCACGCGGCGCTGACCGCCGCCGAGGAGCGGCTGGGGCCGATCGACGTGCTGGAGTACTCGCCCGCACCGGCCCCGGCCGACCTGCGCAGGGCGCCGCTCGTCGAGGCCACGAAGGTCACCGTCGACTCGGTGCTCGACCAGCTGGACCTCTACCTGCTCGGTGGCGTCGCGGCCGTGCAGCACGTGCTGCCCGGCATGCTGGAGCGGGGCACCGGGACGGTCCTGGTCACCAGTGGTGCGGGCTCCGGCCCGATCATCGCGCCGCACGTCGCGAACGTGCAGATCGCCACCGGTGGGATGCGCAACTGGATCCTCAACCTGCACGCCGCGCTGTCCGGCACCGGCGTCTACGCCGCCCACGTGGCGATCGCCGCCTTCATCGGCCAGGGCGGCCACGCCTCCCAGCCGGCGACGCTCGCCGACGCCTACTGGCGCCTGCACACCGAGCGCGCCGAGGCCGAGCTGCTGGTCCAGGACCTCCCGGCCGACTACCTGGAAAGGGGCCTGGCGGACAAGTTCGAGTCCTGACGCGGGACGGCCCGCACAGGGCAGCAGCCTCAAAGGCGACTTGACCGACATCTACCCCGTGCGTGACCTTTCCTGTTACTGTGTCGAACTCAGCAACGGCAACGGCGCCGTAGCGACCGGCGGAGCCCCGGCCTCGCCTCTGGCCCAGCGGGAGGTCTCGTGCAACGCCTGCGACGCATCAGACGAACGACGGTCCTGGCGGCCGCTGTCGCGATCGTCTGCGTCAGCGTCTCGGCACTGGTGGTACCGGCGTCGGCCACGCTCCCCGGTTCAGGATCCGGCTCGGGATCCGGCCCTGAGGCGGAGGTCAACGTCACCGGCGCCCCCTTCACCGGAACCCGGCCGGACGGGACGGTGTACGGCCTCATCGACGCGCACAGCCACCTGTTCATGCAGGACGGCATGGGCGGCGCCGCCGTCTGCGGCAAGGTCTTCTCGGAGGAGGGGATCGCGACGGCGCTCCGGGACTGCCCGTCGCACGAGCCCCATGGGCTCGGCGCCCTCCTGGAGAACCTGACGCGGGACGGCTCCCCGATCGGCACCCACGACACGACGGGCTGGCCCACGTTCGCCGACTGGCCCGCGCACGACTCGCTGACCCACCAGCAGATGTACCACCGCTGGGTGGAGCGGGCCTGGCGTGGCGGGCAGCGCGTGCTCGTCAACGACCTGGTCACCAACGGCCTGCTGTGCAGCATCAACCCGGGTACCTACCAGAGCTGCGACGAGATGACGGCGATCCGCCGCCAGGCGCAGGACACCTACGACCTGCAGGCTTACGTCGACGCACAGTACGGCGGGCCGGGCAGGGGCTGGTTCCGGGTCGTCACCAGCAGCGCGCAGGCGCGGCAGGTGATCGAGGAGGGCAAGCTCGCCGTGGTGCTCGGCGTCGAGACGTCGGAGCCGTTCGGCTGCAAGCAGACCCTCCGCATCCCGAACTGCTCGCGGGCGGACATCGACGCGGGCCTCGACGAGCTCTATGACCTGGGCGTGCGCTCGATGTACCTGTGCCACAAGTTCGACAACGCGCTGTGCGGCGTGCGGTTCGACGAGGGGTCCATGGGCACGATCATCAACGCCGGCCAGTTCCTCTCCACCGGCACCTGGTGGGACGCCCGCACCTGCCCCGCCGACCAGCCGCACGACAACAACCCCGGCAACGGCGAGCTGCCGCCCGGGCTGGAGGACGACCTGCCGCCCGTCCTCCCCCTCTACCCGCCGGGGACCCTCTGCAACACCCGCGGCCTGACCGGGCTGGGCGCCTACGCCGTCCGCGGCCTGGTCGAACGCGGGATGATGGTCGAGATCGACCACATGAGCGCGAAGGCCGCCGACCAGACCCTCGACCTCCTGGAGGCCGAGGACTACCCCGGCGTCCTGTCGACGCACTCCTGGATGGACGAGCGGTACCTCGACCGCCTCTACGCCCTCGGCGGCTTCGCCACGATCTACGGCCACGCCGCCCACGAGTTCGTCGAGGAGTACGAGCGCACCGCCCCCGTTCGCGACCGGTACGGCGCGGGCATCGGGTTCGGCTTCGACATGAACGGGTTCGGCGGTACGCCGCCGCCGCGGGACGACGCCGCCGCGAACCCCGTCACCTACCCGTTCCGGTCGTTCGACGGCGGGGCGGTGCTCGACCGGCAGACCACGGGCGAGCGCACGTGGGACGTCAACGTCGACGGCGTCGCGCACTACGGCCTGGTACCCGACTATGTCGAGGACCTGCGCCTCGTAGGCGGCCAGGAGGTCATCGACGACCTGGCGCGGGGCCCGGAGACCTACCTGAGGACCTGGGCGGGCGCCGAGTCGCACCCCCCGAGGTAGTCGTCTGGCGAGGTAGTCATGTGGCGAGGTAGTCAGCTGGGTGACTATCTCGCCACATGACTACCTCGCCAGACGACTACCTCGGCGAGGCCGTGTGGAACTTGCCCTGTGCGGCCAGCAGGCCCTCGGTGACCAGCAGCTCGACGGCGTCGGCGGCGTCGTCGACCAGGATCGGCAGGTCCTTCTTCTCGGTGCCGGAGAAGTCCCGGAGCACGTGGTCGGCGGTGTCCATGCGGCCCGGCGGGCGCCCCACCCCCACCCGCACCCGGTGGTACTCCTTGGTGCCGAGCGCCTTCGTGGTGTCGCGCAGCCCGTTGTGGCCGCCCTCGCCCCCGCCGATCTTGAGCTTGATCGTGTCGAAGGGGATGTCCACCTCGTCGTGCACCATGACGACCTGCTCGGGGTCGATGTCGTAGTACTTCGCGAGCGCACTGACCGGTCCGCCCGAGACGTTCATGTAGGTGGTCGGCTTCGCGAGGACCACCCGCGGCCCCGGCGCTCCGCCCGGCAGCACGCCGAGCCGCGCCTCCGCGACCACGGCCTGCGCGCGGGGATGCTTGGAGAAGCGCGCGCCGGTGCGCTCGGCGAGCAGGTCCAGCACCATCTGGCCGACGTTGTGCCGGTTGCCGGCGTACTTGGGCCCGGGGTTACCGAGCCCGACGACGAGCCAGGGCCGGTCGCTCATTGCCACACTCCTTCACGACAGCGAAGGCTCCGTCGCCGCCGGCATCGGCCGCGGCGAGGGAACCAGCGAAAACAGCTCGGGCCGAGGTAGGACCCCCGCGCCGCGCACGATCCTCTCGTACACGCGCCCGGTTGTTCTACCTCGGCCCGGTGCGGTCCGGCTCACGCCGGGACGCTCTGGCTGGGGATCAGCCCTCCGAGGCCGCCTCGGCGGGCGACTCGGCGGACGCGGCCGACTCCTCGTCCTCGCCGACCTCGCCGCGCGGCTCAGTGACGAGCACGACGGCGTACGTCGGGTCGGTGATCAGCGTGGTGCCCGCAGGCAGCTCGACGTCGCCGGCCAGGACCTGCGCGCCGGCCTCGAGGCCCTCGATGGAGACGTCGACGGACTCGGGGAGGTGGGTGGCCTCGGCCTCGACGACCAGGACCTGCTCCTCGACCAGGTGGATGGTGCCCGGAGCCGACTCGCCGACGATGTTCACGGTGACGTCGACGGTGATCTTCTCGCCGGCGCGCACGACCTGGAGGTCGATGTGCTCGATGACGTTGCGGACCGGGTCGCGCTGGACGTCCTTGGCGACGGCGAGCTGGCCCTTGCCGTTCACCTCGATGTTCAGCAGCACGTTGGTCTGGCGCAGCGCCAGCATGGACTCGTGGCCCGGGAGGGTGACGTGCACCGGGTCGCCACCGTGCCCGTACAGGACGGCGGGGATCTTGTGGTCACGGCGAATGCGGCGGGCCGCGCCCTTGCCGAACTCGGTACGGGGCTCAGCGGCGAGCTTGATCTCGGCCATGGGAATTCACTCCTGGAATGTCTGTGTGTGCAACTCGGGTCGGCGGCTGCGTCGGCGCGGGACACGTGACGGGCGCGGAGCGGGCACGTGGGGCGAAGTGCTGGAGGGAACTCCACCCAGGCCGCCGACGGCCGCCCAGTCGATCACGGACGCCGGCCGAGTGCTGACGGGAATCGAGTCCCGCCGCGGCCGTCAAGCGTCCCTCGCCGAGGCAACCTGACTACTGTACCCGTTCGTCGGCGCGGTCCGCACCGAGTGGCGGTGTGACGCCGATCGTCGGCTGGGTGCGGCGCGGCTTGTAGACCACCTGGACGTGGAACACGAACCGCAGCAGGAACGCCACGACGAGCGTCACCGCCTGCACCAGCACCGGCCACATGCCCGTGTGCTCGACCAGCCACCACAGCACGGGCAGCCGGATCGCGGCCTCGGTCCCGTTGAACGCGAACGAGTGCGCGAACCGCGACCAGACCCCGCGGCCCTCGTTCCGCAGGTCGCGGAACACGAACCGCTCCTGCAGCAGGAAGTTGGTCAGGATGGTGACGACGGCCGAGACCACGGCCGCCACCACGTAGTGCATGCCCAGGCCGGTCAGGACCCACAGGATCAGGACGTTCAGCACCGCACCGAGGCCGCCGATGATCGCGAACCGCGACATCCGGCCGAACCGCAGGGCTGCGAGCTGCTCGAGGTAGCGCAGGCCGGTCCTGAAGGTGGCCTTCGAGTGCCCGGCGTACCGCTCGCCGAACACGAACGGCTCCTCGCCGACGGCCAGGGTGTTGCGCGCGAGCAGCTCGAGCAGGATCTTGAAGCCACGGGGGTGCAGCGCGTCGAGGTCCAGCCGGTCCACGCGGGTGGCGAAGAACCCGGTGAGCGGGTCAGTCACGTTGCGCAGGCGCACCGGGAACATCGACCGGGCCAGCAGGGCCGAAGCGATCGAGACGCCGTGGCGCCACCAGCCGTCCAGGCCGCCCGCGTCGCCGTCGCCCGTGTAGCGGGAGGCGACCACGATGTCGAAGTCCGCCTCCCGGCCACGCGTGACGAGCGCGGGCACGAGCTCCGGCGGGTGCTGCAGGTCGCCGTCCATCACGACCGCCCACGGGGTGGTCACCGTCCGGAGCCCGGCCACGACGGCGCCGCTGAGGCCGCCCTGCGGCGTCTCCCGGTGGAGCAGCCGGACCGGCACCGGCGAGGTGGCCGCCACCGCACGGATCAGGTCGGGCGTGTCGTCGGTGGAGTCGTCCACGAAGAGGATCTCCGCCAGCTCGGGCGCCCCCACGGGGGCCGGGCCGCCCTCGGGGCCGTGCGGGGCGCCCGAGGCGCGACCGTCGTCGGGCAGCACGCCGAACGCGGCACACAGCCGCTCGGTGAGCGCCCGGACGTTGGGCCCCTCGTTGAACGTGGGCACCACGACGGTGACGGCCACTGACCCTCCCAGATCGATGTCAAGACACGGTCCTCCGTTGACCGTATCCGAGTCAAGTGTCCGACCGTATACCCGAACTGATCAGGAGTTACCGTCGAAGAGCGAGGTCACCGACCCGTCCGAGTGCACCTCGTTGATCGCCGAGGCGAGCAGCGGGGCGATCGAGAGCACCTTGAGGCAGTCGAACCGGCGGTCCTCCGGGATCGGCAGGGTGTCCGTGACGACCACCTCGCGCGCCCCGGACTCCGTGAGCCGCTCCTTCGCGGGACCCGACAGCACACCGTGCGTCGCCGCGACGGTCACCGACTTGGCCCCGGCCGCCTTGACCACCTTGACGGCCTCCGCGATGGTCCCGCCGGTGTCGATGAGGTCGTCGACCAGCACGCAGTCCCGGCCCTCGACGTCGCCCACCACACGGTTGGCGACGGACTGGTTGGGCCGCGTCACGTCACGCGTCTTGTGCACGAACGCCAGCGGGCCACCGCCCAGCTTGGAGGCCCAGATCTCGGCGACACGGATGCGGCCGGCGTCGGGCGACACCACGGTGACGTTGTCGACGTCCACCCGGGTGCGCACGTAGTCGACGAGGATCGGCATCGCCCACAGGTGGTCCACGGGCCCGTCGAAGAAGCCCTGGATCTGCGCGGTGTGCAGGTCCACGCTCATCAGCCGGTCGGCGCCCGCCGTCTTGAACAGGTCGGCGATGAGGCGGGCCGAGATCGGCTCGCGGCCGCGGCTCTTCTTGTCCTGGCGCGCGTAGCCGAAGAACGGAGCGACGACGGTGACCGAGTGGGCGGAGGCCCGCTTGGCGGCGTCGACCATGAGCAGCTGCTCCATGATCCACTGGTTGACCGGCATCGTGTGCGACTGCAGCAGGAACAGGTCCATGCCCCGCACGGAGTCGCTGAACCGCACGTAGGTCTCGCTGTTCGCGAAGTCGTACGCGGAGACGCCGAGCAGGTCGATACCCAGCTCCTTCGCCACGTTCTTCGCCAGCTCGGGGTGTGCTCGACCCGCTGCGAGGACGAGCGGATGACGGTTCGGGCCTACGGGAGCGATGCTGGACATCAGTGGGACTTTCCTTCCTTGTCGGCCCCTGGTGCTGGGGCCAGTTCGGCCGGTTCGGCCTGGGCGGTCGCGGCCTGCGGGGCCGTGGGGGCCCCAGCTGCATTCTGCTGGGCGAGCTGCCGCTGCGCCTGGTCTCCGAGGCCGGACGGCCCGCTGTGGGCGGTCGCGGCCGCCTCCGCCGCGGCCGTCCCTGGCCGACGGCGGGCGACCCAACCCTCGATGTTCCGCTGCTGGCCCGCCGTGACGCCGAGCGCACCGGCGGGCACGTCACGACGGATCACGGACCCCGCGGCGGTGTAGGCACCGTCGCCGACCGTCACGGGCGCCACGAACATGTTGTCCGCGCCCGTGCGCGCGTGCGAGCCGATCACGGTGCGGTGCTTGTGCACGCCGTCGTAGTTGACGGTCACCGACGCGGCACCGACGTTGGAGTGCTCGCCGATCGTGGCGTCGCCCACGTAGGACAGGTGCGGCACCTTGCTGCCCTCGCCGATCTCGGCGTTCTTGGTCTCGACGAACGTGCCGATCTTGCCCTTGCGGCCCAGGCTGGTGCCGGGGCGCAGGTAGGCGAACGGACCGACGGACGCGCCCTCGCCGATCACGGCGAGCGAACCGTGCGTGCGGACCACCGTGGCTCCGACGCCCACCTCGACGTCGGTCAGTGTGGTGTCGGGGCCGATCGTCGCTCCCGTCGCGACGACCGTGGCGCCCTTGAGCTGTGTGTTCGGCAGGAGCGTGACGTCCGGGGCCAGCTCGACGTCGACGTCGATCCACGTGGTGGCCGGGTCCTGCACCGTGACGCCCGCGCGCTGCCACTCCTCGACGATCCGGCGGTTCATCTCGCGGGCGAGCACGGAGAGGGCCACGCGGTCGTTGACGCCCTCGACCAGCATCGGGTCGTCGGCGAGCAGCGCGCGCACGTGCCGCCCCTCGGTGCGGGCGAACGCGACGACGTCGGTCAGGTAGACCTCGCCCTGCGCGTTCCTGCTGTCGAGGCCGCCGAGGCCCGTGCGGAGCGTGGCGGCGTCGAACACGTAGACCGACGAGTTGATCTCACGGATCTCGAGCTGGTCCGCGCTCGCGTCCCTGTGCTCCACGATCTCGAGCACGTCGCCGGTGTCCGGCTCACGCACGATCCGGCCGTAGCCGGTGGCGTCGGCAACCTCGGTGGTGAGGACGGTGACGGCGTTGCCGTCGGCCTGGTGGGCGGCCAGCAGCTGCCCGAGCGTGGCGCCGTCGAGCAGCGGGACGTCGCCCGCGACGACCACGACGGGGCCGTCGACGCCGTCGCCCACCGTCTCGCCGTCGGCGAGACCCGCGGCGGCCGACGCGGCCTGCGCCTTGGAGTCGAGCGCCGCGAGAGCGCACTGCACCGCACGTCCAGTGCCAGGGATGTCGTCCTGGTCCACGAGGATCGCACCCGGGTCGAGACGGCCGACCGCCTCCGCGACGAGCTCGCGCTCGTGCCGGACCACGACGGCGACCTGGACCGGTTCGAGCTCCCGAGCCGCAGTGAGCGCGTGCCCGACCATCGGCTTGCCGCCGAGGGGATGCAGGACCTTTGGCAACGCGGACTTCATGCGGGTGCCCTGGCCGGCGGCAAGAACGATGACTGCTGCCGGCTGAGGTGTCTCGGTCACGAGTGCTCCGATCGGTGGGTTCGTCAGATCCGGATGGCTCCGCCCCCAGGATTCGAACCTGGACTAAAGGCACCAAAAACCTCTGTGCTGCCGATTACACCAAGGCGGACCGGGCGCGCGCGAGGCTCCGTCGTGACCCGAAGCGGGCGTGTGCCACCGTCGCATGTCCGTGAACAGTCTGCCAGGTCCTCGGGCATGCCCCTGCCCGAGACCGGCGAGTCGTCAGCCACAGCGTTCACCCGACCGACGCGTTCCGGACACGTCCGGAACAGCCGCTCGGGCACAATGAGCACCATGGCCGCCGACAACCGACGTACCCACCGACCTCGCATGACGGCCAGTCAGCGCCGTGAGCAGCTGCTCGCGGTCAGCCGCGGGCTGTTCGCCGGAAAGGGCTTCGAGGGCACCAGCGTGGAGGAGATCGCGGCACGCGCCGAGGTCTCGAAGCCCGTCGTCTACGAGCACTTCGGCGGCAAGGAGGGCATCTACGCCGTCGTCGTGGACCGCGAGGTGCAGGCGCTGACCACCGCGCTCACCGGCGCACTCGGCAAGGGCGGGCACCCCAAGGTCCTCCTCGAGCGCACCGCGCTCGCCCTCCTCGACTACATCGAGTCGTCGGAGGACGGCTTTCGCATCCTCGTGCGCGACTCTCCCGTCGCGCAGGCGACCGGCACGTTCTCCAGCCTGATCGGCGACGTCGCCACCCAGGTGGAGACGATCCTGGAGAACCAGTTCAAGGCGGCAGGGCTCGAGACCAAGACCGCGCCGCTCTACGCGCAGATGCTGGTCGGCATGATCGCGCTCACGGGCCAGTACTGGCTGGACGCACGCAGCCCCAAGAAGACCGAGGTCGCCGCTCACCTGGTCAACCTGGCATGGAACGGCCTGCACAACATGGAGCGAAAGCCGGCACTCACGAGGATGACGCGCTGACGCCGAAGAGCGCAGCGACTGACCTTGCCTCAACATGGCCGGCAAAATGCCCGGAGGACCTGAAATCTCCGATCCCTGCTGCCCGTCATTGCGCGAACGCAACCGGTTTTGCCCTCGGGCAAGAATGTGTGCGTGACCAGTTATATAACGAACACCCCTCGCGATATCTCGCGAGGGGTGTTCGCACAGCTGGGGATGTTTCTTACGCGGCTACCGGCAATTCGGCGCCGCGTCGCCGCAGATCAGAGGCCCAGAAGCGCCAGAATCTGCTCGAGGCTCCAGCCGAGGTTGTGGAGAAGTTCCGAGACGATGTCAATGAGGGTCATGGTGCTATTCCTTCCAGAAAACGGGAATCACAGGATGATCACCTGCGAGCGGAACAGTGTTCGCGTTCCATACATTAAGCACACGACACGGACTCTGCAACGGGAATTGGATATTCGCTTTTGGTGCGCACCCTGTTTCACCCTGTGATATTGGGTCCGAAATCGGGCCACGCAGCGCCATAAACTGGACACATTCTTGAACTTGAGTCAGTTGGGCGCGGGCGGGTGCGCGTCGATCTCGGGCGCGGCCGGCTCGGGCGCGCCGAACCGCAAGCTCCGAGTCATCACCGGCCTCGAAGCGAAGGTTGTGCGTCTACCGAGCTCCCCGTAGACATGCAAGCTTCGGTTGGCCACCCACCGGCACGCACAGGTTGCGGTTCGGCACCCCAAACCACCCACCGGCACGCACAGGTTGCGGTTCGGCACCCCAAACCACCCACCGGCACGCACAGGTTGCGGCTCGGCCGCGGGGCCAACGCCCCGGAGCCTCACCAGGCGGCGAGCAGCAGTTCCTCCACCGCGTCGGCCGTCACCGGACGGGGGTTGGGGTAGGGGTCCGCCGCCACGCGCTCCGCGACCTCGCGCAGCGCCTCGCGGGCCACGCCGAGCGCGCGGAGCGTCGTCGGGCCGTCGTGCCGGGCCGCGAGCCCCGCGACGGCCAGCGTCGGGTCGCCGCTCGTGAGACGGATCAGCCGCTCCGCGGCGTCGGGCGCCGCCGGCAGGTTGAACCGCATGACGTACGCGAGGAGCAGGGCGTGCAGCTCGGCGTGCGGCAGGTCGAACGTCCCGCCGAGGGCGTGCGCGAGCTGGTGGTGCAGTCCCATCCGGGCCTGGGCCAGGCACGCACCGGCCAGCCAGGCGGCCTCCTGGAGCCGGGCGCGGGCGGGGAGGTCGGCCGGGCGGTCCAGCACCACGGGGAGCGCCGCGAGGATCCCGCCGGCGGACTCGACCGCGTAGGCGCGGGTCGCCGCGCTGGCACGGGAGTCCCAGAGGGCCTCGACGGCGTGGGCGAGCGCGTTGAGAGCCGAGGTCAGGGTCAGCCCCCGGGGCAGCGACAGCGTGAGGTCCGGGTCGTAGACGATGGTGCCCGGCGCCAGGGCAGGGTCGCGCCGGGTCGTCTTGATGCCGTTCTCGGTCTCGCCGAGCACGGGTGTGGCCTCGGACCCGGCGTAGGTGGTCGGCACCGCCACCTGCGGCATGCCGGTCCGGACGGCGAGCGCCTTCGACAGCCCGATGGCCGAGCCACCTCCTACCGCGACCAGAGCGTCGGCCCGCACCTCACCGGCCAGGGCGAGCGCGCGGGCGGTCACCTCGACCGGGCTGTGCTGGACGGGGCTGCCGAACGTCGCGGCATACCGGTCGGCCAGGGCCGTGGCCAGGCCCTGGGCCACCTCTGCCGACGACGGCGCCGCGACCAGCAGGACCCGCTGGGCCCCGAGCCGTTCGACCTCGTCCGGCACGAGGGAGACCGCGCCCGAACCCTGCAGCACTCGACCGGCGTACACCTGGTGCACCCTGATGTCTGTTCCCACGGGGCCCGAGCCTACGGCCGCCATGAGGCCGGCGACCATGGGCGACGGCTGCCGGACCCGCTGTCGAGATTCTTGATATCGAGACATCCGATAGCCTCTCGCCATGAAGCACACAGGTCCCGCCGACGAGGTCGACCGCATCGTCGCCGCGTGGCACCACGTGCGCCCGGACCTGGAGCTCGAACCCCTCACCGTGTTCAGCCGGGTATCGCGCCTCGCCCGGCATCTCGATCTGGCGCGCCGTACCGCCTTCGCGCGGCACAGCCTGGAGACCTGGGAGTTCGACGTGCTCTCCGCGCTGCGCCGCGCCGGTGAGCCGTACCGGCTCTCGCCCGGCACGCTCGTCACGCAGACCCTGGTCACCAGCGGCACCATGACCAACCGGATCGACCGACTGGAGTCGCGCGGGTTCGTGCAACGGCACCGCTCCCCCGACGACCGTCGCGGCGTCCTGGTCGAGCTCACCGAGGAAGGGCTGGCACGGGTCGACGCCGCGATGAGCGACCTGCTCGACATCGAGGCCACGGTGCTGGCCGCGCTCTCGCCCACGGAGCGCCCGCAGCTCGCCGATCTGCTCCGTACGGTGACGGCCCAGTTCGACGAGTAGCCGTAGACGCCGTGATCACCGCCGGATCGGTGGTGGCCGACGACGTCCCGGCCGCGAGCCTGGTGACCGGAGGCAAGGCAACCGTGCGACGGCGCTGGTGACGCTCGGGAGGCGGCTCAGCGGCTGCGGCTGACCACGATCTTCTCGCGGCCCAGCTGGTCAGGCAGAAAGAAGAGGTCGTCGGCGTCGGCGACGTACAGCGGCAGCTCGCCGAGCTCGGCCGGCTCGCCGTCGATGTCGGTGACCGTCAGCTCGACGCGGTCGGGCGCGCTTCCCGAGACGTACCTCCAGGTGCCCTCGAGCTCGGCGGGCACCTCCTCGACGGCACCGTCCGCCGCGTCGTCGAGCACCTCGTCCGGGACCCCGACCGCCGTGAACGTGCGGTCCTTGCCCAGCGCGACGACCGTCGTGGCGCCGTCACCCACGTAGGAGCCCACGAACTCGGGCTCCGTGTAGTCGATCGTGCCGATGTCGAACCCACAGCCGGACACCGTGAGTACACCGACGAGTGCTCCCACACCTCGGAGGACCTGCCGCTGCTTCATCAAACACCTGACGTCGTTCCGGATCCGTTGACCGGTCGCCCAATCTAACGGGAATGCCGCGATCCCTCCTGTGGAACACGCATGACGATCACCACACCGGGTGGTGATGTGCTGGACGCCTGACACACCGGCTGACCCCGTCACGGACAATGGCAGCATCATGAGCAACATCCGCACAGCGGCTGGCGGCTCGGCGCTGCTCGTCGCGGTCCTTGTCTTCGCGCTGAACCTGCGCACCCCCATCACATCTCTCCCGCCGGTCATGGCCGACGTCGCGGCCGGCCTCGGCCTGGACCAGACCCTCGCCGGACTGCTCGTGGGGATCCCCGCCCTCTGCTTCAGCGTGGTGGCGCCGGCGGCGTCCGCGCTCATCTCCCGGCTGGGGCCGTACGCGGCGGTCACGGTCGCGCTGGTGGGCGTGATCGCGGGGACGCTCATCCGGTCGGCGGGAACCGGCACGGTCGGTGTGGTCGCCGCGTTCACGGGGACGGTGGTGCTGGGTTCCGCGATCACGGTGGGCAACGTGGTGGTTCCCGTCATCATCGCGCGGGACTTCCCGGCCAGGGCGGCGCTGGCGACGGGCCTCTACTCGTCGACCATGAACCTCGGGTCGGTCTTCGCCACGTCCCTGACCGCACCGTTCGCGGCCCTGCTGGGGTGGCAGGGCGCCATCGCGTCGTGGTCGCTCGTCGCGGCGGTGGCGCTGGTCGTGTGGCTCGTCACCACCCGGCGGCTGCCGGACCCGCAGTTCGCCCGGGCGGCGCCCCCGCCGGACCCGCACGTGGACGACGACGGGGTCGTGCCCGCCACGCCCCCCACCCCGCACCGCTCCGAGGAACCCGACGAGACCTGGGGCGGTGTGCTGCGCCGTCCGATCACCTGGGCGCTGACCGTGGCGTTCGCGGGACAGTCGTTCTCGTACTACGCGGTCACCGGCTGGCTGCCCGAGCTGCTGCGCGACCTGCTGGACCTGTCCGTGGCCACGGCGGGCAACGCCGCGGCGCCGTTCCAGGGCCTGGCCATCGCGGGCAGCGTGCTGGTCCCGCTCGCCCTCGCCGCACGGGTCCCGATGCGGTGGGCCGCGGTGACGATGGCGCTGCTGTGGCTCGCCCTGCCCGCCGGCCTCCTGCTGGCGCCGCAGTGGTGGCTGCTGTGGGTGAGCCTCGCCGGGGTCGCCCAGGGCGGGAACTTCGTGGTGATCTTCACACTCGTCGCGCAGCGGTGCCGCACCGTCGCGCAGACGCGCCGCACGGTGGCCGCCGTCCAGGCGTTCGGCTACGCGGTGGCGGCGACAGCGCCCGCCGTGATCGGTGCGGTGCTCTCGGTGTCCGGCGGGTGGAACGCACCGCTCCTGGTGATCCTCGGGTCCACGCTCGCCCTGGGCACCGCCGAGCTGATCGCGACACGCCGCCCCAGGCGCAGGCGTTCCTGACAGGAACATTTCCAGAGTCATTGAAACCTGGCAGGATGATTGCCTACCTTTCCAGCATGACGACACATCTTGAGCCCACCGCAGTGCTCCCCACCCTCCGCGAGCACCTCCTGGTCGACGGGTTCGACCTCGTCCTCGATCTCACCCGGTCGCACGGCTCCACACTCGTCGACGCGCGCGACGGCCGCGAGTGGCTCGACCTGTTCACGTTCTTCGCCTCCTCGCCGCTCGGCATGAACCACCCCGCCCTGGCCGACGACGCGGCGTTCCGCGAGGAGCTCGCCACCGCGGCGATCAACAAGCCGTCGAACTCCGACATCTACACGGTCGAGATGGCGCGCTTCGCCGACACCTTCGCGCGTGTGCTCGGCGACCCGGCGCTGCCCCACCTGTTCTTCATCGACGGTGGAGCGCTCGCCGTCGAGAACGCGCTCAAGGTCGCGTTCGACTGGAAGTCCCGCCTCAACGAGGCGAACGGCCGCTCCCCCGAGCTCGGCACCCAGGTGATGCACCTGGAGCACGCGTTCCACGGCCGCTCCGGCTACACGATGTCGCTCACGAACACCGAGCCGGGCAAGGTGGCGCGGTTCCCCAAGTTCGCCTGGCCGCGCATCCCCTCGCCGTACATCGCGGAGGGCAAGGACATGGACGCGGCGGAGGCCGAGGCGCTCGGCGCCGCCCGTGCCGCGTTCGAGGCCAACCCGCACGACGTCGCGGCGTTCATCATGGAGCCCGTCCAGGGTGAGGGCGGCGACCACCACTTCCGCCCCTCGTTCCTGCAGGGCATGCAGGCGCTGTGCCGGGAGTTCGACGCGCTGTTCATCGTGGACGAGGTCCAGACCGGCGCGGGGATCACCGGGACCACGTGGGCGTACCAGCAGCTGGGCGTCACGCCCGACGTCGTCGCCTTCGGCAAGAAGACGCAGGTCTGCGGCATCATGGCCGGCGGTCGCGTCGACGAGGTCCCGGACAACGCGTTCGCCGTCTCGTCGCGCATCAACTCGACCTGGGGCGGCAACCTCACCGACATGGTGCGCTCGCGCCGGATCCTCGAGACCTACGAGGCAGAGGGCCTGGTCGAGCGGGCCCGCACCATGGGCAAGACCCTGCACGACGCGCTCACCGAGCTGGCGACCCGGCACGACGGCGTGACCGATGTGCGCGGCAAGGGCCTCATGTGCGCGATGACGCTGCCGTCGCGCGCGGTCCGCGACCAGGTGCTCGCCGCGCTCACCGAGCGCAGCGTGCTGCTGCTGGGCTGCGGCGAGCGGTCGGTGCGGTTCCGCCCGGCGCTGACGGTCTCCGCCGAGGCCCTCGAGGCGGGCGTGCAGGCCCTGGACGAGGTCCTGACGGAAACCCTCTGACCTGTCGGACGCTCAGGTCGCTCGGGTGACCTGAGCGTCTGACGTGTCGTGGGCTGCTCGTCGTGGCTACTCGTCCTCCGCCGCCACGCTGTCCGCGATGCGGATCAGCTCCGCCACGGTCGGTCCCGCGTTCCCGGTCGGAGTGCGGCCGACCGTGGCCAGCAGCAGGTACGAGCCCAGGTCGTCGGACCACTCGACCCGCACAGGGCCGAACCCGTTGTTGTCCACGCGGGTGACCCGTGCCGTGTGCCCCGACTCCGGCAGGTCCTCCGACTCGACCGTCACGTTGTCGCCGGACAGCTCGTCGGACAGTTCCGCCGACCCCGGGTACGCCACATACGTGATGACGTTCTGCGGGTGGTACGCGCCGGCCCGGACCTCCTCCTCCGGCCACGCCTGACCCGGTCCCTCGGGGAACGTCTCCTCGTTCTCCTCGCCGTCCAGCGGGTAGCCGATCCAGGTGCCGAGGTGGTCCTCCGCCGTCGTGCGACCGATCCGGGCCGAGATGTCGGCGGGGCACTCGGCCACCGCGCTCTTGACGGACTCGGGCATCCAGTGGGGCTGCCGCAGGTCCTCGGCGCAGGTGCCGGCCGTCAGCTCGGTGGCGTCCACCGGAGCGACGACGGGCTCGTCCTCGCGCGCCCCGAGAACCAGCGTGACCACGACGATGATGATCGCGCCGAGCAGCGTCACCGCACCGCCGAGCAGCCATTCGGGCCGGATGCGCGGCTCCTCGATGGTCGTGACCACGTCAGCCCTCGCACTCGATCTCGGTGACTGCGTTCCGCGAGAGCGCCATGACCTTGTTCGACGAGACCGGGCTGCGCGCCACGCCCGGCAGCACGTACGACCCCCAGTCGCAGTCGTTCTCGGCGAAGTAGGCCTCCCGGGCACCGCCCGGGGCGCCGTAGCGCACGCGGTGGTCGGGGCCGCGGCAGTCGAACTCCGGGTCGCACAGCGAGACGACCAGCGCGCGCATGGTGACCCAGGTGCCGGTGTCCACGCACCCGTTGACCGGCAGCCCGTTGTAGGCCTGGAACGCCTTGGTCGCCGCCTCCGAGTCCGCGTCCCACGACCCGTCCACGGGCTTGAGCCCGGTACCGGCCGACAGCACGTTCTGGACCGCGACCACAGCGCCCCCGGAGGTCCGGCCGCACTCGCCGACCGGATCGTTGGACACCCACATCGCGCTCGAGTTCATCGCCTGCGCCACGGCGGCGATGATCAGGGCAGCGGCCACGGTGCCACCGCCCGCCTGCAGCCAGGTTCGGGTCGTGGGCATTGACTCGGGGCTCCTTCGTCTGCCCGGCACCGGGGCACCCACGGGGGCCCGCGCGAGGCGAGGACGCTTCGCGGGGTGGGGCACGGCGCCGGACGATGTGCTGGCGACGCCGAGCGTAACAATCCGCCCTTACAAGACGGAAGCGACGCACCAGGACGAAGTGCAGTTAACCGCCTTGCCCCCTCACCGGGTCGTGTGGGCGCCGCCGTTGACGTGCAGCGTCTGGCCCGTGAGGTGCCGGGCGCCGGGCGAGGCCAGGAACGAGACCAGGGCGGCGACGTCGTCGGGCAGGCCCGCGCGGCCGTCGTGCGTGGCGGCGACCAGCCGGTCTCGACGCTGCTCGGTGAGGCGGTCCTTGAAGTAGCCGGTCTCGGCGATGTAGCCGGGCGCCACGCAGTTCGCGGTGATCCCGCGCGGGCCGACCGACGCGGACAGCCCTGCGGTCCACGCCTGGACCGCCGCCTTGGCGACGCCGTACGACGTGCCCGCGTACTCGGCGCCGATCGAGCCGACGGTCACCACGGACCCGCCGGGCGGCATGGTTTCCAGGACCGCGGTGGCCACCAGCACGGTGCTGAGCAGGTTCGCGTCGAGGTTGGCGCGCCAGGCGTCGGCGAGCTGCGCGAGGCCGACCGGCTCCGGCCGGTCGAAGTCGGTGTTACCGCCCGCCATGGCCACGAGGACGTCGACGGGTGCGCCGAGCCGCTCCGTCAGCTCCGCCACGCCGTCCGGCCGCCCGACGTCGCAGCGCACCCCGCGCGCGCCCGTCTCCTGTGCCGACCGCTCGAGCCGCACCGCGTCGCGGCCGGTGATGACGACGTGGTCGCCCTGCTCGACGAAACGGCGCGCCACCGCACTCCCGATGCCACCGGAACCCCCGGTGACGAGAACAAGTCTGGGCATGCCACTGCCTCCGATCCTGTACGTTTAGATCTAAACATACAGGAGGGTCCAGTGACCGAGTACCCCTTCGACTCGACGTCGGCCGTTCCGCCCGAGTCGATCGCGACCGCGTGGGAACGCGAGCTTCCGGGCGTGCCGGTGTCGTCCATCGGCGTGATCACCCCGCTGTGGCGAGCCGCGAAGGCTCTCGCCGACGACCGGCGCAGGACCCTGCACCGGATCGGGATCGACCCGGCGACCCTCGACCTGCTCAGCACCCTGCGGCGCTCGGGCGAGCCGTGGGCGCTGACGACGCGCGAGCTGGCGGCGCAGACCCTCGTGACCGCGGGCGCGATCTCGCAGCGCGTGGCACGGGCCGAGCAGGCCGGCCTGGTGACGCGGTCGCCGTCCGACGCCGGGCGGCGCGCGGTGGCCGTGACCCTGACCGCCGCCGGGCACGAGCTGGTCGAACGCGCGGTGCGCGCCCTGCTCGCGCACGAGGAGGAGCTGATCGGCGGCCTGTCCCCGCAGGACCGCCGGACGCTGGGCGAGCTGCTCGGCCGGCTCACGTCCGCCTGGGGGGCCGCCGGCCCGGCAGAACGAGAACCCGGATAGCGGCGCGGCGTGCCGGAGCCCACGGACACCCGCCCGCGCGAAAGGTAGTCTCAGGCCATGCTGCGGCCCCTGACCAGTCCGCCGCGACTACGTCCCGGTGACACCGTGGCCGTCGTCGCCCCGTCCGGTCCGGTACCACCGGAGCGGCTCGACGACGGCGTCGCGCACCTCCGCGGATGGGGGCTCGACGTGCAGGTGATGCCCCATGTCCTGGACACGCACCCGAGACACGGCTATCTGGCGGGCTCCGACGCGGCGCGTGCCGCCGACTTCCAGGAGGCGTGGCTCGATCCCGACGTCCGGGCGGTCTTCACCGCGCGCGGCGGCTACGGGGCGAGCCGGATGGTCGACCTCGTCGACTGGGACGCGCTGGCCGCGACCGACCCGAAGGTGCTCGTCGGCTACAGCGACTGCACGGTGCTGCACCAGGCGGTCGCGACCCACCTCGGGCTCGTGTCCCTGCACGGCCCGATGTCGGGGACCGTGTCGTTCCTCGAGTCACCGACGGCACGCGAGCACCTGCGGCGCACGCTGTTCGAGCCGGATACCACGCAGAAGGTCTCCGGCCCCTTCGCGCACACCCTGGTGGGCGGGACGGCCCGCGGCATCACGACCGGCGGCTGCCTCTCGCTCCTGGCGACGTCCGTCGGGCGCGGCCCGACGCAGCCGTCCGCCGCGGGCGGGATCGTCCTGCTGGAGGACGTCGACGAGCGGGCCTACCGGGTCGACTCGTTCCTCACGTTCCTGCTGCGCTCCGGCTGGTTCGACGGCGCGGTGGGGATCGTGCTCGGGTCGTGGCGGGACTGCGAGCCGGTCGAGCCCGTGGTCCTGGACCTGCTGGGGCCGCTCGACATCCCGATCGTCGGCGAGCTCGGGTTCGGCCACGGGCCGGACCCGTTCACCGTGCCGCTCGGCGTGCCGGTCGTGCTGGACGCCGACGCGGGCACGCTCACGCTGGACCAGCCCGCCCTGGCACAGCGCTGAGTCGGCCCGTTCTCTCCTTCGAGGCGGCCGGCCGTCAGCCCGGCTCGGTCGTCTGCCCCTCGAAGTACGTCTGCAGCACCACCGTGGTGCGCGTCGAGACCTTGGCCGTGCGGCGGATGCGGCCCAGCAGCTCCTCCAGCGCGCGCGGCGACGCCACCCGGGCCGTGAGCAGGTAGTTCGCGTTGCCCGCCACCGAGTAGCAGGACTCGATGCCCGGCATGCCGCGCAGGCGCTCGGGCGCGTCGTCCTCCTGCGCCTGGTCCAGCGGGGTGATCTCGATGAAGGCGGAGAGCGGCAGCCCGACTGCCTCGGCGTTCACCACGGCCCGGTAGCCCGTGATGACGCCGCGGGCCTCCAGCTTGCGCACCCGCACCTGCACCGCGGACAAGGACAGCCCCGAGATCTCGGACAGCACCGCGAGCGTGGTGCGCCCGTCCTTGCGCAGCGCGTCGACGAGGGCTCGATCGACCCCGTCGAGCGGTGCCTGATCGTTGTCGGTCATCCCGCCACCTCCGCCGCTTCCAACCAGGCCAGCTCGAGCTCGTCGCGCTCGCTCGCCAGGTCGCGGAGCTCCGCGTCCAGCCGGGCGACAGCCTGGTAGTCCGTTGCCTGCTGCGCGATGCTCTCGTGCAGCTCGGCCTCCTTCTGGGCAATCTTCGCAAGCCGGCGCTCGATCCGGGAGGCCTCCTTCTTCGCCGCGCGAACGTCACGCTGGTTGACCGCCTCCCCACCGGGGGCTCCGCCCGACACCGGGGCGGCGTCCGGCACCGCCCCGCTCGCCGCCGGACCGCCCGCCGCACCCGTGCCCGCGCCGGCCGGTGTGCCCGAGGCGGACGCCCCGGCCGCCTTGGCCGCCGCGCGGAGCCGCAGGTACTCCTCGACCCCGCCGGGCAGGTCGCGGATGCTCCCGTCGCCGAGCAGCGCGACCTGCCGGTCCGCCACGCGCTCCAGCAGGTAGCGGTCGTGCGAGACGACGATCAGCGTGCCCAGCCACCCGTCCAACAGGTCCTCGACCGCGGCGAGGGTGTCGGTGTCGAGGTCGTTGGTGGGCTCGTCGAGCAGCAGCACGTTGGGCTCGGCCACCAGCAGGCGCAGCAGCTGGAGCCGGCGCCGCTCGCCGCCGGACAGGTCGCGCACGAGGGTGTAGGCACGCTCCCGGGTGAAGCCGAGCTTCTCGGTGAGCTGGGACGCCGTCAGCTCCTTGCCGTCGACGACGACCCGGCCCTTCTCCTGCTCGACCACCTGGACCGCGGTGAGGCCCCCGAGCTCGTCCAGCTCGGCGACGTCCTGCGAGAGCTCGCGGACGTGGATCGTCTTGCCGCGCTTGACCCGGCCGGAGTCGGGCTCGCGGCGGCCGGCGAGCAGGGCGAGCAACGTCGTCTTGCCCGCGCCGTTGACGCCGACGACGCCGTACCGGTCGCCGGGGCCGAGGCGCCAGGTCACGTCGTCGAACAGCACCTTGCCGGGGACGGTGACGCTGACGGACTCCAGGTCCAGCACGTCCTTCCCCAGCCGCCGCGTCGCCATCCGGGTCAGCTCCATCGAGTCCCGTGGCGGCGGCTCGTCGTCGATCAGCGCGGACGCGGCGTCGAGCCGGAACTTCGGCTTGGACGTGCGGGCCGGCGCGCCGCGGCGCAGCCACGCGAGCTCCTTGCGCAGCAGGTTGTCGCGCTTCTCGGCGGCCGTCGCGGCCTGGCGGGCACGTTCGGCGCGCGCGAGGATGTAGGCAGCGTAGCCACCCTCGTACCCGTCGATGGCTCCGGTGTCGTCCCCGCGCACCTCCCACATGCGGGAGCAGACCTCGTCGAGGAACCAGCGGTCGTGCGTCACGACCACGAGGGCACCGGTCGTCCCTGGCCGTCCGTACCGTTCCCGCAGGTGGGCCGCGAGCCAGGCGACGCCCTCGACGTCGAGGTGGTTGGTCGGCTCGTCGAGCAGCAGCACGTCCGGGTCCTGCACGAGCAGGGCCGCCAGCGCCACGCGGCGGCGCTGGCCGCCGGAGAGCTTGGCGACGGGCGCGTCCCAGCCGAGGTCGGCGAGCAGCCCGTCCTGTACCTGGCGCACCCGTGCGTCGGACGCCCAGACGTGGGTCTCGGCGTCGCCGTGCACGATGTCGAGCACCGTCGCGCCCTCGACCAGCTCGTCCCGCTGGTCGAGCATGCCGAGGGTCGAGCCGCCCACCCGGGTGACGCGGCCGGCGTCGGGCCGCGAGGTGCCGGCGAGGATGCGCAGCAGGGTCGACTTGCCCGCGCCGTTGGGTCCGACCACGCCGACGCGGTCGCCGTCGTCGAGCCCGAGGGAGACGTCGGACAGGAGGGTGCGAGTACCGATGGTCAGCGCGATGCCGTCCGCGCCGAGTAGATGTGCCACCTAAGAAGGGTAGTTCGCCACGGGCCGGGAACCGGACACCCACCGCCATCCGGTCCGCCGGCGGGCGGCGGACGGCGCCCTGCCGGGCGGCGAACGGCGTCTACTCGATGTCGGATGCCCCGGCTAGTCTGTCCACCGTCGACGGCGACCGCGCCCGCGTGGGCCCGTCGAGCACGTAGACGACTATGCCGAGGAGCACCACGTGGCCCAGTTCGACATGCCGCTGCCCGATCTCGAGACGTACGTCCCCGAGATCGACGAGCCCGGCGACTTCGACGAGTTCTGGTCGGCGACCCTCACGGAGGCGCGCGCGTTCGGCCAGGCACCCACCGTGGAGCGCATCGACATCGGGCTCACCGAGGTAGTGGTCGACGACGTCACGTTCCCCGGCTTCGGCGGCCATCCGGTCAAGGCCTGGCTCACCCGGCCGGCGCACGCCGACGGCGACCTCCCCGTGGTGGTGGAGTACGAGGGCTACGGCGGTGGGCGCGGTCTGCCGCACGAGAAGATCCACTGGGCGGCGGCCGGGTACGCGCACCTGCGGATGGACACCCGCGGCCAGGGTTCGGGCTGGGGCACCGGTGGGGACACGCCGGACCCGGTGGGCTCCGGGCCCGCGACTCCCGGGTTCATGACCCGCGGCGTGCTCGACCCGCACGACCACTACTACCGTCGCGTCTTCACCGACGGAGTCCGCGCCGTCGACGCGGTGCGTGCCGTCCCCGGACTGGACCCGGAGCGCGTGGCGGTGAGCGGAGTCAGCCAGGGCGGCGGCATCACCATCGCGGTGGCCGGCCTGGTGCCCGACGTCGTGGCAGCGATGCCGGACGTGCCGTTCCTGAGCCACTACCGTCGCGCCGTGTCGATCACGGACAACCTCCCGTACGGCGAGATCACGAAGTTCCTGTCCGTGTACCGCGATCCCTCGGTCGAGGCGCAGGTCTGGCGCACCTTCTCCTACCTGGACGGGGTCTCGTTCGCCCGCCGGGCGCGTTCGGCAGGTCTGTTCTCGGTCGCCCTCATGGACGCCACCTGCCCGCCGTCCACCGTGTACGCCGCGTTCAACAGCTGGGCTCCGGGGCAGGCCGAACCGGTGCTGAAGGACATCGACGTCTACCCGTACAACAACCACGAGGGCGGCGGGGACTACCGCTTCCCGCGCAAGCTCGCGTGGCTGGGCAAGATCATCTGACCGCCGGGACTGCTCGAACCGGAAAAATGCCTGTCGCGCCCGGGCGGTAGGCTCCCAGCGCACGCCCATCCCCGGAGGTCCACCCGTGCCTGAGTACGATCTGCCGCTCGTCACGGTGACGCCGGCCACGCCGCCCGCCACCGACGAGCCCGCGAGCTTCGACCTGTTCTGGACGCAGAACCTCGCCGCGCACCGCGGCATCGAGGTGGCGCCCGTGCTGACCGCTGCGTCCACCCGCGCCAAGGACCTCACGGCCGAGGCCGTGACCTACGCCGGGTTCGAGGGCCGCCCCGTGACGGGTCGGCTCATCGCCCCGTCGCAGGCCGACGCCACGCTGCCGGGCGTGGTCGAGCTGCGGCCCGCCGGCCGTGCCGCCGGCCGTGACCTCGAGTGGCTCGCGCCGGACGGGTTCGCCCACCTGGTGGTCGAGCTGCCCCCGGACGACCTCGACGACCCGTACAACCGTGGCGTCTTCACCGACGCCGTCCGGGCGGTGCAGGCGCTGCGGACGCTCGCGAGCGTGGACCCCTCACGGATCGCCGTGCTCGGCAGCGGCCCGGTGGCCGCGGCCGTCGTCGCCGCGGCCGGGCTGCTGCCCGATCTCGCGTGCGCCCTGGTCGAGGGCGACATCCCCGCCGCGCACAAGGACTCGCTGGTCGCGTTCGCCCGCCGGGCGAGCACGCCGCTGCAGCTCACCCAGGGTGCCGGAGCGCAGGTGCTGCTGGAGGAGTGGGGCTTCAACGCGGCGCTGGCCCTTGCCGCGATGACGGGCTCGGTCGAGCGGGTGGTCGAGTGCGTCCTGACCACGGAGAGCAACGCGGCAGCACGGCGCGCCCGCTGGATAGCGGCGCACACCCACCTGAAGGACGTCTTCGTTCCCCAGGTCGCCTACTGACCCCTGTGGCGCCGGGGGTCAGCGGGAGATCGAGGTGACGATCTGGGTGCCCGGGGCCGGACCGGTCGCGCACCAGACCGCGTCGACGACGTCGGCCGCCGTCCACGCGGCGCCCAGCGCGAGCGCGTGCTGCCGCGAGCGGCCGAGCGCCGCGACCGTCGGTCCCGAACCGGAGACGACCACGCCCAGCGCGCCCGAGTCGGTGGCGACCTCCAGCACGGCGGCGAGCTCGGGCCGCAGGTCCAGTGCGGGCGCCGCCAGGTCGTTGTGCAGCGCCTTACCGAGCGCCACGGCGTCCCCGGCACGCAGCGCGTGCATGAGCTCGGTGTCGTCGGCCGCGGGGGCCACGTGGGGCGTCGACGGTCCGGCCAGCTCGTCGAACCGGCGGAACACGCTCGGCGTCGACAGACCCGTGCGCTGCGTCGCGAAGCACCAGTGGAACTCGCCGCGCGTCATCGCCGGGGTGAGGAGGTCTCCCCGGCCCGTGCCCACCGCGGTGTGCCCCAGCAGCGAGAACGGCACGTCCGCGCCGAGCTCGGCGGCCAGCTCGACCAGCTCCTGACGCGGCAGGCCGGCGTCCCAGAGCGCGTCACAGGCCACGAGCGCGGCGGCGGCGTCGGCGGAGCCGCCGGCCATGCCACCGGCGACCGGCACGCCCTTGGTGATGTGCAGCCCGACGTCGGCGGGCAGGCCCGTGCGCTCCGCGAGCAGCGCGGCGGCCCGCCACGCGAGATTGGACTCGTCGGTCGGCACGGCATCGGCCTGCGGCCCCGAGACGGTCAGCGAGATGCCGGATCCTGGCGCGGCCTGCCGGGCGGTGACCTCCTCGAACAGGGACACGGCCTGGAAGATGGTCGCCAGCGGGTGGTACCCGTCGCTGCCGACGGGCCCGACGCGCAGCGCGAGGTTGACCTTGCCCGGCGCGCGGACGCGGACGGAGGGCGGCGGAGCCGCGCTGAGGTGCGCGCTCACGCGACCCCCTCGGGGAGCTGTTCCGCGATGCGGGCGAACTGCTCGACCACGAGCGTCTCGCCGCGCGCGCTCGGGTCCACGCCCGCGGCGCGGAGCGCCGTCTCGGCGGCGGCACCCGAGCCGAACAGCCCGGCGAGTGCGGCGCGCAGCGTCTTGCGGCGCTGTGCGAACGCGGTGTCGACGACGGCGAACACCCGCTCCCGAGCCGCGGTGGTGGACGGCGGCTCGCGGCGCTCCAGGTAGACCAGCGCGGAGTCGACGTTCGGGGCGGGCCAGAAGACGTTGCGACCGATGGTCCCCACCCGACGGGCCGACGCGTACCAGGCGGCCTTCACCGACGGGATGCCGTAGATCTTCGAGCCCGGCACCGCGGCGATCCGGTCGGCGACCTCCGCCTGGACCATCACGAGCACACGTTCCAGGGAGTCGAACCGCTGCAGCATGGTGAGCAGCACGGGCACGGCCACGTTGTACGGCAGGTTCGCCACGAGCGCCGTGGGCGGGTCGCCGGGCAGGACGGTCACGTCCATCGCGTCGGAGAGCACCACCTCGAAGTCGGCGTCCGGCAACCGGGACCGCACGGTCTCGGCGATCTGGCCGGCCAGGAGCGGGTCGATCTCGATCGCCACCACCGAGGCGCCGGCCTCCGCCAGGCCGAGCGTCAGGGAGCCCAGCCCCGGGCCTACCTCGACCACCCGCTCGCCCGGCCGCAGGTTCGCGATGCGCACGATCTTGCGGACCGTGCCACCGTCGTGCAGGAAGTTCTGGCCCAGCGTCTTGGTGGGCCGAACGCCCAAACGCCCTGCCAGGTCGCGGATCTCCGCTGGACCGAGCAGGGCGCTTGAGGTTTCGTTCATGCAGGGGAGCCTATCCGGAGCGATCGCGGCGAGCGCACTCGGAGGTGGCACGCAGCGAGGCTCAGTACCAGCCCACCGACTCCGAGTGGCCCCACGCACCGCACGGCGTGCCGTAGCGGTCGGCGATGTAGCCGAGGCCCCACTCGATCTGGGTCGCGGGGTTGGTGGCCCAGTCGGAGCCCGCGGAGCCCATCTTGGAGCCGGGCAGCGCCTGCGGGATGCCGTAGGCACCCGACGACGGGTTGGCCGCCTGGTAGTTCCAGCCGGACTCGCGCTCCCACAGGAGCTCGAGGCAGGTCCACTCCTGGCCTGTCCAGCCGCGGGCCGCGGCCATCTGCTGGCCGATCTCCTTGACGGAGCCCGACGGCGCGGGCGCGCTCGGCTCGCTCGCCTCGGTGGCCGCCTCGACCTCCGGCTCGACCGGAGCCTCCTCGACGACCGGGCGCTCCTTGGTGCCCTCGACGACGACGCGGTCGACCGGCTTGCTGGTGACCTTGTCGGAGAGCTCCTCGCGGTGCACGACCTCGCCGTCGACCGTACGCACCAGGATGACGCGGGTGCGCACACCCTCCTTGCCCTCGGTGCGGACCAGGTCGCCCTCGTCCACGTAGCGGTCGTCGTCCTGGACGGTCTTCGTGTCGAAGTCCAGGTCGGTCTTCTTGGTGACCTTCTTGGTGTCCACGCGCTGCACCTGGACCGCGACGTCGGCCCCGGCCTCCTTGGCCTGCTTCGCGCCCTTGGGCTTGATCGCCTTGTCCTTGGCGAGGTCGGCGACCGGCACGATGCTCACGAGGTCGTTCTTGCGGACCTCGACGTCGACGTCCTTCAGGACGCTGTCGATGCTCGCGGCGTGGTCCTCGACCACGCGGGTGGAACCGTCCGCCACGACGGCGACGGGTCCGTCGTCGTTCAGGCGGAGCGGGAGCGAGACGCGGTCGCCGGCACGCGACGCCACGAGGGCGACGTCGCCGCCGCGCTCGGCGAGCGTCGTCAGGGCCTCGTTCGCGTCGGTGACGGTGACCCAGACGTCGCGCTCCTTGTCGCCGTCGGTCATGGTGACCTGCCGGGCGTAGCGGACCACGACCTGATCGCCGTCGGAAAGCTTGGCGTCGGTCCCGGGGGCCACGACGTCGCGCTCGCCCAGACGGACGCCCTGCGACTCGAGCATGCCCTCGACGGAGCCGGCATAGGTGGTGATGGTCTTGGAGGTGCCGTCCACGTCGAGCGTGACGGTCTTCTGTGCCTCGGCGAAGGCCACCGACCCGGACGCGACGATCGCGACGGCCGAGAGGCCGGCGACGAGCGGCCAGCGACGGCGACGCTTCGAGGGTGCGGCCTGAGGTGTCAGGGCCTCGGACTCTGAGTTGATGCTGGGGATGGAGCCAGAACTCTGCTGCTCAAAACGGGGGTTCACTCGTGTCCAGTCGTCGGACGTCCCGGGCACGGGCGGCGAGCCGGGGCGCCCGCGTGCGCGGGAGTCCCTACCACGATGCGGCCTGGGGGCCAGGCGACTCTTGCGAGCCGTCGCGGTCTCGACCGGCCGATCCGGCGGTCTCGCACTACCCGCGACGTGCCGCGGCCAGTGCCGCCCTGCCGCCGTTGAGATGCGTGTGGCCTACACCACGTCACACCCCCACGCCAGCGAGGACAACCGAACGTAACTGATTTGTTACCGCTCGGCCAAGTGTCTTGAGATGTTCCCGGTGTGTTCTCGGTCACTCGTCCTGGACGGGCGTCCAAGTCCGCGAGGCACACCTGGGGGGTCGACAGAAGGTCGGCTGCTGGTCAGTGCTGGCCGGGCGTGGGCTTCTTGGCCGGCTCAGGCTTCGCGTCGGACCCCGGTTTCGAGTCCGGCGCTGGCTCGTCGTTCGGCTTCGACCGGGACCCGGATTCGGGCTCGGACTTCGACTTCGGCTTGGGCTCGGACTTCGACTCGGGCTTCGACTCCGACTTCGGCTTCGGCTTCGGTTCCGGTTCGGGCTCGGGTCGTTCCTTGGTGCCGTACATGATCACCCTGTCCACGGGTGCCTGCGCGACCCAGCTGTTCAGCTTCTCCTTGTCCACGACCTTGCCGTCGACCTTGGTGACGTCCCACGAGGTGACGCGCTTGCCGACCGCACCTTCGGACGCCACGTACGGGCCGAGGTCCGCGTAGTGGTTCGGGTCCGTCGCCGTCACGGTGTCGAACGGCAGCTCGCTCGAGGTCTCCTCGATCACGCTCTGCACCTCCGTGACCACGACGGTCAGCGTGGGCGCGCCCGCCTCCGCCGCCCGGTCGCGCTCGACGGCCACCCGGTCGTCCCCGTCGACCGACACGTCCTGCGCGGCGAGCAGCTCGTCGAGCATCACGTCGCCGTCGGCCACCTGCTGCGTCTTGCCGCGCACCACCAGGTTCACGGGACTGTCGGCGTCGAGCCGCAGAGGGAGCGTCACGGTCCCGTCCGCCCGGGCCGGGAGCAGGACCACCTCGTCGGCCCCCTCGGAGAGACCGGCCAGTGCCTCGTCGGCGTCGAGCGCGGTGACCCAGGCGGTCCGCCGCTCGCCGTCGGCCCGCAGGGTGACCTTGTGGCCGTAGCGGACCACGACGGTGCCACCCTCCCGCAGTGTTCCGTCGAGGCTCGGTGTCACGGAGTCCCGTCCGCTGACCTCGACACCCTCGTCGGTCAGGAGGTCGGCCACGTCGCCCTGGAACGTCTCGACGGTGGTGACCGTGCCGTCCACGTCGAGCGTGACGGTCTTGTGGGCCGCGCCGTAGGCGGCGACGCCCCCGGTGCCCGCGATCGCGACCAGCGCGACGCTCGCGAGGACCGCCACGGCACGGCGGCGCCTGGGCGGCTCCGGCTCGGGCGGCGGCGGGGGCGGAGGCGGGGGCGGGGGCCCCAGCACGGTGCCGTCGACGGCCACGACCGGCATCGGACCGGAGGGATGGCCGGGTGGAAGGCTGGCCATCACGTCGGACATGACGCCGGCCTCGGTGCCGGCCGCCGCGAACATCGCGGCGGGAAAGACCTCGTCCGCCGGTGGTGGCGGGCCGAAGAGCTCGGTGATGCCGACGTCGCCGTCGACCTCAGGGTTGATGACTGAGTTGCTGGGGCTGCCCTGAGCCGGATGCGGAGATGTCACGCGAGTCCAGTCCTCGAGCGGTCCGGGCACGGAGGCCGGGGCGGCACGACTCGCACGCGCCTCCCGCGCGGGGCGCGGGCCCGACCGACCGATCCGGCGGTCCTTGAGACGGTAACCCCGCCGTTACCGAATGCAAGCCCTATTCGATGATTTTCGGCGATTCGGCCGGCAAATGGCCCGGAACGCTCGGCAATACCCCAAATGTCTTCGGGTGAAAGGGCGGCTCAATACCAGCCGATCTCGACCGAGTGCGCCCATGCGCCGCACGGGGTCCCGTAACGGCCCGAGATGTACCCGAGTCCCCATTCGATCTGGGTCGCCGGGTTGGTCAACCAGTCGCTGCCGACGGTCGCCATCTTGGAGCCCGGGTTCGCCTGCGCGATGCCGTACGCGCTGCTGGAGGGGTTGTCGGCGTTCCAGCGCCAGCCGCTCTCCTTCTGCCAGAGCTGGTCCAGGCAGGAGAACTCGTCGGCGCCCCAGCCGCGCTCCGCGGCCATCGCCTGGCCGAGGGCCCTGGCGGAGCCCGGGTCGACGGGCGCGGTCGCCACGTCCATCGTCCCCACCACGACCACCTCGTCGACGGGTTCCCGGACCACCTTGCGGTCCACCTCCGTGCGCTCGATGACGGCACCACCAACCGTCTTGACCGCGTACTTGATCTCGACCTCACCGGGTACGCCCGCGGTGCGGATCGACTCGTATCCCTGCGGGAGACTCGAGTCCTCGACCGTCTCGGTCTTGAAGGGCAGCACCTCGGTCACCGTGCGCGACGACGACACGTCGCGGCTGACCATGATCACCATGCCGTCCACCGCCGCCGCGTCGAGCGGCACGGAGGTGACGTCGCCCCCGGCGAGTGAGATGCCCGCCTCCTCGAACACGTCGCGCACCGTCGACCGGGCGGTGTGGAACTCGAGCACCGAGCCGTCAACGGCGATGTTCACCTGCTTGACCGTGGAGAACCGGACCGGGTCGCGGTCCAACCGGGTGTTGCGGGACGCCGTGGCGAGCGCGCCGTCGCCGCGCGGCCCGAGGGCCGCCATCAGCTCGCCGACGGTGCCTGCGGTGGTACGGAGCGTGATGACCTGCCCGTCGAGCTCGACCGTCACCTCACGGCTGGTGCGGACCACCACGGTGTCGCCCGACCCGACAGCGGACCCGCCGACGGGCTGCACGACGTCGTCCCGGTCCAGCTCGATGTGCTGTGACGCGAGCGCCTCGGCGACGGTGCTCCCGTAGACGCCGACCGTGCGCACGTTGCCGTTGTAGTCGATCGTCAGGGTGTTCGCGTTGGCGACGTACACACCGCTCACAGCGGCGAGCGTGCCGACGACGACACCTCGGACCACCCAGCGGGCCGCTCGGCTCGCGAGCCACGGCCGTGCGTACCTCACCACGAGCACCAGACCGTAACGGAACAAACCGTGCGGGAAAAGGCATGTGGGCAGGAAATGAAATGCCACATTCTTCGCATCAACCGGCCGTTCTCACCAGCTGCCGTAGACGCGCTCCGAATTCGCGGCAATGTCCGCGCACAGCTTTCGGAGGTCTTCTTCGAGGTGAGCCGCCATGAAACGGGCCGTATGCGCGGCCGCGAACGGGCCGTTCGGCTGGCCCCGGAACGGGTGCGGCGTGAGGTACGGCGCATCCGTCTCCAGCAGGACCAGCTGCCGTGGCGCGGCGGTCAGCGCCGCCCGCAGGTCGTGGTTGGCCTTGAACGTGACCGGCCCGGCGAACGACAGGTACCAGCCGTTCTCGGCACAGACACGAGCCATCTCGGCGTCCCCGCTGAAGCAGTGGAAGACGGTGCGCTCGGGCGCCCCGTCTGCCAGCAGGACCTCGATGACCTGGGCGTGCGCGTCCCGGTCGTGGATCTGCAGGGCCAGACCCAGCTCCTTGGCCAGGGCGATGTGCGCACGGAAGCTCTCCCGCTGTACCTGCTCACCCCTCGGGCCCGTGCGGAACAGGTCCATGCCCGTCTCGCCGATGGCGCGGACGCGGTCGTTTCCCTTCGCGAGGTCTGCGATCTCGGCGAGCGCGTCGTCGAGCCCCACCGCGTGGTGCGCCGCGGGCTGGGGCGTGAGCCCGTCGGGCCCCACCTCGAGCACGCCGGCATGCAGCACGGCTTCGTTGGGATGCACGGCAAGAGCCCCCACCACCCCCGCCACCCGTTGAGTGCTGGCTTTTCGCCCTGTTCCAGCCCCGACAGGGGGCGAAAAGCCAGCACTCAACGAGGTGAGGAGGGCGGCGGTCCAGCGGGCCGACGGGAGGTCGCAGCCCACCTGGACCACACGGTCGACGCCAGCCGCCGCCGCGCGGGCCAGGTGGTCCGCCACCGTCGGCGGCCAGGCGTCGCCCGGCTCGCCGTCCGGCGCCGTGGCCGGGAGCACGGCAGCGATGCTGTCGAGGTGGGTGTGGTTGTCCACCACAGGGACGGGCAGCGGCTCCGGCTCGGCCGGGAACCCGCGCTCGCGCGTGCGCTTCGCCATCTCCGGGTCAGTCCACCGGCCCGGCGCCGAAACGCTCGCGGAAGCCTTCCAGGTCCTCGTCGCTGATCTTGGCGAACAGCACGGGCGGCACCGAGAAGGTCGCCCCCGCAGGAACCACGTCGAGCGACGACGCCGCCTCGGGCGTCACCCAGGTGGCGGTGTCGCCGTCGAGGGCGAACACGCCCCGCAGCGCCGCCGCACTCGCCGGGACGAACGGCTCGGACACCACGGCGTACAGGTGGATCAGGTTCATCGCGGTGCGCAGCGTGACGGCCGCGGCATCCTGGTCGGTCTTGACCTGCTTCCAGGGCTCCTTCTCGACCAGGTACGCGTTGCCCGCCGACCAGAGCGCGCGCAGGGCGCCCGCGGCCTTGCGGTACTGGAGTGCTTCCATGTGCTCCTCGAGCTCCGCGAGCAGCCGCGCGACCTCCGCCCCGAGCTTCTCCTCAGCCGCACCCGGCGTACCGCCCGCTGGGACCGTCTCGCCGAACCGCTTGGCCGAGAACGTCAGGACCCGGTTCACGAAGTTGCCGAGCGTGTCGGCGAGATCCTTGTTCACCGTGCCGGCGAAGTGCTCCCACGTGAACGAGGAGTCGTCCGACTCCGGCGCGTTCGCGATCAGGAAGTACCGCCAGTAGTCGGCCGGGAGGATCTCCAGCGCGGCGTCGGTGAAGACGCCGCGCTGCTGCGACGTCGAGAACTTGCCGCCGTAGTAGGTGAGCCAGCTGAAGCCCTTGACGTAGTCGACCATGGTCCACGGCTCGCGGACGCCGAGCTGCGTGGCCGGGAACATCACCGTGTGGAACGGGACGTTGTCCTTGGCCATGAACTGCGTGTAGCGGACGTCGGTGGCCTCGTACCACCACGACTTCCAGTCCCGGTTCTCGCCGTCGGCGGCGTCCGCCCACTCCTTGGTGGCGCCGATGTACTCGATCGGGGCGTCGAACCAGACGTAGAAGACCTTGCCGTCGGCGGCGAGCTCCGGCCAGGTGTCGGCCGGGACCGGGACGCCCCACTCCAGGTCACGCGTGATGGCGCGGTCGTGCAGCCCCTCGGCGAGCCACTTGCGCGCGATCGACGTCGAGAGCAGCGGCCACTCCTTGCTGTTCTCGTCGATCCACGCCTCGACCTCGCCCTGCAGCTTCGACTGGAGCAGGAACAGGTGCGTCGTCTCGCGCACCTCGATCTCGGTGGAGCCGCTGATCGCCGAGCGGGGGTTGATCAGGTCGGTCGGGTCCAGCACGCGGGTGCAGTTCTCGCACTGGTCGCCGCGCGCCTTGTCGTAACCGCAGTGGGGGCACGTGCCCTCGACGTAGCGGTCGGGCAGGAAGCGCCCGTCGACCGGCGAGTAGACCTGCCGGATGGCGCGCTCCTCGATGAACTCGTTCTCGTGCAGGCGCCGCGCGAAGTGCTGGGTGATCTCCGCGTTCTGCGGCGACGAGCTGCGGCCGAAGTAGTCGAACGTCAGGCCGAAGCCGTCGTAGATCTCCTTCTGAGTCTCGTACGCCTGGGCGCAGAACTCGGCGACGGGCTGGCCGGCCTTCGCGGCGGCGAGCTCCGCGGGCGTGCCGTGCTCGTCCGTGGCGCAGATGTACAGCACGTCGTGGCCGCGCTGGCGCAGATACCGCGCGTAGACATCGGCCGGGAGCATCGACCCGACCATGTTCCCCAGGTGCTTGATGCCGTTGATGTACGGAAGCGCACTGGTGACAAGGTGGCGAGCCATCGCTGGATGCTCCAATTCGTAAGGACGGGAAAAACTTCTCTCCAATCCTAGAGCCCCGGAACCAGCCGGTTACGCGCGTGGCTGTGGTGACGGGTCCCGCCGGGTCAGCGGACGACGGCGGGGTCGATCTCGTCGGCCCAGTCGAGGAAGCGGTCGACGATCTCGCGGCGCCAGTGGGCGCCTACCTCGTACGCCTCGAAAGACTCGGGGCTCTTTGCCCGCACCGAGCGGAAGCGATCGGCCAGCATTCCCCGGTCGAACGGCAGCGCTTCCTGCCTGTCCCCGATCGCGAGCACCTCGTCCCGAGAGAACCGTCCCGAACGCACCACCGCGTCGATATCGATGAAGTCACGGGTCTCGCCACGCGACCACAGGGCGCTCATCTTCCCCGCCACCGCATCCCGGACATCGAGCACCGGGCCGATCTCGAACGTCGCGGGAGCGAACTCCCGATAGTTCACCCCGATCTGGATCGAGCTCGTCTCGTGCGTCGCGTCGTCGGTCACGCTGAAGTCCGCGAAGGTCTGACCGATCCGGTTGTCGTGCACGGACATGCCCACACCGAGGAACGCCGCACGCAGCTTGGCGACCGAGATCTCGAAGAGACTGGGCTCGTAGACGTTGGTGAACAGGTCGACATCGGCCGACGGCCGGTCACCGATGCCGTTGGTCGAGATCGCGTAACCACCGGCGAGCACGAAGCCGTAGCTCTCCAGCGCCTCGAGCCCGATCCGGGCGAGGCGCTCATGGAACGGGAGCATCAGGCGACCCGCGCCGCTCTGGAGCGTGCCGCGAGCTCGGGGAACCTGTGCTCCCAGACAGCCCGGCACCTGGCGGGCAGGTCCAACCGGGGCCACAGCCGCAGCAGAAGACCTCGGTCCAGGATCGCCACCTGGTCGTCGACCGAACCATCGCGAACGGTCGCGCTGTAGAGCTCCCTGGCCCGCCGCACGTTCGAGACCTCGTACACCGGGTTCATGCTCGTGTCGATGTGCGGCCCCACCGTGACCACCCCCGAGGTCGGCCCCCGCAGGTCGCTCAGCGAGTCCGGGGTGGCATACGGGATGTGGTCGGCATAGACGTAGCCGCGCGGCACCGTGCGGTGCACGCGAGGTTCTGCGGGCATCCTGCTCACCCCCTCCCGGGCTCGTGCTGACCTCTGCCTCGAGCCTACGACGAGGCCGGCTCTCACCGACAGGTTATGCACAGCCCTAGTCGTCTGCAACTGTGCGGCGCGGCCCGAGCCGCTTCCGCCGACGTCACTCGGCGACGTCACTCCCCCGGCGGCGTCAGCCGGATCCGCAGCAGCCGGTCGTCGACCGGCCGACCGTCCTCCGTCATCGGCTGCCCCCGGCCGTCCGTGTTGTTCGTGAGCACGTACAGCTCACCGTCGCCCGCCGCGTGGACCGCCCTGAGCCGGCCGAACTCGCCCTCCAGCAGCGCCTGTGGCTCCCCGAACCCCGGGCTCTCGCCGTCCGCCACGGCGGACGGGTCCCCGAGCAGCGGCACGCGCCACAGGCGCTCGCCCCGCAGCGACGCCAGGTACACGGCCTCGTCGGTGACGGCGATGCCCGACGGCGAGGCCTCCGACGTGGGCCACCACGCGACCGGGTCGGTGAACCCGTCCTGGTCGTCAGCGCCCTCGCCAGGGCCCTCGACGTCCGGCCAGCCGTAGTTGCCGCCGGGCTCGATCACGTTGAGCTCGTCGAGGTGGTCCTGCCCGAACTCGCCGGCGAACATCCGCCCGCTCGGGTCCCAGCCCAGGCCCTGCACGTTGCGGTGCCCCATGGACCACACGGGCGAGCCGGGGTCGGGGTTCCCGGGTGCCGGCTCGCCGTCGTCCGTGACACGCAGGATCTTGCCGCCCAGCGACGCCGGGTCCTGCGCGGTGGCGGTGTCTCCGGCGTCGCCCGTGGCGGCGTACAGGAACCCGTCGGGGCCGAGCGCGATCCGGCCGCCGTTGTGGTTGGAGGAGCGGGGGATGCCGTCCAGGATCGTCGTGAGGTCGCCCAGCACCATGTCGTCGAGGTCCAGCTCGGCGCGCAGCACGGCGTTGTCCTGCTCCCCGGTGCGGTACAGGAAGACGGTGAACAGCGGCCCGGTGTCCTCCCGGTCCACGGCCACCCCCAGGAGCCCGCCCTCGCCGCCGGCGACGGTCTGGTCGGCGAGCTGCTGCGAGCCTGCCCCGGTCACCGGCTCCACGTCGCCGCTCGGGTGCACCACGGCGAGCGTCGCGTCGTCACGCATCGTGACGAGGAACCGGTCGCCGGGCAGCGCGGCCATGCCCCACGGGACCGCCAGCTCCTGTGCCACGACCTCGACGTCGGCCGTCACCGGGCCGTCCCAGGGGTCATCGCCGGTCGGCGCCCCGCCCGAGGCGGTGGGACTTCCCGAGGCGGTAGAGCTCCCCGAGGCGCTCGGCGAAACGACCCCGGGCTCGACCGACCCGGTGCACCCCGAGAGCACCACCCCTGCGACGACGATCCCCACCAGGCGCCGAGCACGTATCCCGTCCACCCACCCATCCAAGCACCGCGCGGCCCCGCGCGGTCGGTAGTTCGTCACATGATCGGCAATCCGAGCGGCCGATCATGTGACGAACTACCGACCACTCGGGCGTCGGCACCCGTGGCAGAGTGGGGGCATGAGTGTTGTCCAGCCAGCGGCGCCCCGGCGGGCCCTCGTCGTCGTCGATGTGCAGCCCACGTTCTGCGAGGGCGGCGAGCTCGCCACGGAGGGCGCGAACGAGATAGCGCGCCGCGTGGCCGCCTATGCCGCCGAACACCGTGACCGGTACACGACGGTGCTGACCACCCAGGACTGGCACATCGATCCGGGTGAGCACTTCAGCGACAACCCGGACTTCGTGGACTCGTGGCCGCCGCACGGCATCGCGGGCACCCCCAACGCCGAGCTGCACCCGGCGCTGGCCGGCCTCGAACCCGACTTCCAGCTCAAGAAGGGCCAGTACTCGCACGGGTACTCGGGCTTCGACGGCGCGGACGAGCACGGCCGCAGCCTCTCGACGATCCTGTCCGAGGCCGGGGTGACCGAGGTCGACGTCGTGGGCCTCGTGGAGTCGCACTGCGTCAAGCACACCGCGCTCGACGCCCGCCGCGAGGGCCTGGCGGCCCGGGTGCTCACCGACCTGACGATCCCCGTCTCGCCGGAGCAGGGTGCGCTGGCGCACAAGGAGCTGACGGCGGCCGGCGTGGAGCTCCGCGACTCCTCGACGCTCTGACGTGTCAGACGTACAGGTCACCCGGGTGACCTGTACGTCTGACACGTCGGCGTCTGGTCAGATCCAGCTCGGCAGCAGCATCAGCCGCTGCCAGTACTCGTACGGCACGGGCATGGCCGTCCAGATCGGGTAGTACAGCACGCTCACGCCCACGATCAGCAGCACGACCAGGGCACCCAGCCAGCACACGATCCGCCGGTCGCCGCTCCGGCGCGACGTCCGCTCCAACCCGACGGCCAGCAGGTACACGAGCGTCAGTACCACGAACGGCGTGAAGACGATCGTGTAGAACGTGAAGATGGTCCGGTCCGCCAGGGGCCAGGAGTACTGGAACCAGGGCAGCCAGCCGGCCGCGATCCCGGTCAGGGCGGCGGCGCCACGCCAGTCCCGGAACCGGATCGCGAGCACCAGGACCACGGGGATCGCCAGGGCAGCCAGCCACCACAGCAGCGGGTTGCCGAGCGACGTGACCGCCGTCGCGCAGTCACCAGCGGCATCGGCCGGGCAGGGACCCTCACCGGGCGCGTACTTGTCCCAGTAGAACGACGTCGGCCGCCACTGCACGATCCACCCCAGCGGGTGCGACGCGTAGTTGTGGTCCGAGTCCAGGCCGGTGTGGAAGTCCCACATCATGCGGTGGTACTCCCCCAGCGACCGCCCGGCCTCCCACGCGCCCAGCGCCCAGCCCCAGTCCGGCCACCAGCCCGGCGGCGCCACCCCGTTCACCACGGCCCAGTCCCGCAGGTACGACTTGGGGTGCGCGAACCAGGCGGACCACGACGCCACGTACACGGCGGCCACCGTCGGCAGCATGACGAGCGCCGCAGGCACCGCGTCGACCACCAGCGCGTCCTCCCACCAGCGCTCGACGCCGGCGGTGCGGCGCGCCGTCATGTCCCAGACGACGGTGAGTACGCAGAACGCCGCCACGAAATAGAGACCCGACCACTTGACGCCGCACGCGAGGCCCAGCGACACCGCCGCCGCGAGCCGCCACCCGCGGAACCCGAGGCGCGGACCGTACTTGCCGATCGCGCCACCCGCCTCGACGATCTGCGCCACCCGGTCCGCGAGGCGCCGTCGGGCCCACTCGCGGTCCAGGACCAGGCAGCCGAACGCGACGAGCACCCAGAACATCAGGAACTGGTCCAGCAGCCCGGTGCGCGAGTGCACGATCGCCTCGCCGTCGACCGCGAGCAGCAGGCCGGCGACCAGACCCAGCAGGGTGGACGAGAACAGGCGCCGCGCGATCCGCACCATCAGCAGCACCGCGAGGACGCCGATCACCGCGCTGGCGATCCGCCACGCCATCGGGTCCTCGGCGCCGCCCATCAGACGCATCCCCGCCGCGATCATCCACTTGCCGACGGGCGGGTGCACCACGTACTCGGCCTCGTCGGTCTTGTACGAGCTGACGTCGCCGGCCTCGAACGCCGGGTTGGGCTCCTCCGGCCAGGCCGCCTCGAAGCCGAGGCTGGCCAGCGACCAGCCCTCCTTGACGTAGTACGTCTCGTCGAAGACCAGCTTGCCCGGGCGGCCCAGCTCCCACAGCCGCGCGCCCGCGGCGACCGCCGTCACCAGCAGCGCGCCGAACAGGCCCCAGAGCCGGTCCGACACCCTGCGCCCGAGCGCGAGCCGGCGCTCGCCGAGCAGGTCGCGCAGCAGCCGGTCGCGCACCGGGGGCTCGGGCCGCTGCGGCCGGGCGACGGCGGGGAACGACCCCGTGGGCGTCATCTGACCGCCCACTGCCTCCCGGCGCACGTGAGCGCCGTACGTTCCGGGCAGAGCCTGTCGCGCTCCGGCGAAGTGCGCTCCTGTGGCGTCAGGCTGCTCAGACACCGGGCCAGCATAGAGCGTGGGACCCTGTGGTTCATGACCGACCCGTCCCCGGTTCCCGGGCCCCCGCCCGAGGCCGGCTCCCTCGTCCTGGCCGCCACCCCGATCGGCAACTCGGAGGACGCCTCACCCCGGCTGATCCGGCTGCTGGCCCAGGCCGACGTCGTGGCGGCGGAGGACACCCGCCGGCTGCACGGTCTGGCCGGGCGGCTCGGCGTCGAGGTGCGCGGCAGGGTCACGAGCTACCACGAGCACAACGAGACGGCCCGGGCGGACGAGCTGCTCGACGTGGTCGCCGGCGGCGGCACCGTGGTGGTCGTGACCGACGCCGGGATGCCGTCCGTTTCCGACCCGGGGTACCGCGTCGTCGAGCGTGCCATCGAGCGCGACCTGCGGGTCACCGCGGCGCCCGGGCCGAGCGCGGTGCTGACGGCGCTGGCACTCTCCGGCCTGCCGACCGACCGGTTCACGTTCGAGGGCTTCGTGCCCCGCAAGGCGGGCGACCGCGCGAGGACGCTCTCCGCGCTGGCCGCCGAGCCACGCACCATGGTGTTCTTCGAGGCCCCGCACCGGATCGCGGAGACGCTCGGCGCCATGGCTGACGCGTTCGGGCGGACCCGGCCTGCGGCTGTCGCGCGCGAGCTCACCAAGACCTACGAGGAGGTGCTGCGCGGCCCGCTCGCCGACCTCGCGGAGCGGGCCGCCGCCGCACAGCTCCGCGGCGAGATCTGCGTCGTCGTGAGCGGGGCGCCCGCGGTGCGGACCGGCGTGGAGGACGTCGTCGGCGAGGTCCTGGAGCGGGTCGCCGCGGGAGAGCGGCTCAAGGCCGCGGTGGCGGAGGTCGCGGAGGTCGCCGGCGTCCCGAAGCGGGACCTGTACGCGGCGGCCCTCGCGGCCCGCCCCGCCAAGTAGTCAGGTCCTCCCGCACGTGTCAGAAGCGTGGGTCACTCCGGCGACCTGTGTGCCCGACACGTGCGGGGGATCTGACAGGTCACCAGTCGATCTGCGGGGTGGGGTGGTACCGGGCGCCGTCGCGGCGCCAGGCGGCCGCCTCGATCGGCACCCGGGTCCGGAACGACTCCCAGTCCTTGTTGCCCGGCAGCGACCAGGCAGTCTCCGCCACCGCGGCGAGCCGGGGCAACAGCATCGAGAAGAGGTCGTCGCGGCTCTGCAGGGTCTCGGTCCAGACCGCCGCCGAGACACCCTCGATCGCCGACTCGGGCAGCCCTTCGATGAGCGTCGCCGGGTCCCAGTCGTAGGAGTCGTGCAGCTCGACGAACGCCGCCCACTGCTGGCCCAGCGGATGCTCTGGCGTGTACTTCATGTCGAGGTAGGCCCGCGTGGCCGGCGACATCACGAACGAGGCGCCCGCCTGCGCGGCGGCCAGGAACGGTGCCGGGTCCGGCCGGGTGTCCCAGTACTGCAGCACGGTGCCGGGTCGGACGAGCTCGGGAGCCCCGCCGTCCGCAGCCGCACCACCGTCCGCCGCCGCACCGCCGCCCAGCGCCGCCACCGCCGCCTGGTCGCCGTGCGCGGAGCCCGCTGCCTCCTGCCAGGCGACGGGCGTCTTGCCCGCACCGGCGATGATCTCCTGGCACAGCACCACGAAGCGGCCGAACTCCTCCGGCTGCATCACCAGCACCTCGTCACCGCCGAAGTGCACCCACGGCCCCAGGGTCATGCGTGCCACGTCGGTGAACACGTCCCGGAGGAAGGGCTCGGTGGCAGGCAGGTCGATGTGCAGCTTGGAGAAGCCCACCTCGATGCCGTCGTAGGTGTCGGTCGGCTCGCCCGACGGCATGAGCTCGCCGTAGGCGTGGGTCGCCGCGTTGACGTGCCCGGGCACGTCGATCTCGGGGACGACGACGATCTCCCGCTCGGCCGCGTACTCCTGCAGCTCGCGGTAGTCGGCGGCGCTGAGGAACCCGCCGCCGGCGCCGTCCACCGCACCCTGCGACGACTTCTCCGTCAGCGCGGGCCGCGAGGGGATCTCCAGGCGCCAGCCCTGGTCGTCGCTCAGGTGCAGGTGCAGGCGGTTCATCTTGTACGAGCCCACCAGGTCCACGACGGCCCGGAGGTCCGCCGGCCCGAACCAGTGGCGCACCACGTCCAACGAGAGCCCGCGCCACGGGTAGCGGGGCTCGTCCCGGACGACCACTGCGCCCACCTCGAGCGGTCCGGCCGCGTCCCCGCCGTCCGCCGCGTCCCCGCCGTCCGCCGGGTCGCCGCCGTGCCGGCCCGCGTTGACGAGCTGGCGCAGCGTCCGCACACCGTGCAGCAGCCCCACGCGCTCGGGCGCCGCGACGGTCACGCCGTCGACGGCCACGGTCAGGGTGTAGCGCTCGGGACTCGTGGAGCCGACAGGGCCGGCGGCGGCGTCCGTGGTCAGGACGACCGGTACGGGGCCGCCGCCGTCGGGGTCGCCGCTCCGCGCGGAGGCGTGGGGGCCCGGGGGCGCCGGCAGCACGGACACCCCCGCGGTGGCGAGCAGCTCGGCGGCAAGGCGCGCGAGCACGCCGTCGGGCGCCTCGAGGGTGATGGTCCTGAGGTCCAGCACCCCCTCCGCTCGCTCGAGCTCGACAGGTGCAGGGATGACGACGTCGGCGACGACGGCCGCGCCGGTGCTCACGGTGCTCACGATTGTTAGGGCCCCTTCGCTCGCGATGGTTGCCCGCAGTTTGGCAGGTTCAGCCAGCGGAGACCAGGCCGAGGAGCGGTTCGGTCGGCATGATGCTCGTCGGGTCCGCCGGAACCTCGCTCGGCGCGGACCAGCCGAGGAACGTGTGCGCGGGGATCCCTTCGGCCACGTCGGCCCAGACCCCGCTCGCCGTGGCCTGGCCGGCGGCCGGGCCCGCGGCGGTGAAGATCACCGCTACCTGCGGCGGGGCCCGCAGCTCCGCCCGGTCCACGACGGACGCCGCCGTGGACTGGTGCACCTCCAGCATGATCTGCGGGAGGCCCTTCTCCGTCGCGATCCTGGCGAGCCGGTCCACCACGGCCTGCAGCTCCGCCACGGGTACCGACCCCGTCTCGGCCCCGTTGCCAGCCACCCGGAACTCCGGGTGCACGGACAGGCCGACGCCCGGCTGCGACAGCAGCGGCTCGAGGTCGTCGAGCTGCTCGACCAGCGGCTGGTTGCCGGGTGCGACGTCGAGCAGCACGAGCTGCCCGGCCTCGCGGATCGCCTCGACCGCAGGTGTGATCGTCTCCAGCGGCTGTTCGGCGACGTAGTCGCCGTCCTCCCCCGCCTCGGTGGACCGCAGGCTCGCCGTCACCGTGACCAGCGGCGCACCACCGAGCATCTCGCCGTTGAACGAGGCGGCGTCCACAGCGCGGGCGGCGTCGGCGCCCGGGTCGGCCACACCGACGGGCACCGCGTACGACGTCGACACGTACCGGCCGGGGAACAGCCGGAGCGAGCCGTCGGGCAGCGTCGCGCCCGACGTCGCCACGTTCACCTGCCAGCCCAGGTTCTCCGCCGAGCCGAAGCCGTCGCCGATCCCCACCACGCCGAGCGGCTTGAGGGTACGGATCGTCTCGACGGTCTCCGGGTCGGCCGCGACGCTGCCGCCCGGCACCTCGACGGGTACGGCGCCCGCCGCGAGGGCCGTGCCGATCGCCGCCTCCTGCCCCAGCTTCGGGTCCACCGCCACGAGGACCTCCTGGAGCAGGCGGGGGTCCGCGATGTCGGGGATCTCCGTGCGCAGGCGGTCCACGTCGGTCGCGTCGAGGCGGTCGGCGGTCGGCATCTCGACCTTGGCCTCCGCCTCCTTCTTGTCACCGCCGCCGCGTCCGCCCGAGGCCGCCGCCTCGGCGGCAGCGCTCAGCGCGCCCGGGTCGAAGCCGACCACGTCCGTCTCGCCCGCCGCGGCCCCCACCTCGGCGACCGCCGCCTCGTCACCGATGACGACGACGCTGCTCGTCCCGAGCCGTTCGAGCTCGGCGACGATGTTGCTGTCCGACACACCACCGTCGGTGAGCAGCACGGGGGCGGTGACCGCGGCTCCGGTGGCCGCGGCCGTCGAGCGCGCGTCCTCGTCGTCGGCCGAGGCCAGCACGGCGACCGGGGAGGCGTGGAAGAACGCCTGGCTCGCCGTGAGGGCGAGCTCCGCCGGGTCCGTCGAGTCGAGCACCAGTGCCGGTCCGGACGGTTCACGGACCTGGAAGTTCTCGCCGGTCTTGCCGTCGACGCCCTCAGCCGTCGGCACGGTACAGCCGGCGAGGACGAGGGCAGCCGCCGCGAGAAGTGCCGCTGCGGAGGCAGAACGATGGTGTGGGACGAATCGGGCGTTCCGGATAGCCACGAGCCATATTGTCTCCCACTCGGCGACGAAGTGGAAACCCCGGCCCGCCGCCGGTCAGGGGCGGCCCGCGGGTCAGCCGGCGGGCAGCGCCTCCGCGACCGAACGCGCCACGGCCTCCGTGTCCTCGCAGATCTCGTCGCTGCCCGCCTCGCCGTCGTCCGTCACGTGCACCCGGAGGAGCTCCGCCACCTGGCCGTCGCCGTCCGGGCTCGCCCCCTGGTGGCCGACGACACTGACCAGGCAGCCCTCCTCCCAACGGTCACCCTGGAGGAACACCGGGTGTCCCGAGTAGGTCACCCGCTCGCCGTCGTCGGACCCGAGCGGTTCGTCGCGCTGGAAGAAGAGACGCACCTCCCGGCTGTCGTCGCCGTCCCACACGCAGTCCCACGCCCCGTATGCCGACCGGCCCGACGGCAGGTCGTCCACGGTGAGCGCGGCCCGCAGCGCGTCGGCCCCCGGCAGGGCGCACGCGTCGAGGCCGATGAACGAGCCGGCCCGCGCGGCGCCACGGCTCGGGACCCGCTCGTCGCTGACCAGCGCGGCGGCGCGGCGGACCGCGGCCTCCGCCATGCCGCACAGGTCGGTGTCGCCGTCCCGCCGCATGGCGTCGATCGCCACCCGGTAGTCACCGGCGACGAGATCCCGGTCGCACGACTCCGGGAGCTCGTGGTCGTCCCGGTAGACCGGCAGGCCGTGCACCGTGCCGCGATCGCCCGACAGGTCGTCGCCGGCCCGGTAGAGCGTGAGCTTGACGGCCGACTCGGTACCGCCGTCGGTCACGATCGCCTCGCACTGGTTGAAGACGTCGTTGTCGGTGTCGAGGCGCGTGCCGCCGAAGCCCTCCAGCGTCCGCGCGCCGAGCAGCCCGCAGGGGTCAGCGGACTTCTCACCGCCCGCGAACCCACGCTGGGTCAGCGCAGGCCGTGTCTCGGTCTCCGTGGCCGGCTCGGCGTCCGCCGTCGGCCGGGCGGTCGCCTGCTGCTCGGGGACCGGGGCCGCCTTGGGCTCGGAGATCTTCTCGGCGGACGGTTCGGGGGACGGCCGCCGGGACGCCTTGGGGCCGCTCGTCCTGGACGGGGTGGCCGACGGCGACGCGCCGGCCGACGCCGCGGCCTCGGGCTGCCCGTCGGCCAGGAGCGGCGCGGTCACCACCCCCGCCACGACCAGCACCAGCGCGATGGCCCCCGCGACGAGGATGCGGAGCCGGTGCTGGGACGGGGGGCCGGCCACCGGGCCGTGCCCGTCGGCGATCAGGCGCAGCTCGTCCCGCGCGGCGGTCATCCCCGGCCGCTCCTTCGGGTTGCCGCTCAGCATCCGGGCCAGCACGGCCGTCATGCCACCGGCTCGCCGGGACGCACGCACCTTCTCGGTGCTGGTCCGCACGATGAGCTCGGTGACGCTGCCGTCGCCCCACGGCGTGGTGCCCTCGACCGCGTGGAACAGCGTGGCGCCGAGCGCGAAGACCTCGCTCGCCGCCGTGTAGGGCCGCCCGGGGTCCAGTGCCTCCGGTGCGACGAAGCCCGGCGTGCCGGCGATCGCGTCGGCACTGGTCAGGGTGGTCGCGCTGTGCTTGCTGCGGGCCAGGCCGAAGTCGACGAGCTTGGCGACCTGGTCGTCGGTGATCAGCACGTTGGACGGCTTGACGTCGCGGTGCAGGATCCCCTCGGCGTGCGCGGCGGCGAGCCCGTCCGCGAGCTGCGCGCCGTACCGCGCCGCGTCCAGGGCGGACACCCGGCCCGCGTCAGCGAGCGGCGTCCCGGAGACCAGCTCCATGACGATCCAGCGGGAGTCGCCGTCCCGCACGACGTCGTGCACGCGCACGACGTTGGGGTGCCTGATCCGGGCCAGCTTCTCCGCCTCGGCCTCCAGGCGCCGGTCGCCCTCCACGTCGATCGCATGTGCCCGTTTGAGGGCCACCCGCTGCTCGAAGACGTTGAGGTCGGAGGCCTCCCAGACCTCCCCCTGGCCGCCCGCACCAAGTCGCCGTTCCAGCCGGTAACGCTCCCCGACGACGTCCCCTGCGTTCACGGACCAGCTCCGCTCGTCGTTGCCGGACAGATGTCAGCGACAGGTATACCGGACAACCCGTCCGGGAGGGGTCCCGCTCGAGGTGTGCCTCCCCCTGTCGTCCCAGATCACGGTGCACTAGCGTCGTGCCAGCACAGCGCACTGACGAGCAGGGACGTCGACAGGGAGAGAGCGACAGGTGCACACCGGGCAGATCGTTGGCGGCCGCTACCGCCTGGACGAACCCCTCGGATCCGGCGGGCACGGCGAGGTCTGGCGTGCCGCCGACCTGAACGTGCACGAGCGCCCGGTGGCGGTCAAGCGCACGCGGTACGGCGACGACGACGACGGCGCCGAACGGGTCCGGCGCGAGGCCAGGTACCTCGCGCGCATCGCCCATCCCCACGTGGTCGCCGTGCACGACGTGGTCGACGACGGCGGCGAGGTGTGGGTGGTCATGGAGTACGTGGCCGGCCGCCCCCTCTCCCGGTCCGGACGGGTGCCGGTCGAGCGGGCCGCTCGCTACGGCGCCCAGCTCGCGGGCGGGCTCGAGGCGGTGCACGCGCACCGGATCCTGCACCGGGACATCAAGCCGGCCAACGTGCTCGTGACGGACGACGGGTTCGCGAAGATCGCCGACTTCGGCATCTCCCGGCCGGTGCACGACGAGGAGACCGTCACGGCCACCGGCGCGCTCACCGGGACGCCCGGTTACCTCGCGCCCGAGGTGGCCAAGGGCGGGCGGTTCACCGAGGCCGCCGACGTCTGGTCGCTCGGCGCCACGCTCTACCACGCGCTCGAGGGCACCACGCCGTTCGGTGACGACAACCCGCACGCCCTGCTGTGGAAGACGGTGTCCGAGGAGGTCAGACCGCCCACGAACGCCGGTGCCATGGCGCCGGTGGTGCTGCGCATGCTGGCCAGGAAGCCCGCCGACCGGCCGCGCCTGCGCCAGGTGCGGCAGGAGCTGGCCGCCCTGGCGGGCGACCCGTCTGCCGGTGTCGGGCCGGAGCCGGTGGGGCGGCCCGGACCGCTGCGGTCGCTCGGCCGCCGGGGGCGCGCCCTCGCGACGGCGGGCGCCGCCGGCGTGCTGGTGGTCGCCCTCGCCCTGGTCGCCTGGTCCGCCGTGGACCGCGGGCAGGCGCGGGGCGGCGAGCTGACCGGCGCGGGAGCGTCCGCACCGGGCACGGACGCGGGCGACGTCGGCATCATCGGCGTGCCGGAGACCGCCGACCCGTGCGCGCTCCTCGACACCGACGCGCTCGGCGCGTTCGGCCTGACCCGAACCGACACCGACAACGGCGAGCTGAACCGCTGCGACGTCTACGTGACGCACGACGACGGCGCGGTGGCCGAGGTCAGCCTCAAGATGTGGCAGAACTCGGAGGAACCCGCCGAGCCGAACCGGCAGGTCGGCAAGGTCACCGTGGTGAACGACGAGAGCGAGCTGCCCGAGGAGTGCTCCCGCGAGCTGTTCCTGCCCGGCGGCGACTACAACCTGTCGCTCGACGCCGAGCTGCAGAGCGGCGAGGTCGACGACCTGTGCGCGCTCGCCGACGCCACGCTCAACCATGCCACCGGTGTGCTCAACGACGGCCAGGTACCCCGCCGCGAGCGCACGCCCGACCCGAGCTCCCTCTACACGCAGAGCGCCTGCGACCTGCTGGCCGGGGAACCGCTGGAGCGCCTGCCCGGCGTCGACGCGACCCATCCGCTGGTCGGGTTCGCCGAGTGGGACTGCCGCTGGTACGCGGACGACGGCAAGGAGCTGCGGGCGCTGTTCCAGCACCACGAGCCGTTCACGCCGGACGACGGCGAGCACTTCGTCCTCAGCGGGCACGACACCGTCGACGAGGGCGACTCGTGGTCCAGCACGTCGTGCCTGGTGTCCGTCGTCAACCGGGAGGCACCCAGCGTCCACGGTGACGGCACGACCGTCGCGGAGCTGGTCCGGCTGGAGCTCAGGGCGGGTGGCGACGAGACGGTCGACGAGCTCTGCGACCTGCTGCTGGACATCGCCGAGCCGGTGGCCGCCGCGCTGCCCCCGGCGTCGTGACCGGGCGAGGTCGGGAGGGGTCCCCCAGGGAGCGTGCCACGCTCGCGATCTGAACACTTGGAGGTCGCCATGACGGTTGTCCCACAGACGGAGGGCACGGAACCGCTCTCCGCCAACCATGCGAGCCTGGCCTTCGGCGTACCGTCGTCGGAGCCGGGCACCATCTACGCGCTGTCGATGTCGGGCGGGATCCGGCTCCGGGCACGCGAGGAGCGCTCGGTGGTGTTCGGGCGCAACCGGCCGGAGGTCCACGTGTGCGTCGGCGAGGACGACGTGCGGATCAGCCGGCACCAGGGCAGCGTCACGTTCCGGGAGGGCCAGTGGTGGCTCGCCAACACCGGCCACCGGGCGCTCGAGCTCCCCCGGTCGATGACGCTCTTCCCCGAGGACGAACCGTTCCCGGTCGAGGAGGGGTACACGCCGGTGTTCGTGAACGGCACGGCCCGCCGCAGGCACCTGCTCGAGCTGTACGTCGCCGGCGCGGACGGGCAGCTGCCCCGGCCCGCGCACGATGCCGCGACGCTGCGCGACAAGCCGTGGAAGCTGCGCGCCGACGAGCGGCTCGCCCTCATCTCGCTCGCCCAGAAGTACCTGCTGCACGACGCCCACCCCCAGCCGTGCACCTGGCTGCAGACCGCCACCGATCTCGGTGCGCTGCAGCCCGACGAGACGTGGGGCCCCAAGCGCGTGGAGCGGCTGATCTCCGGTGTCCGCCGCCGGCTCTCGCGCGCGGGCGTCGCCGGGCTGACCCGCGAGGAGGTCGGCGAGCCGGTCGGCAACGCGCTGAACCACAACCTGATCACGGAGCTGCTGCGGACCCGCACCCTGGTACCCCCGGACGTGCTGCTGCTCGACGACCTCTGACCGGCCGGTCCCCGAGCAGCTCCGGCGGCGTCCGCGTCAGCCGAACGTCATGGTGTAGACCTGCACGCCCTCGGGGACCTCGAGGTCCACGAGCCCCTCGGTCGGCTCGTCGCCCTCGAGGAGGGGGTAGAGCCGCGGGCTGCCCGAGACGTCGACGCTCGTGGTGGTCGGCTCTCCGTCGGCGGTCACCGTCGCCTCGACGGTCCCTTCACCGCCGAGGACCACGAAGACGTCGGCCGACCGGTACGCGAGCCGCACCCGTGCGTCGTCGGACACCGCCCGCGCACCCTGGAAGTCGACCTCCCAGGTCCCGCCGAGCGAGAACGTGTCCTGCCGCTGCTCGTCCTCGAGGACGAACTCCGCGCGGCCGGCCGCGTACTCCGGCTCGCCCGCGTAGTTGATGACGCGCTTGATGGAGAAGTACGTCTCCGGCGTGATCGCGTCGTCCGGGGTCGTGTCCTGCACGGTGGTCGGCTCGGGCAGCTCCACGCCGGGGTTGGCGTCCGTGAGCAGCTCCCGGACGAGCTTCTCGGTCTGCTCGTACCCACCCTCGCCCAGCCGGATGTGCCGGACCGTGCCCTCGGCGTCGATCAGGTACTGCGCGGGCCAGTACCGGTTCCGGTACGCCGTCCACGTGGCGTAGGAGTTGTCCTGCGCGATCGGATAGGTCACGTCGAGGTTCTCGGCGCCGGCGATCACGTTGCGCGTCTCGCGCTCGAAGGCGAACTCGGGCGTGTGCACGCCGATCACCTCGAACCCCTCGCCGACGTCCCCGTACCGGTCGTACCAGGCGTTGACGTGCGGGATGGCGCGCTGGCAGTTGATGCACGAGTAGGTCCAGAAGTCGACGAGGACCACCTCGCCGCGCAGGGCCTCGAGCGTCAGTGCCTCGCCCTCGGGCGTGTTGAGCCAGGTCTCGATGCCGCGGATCTCCGGTGCCGTGCCACAGTCCTCGAGCACCGGCGCGCCGTTCGAGCAGTTGGACAGCTCGCGGTTCTCGTCGGTGACCAGGCCGCCGAGGTCGAGCGCCTCGCGCACCACCGCCGAGGAGTCGACGCGCTCCTGGAGCGCCCCGGTGTAGTCGGGGAGCTGCCGCTGGATCGCCGCGGGAAGGTTGAACGCGAGGGCGATGGCCAGCAGGATGACGACCACGCCGCCGCCGGTGCGGATGGCCTTCGTGTGGCGCTGGAAGGCCTGGACCCGCTCGGCGATGCGCCGTCCGGCAAGGGCGAACAGGAGGAGCGGCAGGGCGGCGCCGACGGCGAACGACACCGTCAGGGCGACCGTTCCCGAGCCGATGTTGCCCGTCGCGCCCGCGACGGTGATCGCGGCGAGGACGGGTCCGGCGCACGGCACGTAGAGCACGCCGAGGCCCAGGCCCAGGACGAACGCGCCCCGGTCCTGCCGCGCCGCGCCGCGCTTGGCCCCGAACGCGGCGATGCGCTGGAACGGCCGCTCGAGGAGGGTCTCGAACCGGGGCACGATCATGCCGATGCCCAGCAGCACGAGCAGCGTGATACCGGCCCAGCGCAGCAGGTCCTGGGGCAGGCCGAGGACCGAGAGCAGCAGCGAGCCGAGCAGCGTGAAGACGCTGAAGCTGAGCACCAGTCCGACGATGACGAGGTAGGGACGCAGCGAGCGCCGGGTCCGCACCGCGGTCGCCGTACCACCGGTGCCCGCGCCGCTCGTGCCGGCGGCGCCCGGCGTCCTGGCACCCTGCACACCACCCGCGAAGAAGATCACGGGCAGTATCGGCAGGATGCACGGCGATATGCCGGTGATGAGGCCTCCCAGGAGGCCGATGACGATGAGGGTTCCCATGTGGCGGGTTCGGCGCAAGGGCCGTTCCGGATGGGTACGGCGGGCGCCCGGGGCGGGTTCGGCGGGCGGTCCGGGCGGTCGGAGAACTCGTGCCTTCCGACGCCCATCCGGGTGGCCGTCGGCTCCGAACCACGGTCAAGACGGCCCGTGAGACGCGGGGCGACGACATACCGAGGAGAGACCGATGAACGTTCGAACCCGCAAGTCCTACGCAGCCGCCGGCATCGCCGCCCTGACCGTGTTCGGCCTCGCGGCCTGCGGCTCCGGCTCAGGGGACGAGGCGTCCGGCACGAGCGAGACCGCGGCGACCGAGGAGGCCCCGGCGACCGAGGAGGAGCCTTCGGACGAGATGTCCGAGGACATGGCTGCCGACCCGGCCGCGAACCTGGTGGGCCCCGGCTGTGCCGCCTACGCCGAGGAGGTGCCGGACGGACCCGGCTCGGTCACCGGGATGTCCACCGACCCGGTGGCGGTCGCGGCGTCCAACAACCCGCTGCTCACGACCCTGGTCTCGGCCGTGAGCGGCGAGGTCAACCCCGACGTCAACCTCGTCGACACGCTGAACGGTGACGAGTTCACCGTGTTCGCGCCGGTGGACGACGCCTTCGAGGCGATCGACGCCGCGACGATGGAGACACTGTCGAAGGACGCCGAGATGCTGACCGAGATCCTCACGTACCACGTGGTGCCCGGCCAGCTCACGCCCGATCAGGTGGTCGGCGAGCAGACCACCGTCCAGGGCGAGACCCTCGAGGTCAGCGGCAGCGGCGACGAGCTCATGGTGAACGACGCCAACGTGATCTGTGGCGGCGTCATGACCCAGAACGCGACCGTCTACCTCGTCGACTCGGTGCTCATGCCGAAGATGTGACCACGTCGCACCCCGCCGGCAGCCGGCGCTGAACGCCAACGGCCCGTCCCGACCTCCTGGTCGGGACGGGCCGTTCGTCATGCTGCGGGTCGGGAGAACCCGTCAGGCGCCCAGGACGACCACCGGGTCCGTCGTCGGCTGCTCCGAGCCGGACTCCGGCTCGACCGACACGGCCATCCCGATGCCGTCGACGTCCTCGACCAGCGAGGAGGTCTCGCCGTCCCGGAGCGACAGGACGCCCGCCGAGGAGACGCTGCCGTCGGCGGCGACCACCCAGAGCTGGTAGGCCTTGCCCTCGCCGGGGTCGGGCAGGTCGTCGGCGCGGAAGAGCATGTCGCCGTCGGCGACCAGCACCGAGGCCGCGCCGCCGCCGTCGACGGTGCCGCGCAGGATGGACGCGTCCGGGTCGACGAGCATCTCGGACACGATCTCGCTCTGCTCCCGCAGCTGGTCGCGCTCCGCCGTCACCTGCACGGCGATCGTGGTCGGCACGGCGATCGCCGCCACCGCGGCCACGGCCGCTGCCGCGACGCCCCAACGGCGGGGTCGGCGCCGGGCCGAGAGGTCGACGACGTCGGCGCCGCCCGCCGCCGGACCGGGATCCGGGGCGGGGGCGGCAGCCGGAACGCCCGGGCCGGTGACCTGCGGCGTGCGCCGTACCTGCTCCAGGACGCTCGCCCGCAGGTGGGCAGGCGGTGCGGTCTCGACGGCGAACGCCGCGACGACGTCGCGGTACTCGGCGAGCGCCCTGCGTGCGTCGGCGTCGGACTCCAGGAGGCGGTCGACGGCGTGCCGTTCCGTGTCGTCGAGCGCGTCCAGCGCGTACCCGGGCAGCAGGTCCCACACGTCGGCGCTCCCGCCGCGCTGTCGGCTGTCGTTCGTCGGGTCAGCCATGACGCACCCCCAGGCAGTCGCGGAGCCGGACCAGGCCGTCACGGATCCTGCTCTTGACGGTCGGGAGCGCGGCGCCGAGCTGCTCGGCGACCTCGCGATACGTCAGGCCGCCGTAGTACGCGACGACCACCGCCTCACGCTGGGTCGGGGTGAGGCCCTCGATGCAGCGTCGCACCGCCGATCCCTCGAGGCTCCGCTCGACGTCCTCGACGACGACGTCGCGCGTCGCCTCCCCCATGCGCAGGTCGGTGTCCCGCTGGTCGCGGTCCCGGCGGGACTGCTCGGAGCGCACGCGATCGACCGCGCGCCGGCGCGCGAGCGTCGCGACCCAGGTGCGGGCGGAGCCGCGGGTCGTGTCGAACCGTGCCGCTGTCTGCCACACTTCCACCATCACCTCCTGGGTCACTTCTGCCGCATGATCGGGGTCGCGCAGCACTCCGAGGGCAGCACCGTAGGCCACTGGTCCCAGCGCGTCGTAGACAGGCGTGAACACCGCCGGGTCGCCCCCGGCGCACGCCGTGAGGAGTGCGTCGACAGCGTCGCGCGACGAGGTCCGGACTGGTGGTGAGGCCACCGCCCCAGTCTGCCCCACGGGAACCTCCGATCCGGTCTGCACACGAGGTTCGGCGCCGACGGGCTCCTGGATGGGTCCCTCCGTGCCGTGGGCGTGGTCACCAGTCGTGGAGCGTGCCGTCCTTCAGGCGGTTGACCGGGAGGTAACCCGGCTCGTACGGGTGGGCGGCCGCGAGCTCGGCGTCCAGCTCGACGCCGATGCCGGGGGCCTCGCCCGGGTGCAGGTAGCCGTTCTCGAACGTGTACGCGTGCCGGAACACCTCGTTGGTGAGGTCGGTGTGCCCGGAGTACTCCTGGATGCCGAAGCTGTGGACCGCCAGGTCCAGGTGGAGCGCGGCGGCCATGCCGACGGGCGAGATGTCCTCGGGCCCGTGGATCGCGCTCTTGATCCCGCGCTGGCCCGCGTAGTCGAACAGCTTCTTCATCGGGGTGACGCCGCCGAAGTGGGTGACGGCGGACCGCACGTAGTCGATGAGGCGGTCGTCGATGAGCGTCTGGTAGTCGAACACGGTGTTGAACACCTCGCCGATCGCCAGCGGCGTGGTCGTGTGCTGCCGCACCAGGCGCAGGGCCTCCTGGTCCTCGGCCGGCGTGCAGTCCTCCAGCCAGAACAGGTCGTACGGCTCCAGGTCCTTGCCGAGGCGGGCCGCCTCGATCGGGGAGAGCCGGTGGTGCGCGTCGTGCAGCAGGGGCAGGTCCGGGCCGAACTCGTTGCGGACCGCTTCGAACACCCGCGGGATGTACCGCAGGTAGGCGGCGGTGTCCCAGTCCTCCACGGCGGGCTGCGCGAGCACGTCCGGCGCCGACCCGTCGGCCGACGTGGTCGTGTGCACCCCGTAGACCGACGTGAGCCCCGGGACCCCGCTCTGCACGCGGATGGCCTGGTAGCCGCGCTCCCGCAGCGCCCGCACGGAGTCGAAGATCTCGGGCAGGCTGGAGCCGTTCGCATGCCCGTAGGCACGGATCCGGTCCCGGCTGGCGCCGCCGAGCAGCTGGTACAGCGGCAGGCCGGCCACCTTCGCCTTGATGTCCCACAGGGCGACGTCGACCGCGGCGATGGCGGCCATGGTCACCGGGCCGCGGCGCCAGTAGGCGCCCCGGTACAGGTACTGCCAGGCGTCCTCGATCCGGTGCGGGTCCCTGCCGATCAGCAGCGGCACGACGTGGTCGCGCAGGTAGCTGACGACGGCGAGCTCGCGGCCGTTGAGGGTGGCGTCGCCGAGTCCGGTCACGCCGTCGTCCGTGGTGATCTGGAGCGTGACGAAGTTGCGGCCGGGCGAGGTGACGACGACGTTCGCGTCGATGATCTTCATGCGGTGACTTTCTGTCGGCGGGATGGGTGGCGGCGGGCCGCGGTCAGCCCTTGGTGGCGCCGGCGGTGAGGCCCGCGACGAGGTAGCGCTGTCCGAAGACCGCGGCGAGGAGCACCGGCACGGTCATGAGGGTCGCGGCCGCCATCAGGCCGCCCCAGTCGGTGCTCGCGTAGGACATGAAGTTGAACAGGAGCACCGGCATCGTCATGGTCCGCTCGTCCGCGAGGATCAGGGCGAAGATGAAGTTGTTCCAGCTGAAGACGAACGCCAGCACAGCGGCCGACGCCGTGCCCGGCGCCGCGAGCGGCAGCGCGATCCGCAGGAACGCCCCGAAGGCGGAGAGCCCGTCGGTCCGTGCGGCGTCCTCGAGCTCGACCGGCAGGCCCTCGAAGAACCCGATCATGATCCACAGGATCAGCGGCACGGACACGAACATGTGGCTCAGGACCAGCACCAGGTGGCTGCCGACCAGACCGAGCTGCGCGAACATGTAGTACCAGGGCACCAGCAGCGAGATGGCCGGGATGATGCGCGCCACGAGGACGATCGAGCCGGTACGGCGCATCCGGAACCGGCCCACCGCCCAGGCGGCGGGCACTGCGATGACCACGCTCAGCGCGGTCGAGACGACGCCGATGACCATCGAGTTGCCGAACGAGTCCACGAGCGCGCCGTCGGCGAGGACGTTCCTGAAGTTGTCCCAGGTGGGCGAGAACGCCAGCCCGACCGTGGGGTCGGTGACCTGGACGTTCGTCTTGAAGGCCGCGGCGATCATCCAGATGACCGGCAGCGAGATGACCGCGCACACGACGGTGATGAGAACGGCGCGCAGAGCGCCGTACGCGCGCTGCGGGCCGCGTCGGCGGCGGACCACGACGGGCTGGGCAGCTCGGGCGGACGTGGTCACGGCGCTCACGAGGCGCTCCTCTCGGTCCGGCGCCGCAGAAAGACCACCACGGCCACGATGAACAGCGTGAACAGGACCAGGACGGCGGAGGCGAGGCCGTACTCCTGGTAGTCGAAGGTGAGGCCGTAGGCGTAGACGTTCAGCGTCTCGGCCTCGAAGTCCGAGCCGCCGCCCGGGCCCTTGGTCGCGTAGATCAGGTCGAACGTCTTGAGCGCGTCGACGCCGCGGAGCACCAGAGCCGTCAGGACCGTGGTGCGCAGCATCGGCAGGGTGATGTGGACGAACCGCTGCCACGCGTTGGCGCCGTCCACCCGGGCGGCCTCCTCCGGCTCCTCGGGCAGCGTCGTCAGGCCGGCCAGCAGCAGGATGGTCATCATCGGGGTCCACTGCCACACGTCGATGAGCATGAGGGTGGGCAGCGACTGCGAGACCGAGCCGAGGAACTCCTGCGGCGGGATCCCGACGGACCCGAGCAGGTGGTTGGCGATGCCGTTGGTCGGGTCGAGGATGAGCATCCAGAGGATGCCGATGGCGACCGGTGTGGCCAGCAGCGGGACCATCAGGATGGTGCGGACGACCTCCATGCCGCGGAACGGCTTGCGCAGGAGCATCGCGAGGGCCAGTCCCAGGATGGTCTCCAGCACGACGGCACCGAGCGTGAACACCACGGTGCGCCCGACCGCCGGCCAGAACCGGCGGGTGTCGGTGAGCGCGTCGGCGAAGTTCTGCAGGCCCACGTAGGTGTTGCCCGCGTTCACGGCGCCGAACGCGTCGGTGAGGCTCAGGTTGATCGTGAACACCAGCGGAAACACGATCATCAGGCCGACGAAGGCCAGTGCGGGCGCGAGCAGGGCCCACTTCAGCCGGCGGTTCGCCGTCTCGAAGGTCACCACCGGCTTCTCGCCCGACGGCGGCGTGCGCCGGACGGCTGCGGCGCCGTCGGCGGCGCGGGTCGTGGTCGTGGTCATCAGAACTCCCGCTGACGGTTGTCACGGACGAGGAAGTCGTCGAACTCGGCGTCCGCGTCGGCGGCAACGGTGGGGACGTCCTCGCCGAGGATGCCCGCCACGAGCGGGCGGCCCACGATGTCGCGGGCGCGGCCCACCTGCATCACCGCCGGACGGTCGTACCCGACGCCGTTGGTGGCGTTGACGCGCATCGCCTCGGCGAGGTCGGCGGGGAAGGACGCCAGGGTGTCCGGGTCGTCCCAGACCGACTGTCGGGCGCCCGGGATGCCCTCGGACTGCAGGCGGGCGACCATGCGCGGGCTGGACGCCCAGCGGATGAACTCCCAGGCGTCGTCGCGCAGCAGCGAGAACTCGTTGATCGCGAGGCTCCAGGAGGGGATGTTGTGCGGCACGGAACCCGCCTGACCCGCGGGGAAGGGCGCGAACCCCACGGTGTCGGACACCGTGGAGATCGAGGTGTCCAGGAAGTTGCTGTAGATCGCGTCGGCGTCGACGTACATCGCGGCCTTGCCCTGCGCGAAGATCGGCATCGCCTGTTCGAGGCTCATGTTCGTGGCCCCCGGCGGACCGGCCTCGTGCAGCAGGCGCCCGTAGTACTCGTAGGCGGCGACCGCCTCAGGCGTACCGAGGCCGGACCGGCCCTCGTGCATGAAGTCGCCGCCGAACGAGTACAGGAAGCTCGACCACTGGGTGACGGCGCCGCTGCGCTGCCCACGGCCGACGTACCCGAAGAAGCCCTCGCTGCGGCGCTCGAGCTCCAGGGCGATGTCCAGCATGTCGTCGAGCGTCTTCGGCGCTCCCCCGAAGTCCTCGAGCAGGTCCTTGCGGTAGTAGAGCGCGGGGCGCTCGGTCACGACGGGGACGCTCACGGCGGCGCCGGCGGTGATCGAACGCTCGCGCGGCGCCGCCTGGAAGTCGGTCCAGCGGTACCCGGAGTCGCCCTCGACCCGGTCGGTGAGATCGGCGATCCAGCCGTTGCGGGCGAACATCAGCTGGTCCTGCAGCGGCCGCACGGTCATGACGTCGATGTCGGTGGCGGACGCGTTGAGCTTGACGTTGAAGCTCGACGTCAGCTGGTCGGCCGTGAGCATCCGGAGGGAGACCTTACGGCCGATCCGCTCCTCGAGCTCCGGCAGGTACCGGCTGATCGCCTGCGTCCACACGTGGTTGATGGCGAGGACCCGCAACGGGGCGCCGGGGGCGGCCGTCCGCGGCCCGCGCGAGCAGGCCGCCAGCACGGACGTCGCAGCGAGCACGCCGAACGACCGTCGGCTCAGCTCGCCGGCGCGCCGTCGGCTCGGGGACTGTGTCATGCGTGCGTCACACCTCCGTGTGTGGCCTGGAGTCACTGGTCCAACTGGTAGGACCAGTTGGACGCTAGCACGACGACTCCGCAGCGCCCAAAACCCTGGGCGCGCTCCCGGCCGCGCGCCTGCGCTACCGCCCCAGCAACGTCTCGATGTGCCGGGAGGCCATCAGGTCGAGGCCGACGTCGAGGTCGGGCCCGTAGGTACGCAGGCCCAGCGCGAGGTGCTCGCGCATCCGCTCGCGCGCGAGGTCGACGTCGCGCGCCCGGATCGCCTCGACGATCTCCGGGTGGTGCGGCACCCCCGGCTCCCCGATCCGCGGGTCGGAGTTGGACCGCAGCATCATCTCGAACATCATGCCGCCGATCGACGACAGCATGATGCGCAGCACCGGGTTGCCGCAGGCTGCCGCGATGGTGTCGTGGAACCGGAGGTCCTCGCGCGCCTTGTCGACCACGTCGCCCGCCGACTCGACCCGGTCGAGCGCCCGGACTATCGCCTCGACCTGCTCGTCGGAGGCACGCTCCGTGGCCAGCCCGGCGATCTCCACCTCCAGCGGGATCCGCGCCTCGATGAGCTGCCGCACCGTCGGCCGCTCGGTGCGGTACAGCGCGTCGTACCCCCGGGCATGCGCCGACGACTGCTCGGTGACGAACGACCCGCGGCCGGGCGCCACCTCGATGAGGTCGGTGGCCTCCAGGCGGCGCAGCACCTCCCGGATCACGTTCCGGCTCGCGCCGAACTGCACGGCGAGCTCGCGCTCGGACGGCAGCTTGACGCCGACCGCCCACTCGCCCGTGCGGATCTGCTGCTCGAGCTGCCGCGCGATGTGCTCGGTGAGCAGCCCTCTGCGTCCGGCCGTGCCCGTGTCGCGGGGGTCCGGCGGCGGCGCGAGGGGGGAAGTCATGCGTCGAGGATAAGCACCGGCGCCGCCCGATCCGCTCCGGCGGCCCCGTGCGGAGGTCTCCGCGCCGAGCCTATGCGCACTGCTCGTAGGCGTACGCCGCGTCTCCGGGCCCCACCAGCTCCCGGTCGCGCAGGATCGTCAGCGGGGCACGGTCCGCGCCGGCGCACACGACGTCGAAGCTCTCCGGCAGGTTGTCGGTGTACTCGACCTGGAGCACGTGCTCCCCGTAGACACCCGTGTACGCCCCGCACTCGTCGTAGGCCGCGCACTCCTCCGTGACGGCGAAGTCGAACCCGAGCGCCCGGCCCTCCGTCGTCACCTCGGCGGCGTTCTTCTGCCCGATCGCGAGGCCCGCCTCGTGGGCCAGGGTGATGTACGACGCCGCGAGCGCCAGCGCGTCGTCCTGCTCGATCAGGCCGGTGCCCGGGTCGGTGAACCGGGTCCACGTGTCGAGGTTGTCGATCTCGGCCGCGTCGAAGCCGGCGTCGGCGCAGCCCGTGAGCACGGGGCCGAGGATGCCGAGGATGCGGTCGCGCTTCGCCGGGGTGGACGGGTCCAGCACGTACTCGTCAGGCCAGTCGGGGTCGATGACCAGGTTTCCGGCGGCGTCGTGCAGCAGCAGGTCCTCGTTGCCGTCGAGCCAGAGGTCGGCCTCGCCCGGCTGGGTCTGGAAGCCGTTGACGTAGCAGACGTTGTAGGCGCCGGCGGCTGGGTCGGCGGTCGCGTCCCGCACCACGACGTCGAGCCCGCCGTCGGGCTCGTAGGCGGCGCCGAGCTGGTAGTCGAAGTGCCCGCTGACGGGCGGGAGCGGCACGTCGGCGACGGTGACCGACGCGGCGTCCCGACCGGTGTCACGCTCCTCCGCCCCGGCGCTCGGACCGCCCTGGCAGGCGGTCAGCGTGAGGGCGACGAGCGCGGTGACGATCAGCTGAGGCATCTGCCGATCGTAGGTGGAACGTCGCGGTGGCAGAACGGGAGGCCGGCAACCGCTCAGTCGGAGTGATCGCTCCCGCCCTGCCACCGGATCAGGCCTGTGGTCCGGCGACGGCCTCCGCGATCGGCGTCCGGCCGTTGCCGAACGGGATGGTGCGTCCCACGGTGGAGTCGTCGGCGAGGACCGCGGCGGCCACCGCCGCGACGTCGGCCCGCGAGACCCGGCCGTCGCCGGGGTCGACCACGTCGATGAGACCCGTCGGCTCCTCCATGGTGAGCGGTCCCGGCTGGAGGATCGTGTAGTCGAGCGCCGAGGCACGCAGGTGCTCGTCGGCAGCGGCCTTCGCCTCCGCGTAGGCGAAGAACGAGTTGTCCTCCGGCACACCGTGGTCGGTCTGGGCACCGAGGTACGACACCATGACGTAGCGGGCCACCCCCACCGCCCGTGCGGCGTCCATCGTGCGGATGGCGGCGTCACGGTCGACGGCGTAGGTCCGGTCCGGGTTCCCGCCGCCCGCGCCGGCCGACCAGACCACCGCGTCCTGCCCCTCCACGACCGTGGCGAGCCCGTCGGTGTCGAGGTGCTCGACGTCGGCGACCAGCGGGATCGCCCCCGTGGCTGCCACCTCGTCCTGGTGGTCCGGGTTACGGATGACGCTCGTGACGACGTCGCCTCGCTCCACCAGCAGCGGGGCGAGCCGGAGCGCGATCTTGCCGTGGCCACCGATGATCAGAACACGGGACATGGTGCTTCCTTCCGTTGGGTTCGGGTCCAGGCTATGCCGGACGGCGGGCGCACCGGGCAGCGGACGGCACGCCGCTCAGGCCCCCTGCCGCTCCGCGCGCCGCCGCACCAGCTCGTCGACCGCGCTCGGCAGCGTCGTCTCGAAGTCGATCAGCTTTGCCCACGTCGGCGTCACGACGATCCGGACCATGCCGTCGGTGTAGAGCGAACGCACCTCCGCCTCCCACTCGACCCGCTGCTCGGCCGTCATCTCGTAGGTCGTGTTCGCCTCGAGGTACTCGTCCGGTATGCCGTCGACGGGGTCCAGCTCCGCGCGGCCGCGGACGAGCAGGATCTTGGGCGGGTGCACCTCCGTGTCCACGGTCAGGGCGACCATCGGGTTCTCCCGCAGTGCCGGGAGCTTGGGTGCGTTCTTCGTGGTGCACATGACGATCTGCGTCCCGTTCCACACGAACGCGATCGGTACGTTGCGGGGTGTGCCGTCCTTGGCCACGTAGGCGAGGCGTGTCACGTCACGGCCGAGCAGCTCCTGGCTGAGCGGCCGGTCAAGGATCTCTGTGACCTCGTGCGGTTCCATCGTCATCACTCCTGTCGTGAGGCGGCTTCTCGTAGCCGCTCCTGACCCTGGGACGGAGCGGGGGCCGAGTTCTCGACATCCGCATCAGGAACGGAATTTCATTGTTCTCCCGGTCGTGGTCGGATGTCCCTCGTCCGAGTCTCCACAGCACCGTCGCCGTGAGGTACAGATGACCGAGCGCATCCTGCCCGACGCCGAGACGATCGAGGCCGCCCTCGCCTCCCACGCGGGGCCATGGGGTCACGGCGCCCGGGTGCTCTCGGTGCGGGACCTGTCCACCGGCCTCGGCCAGGCGGCGGTGCTCCGGGCGAGCGTCGTGCCGCGGCACTCCCCCGCCTCCCCGTGGATCGTCAAGATCCTGGGCTGGGGCCGCCAGACCTTGCTGGACTCGCGCGACCGACTGCTGGACCGCCGCGAGGCGCACTTCTATGCCAGCGGCATCTCGGACCTGCTCCCCAGCGGGCTGACGACGCCGCCCGCCGCGACGGTTTTCCGGCACCACGACCTGACCTGGCTCGTCATGCGTGACATCGGCGCCGTGCTGCAGCAGAGCTGGACCCCCGGCTCCGCCATGACGGCCGCACGGCGGGCAGCTCTCCTGTACGTGCCGGGAGCGGTTCGCCCCGGCCTGCTCGACGCGCCCTGGCTGGAGCTGGCCGGCTACGCCGCCTATGCCCATCACGTTCCGGCCGGCCACGACAACCTCGAGACCTTGGCCGACGACCCGCGGCTGCGGGCGCTGTTCACGTCCGAGCAGGTCGACGCCCTGCACACCTGCCTGGACGCGGCCGAGCAGCTCGGCGCGCGGGCCGCCGAGCTGCCCGGCACGCTGGTGCACGGTGACCTCACGCCCCGCAACGCCGGTCTGGACCCGTACGGCGCCCTCGCCCTCATCGACTGGGAGCACGTCGGCGTCGGACCGGTCGGGTTCGACCTGGGCACCTTCGTCTCGATGTACCGCGCGTTCGGCGGCAACGGCGAGCTCGACGAGCCGGCCCTGCTGGAGGCCTACGCGCAGGCCGTCAGCGACCTCGCCGGCACCGACCTCCGGCCGGCCGCGGCGCTCGGCTTCGCCACCGCCCACCTCACCTGGGGCCTGCACCTCCGCCTGGGCCCCGGCCTGACGGCGGTGGGACAGGGCCTCAACCGCGACGCGCCGGCGCGGCTCGCCGCGCACCTCGACGACATCCGGTCGGGCTGCCTGCGCGCCCTGTCGTGGGCCGCGGCGGCCGGTGCCGACGCGCCGCTCAGCCCACGGTGGTCATGACGCGTGGTTCCGTGCGCACCCTGGCCGGCAAGTCCGGCGCCGGTACCGCGCCCCCGATCACGGCCCTGTCCGACGCGCTCTCCGCCGCCGGGGCAGCGGGCCTGGCCTGCCGCCGTCCGAAGGTGTCCCAGGCGGTCCGGACCGCGACGGTCACCCACGCCGCGACCAGGGCCACGAACAACAGCACGGACAGCACCGCGAGCGCCGTCAGCCCCGTGTGGGCGGCCAGACCGGCCGCCGCCGTGACGCAGGTGCCGACCGGGAAGGTGAACGACCACCAGGTCAACGAGAACGGCAACCCGCGGACGGCGGCACGCAGCGTGATCGCCGCGGCGACCGCCGCCCACAGCAGGGCGAAGCCCAGCACCGCGACCCCGAAGACGATGGCGAAGTACATGAGCCCGCTGTCGAAGCCCTGCCCGAACGTGCCACCGGCGTTGGCGGCCAGCAGGCTCACGGCGGTGACCGACTGGCCGAGCGGGCCGAGGGCTATCCACAGGGTGGGGACCATCCTGCTCGCGCCCACCTGGTGGTGCATGAGCCGGCTCCAGAGCTGGGGCAGGATCACCAGCGACGCGATCAGGCTCAGCCCGAACATCGCGTAGCACGCCAGGAGCATCGTCTCGCGTGCCTCGCCCGCCGGGAGGTACGGCAGCAGGAGCGCGCCGGTGGCCGCTGACACCATGGGTGGGACGACCGGCATGAGCCATCCGGCGAACGCGGCGTCGGCCGGGTTCTCGTGGCGGGTGAAGGCGAGGTACGGCACGGCGACCGCACTGACCAGGCCGCCCAGCGTCCCCGCCGTCCAGAGCACCGCGTCGATGACGAGGGCTGCGTCCAGCCCCACGACGTCGCGCCCGACCAGGAGCGTCCCTGCCCCCACGGTGAGCAGAGCCATGGGCGGCGCACCGTAGAAGTGCGCCATCACGGGGTCGGCGTGGTGGGCGCGTGCGGCCGCGGGGTGCCGCAGCCAGTGCAGCGCCGTGGCCGTCAGGAAGAAGACGAGCATCGCCGACGCGAGCAGCCAGACGCCGAGCGCCACCTGGCGCAGGCCGGGAAGCTGCACCGGCAGCGTCACCGCGGAGGTGGCGACGATGCCCGTACCCATGACGGAGGCGAACCAGTTCGGGGTCACGTGGGCGATGCTGAAGCGGGCCATACGCCTCAGTCTCCCTACGGCCCGGCCCGCCCGGTATCCTCCATCTCATTGTGGAACCACAACCTCACGTTGTAGCTGGGAGCGGTGTGGACCTGCCGACGCTCCGGCTTCTCTCGGCGATAGCGGAGGCCGGGTCGATCACCGCCGCCAGCAGGACGCTCGGCATCACCCAGCAGGCCGCCTCCACCCGGATGCGCCGGCTCGAGCGGCAGCTCGGGGTCGCGCTCCTGGTCCGCGGCCCCCGCGGCAGCTCGCTCACGCTCGACGGGACGATGGCGGCGCAGTGGGCCGCCGAGGCGGTGGAGGCCGCCGACCGCTTCGACGCCGGCGTCGCCGCGCTCCGCACTGCCGGGCACGCCAAGCCCCTGCTCATCGCCGCGAGCCTCACCGTCGCCGAGTACCTGCTCCCCCGCTGGCTCATGACGCTCCGGGAGCGGGACCACGCCGAGACCGCCGTCTCCGTGACCGCCACGAACAGCAAGCACGCCATCGAGCTGGTGACCGACCGCAGCCACCAGCTCGGCTTCGTCGAGACCCCGACGGAGATCCCGGGCCTGCTCACCACCACGGTCGCCAGGGACGAGCTGGTCGTCGTGGTCGCACCGCAGCACCCGTGGGCCCGTCGCCGCGCCGTGAGCACCGCCGAGCTCGCGCGCACCCCGCTCGTCACCCGCGAGCAGGGCTCCGGCACCCGGCTCAGCGCGGAACAGATCCTGGCCGACGCCGGGCACGAGATCCCGACCCCGCTGGCCGAGCTGCCGACGACCGCCGCGGTCCGCACGGCTGTCGCGTCCGGTGCGGCCCCCGCGGTGCTGAGCATCCTGGCGGTGCGGGACGACCTCACGGCGGGGCGGCTGGTCCGGGTGACCGTCAAGGGGCTGCGCTTCGTCCGCGAGCTGCGGGCCATCCGGTCGCCGGGCACCGCGCCGCTGCCGCAGCTGGAGTCGCTGCTGTCCATCGCGGCCCGGAACGGCTGAGCCCGGAACGGCTGAGCCCGGCGGCCGGGGCGCCCGGCGGTGCGCGGAGCCCTGCGGCCCGCTCAGACCTCGTCGTCGAACCGCGCCCGCGCCCGCTCGACGTCGGGCATGTGCTCCGTGCTCCAGTGGAACAGCGCGTCGATGAGGTCCTGGATGGACCGGCCGAGCGCGGAGATGCGGTACTCCACGGCGACCGGGCGCGAGCTGACCACGACGCGGTCGACCATCCCGTTGCGCTCGAGCCTGCGCAGGGTCGCGGTCAGCGACTTCTGGGTGACCACGGGGATCGCCCGGCGCAGCTCGTTGAACCGCAGGGGCCGCTCGCACAGCTCGTCGAGCACCTGCAGCGACCACTTGTCGAGGACCTGGTCCAGAAGTTCCCGGTGGTGCCCGGAGATCTGGATGCGTTCGGCGGCTTCGGTGGTATCCGGCATGAAACCTAGTCTCGTTGAAGTTCCCTCCGGCTACCAAGTACACATGGGATACCTGCTATTCCACCGGCGAGAGGACCTCCCATGACCGTGCAGCTGCTCACCCCCGACGGCATGTTCCAGCCCGTCCCGTACCACCATGTCTCGATCGGCACGGGCAGCCGCCACGTGCACGTGGCGGGCCAGATCTCCCGCGACTCCGAGGCGAACCACCTCGCGACGGACGATCTCGCCGGCCAGGTGGCGCAGGTGCTGCGCAACACGGCCCGCGGGCTCGCGGGGGCCGGCGCGACCTTCGCCGACGTGGTGCGCCTCCGCTTCTTCGTCACCCACTGGAGCCCCGAGAAGATCGACGACTTCATGGCGGGCATCGAGAGCGTGACCGAGGAGCTGGCGCTGCCGCAGCCGCTGCCGCCGCTCTCCGCCATCGGCGTCGACTACCTGTTCGAGCCAGACGTGCTGGTCGAGCTCGAGGCCTACGCGATCCTCGACTGACGTGTGGCGGGCGCCGTCGTCCCGAGCGCCGGCCTGTGCCCACCGCGACGACCGCGCCCGCGCACCTCACGACCCAGTATCTTGACGGGTGGGTCAAGATCGACCTAGGGTTCTTGACCATGACGTCAGGTAACGCGATCGCGGAGTCGGCCCCGGTGGCCGACCTCCCGGCGGACAGGTCTCCCGAGCCCGTCGACGGCGGCACGACCGCCCCCGCACCGTTCGAGCTCCTTCCCACCGGCGAGTCGTTCGGTGTCTGCGACCTGGACGGGGTGTGCTCCTGATGGCCGGCGAGGCGTTCGGCCAGACCGCCGACCGGCTGGTCGTCGACGTGTGGAGCGACGTGATGTGCCCGTTCTGCTACATGGGCGACACGCTGCTCGCGCAGGCGCTGGAGAAGTTCCCGCACGCCGCAGGCGTCGAGATCAGGTACCACAGCTTCCTGCTGATGCCGCAGCTGTCCGACGACGACGCCCCGGTCAGCCCGACCGAGCTGCTGTCGGCCAAGCACGGCCTCCCGCGTGAGCAGGCCCAGGCGATGAACGACCAGGTCACCGAGCGCGCCCGGCAGATCGGGCTGGACTACCGCCTCGATCAGGCGAAGGCCGTCGGCACCCGCACCGCGCACCAGCTCAGCCACTTCGCGGCTGGGCAGGGCAAGCAGCACGAGATGGTCCAGCGGCTGTTCGAGGCGTACTTCACCGAGGGCCTCGACGTCTCCGACCACCAGGTGCTGGCAGGCCTCGCCGCCGACGTCGGCCTGGACCGGGACGCGGCGCTGGCCGCGCTCGCGAGCGGCGAGTTCGCCGACGCCGTCGAGGCGGACATCGAGCAGGCGCGCCAGTACGGCATCCAGGGCGTGCCCTTCTTCGTCTTCGCCGGCAAGTACGCCGTGTCGGGCGCGCAGCCGGTCGAAGCGTTCCTGCAGGCCCTGGACACGAGCTGGAACGAGACCGTCGGCTCGCCCGCCGCCGCCGGCAGCGCGCCGGCCGGCGTCGGTCGATGACGGCAGAGTCCCCGCGGCTGCGCGCCGACGCGCGGCGCAACGTCGAGGGCATCCGCCTGGCTGCCCTCGACGTGTTCCGCGCGCACGGCCTGAACAGCCCGCTCGACGAGGTCGCACGCGCGGCCGGCGTCAGCAAGGGCACCATCTACCACCGCTTCGGCGGGCGGCAGGGGCTGATCGACGCGGTGGTCGAGGAGCTGGTCGCCGAGCGCATCACGGGCATCATCGCGGCGGTGAGCGCGATCGACGACCCCGTCGAACGGTTCGAGAGCTACCTGCGGCAGATCTGGCTGCTCCAGTACGACGAGCCGGCCGCCAACGACGTGCTGCTGCGCACCCTGCCCGGCTCCGAACCGGTCGCCGCGCTGTGCGAGCACGCCAACGAGGTCGCGCGCCGTCTGCTCGGCGACGCCCAGGCGACCGGGGTGATCCGGGGCGACCTCACGGCCGAGGACGTCCACCTCCTCATCTGGGAGCGCGGCATCATCGCCCGCTCCTGCGCCGAGCAGCCGCGCGACGGCTACCGCCGCCGCCTCGAGTTCACGCTCCGGGGCCTGCGCGGCGACGTGTAGCCGGAAACCGTCACCGCGTCCCCCTACGGTGAGGTCATGGAACCTTTCACCGAGGGAACCACGCGGCCCGCCGTGGTCTTCGACGTCCTGGGCACCCTGGTCGACCAGACCGGGAGCATGGAACGGCACGTGTCGGCGCGGACCGGGATCGGCAGCGGTGCGGCGGCGCAGGTGGCTCGCCGGTGGCTGGGGCACGTCGCCGAGCAGGAGCGCGCGGTCGTCGAGGGGCGCCGGGCGTTCGCACCCAGTCACGAGCTCGACCTGGACGCGCTGAACCTCCTGGCCCGCGAGCGCCTCCTGTCCGCCGACGACGTCGACCGGCTCGCCGACACGTCCGAGTGGCTGCAGCCGTGGCCGGACACGGTGGCGGGCCTGGACCTGCTCGCCGCGGACGTCACGGTGCTCGGCCTGTCGAACGCGAGCCGCCAGGTCCTCGCCGGGCTGAGCTCGCACGCCGGGCTGCGGTGGCACCAGGTGCTGTCGGCGCAGGACGCGGGTACCTACAAGCCGGCTCCGGAGGTGTACGAGCTGGCGCTGTCGAGCGCCCCGTCGGCCTCCGGTGTGCCGTTCATGGTCGCCGCGCACGCGTGGGACCTGCGGGCGGCCGCGGCGGCGGGGATGCGGACGGCGTACGTACCCCGCGCCGACGGCGACCCGCCCGGCCCCGGCGACACCTTCGACCTGCGGGCGGCGAACCTCCTGGACCTGCACGCGCAGCTGCTCGACCTCGGCGAGTGACCCCCGCGGTCAGACGAAGGTCCCGCCCGCCTCGACGGCGAGCTCCGGTCCGAACAGGACCCCCGGGGTGTGGACACCCGGCTTGCCCTCGCCCCGGACGAGCCGTGCGACGACGCCCGCGGCGACGGCGCCGGTGAAGTCCATGGCTTCGCCCGCCCGCAGCCAGCCCTCGCGCTCGGTGCCGTCGGGCCAGGTGACGACGGCGTGGCCCCAGGTGTGCTCGCGGGGTCGCGGTGCGGCCTTGACCGTCATCCGGCCGAGCCGGTCGACGAGGAGACGCCGCAACACCGGCACGGACAGCAGCGCGCCGAGCACGGGCAGCAGCGCCCGGACCACGGGTGCGGCCGGGAAGATGGTCGAGGTGGCGGTCACGGACGCCGCGCCGCTGGCGGCCCGCGCGCCGTAGAGCTCACCCGTGGGTACGCCGACGCTCGTCACGGTGTCGCCGTCGGGCAGGGTGAGCCGGTACGTGTCGGCCCCGAGCCGGGTGCGCACGAGCCGGCCCCCCTCGTAGCGGCCCCCGCCCGTCGCGACGACGTCGGCCATGCTGGCGGCCAGTGCCGTCCCCAGCCGGCCTGCCTCGACGGCGACGGACGCGAGCGCGTCGACGCGCACGTGGCTCGGGGTGGGACGACCCGCGCAGAGCCTCGCCACGACGGCCTCGGTGCCGAGCACGCCGAACCCCGCGCCGGTGACCAGGGCGCTGCCCGCGTCCGCCGCGTCCTGGTGGAGGCCGGCGAGCTGGGTCATGGCGTCCAGGTCGGCGGAGAAGTCGACGTAGTGCCCTCCCGGCAGGCAGGCGCGCGCGATGGGCAGCGCGGTCCTGGCGTAGTCACCGACGGTGTTGACCACCGCGGCGGGCCGCTGCCCGGCGACCTGGGCCGCTGTCGCCTCGACCGTGCCCGCGACGACCACCTTCGCGTCCGCACCCAGGCCGAGGGCCTCGCCGACCTGGCGGAGCCGTTCCGCGCTGCGCCCCACCAGCACGGGCCGCACGCCGAGCTCCATCAGCCGTGCGGTGACCGCCCGCCCGGTGCGTCCTGTCGCGCCGAGGACCCACACCTCGCCGGACCGAGTGCTTGCTTCCATGAGATCTCCCGTTCTCAGGCCCGGCCGGTGCCGGGCACGTTTGATGACACTCTGTGTCATCACTCAGGCTAGCACTGACGGCACTGAGTGTCATCAGTTAGGATCCGGGGCATGGCGAGATGGGACCCGGGAGCGCAGGAGCGCCTGATCGATGCCGCGCTCGACCTCTATCTCGAGCGCGGCTACGACGACGTGACCGTGGCGGACATCGCCGAGCGGGCCGGCCTCACCCGCCGGTCGTACTTCCGCTACTTCTCGGACAAGCGCGAGGTGCTGTTCCCCCGCGCGGAACAGCTCCCCGCCGTCGTACGCGAGGCCGTACTAGCCACCGACCCGGCGGCCACGCCGCTCGCCGCGGTGCTCGACGGACTCCACCAGGTCGGCGCGCAGGTCACCGAGCTGGTGGACCGCGAGCACTCCGTGCGGCGCCGGGCCGTGATCGACACGAGCGCCGAGCTCCAGGAGCGCGAGCGCACCAAGTCCGCGGCGGTCGCCGCGGCGATCGACGAGGCCCTGCGGCAGCGCGGCACCGATCCCGGCACGGCGACGCTCGTGGCACAGGTCGGGTCCGTGGTCCTCGGTCTGGCCTTCCGCCGCTGGGTCCAGGACGACGGCGCGAGCTTCTCGGCCGGGCTGGACGCTGTGGTCGACACCCTGCGGGAGTCGCTGGCCGACGCCGCCGGCACGACCGCGCGCCGGGACCCTACGGGGCCCCCTCCACCGGAGGAGACCCCGCCGCCCCCGCTCAAGTGAGCAGGGTCTCGCCGACGAACCCGCCCTCCGCGCATCCCGGAGGGATGGCGAAGACCGCCGAGCCGATGGGGACGGTCCACTCGTTGAGGAGATCGAGCTGGTCCAGGCGCCGCTGGATGGGGACGAACTGAGCGTCCACGTCCGCCTGGAACGACACGAAGATCAAGCCCGACCTGGACACCCCCTCCCCGGTGGGCCGTTCGTCGTAGTTGTAGGCACGGCGGAAGATCCGCTCGTCCGGGTTCTCGCTGCGCGCGCGACGCAGGTGCGAGAACTCGGGGATCACGGGGAACCCGATCGGCGTGGTGGCCTCGAAGTCGGGTTCGTCGAACTCGTCCGTGCCGGTCAGCGGCGCGCCGTGGGACAGGTACCGGCCCACGGACTGCTCACGTCCACCACGATCCAGCCGGTCCCACTTGTCCAGGTCCATGCCGATGCGACGCACGACGGCGCTCGTGCCGCCGGCCAGCCACCCCTCCGCGTTCCACACGACCCGGTCGAAGTCGGCGGTACCAGGGCTCGGGTTGGACGTGCCGTCCACCTGACCGAAGAGGTTGCGCATGGTGGTGCCCGGCCTGACCGTGCCGTGCGCGCGCCGGAAGCCCTGCTGGCTCCAGCGCACCGCCGCGAAGCTGCGGGTGTCCTTGAGCAGCATGCGCGCCGCGTGCGCGACGGTCATCGGGTCGTCCGCCGCGATCTGGAGCAGCAGGTCGCCGTCGCTGAACTGCGGCAGCAGCCGGTCGACCGTGAACGACGGCAGGGCCTTCAGCCACGCCGGCGCCCGCCCCTCGGCCCGGGCGACGAACCGGGGGCCGAACCCGAACGTGACCGTCAGCCGGGCCGGTGACAGGGCCAGCTCCGGTTCGGAGTCCGCGAGCGCCGGGGTGCCCTGCGTGAGGCGGGCCGCGTCGTCGGTGAGGATGCGCATCATCCGCACCAGGTCGGCGCGGTCGGTCCCGTCGAGCAGGTCGAGTGCTACGAACAGGCCGTTGGCCTGCGCGTCTGTGCCGATACCTGCCTGGTGCGCGCCGTGGAAGGGCACGGTCTCCGGACCGTGCAGGGGTGCTGACGCCTCGGCTGCCGACGAGGCGGTAGGGCTCAGGGCGTGGTCGGCACCGATGGCGGCGGCCGCGCCGACGCCGGCGACGGCTCCTCCGAGGAGGAGCTGTCGCCGGGTCGGCCCGGACGTGCCGCGACGGCCGGACCCCGCGCCCTGTTCGGGCGCGGGCATCAGCCGTCCGTGCCGGTGCTGCCGGAGCCCGTGCCGTGCGAGCCCGTGTCCATCTCGGGCTCGCCACCCTCGTAGTTCTCGTTCGCCCCGGAGTAGTCCTTCACGGGCGCCGTGAACTCGTAGGTCGAGTCGTCCTCGAAGGTGAGCGTGAACGTGACCTCCTCGCCCGCCTCCAGCGGGTCGCCCAGGTCCATCAGCATGATGTGGCTGCCGCCCGGCTCGAGGCTGAGCGTCTCACCGGCGGGGATGACGAACCCGCCCTCGATCTCCCGCATGATCATCTCGCCGGACTCGTTCGCGACGGTCTCGTGGAGCTCGATCATCGACGAGGCCTCGGTGGTGGCCGAGACGACGGTGACGTCGTCGGAGCCGGAGTTCGTGAGCTCGCCGAACGCCGCGGACATGCCGGAGTCGGCGGCCTTCACCCAGCCGTCGGAGAGGGCCACGCCCTGGTCGGTGGCCGTGTCGGCGGCGTCGGCCGAGGCGCCCTCGGCAGCGCACCCCGTCAGGGTGAGCGACGCTGCGGTGAGCAGCAGGCCGAGGCCGGTGGTGGTCGTGCGGCGTGCGTTGGTCAGCCAAGCAGACATAGGAGTGCCTTTCACTGGTCGTCCGGCTCGTGCGGGTCTGCCCCGCTCGAACCGGCGCCGCTCGCGGATCCGCGGCGGCGAAGAAGCTGGACGAGCACGAGCAGCGCCACCGCGACGGCGGCGCCACCCGCACCGACGAGGACGGCCCGGAGCGGCCCCTCGTCCTCCTGTGCGGTCTGAGTCCGCGTGCTGCCCTGCGTGCTGCTGCCGGTGTCCGGCGAGCCGGTCGCCTCCGGCGCCGCGGCATCGGCCGCGGCACCGTCGGAGCCCGCTTCCTTCGCGCCGTCGTCCGCCGCCTCACCGGAACCTACGGTGAACGGCACGACTCCCGAGATGGGATGCCCGTCGGACGAGACGACCCGCCAGCGGATCTCGTAGCCGGAGTCGGGCATGCCCGGGTCGAGAGCCGCCGTCACCGTCGGCCCGTCGATCACCGGCGGTCCGGACACCCGGTCGGTGCCGTCGGCGTCCGCCACCACGACGGCGGCGCCCATGTCCAGGACCTCGGCGGAGAACGTCAGCTCCACCGTGGACGGCGCCTCCTGCAGCACCTGGTCAGGCGATGGATCGCTGGACACCAGCTTGTCGTGGGCGGTGGCGGGGGTCGCCGTCGCGAGCATCGCGACGACGGCCACCACCAGTCCGGTCAGGAACGGACGGGATCGGGGCATGACGAAGACCTCTCCTCCGACGCCGCGAACGGCGTCAGCGCGCACAGGGGACACACGGGTCCCGCTCGCCTCGCGGGCGAGCACGGAACGGCGCACCGGCACGTGACGTGCCGGTGACGCGGGGCTCAGACCGCGTGCGGTGCGGGAGGTCCCCTCCGGGACAGGGGGGTGAGCGGGGTACCAGGGTGGAGCGGGCGGAAGGTCGCGGCGAGCACCCGCGGGAGCCGGGGAGCGACGAGGGAGACCGCGCCCTCCAGCACCGCCCACCCGCGCAGCAGCCACGTGGCCATGCGCTCGGCGAGCTCCCGCAGGCGCAGCAGCATCAGCTCGCCGCGGTACAGCACGGTGATGGTGACCACCGCTGCCAGGGCGTGCCAGACCCACATCAAGGCGTCGGCGTGCGCCGTGCCGGACGCGTGTCCGGCCTGCTGGACCGCGGGCGCCGTCGCCACGTGCATCATCTCGTGCCCGGCATGGGGGTTCGCGGCTGACGAGGGCGCGGCGGCGGTCGTCGGCGTGCCCAGCACGAACAGCACGTGGAAGAACAGCTGGCTCGCCACGACCGAGGCCGACAGACCCGGCAACGAGAGCCGCCGCCCGGTCCAGGCCATGCAGACCGGCAGCGAGAGCGCCAGCGGGACGAGGATCCCCAGCGGGCCGGGCAGCTGCCCACCACCGGCGAGGTGCGAGGCCAGGGCGACGAACGTCGCGGACAGCCCCGCGAGACCACCACGCAGGACACGCGTGCGTGTCGCGTGATCGCCGCGGGTGTCCATCCGGTTGCTCTCCCTGTCGCGTGGGCCCTGCTCGTCGGGTCAGGGGCCGGCCCGGGCTCGAGTCGAGAAGCAGCCTAGCGCCGCCGTCCCGGCCAGAACCACACCCTGCGGCACCCTCGCTGATCAGGCCTGAGACAGGTTCGTCACATTTCTGCCCGCCGGACCCATCCGGACCGGCCACGGCTCCGAACCCCCGATGCCCAACACATGGCGGCACCGCGTCGCCGGTACACAGGAGGATTCCTCATGCGTCAGACACGACTCGCAGCGATCGCCGCCGGGGTGGCCCTCGTCGGCCTGCCCCTGGCAGCCGGGCCTGCCAGCGCCGACGACCACGGCGGTGAGCTCACCGCCGAGCTCGGCCAGCTCAACGACTCCGGCGCCTCGGGCACCGCGTGGGCCAAGGTCGACGGCACCCACGTGGAGATCAGCCTCGAGATGCAGGGTCTGCTCGACGGCGCGCCGCACGCCCAGCACATCCACATCGGCGGACAGAACGTGTGCCCGTCGAACGACCAGGAGGGCAACGGCTTCGAGGGCGCCCTGCAGGTCAGCGACGCAGCCGACCAGTACGGCGCCGTCGCGGTGTCGCTGACCAAGGAGCCCGGCATGACCGGCGCCGAGCACGGGCTCGACGTCGACGACTTCCCCGCCGAGGCCGGCTACTCCTACTCGCGGACCATCGAGGTCTCCGAGGAGATGGCCCAGCAGATCGCCGACGGTGACGGCGTCGTCGTCGTCCACGGCGTCGACCACGACGGCTCCGGCACGTACGACGGCGACACCACGTCGGACCTCGACCCGAAGCTGCCGTCCGAGGCGACCGACCCGGCCGCCTGCGGTGAGCTCGACGCCGCACAGATGAGCATGCCGCACGGCGGTGTCGAGACCGGTGGGACCGGCACGTCGGGCATCGAGTACCCGGCCGCGTTCGCCCTCGGCGCGCTGGCGCTGGGCCTCGGCGGAGTCGGCCTCGTCGCCGCCCGCCGCCGCGCCACGGTCTGACGCCCATGGCATCCGGGCCACACCGCGCACGCCGCCGCCACCTCGTGGTGGCGGCGTGCGCCGCCCTGATCGTGATCGGTGGTGGCGCGGTCACCTGGGCCGCCACCCACCAGGTGGGGCCGCCTCCGGCGCCACCGTCGAGCGCGGCCTCGGACCCGGCCGCCCGGCCGTCCTCGTCGGCTCGGGCCACACCGGCGCCGCCGGTGTCCGCGCCGGCCGCACCCTCACCGCCCGCCGTGCGACCGCTGCCCGCCTCGCCGCCCGTCGCCGTGCGCATCCCGGGCATCGGCGTCGATTCGCCGGTCCACGGACTCGGCCTCGACGCGGAGGGCAAGCTCCAGGTTCCCTCCGGGGAGCGCTACGACGAGGTCGCGTGGTACGACGGGTCGCCCACGCCCGGTGAGGTGGGCCCTGCCGTCCTGGAGGGGCACGTCACCGGTGCCGGCTACGCGCCCTCGGTCTTCTTCGAGCTCGGAGACACCCGCGCGGGCGACCTGATCGAGGTCGACCGGGCCGACGGCTCCACCGCGACCTTCGAGGTGACGGAGGTCAGGAGCAGCCCGAAGGACGACTTCCCGCGCATCGACGTGTACGGCGCGACCGACGGCCCGGAGCTGCGGGTCATCACGTGCGGCGGCACGTTCGACGAGGAGGCGGGGCGGCACCTCGACAACGTGATCGTGTTCGCCGAGCTCGTCACGGGCTGAGCGGCGCGATACCGGCCCGGTGCCGGGTGTCATGGACTGGGCCATGGCACCCGGCACCGCCCACCGGTGCCGCCTCAGCCCGGCTGGCCCAGGTGCCGCCCGAAGAACCGGGTGGTGCTGTCCAGCTCGTGGAGCGGGAGCTGGTCCATGTGCGTCCCCGGGTTGGCGTGCAGGGTCTTCTCCGCGGAACCCAGCGCCTCGAACAGGGCGATCGACCGGTCGCGCGGTACCCGCTCGTCGTCCCACTGGACGAGGAACTCCACCGGCACGGTGATCCGCCGCGCGAGCTCGGCCACGGGCCCGAACGCTCCCCCGAGACCCAGCACGGCGGCCGTGACGCGTGGTTCCGCCGCGACGAACGGCACCCCGAGCCCGCAACCCAGCGAGATGCCCCAGTACCCCACCGGGCCGGTGCCGACGTGGTCGAGGTCCTGGACGGCGTCGAGCACCGCGCGCCACTCGGGCACGGTCTGGCGCGCCGCCACCTCCTGGAAACCGGCGATCACGAACGAGAGGTCCTCGCCGGCCGCCAGGCGGGCCTGGCTCTCCGCGGCCAAGCGGTCGTACCGCTCGTCGGTCCGGTCGCCGTGGTTGGGTACGTCGGCGGCGACGGCGGCGAAGCCGAGCTCCGTGACGAAGCGGTGGGCCCGGAACTCGACGCCCGGAGCCTTCTTGTGCTGGCCGCCGCCGTGACCCAGCAGGATCACGGGGCGGGGTCCGGTCGCGTCCTGCGGCGTCCAGAGCACACAGGGGACGTCACCGACCTGGAAGCTCTGTTCGCGCACGCCGGCGGACGGTGTCTTGGGGGTGGAACGCATGGCGATGCCTTTCGGAGGCCTTCTGCGGGCGCTCCCTAGGCCATGCGAAGGAGGGAGCTCCGACCTGTCTGTGTGTTGATCGGTCTCACCTCCTCGGTACGCGGTGCTGCACGGCGGACCCCGAAATTATCACGCGTGCGCCCCCGCGACCGCGGCCCCTCCGGCGCGGTCGGCGCCACCGTCGTCGTCACGCAGCAGGTCCTCGGCGGCCAGCCGCGGGATCAGGAGCGCTGCCACCACCAGAGCGACGGCGAGCGCGAGCACCACGGCCATGGCAACGGATCGTGTCATGTCCGGCCTTTCGGTCGGGCGTGAGGGGCGGGCGTCGACCCGCCCCTCACGCCAGGAGGTCAGCCGACGCGCAGGACGACCGGGTTGGACTGCCAGACCTCGGTGTACCGGACGGACTTGCCCGGGACCGGCGCCTCGATCTGCATGCCGTCACCGGCATAGATCGAGATGTGGCCCGGCGACCAGAGCAGGTCACCGGCCTGCGCCTGGGACCAGGGCACCTCGGTCCCCGCGTACCGCTGCTCCGAGGAGGTGCGCGGCAGGTCGATGCCGACCTGCGCGAACACGTACGAGGTGAACCCGGAGCAGTCGAACCCGGACGGGGTGGACCCGCCCCACAGGTACGGCACACCCAGGTACCGCATGCCGATGGACACGACGGCGGAGCCCGCGGCCGAGGCGGGGATCTCCACGGCCGCGGCGGCCTCGGCAGCCTCGGCAGCGGCCTCTGCCTCCGCCTCTGCGGCCAGCTGCGCCTGGTACTCCTCGTTCTCCTCGGCCGAGACGACCGAGACGGCGGCCGTCTCGACGCGCAGCTCGGCGTCGGGGGCGACGGTGACCACGGGGGCCGCGGCGACCGCCTGGCGGGCCTGGTCGGTGAGGGCGTTCAGCTCGCTCGCGTCGAGCATGCCGTTGACCGGGCTACCGGCCAGCGAGGTGTTGGTCGACGCGGGTGCCTGGGCCGCGTGAGCCGGGGCGGCGACCAGGGACAGCAGCACGCCGGAACCGGCCGCGGCGACCACGGCTGTGCGCCCCGCGAAGGCGGTGGCCTGCTCGGTGACGGCCTGGGCGACGCCGGCCAGGACGGGGCGGTGTGCCGCTCGATGACGACCGCGACCACGCACGGCCGGGGTCAGGGTGAAGCTGGGCTCCATGTGATCTGGGACCTTTCGGATGGGAGTAGAACCGCATGCGCACCGCTCTCGGGGCGCGCTGAACCGGCCGACACCTCTGGGCTGTGTCGGCGGGATGCGGTGGTCTACGTCCGGGAGATCCCCAGGGCGTGCAGCGACGGCGTGGCCCGTTCGGCCACGCCCGCCGGAACCCGCGGGCCGTCGTGCGCCGTGCCCGGCACGAGCCACTGGTGGGCGAGGTACGGGGCCTCCACCAGGTCGGGGAACGGCGACAGCGTCCGGTCGTACCGGGCCGGAGCCGCGCGGTCCTCCGAGCAGTGGTTCCCGTCCGCGCCGTGATGGTGCCCGGGGTCCGTCACCACGGTGTCGTGCGAGGAGCCGGGCACGGCGGGAGCCGCATGGTGCCCGGCCGCGGCGTGCGCACCGCCGTGGCCGCCCTCCAGGTGGATCCCGCACAGGATCTGTACGCCCAGCACGGTGAGCACGGAGAGCACGACCGCCAGGACGCCGGCGGCCTCCCGCCGCGGAGCGACAAGAGGCTGCGAACGAGCGGCACGGGTGAGATTCATGGCGTGGCCAACAGTAACGGAACGGACACGGAACGGGGCAACACGGTGACTGGGTGGACGTGGGTCATGGCGTCGGATCAGCTCGGGGTCACCACACGCACACTCACCGCCGGGGCTCAGCGCAGCGTCTGCGCACCGATCACGGACAGGACCTGCAGCTTCTCGTAGCTCTCCGTGCCCGGCACGGCCGTGTAGACCATCAGCGAGTGGGCCTGGCCCGGGTCGACGAGCCGCTGGCAGTTCAGCTCCAGGGCACCGACCTCGGGGTGGACGAAGTGCTTGACCTCGTGCGGGTGGATCCCGATCTCGTGGTCGTCCCACACGCGCCGGAACTCCTCGCTGCTGTCCAGCAGCAGACCGGCCAGGTACGCGGCCCGGGACTCCGGGCCCCGGAGCGTGACCAGCCCCCGCAACCCTGCCGCGTACATCCGGGTCAGGAACGCGTGCTCCTCCGGGGCGTAGAGATCTCGTGCGGCCGGATCGGTGAACCACCGGTAGCCCGTGCTCCGGGCCGGCCCCGTGTACCGGGTCGTGTCGCCGGTGAGCGCGACACCCATCGGCGTCTGCCGCAGCGTCTCGCCGAGCTCGGTGACGATCTCGGCGGGGGTGTCCTCCAGCCGGTCCAGGATGCGCAGCAGCCCGGGGCTGATGTGCTCGCTCGACGTTCCCCGCGGTGGCGGGTTGTGGCCCGCGAGGCGGAACAGGTGGTCTCGCTCGTCGATCGACAGGTGCAGCCCCTGGGCGATCGAGGCGAGCATCTGCTGCGACGGCTGGGGGCCGCGCTCGCGTTCCAGGCGGGAGTAGTAGTCGGCCGACATGTTGCACAACGTCGCGACCTCCTCGCGCCGCAGCCCGCTGGTCCTACGGCGTTGCCCGCGAGGCATGCCGACGTCCTCCGGCTGCAGTGCCTCACGCCTGTTGCGCAGAAAGCCGGCCAACCCCGTGCGGTCGATCATGACGCCCCTTTCCTCCAGTACCGCCTCCTTTCTATCCCGTGCGGGAGGAACGAGCCACGGCCTGGTGATCCCCCCTTACGGAGGGCAGCCGCGGCCTCGCCAGCCTGTGATCGGTAGGCCCTGGATAGGTCAGCGCCGCCCGCCAAGGATCGATGCCATGCCACGTACCCCGATCGACATCACCATCCCCGACCTGTCCGGAAAGCGCGCGCTGGTCACCGGCGCCAGCGACGGCATGGGCCTCGGCATCGCCGGGCGCCTGGCCGCCGCGGGCGCGGAGGTCGTCATGCCCGTGCGCAACCCGGCCAAGGGCGAGGCCGCGCTCAGCAGGATCAACCGGGCCGCTCCTGGCGCGAAGGTCTCGCTGCGCAGCCTCGACCTGGCCTCGCTCGCCTCGGTCGCCGCCCTCGGCGAGACCTTGCGCGCGGAGGGCGAGCCCATCCACCTGCTGATCAACAACGCAGGCGTCATGCGCCCACCGAACAGGCAGACCACGGCCGACGGTTTCGAGGTGCAGCTCGGCACCAACCACCTGGGCCACTTCGCCCTGGTCGCCCACCTGCTCCCCTTGCTGCGCGCCGGCCACGCCCGGGTGACCTCGCAGGTCAGCGTGGCCTCAGCGGCCGGCTCCATCGGCTGGGACGACCTGAACTGGGAGCGCTCGTACGACGTCATGCGCGCCTACCGCCAGTCCAAGATCGCGCTCGGTCTGTTCGGCCTGGAGCTGGAGCGGCGCAGCAGGGCCAACGGCTGGGGCATCACCAGCAACCTCTCCCACCCCGGCGTGGCCCCCACCAGCCTGCTGGCCGCCCGCCCCGAGCTCGGCCGCAGCGACGACACGCCCCACATCCGGCGCATCCGCTGGCTCTCCGAGCGCGGCATCCTCCTGGGCACCGCGGAGACCGCCGGGCTGCCCGCCCTCCTCGCGGCGACCGACCCGGCCGCCGAGCCCGGCACCCTCTACGGTCCCAGCGGTCCGGGCACCCTGGGCGGGGCGCCCGCCGAGCAGCGGATGCACCGGCCCCTGCGCAGCCTCACCGAGGCCGCTCGCGTCTGGCAGGTCTCCGAGGAGCTGACGAAGACCTCGTTCCCGACCACATGACCGCACCGCCGAGCACCGTACGCCCCACGAGCCGAGCCGCAGGAGTATCCCCATGAGTTCCGCCACCCAGCCCGCAGCCCGACGCCGTAGCCCCTGGTGGGTGGTCATCGGTGCCGGCACGGCCAACGCCGTCGGCCCCCAGATGTACCTGGCCACCACCGGCCTCTTCGTGCTCCCGATCGTCGAGGACACCGGCTTCAGTCGCACGACCGTCACCGGCGCCTACTCGGTCGCGGCGGTCGGGATGGTCATCGGCCTGATCATCGTCAGCCGGCTGGTGGACCGGTACGCCGCCCGCTACATCCTGGTCCCGGGCTTCGTCCTGTTCGCAGCCTCGATGGCCACGATCGGCCTGGTCCCGCCCGTCGAGGCCATCTACTTCGTACCGAGCTTCTTCGTCGGGTTCTTCGGGGGCGCGACGGCGGTCCCCGCTACCCGCGCCGTCGTGAGCTGGTTCGACAACAACCGCGCGTTCGCCGTCGGCATCGTCACGGGCATCATCGGCCTCGGCACCGCTCTCGCCCCCGTGCTGGCCGGCGCCCTCATCAGCAGCGTCGGCTGGCGGCAGACCTACGGCTACCTGGCCCTGATCGCCGTCCTCGTCTCCGTCACCATGGTCACGCTGTTCGTGCGGGCCCGCGCCGAGCGGCACGTCCGCGGACGGCTGGTCCAGGAGACACACGTCGGGGACCGCGACATCAGCCTCGAGCTCCCCGGCCTGACCTTCGGCGACGCGCTGCGCACCCGCCAGTTCTGGGGCATCGCGCTCGGCCTGGGCATGGTCGGCGCCGTGATCATCGGGCTCCAGGTCCACCTCGTGCCGATGATGACCGACCGGGGTCTGAGCGCGGATCAGGCCGCTTCCCTGCTCGTGGTCTTCGGCCTCGCCTCGCTCGTCGGCCGGGTGGTCGGCGGCGTCATCATCGACCGCGTGCACGGCTCTGTCGTCGGCCCGATCGTCATGCTCGCCCCCATCGCGGGCATGTTCTTCCTCGAACCGCCGTTCTCCACCGCCGCCGTCGCGGTCGCGTTCATCGGCATCGCGTTCGGCATCGAGGGTGACCTGCTCGCCCTGCTCATCACCCGGTACCTCGGCATGCGCAACTTCGGCCGGATCATCGGCCCGGTCCAGGCCATGTTCATCCTCGGGAGCGCGGTCGGCCCGCTGCTCCTCGGGCTGGGCTACGACCAGCTCGGCTCCTACGACCCCGTCATCCCCGTGCTGATGGGTGTGCTCGTGGTCGGCGCGGTACTCATCGCGACCCTGGGCCGCTACGTCTACCCGGCCGTCGACGGCTTCGACCGGCTCGCCGCCAGGGACGAGCTCGCCGCCGCCGAGGTACTGAGCGGCCTCGCCGTGCACCACGACGCCCCGGCCACGGCAGACCGGCCACACCCACAGCCAACCACCGCAAGGAGCACGACATGACACGCACACCGATCGACATCACCGTCCCCGACCTGACCGGCAAGCGCGCCGTGGTCACCGGCGCGAGCGACGGCATGGGCCTGGTCATGGCCCGACGCCTGGCCACGGACCTGAACTGGGACCGCGGGTACGACGGCATGCGCGCCTACCGCCAGTCCAAGATCGCGTTCGGCCTGTTCGGCCTGGAGCTCGAACGCCGCAGCAGGGCCGACGGCTGGGGCATCACGAGCAACCTCTCCCACCCCGGCGTCGCGCCGACCAACCTGCTGGCCGCCCGCCCCGAGCTGGGCCGTGCCCAGGAGACCTCCGGACGCAGGATGATCCGCTGGCTCTCGGCCCGCGGCATCCTGGCGGGCACCGTCGAGTCCGCGGCGCTGCCCGCGCTCATGGCCGCGACCGACCCCCGGGCCAAGCCCGGCGCGCTGTACGGCCCCGGCGGGTTCGGCAACACCAGCGGCGCGCCGGCGGAGCAGCGGCTGTACGGTCCGCTGCGCAGCGCCGACGAGGCCGCACGCGTCTGGGCGGTCTCCGAGCGGCTGACCGGGACGGCCGTCTCGGCCGGATGAGCCCGCAGGGCCCGGAGGCGGCCGACTTCCCGGCAGCCGGCGCGGACGACGTCACTCCGGGGAGAAGGCCTCGTTGTGCGCGCTGGCGAAGTTTCCGCCCACCTCCGTACCCCCGCCGAAGGTGTAGATGACGTCGCCGACGGTCGCGGCCCCCAGCCCGTGCCGCGGCGTGGGCAGGTTCCCCACGGAGGTCCACTCGTCGGCTTCCGGGTCGTATCTCCAGACGTCGTCGTAGACGAGCGGGTCGGGGTCGTGCTGCTCGCCTCCGAACACATAGATCGAGCCGTCGTGCACGGCCGCTGCGATCCCGCCACGTGCCTCGGGGAGCGGGGCGACCGTCTCCCACTCGTCGGCGGCCGGGTCGTACACCTCGACCGTCGCGACGTTCTCCTGGACGGCGGAACCGTCGTCGTCGAGCGAGAACCCACGTCCGCCGATCACGTAGATCCGGTCGTCCACGACGGCCGACGCGGCGCTGTTCCGCAGGGTGGGAGCCGGAGCGAGCGCGGTCCACGTGCCGGTGGCCGGGTCGAACATCTCGTTCCTGTCGCTGTCCACGTGGGTCGTGAACGTCGTGGCCCCAGGTGTCTCACGAACCCTGCCGCCGATGACGAACACCTGGTCACGCACGCTCTCGATCACGAACTCGGCGCGCGGTTCCGGCAGGTCGACGCCGGTGGACCAGGTGTCGTCGTCCGGCGAGTAGACGAAGGTGTCGGACTCTGCTCGCCATCGGGGAAACCCTCCGCTGAACCCGCCGACGGCGTAGAGCGAACCGTCCGCCTCGGCAAGGCCGATGTGGTGCCTGGCCTGCGGGAGCGTCGCCAGCCGGTCCCAGGCGTCCGCGGCGGGGTCGTAGGCGTCGAAGTGCGCTGACACACCGGTGTTGGGGTTGAGCAGTCCCCCGGCGACGTAGATCCGGTCGTCCACGACCTCGGGGTAGAGCTCCTGCCGTTCCAGAGCCATGGGCGCGCGCTCCTGCCAGGCGTCGACGTGCTGCGGAGGCGTCTCGGACGACGCGGCCGGCGCGGTGGTGCACGCCGTGGTGAGCATCGCGCCGGCGGCGAGCACGGCGACGGCCGTGCGGGTACGTGGAGCCACAGGATGTCTGATCACGGTAGGTCCTTCGGTCTGTCGGCTGGGGACAGTCCCACGCTGCAGGACCCGTGGCACGCGAACCAGGGGACGTCATCCCCTGTTCCGGCCTTGCCGCTCGCGCGACACTGGTGGCATGAGAGCCGCCGGGTACGCCGAGCTGGGCGCGTTCCTCCGCTCGCGCCGCGAACGAGTCCGGCCCGAGGACGTCGGGCTGGTTCCCGGTCCGCGCCGACGGGTGCCGGGCCTACGCCGCGAGGAGGTCGCGCAGCTGGCGGGCGCCTCGGTGGACTACTACAACGAGCTCGAACGCGGCGCGGGCTCCCAGCCGTCCGAACAGATGCTCGCCGCGCTCGGCCGGGCGTTGCGGTTGAGCGACGACGAGTGGAACCACCTCTATCATCTGGCCGAGCGGCCCGTACCTGCCCCGGGCGGAGCGGCATCGCGCGTGCAGCCCGGGATGCTGGACCTGCTCACCCGCCTTGCCTCGACGCCCGCGAAGGTGATCACCGACCTGCACGTGACGCTGGTCCAGAACCCGCTCGCCATCGCGTTGCTGGGCGATCATTCGCATCTCACCGGCAGGCCCGCCAGCTTCGCCTACCGCTGGTTCATGGACCCGACGTCCCGCGCCGTCTACCCCGAGGCCGACCACGAGGCGCAGTCACAGGCCTTCGTCGCCGACCTGCGCGCAGGGGCCGCCCGCCGTGGCGGCAGGGACACCGAGGCGCGGTCCATGATCGCCGAGCTGCGGGAGCGCTCGGCGGAGTTCGCCGAGCTGTGGGCCAGGCACGACGTGGCATTTCGCCGCCGCGACCGCAAGCGCATCAACCATCCCGAGCTCGGCCTGCTCGACGTCAACTGCCTCAACCTGTTCAGCGAGGACGGCCGGCAACGGCTGCTCTGGTTCACCCCTACGCCGGGCACGGACAGCGCCGAGCGGCTCGAGCTGCTGGCCGTGATCGGCACTCAGCCCCTCACCGGGCGCCCGCGGACAAGCACTGCCAGGTAGGCCGGGAGCCGATGTGTCTTGGCGGGGCGCTCTGAGCAGCCATGGACGGACTCACGAGGCCGCGGCGTGCTCCTGGTACGCCGCCTTGCCGTCCGCGAGGGCGGCGATCAGGCCGCGGAAGGCGAGGGCGCCGTCCTCTACCGCCTGCTGCACGGCCCCCGGAACCTGCAGCTGGTAGTGACGCGCCTGCGCCTCCGCCGCGGCGAGCAGGGGCAGCATCGGCGTGAGGGGCGACTCCGCGATGCCGAGCGCGGCGGCGTCCGGCCCGTGATAGCGGCCGGCCAGGGCGTTGAGCAGCGCACGCCAGCCCGACGCGTCCAACGGCGACCGTGGCACGGCGGCGAGGTTGGCCGTAGCCGCGTCGAACAGCGCCCCGACCAGCGCCCTGCTGTTCTCGTCCGGCGCGTCGGACGTCGAGTCGACCAGGTCGAGCAGCTCACCGGCCTGCTCGTGGTCCTCGACCGCGAGGAAGAACTCCTCGTCGAGGCCCAGCAGGTGTCCCACGTACCACCAGTAGCGGTAGAGGCTGGACTGCTCCTGGTCGGTCAGCCGATAGCCGACCCCCTCGAGGAACGTGAACGGGACCACCGTGAAGTCGAGCCACGTGCGCGCGACGTCGGCCTGATTGATCGGCACGCCCCACCGGTCGGCGTCCCACCCGTGCGCCATGGCTGAGGCCCGCACGCGCGCGTGCAACAGGCGGACCTGCACGGTCTGCACGTACCCGGGAGCACCGCGCCGTAGCCCGCCGGGCAGCACCACCGAGGCGTTCCACAGCCCGGTCTCGGCGAGCCTGCGCGGTGCCGTCGAGGTCAGGCGGCCCGTACCGACCAGCAGCCTCGCGATCGCCGGGTTCCTGTACGTATGGGCCAGCGAGCCGCCGGCAAAAGCGAGGCCCCGCCAGTGCGGCGGTACCGCGAGAGAGGTCCGGTCGCCCTCGTCCAGCAGGTCCGGGGAGACCCAGCCGGGCATGCTCTCGGTCTGTGCCAGAAGCGCGTCCACGGCGGGCGGAGCATCCGGCACGCTCGCGCGGCCGTCGGCCAGGCCCCGCTGGAGCGCCCCGCGGGCGGTGCGTCCGAGCTCGTCGAGCTCGACGATGGCGGCGTCGGCGAGCGGATCTCCCTGCTGCAGCGCTCGCAGCAGGACGTCGACCCGGCCGCCGTGGCGGCTCCGGGCCGCGGAAAGGTTGACCGCTCGATCGGGGACGGACGGGGAACTGTGCGAAGCGCTCATGCGGCCATCCAAGCCGCCGGGCACGGCGGCAACCACGGCCTGGTGATCCCCCTCTCCGCCGCGCCGTCGCGTCACGGCACGTGCAGCGGCCTCGTGGACGACAGCGGCCGGCGCGCCTGGGGCCGAGCCGGCCGAGCGTCGACCGGTTCGCCCTGGGGTGAACCGGTCGGACTTCTACCGGAAGGCGCTCGTGCACCACGTCCGTTGCCTCGATCCTTCCCGCCGGGGCAGCGGGCGCCGGGGCGGGTGCCGCCTCGGCGGCGTGCTCGCGCACCGCCGCCACGGTCTCGGCTCGTTCGCGGGGGTCGGCGGAGGCGAGGGCGCGCTCCAGGTCGGCCAGGTAGGCCTCGACCAGGGGCGGGCCATGTGACCAGGACAGGAGTTCTTGACCATTCGGTCCACCATGCCTATTGTGGACCGTGCAGTCAAGAATTCTGTCGAGCAGAGAAGCGGTAAGCACATGGGCAAGCTGGACAACAAGGTGGCCATCGTTACCGGCGGGTCGCGGGGAATCGGGGCAGCCTCGGCGGTGGCACTGGCTGACGAGGGAGCCGACGTCGCGATCAGCTACTCCTCCTCGGCGGAACGGGCCGATGCCGTGGTCGCCGATCTGGAGGCAAGGGGTGTACGGGCGGCGGCCTTCCAGGCAGACCAGTCGGACCCGGCACAGGCAGCCGATCTGATCCACCGCGTGGTCCAGCAGTTCGGAAAGCTGGACATCCTGGTCAACAACGCGGGCGTGACCGTCGCCGGCCCGATCGACAGCGACCTCGCCGACGAGACCGCCCTCGACCGCCAGCTCGCCATCAACTACACCAGCGTGGTGGCCGCGATCCGGGCCGCCTTCCCGCTGCTGCCCGAGGGTGGACGGATCGTCAGCATCAGCTCGGGTGTGGGCACGCGGGTGGGTTTTGCTGGGATGACCGACTACGCGGGCACCAAGTCGGCCCTCGAGGGTTACAGCAGGGGTGCGGCCCGCGACCTGGCCCACCGGGGCATCACGGTCAACGTCATCCAGTCCGGGTTCATCGACACCGAGATGAACCCGGCCGACAGCCCGGCCGCGTCCACTTTCCTGCCGACGACGGCGATGGGGCGTTACGGCAGGCCGGAGGAGATCGCCGCAGGCGTCGTCTTCCTCGCCGGCCCGCAGGCCTCCTACGTCACCGGCGCAGTGCTGAGGATCGACGGCGGGTACGGCGCATAGCGTGACCCGGGCTGACGACGAACAGCCCGCTGCAGGCAAGCACCACCCGGGCAACAGCTCGACGCCGGACGGCGGCCTCGTCCGGCGTCGAGCCGCAGGTCGTGAGTCGATCAGACAGTGCGACCGGGGCCGAACCGCACGATGATCGTGGTCCCACGTGCCGAGCCGAAAGAAGTACGTCACGCAGAGCCCGGATCGACACGTGACCTGCGGTTCGACGCCGGGTAGGACCAGCCGCCCGGGAGCCGGCGAACCGGCCGCCGCGGGCAAGGTCCGCTTCCAGAACGCGATCACGCATGCTGACGGACCGAGCACCAGGCCCAGGTGTATGCTCGAAGCGGACCACGCCGGCCGGCCCGGCACCACGGACCCGGTCCCCGACGAACGAGAGCCCGGCCGATGGCCGGGCTCTCAGACAAAACAATGACGCGAGACATCTATGAACGATGTCCCGCGTCATCACATCTGTGGAGCTAGGGGGATTCGAACCCCCGACCTTCTCGAAAGGGTTCATCCCGCTCCGCCGAGCAGAAAGGCTCAATGTGCGATCCTTCGCCCGCCTGCACTGACGGGATCGAATCGGCGGAATCTCAACGATTCCAGCAGGCACAGTCTAGCTGAGATGAGGCGGTCATGAGCGGTCACCGGCGGTCGACAGTGGTGCCCGAATCCGAGGCGAAACCGAGGCAGGATTGGGGAAAGCGCGGCAGAAGCGCGGCAGGACTCGAACCGCCTTGTACTCCCCCGGGTCGCCTGCCTTGCGCACCAACCTGTCCGTGGCAAGCGAGCGCCACGTCCGTGCCCCACGAGACGCCGCCCTCTCAGCGGGCCCGAACGAGGGCGTCCACGATCTGCCGCCGTGTAGGCAGATCCAGTCGACAACAGGGCGTGACTGGGACGGTCTCACCGGTGGCGACGTCAAGCCCGTCCACGACCAGGGTCGGTGACGGGTAGTCGCCGACGAGCACCTTTACTGCGACCCGGACACCGGCATCAGCTTCCGCGTCCCGCACCAGATCGAGCAGGCCTCCGACCAGGGGGCAGTCGGGGACTTGCAGGACCTCGACGTGCCGCTCGTGCACGACTTCGGCACCATTTGCGTTTGCCGCTGGGGTCGAGGTCATGCGGGCCTCGGTGAGTACATGATGATTGCGACGCCTACCAGGCAGATCAGCGCTCCGGTCACGTCCCACCGGTCGGGACGGAAGCCGTCGACGACTATTCCCCACGCCAGGGACCCGGCGACGAACACGCCGCCGTAGGCGGCAAGGATGCGACCGAAGTTGGCGTCGGGCTGCAGGCTGGCAAAGAGCCCGTAGATGCCGAGCGCGATGACGCCGGCGCCGATCCACGCCCAGCCTCGGTGCTCGCGTACGCCCTGCCACACCAGCCATGCCCCGCCGATCTCGAATACGGCGGCTACGAGGAACAGGACGATCGACCACAGCACCGTCATGTCGTCGACTCCTCGACGGGCAGCAGGTCGGCCAGCAGGTCTGCGGCCTCTGGCGGTGCGGTGATCGTCAAGTCAAACCTGGGCCCGTCCAGGTCGATGCGGAAGCGATAGAACGCGCAGCATGCCTGCTCGGCGGCGGCAAGGGCGGCTGTCCGTTCCAGAGCCGACGTCGGCAGAGCGACCCGTACGCCGCCGTCGACCTCGGTGCGGGGTGCGCCGGACAGTAGGTCGCGCCACTGCTGCACGCGCACGGTGTAGTCGCCACCGCTCAGGGTGCAAGCGACCGGTTCGGTCTCGGAAGCAGCGAGCAGCAGCTCGCCGCGGGGACGGTCCAGGAACGTGCAGTTCGTCTCGCAGGGCCCGTCCCGGTCGGGTAGCCCGTCGAGGCGGTCGATCGCCGACTGTAGCGCGGTGCCCAGCGACCGCAGCTCAACCATTCTCTCGACGACCTGGCCGGCGCGCTCGATCAGCATGGGTCGATATCGCGCTTTGACGCTCCGACATGGCTCCGATTCCCATGCGGTGGCCAGTTCGCGCACCGCCGGCAACGGCACGTCCAGGTGCTTGGCCTGGGCGATGAACGCCAGGCGATCCACCGCTGCTGGCCCATACACGCGGTATCCGTTCTCCGTGCGGCCAGCGGGCAGCAGTCCTTCGGACTCGTAGTAACGCAGTGTCGAGGCGGGTACCCCGCTGCGCCGCGACAGCTCACCGATCCTCATGGCGTCCATGACCTCGACGGTAAACCTTCGAGCCGACTTGAAGGTCAAGCCTGCCCCCAAGCAGTTGCGCACAACATTGATGAGTGTCAACATAGAAGCCCATCGATGAGCTTGGAGGTCCACGATGCCGGCTCTTGCCCCGCAGAGTGCTCGCGAGGTGGAATCCCACGCGATCAGCGTGGACGCTGCGACCACCGTAGCCACGACACTCAAGGCCCTGGCCGAGCCGTTGCGGCTGCGCATGCTGTCCGCGATCGCCACCAGCCCCGCCGGTGAGATCACCGTCGGCGAGCTCGCCTCTCTGACCGAGGTCTCCCAGCCCACCGTGTCGCACCACCTCAAGGTGATGCGCGACGTCGGGCTGCTCACCGCGGACCGGCGCGGCACCTCGGTCTGGTACCGCATCAAGCCCGCCTACCGCGGTGCCGTGAACACGCTGCTGGACCGGTTCGCGCCGGCAGCTGTCGACGTCTTGGAGGCCCCGCACCTGGTCGGGCTCAAGAACGTAGAGCCCGCTCTTGACCGGATGGCCGCTTCCCTGACCGAGCGGTTCCCCGGAACGCCGTCGAACGAATGCGTCCGGGTGGTTCGCGAGTCGTACGCCGCGCTCGTACGCCGGGGCGGCACAGCCGCCCACCTGGTCCCGCTCACGGAGCAGTTCGCGCGGCAGCGGATCATCGACGCGGAGAAAGCGCACGCCCAAGAGTCCGGTGCAGCGGGTGCCAGCCAGTTGCCGCAGGTGCTGTTCGTGTGCGTCGCCAACGCCGGGCGGTCACAGCTTGCCGCTGCGCTGATGCGGCACTACGCGGGCGACCGCGTAGTGGTCCGCTCCGCCGGGTCGGCGCCTGCGGCTGACGTGCACGCAGGAGTGCGCGCTCTCCTGGAGGAGCTGAACGACTCCGCCGCGGCCGACGCGGTGGACGACGTGACCCGCTTCTATCCCAAGCCCCTGACTGACGACGCAGTCCGGGCCGCCGACGTCGTGGTGACCATGGGCTGCGGCGACGCCTGCCCTGTGCTGCCCGGCAAGCGGTACGAGGACTGGATGGTGGGCGACCCGGCCCTGGCCTCCCCTGCCGGTGTTGCGGCGATCCGCGACGACCTGGACCAGCGCGTCCGAGCACTGCTCGCCGACCTCGTGCCCCAGACCACCTGACCTGCTGACCCACCGACATCTACCTGACCAGAACTTCCACACAGAACCGGAGAACCTTATGAGCGTCACCGAGCCCACCGAGTCCGCCAAGCCGTCGGCCCTGTTCGTCTGCGTGCACAACGCGGGCCGCTCCCAGATGGCCGCAGGCTTCCTCCGCGCGCTGTCGGGTGGCGCGGTCGAGGTGCGCTCGGCCGGCTCCATGCCTGCCGAGATGATCAACCCCATCGCCGTGGAGGCCATGCTCGAGAAGGGCATCGACATCCGAGGCGAGAAGCCCAAGGTGCTGAGCAACGACGCCGTCGAGGCGTCTGATGCCGTCATCACGATGGGCTGCGGTGACGCCTGCCCGTACTACCCCGGCAAGAACTATCAGGACTGGGAACTCAGCGACCCCGCGGGCCAGGGCATCGAGGCTGTTCGACCCATCCGCGACGAGATCGAGCGGCGGGTGCGCGGCCTGCTCGCCGAGCTCGGCGTTCAGCCTGTCTCCTAGGGAATACAGGTCGACACCGGTGGTCATTGAATTGATCGCGATGGATCGAACGGTAGGCTCGCCGCATGAACGAGCGGGTTGCCCAGGACAGCGGTCAGCAGGAGGCGGTAGAGCAGACGCCGCACCCCGCGCTGCGCTCGACCTTGAGCCGCGGGCAGGCCGAGGACACGGCGGCAGTGCTGCGGGTCGTGTCCGACCCGACACGGCTGCAGATTCTCTCGCTGATCCACCACAGCGACGAGCAACGCATCCGGGTAGTCGACCTGACGCGTGCGCTGGGTCTGCGCCAACCAACGGTCTCGTACCACCTGAAGGTGATGAACGAGGCGGGCATCGTCTCGCGCGACCCGGTGGGCCGCGAGGCCTGGTACGCGATCGTGCCGCAGCGCCTGGACATGATCGCCGACCTGCTGCGCTAACGGCTTCCTGTCGTCAGAGTTCCGGAAAGTGCGTCCGGTGACAGATCTTCGCCTGCTCGCCGCTCAGGCGGCGGCCATGGCTCACCCGGACCGGCTGCGGCTACTGGCCCTGGTCCTGACCGATCCGTCGAGCCAGCCGACGGCGGCGCACCTGGCAGGCTCGTTCGGCGACCAGGTTGCGATCGTCAGGCATCTGGAGGCGATGGCGGACGTGTGGCTCCTGGCCCGCGTCGGTGACCCACGCACGCCGGGCTACCGCCCCACTGCAGACGCGATCGTCAGGTTCGGCGGCGCGGCGATCGGCGCCGCACCGGACCGCGAGGGGCCAGCCGTGGACGCAGGCAACCACAAGCAGCTGATGGACCGTGTGGTGGACGAACTCACCGACCGGTTTTCCGAGACGTTCGGCCGCGAGACCGTCGAGCGATTCGTCCGGGAAAGCTACGGCCTGCTTGCCGACCGGGCATCCGTGCAGCGCTACCTGCCCGCACTGACGGCGCGGTTCGCAACCGACCGACTCACGGCGCTGGCGGCGCCGTTCAACAGTGCTGACGCCCCGGGCAGCAAGGCAATCAGTGACGTCCTGTTCGTGTGCGTGCACAACTCGGGTCGCTCGCAGATCGCGGCCGCTGCGTTGCGATCCCTGGCCGGGAACAGGGTGCGGGTACGCACGGCAGGCTCCACGCCGGCCGGAATGCTCGACTCGGGCGTCCGGGAGGAGCTGGCTCGTCGCGGCCTGGACCGGCTGGCCGAGATTCCGCGGCCGTTGACGGAGGAGGTCGTACGGGCCTCCAGCCTGGTCGTGACGATGGGCTGCGGAGACGCTTGCCCGGTACTTCCCGGCCGCCGCTACGTCGACTGGCCGGTGGAGGATCCAGCCGGGCAGTCGCCGGACGAGGTGCGCCGCATCGCGGACGAGATCATCGACCGAGTCCACGTGCTGCTCGCCGAGATCGACGCAGGACTTGATTAATAGGCCTTCATCTATCAATCAGCGGACACGGAGACCGTCATGAGCGGTGTGGAGTCCAGCCGGTAGCCAATGCCTCGTACGGTGTGCAGGGCGCCGGCTGCGCCGAAGGGGTCGAGCTTGCGGCGCAGCCGGGAGATGACGGCGATGAGCGCGGCGTTCGGGTCGGGCGAGGTCGGCCAGAATCGCCGTTGCAGTGCTTCGCGCTCCACCACGTGGTCGTGCTGGGACGCGAGCTCGTAGAGAGCTTCGAACTCCAGAGTGGCCAGATCGATCCCCTGGTTGCCGAACTGCGCGTCGTATCCCGTCACGTCCAGCCGGAGGCGGCCGACCTGGACGGTGGGCAGCCGGACCGGCCCCTGGCGTACTTCGCGCACGGCAGCCTCGAGGGCAGCCGGTCCGTAGGGCCTGGTCAGCATTGGCCGCGCACCGGCTAGGACTGCAGGACCGATGATGTCGGTCTCGCCCGGTCCGTGGGCCACCAGCACGGCCACGCCGAGCTCCTCGTGAGCAACCTCGACCACCGCCAGGAGCGTGTCGCTGCCCAGCTGCGCGGACAGGACCAGCGCGTCCACGTCCCCCGCTCCGACACGTGCCAGGCCGCGCAGCACATCCCGGTAGACGAGCAGGCTCACGCCCCGCTCGCGCAGGCGCGAGGTGAGCCAGCGCTCCCGGTCCAGTGCAGCGTCCACCAGGACGACGGTGTGCGTGCCGCGGCGTACGTCGTCGCCCCGGCCATGTGCCTTGCGTGTACCGACGCCGGACGCTCCGGGAGTGATGGTTGCCATGACGCTCCTTGGTGTGCGGGCGTCAGCCGAAGCGGCCGCTGATGTAGCCCTCGGTCCGCGTGTCCGCGGGGCTCTCGAAGATCTTGGTCGTCTTGTCGTACTCGACCAGCTCCCCGTGCCGCTCCCCGGTGTCCGGGTCGATGGCCGCGGTGAAGAACGCCGTGCGGTCCGCCACGCGGGCGGCCTGCTGCATGTTGTGCGTGACGATGATGATCGTGTACTGGTCACGCAGCTCTGCCATGAGCTCCTCGATGCGGAGCGTCGCGATCGGGTCCAGGGAGGCGCACGGTTCGTCCATGAGGATCACCTCCGGCTGCACCGCGATGGTCCGGGCGATGCACAGGCGCTGCTGCTGGCCGCCGGACAGACCGTACGCGGACTGCTTGAGCTTGTCCTTGACCTCGTCCCACAGTGCGGCCTTGGTCAGGGCCTGCTCGACGTAGTCGTCCATGCTGCCGACCTGCATGCCGGTGACGCGCGGCCCGTAGGCGATGTTGTCGTAGATCGACTTGGGGAACGGGTTGGGCTTCTGGAAGACCATCCCGATCCGGCGTCGCACCTCGATCGGGTCGATACCCGGGGCGTACATGTCCTGACCCCAGTACCGGATCGGGCCCTCCACCCGTGCGCCCACGATGAGGTCGTTCATCCGGTTGAGCGACCGCAGGATTGTCGACTTGCCGCAGCCGGATGGCCCGATGAGCGCGGTGATCTCGTTGTGCCCGAGGTCCAGGGAGACATTCCGCACCGCAAGGTAGTCGCCGTAGTAGACGTTCACGTCGTCCACCTCCAGGACGGTCCGCTCCGGGAGGTCAGGAACCTCGCGCGTCGCCTGCTGGTGGTGCTGCAGCTCCGTCTCGATGGCGTCGCGGACTTGTGGCATGGATTCAGGCATGGGTCACCAGCGCTTCTGGTAGCGGTTGCGGATGTAGATGGCGGCGCCGTTCATGAGCAGCACGAGGCCCATGAGGAGGATGGAGGCGCCCGCGGCGAGGGTGTGGAACTCGGCCTGCGGCTGCGCCGTCCAGCTGAAGATCTGGATCGGCATCGTGGTGAACTGGCTGAGCAGGCCGTTCGGATCGAACCGAAGGAACACCAGCCCGCCGAGCAGGAGCAGCGGTGCGGCCTCGCCGAGCGCGCGCGACAGGCCAAGGATGGTGCCGGTAGCGATGCCAGGCAGAGCGGCGGGCAGCGTGATGCGCCAGGTCGTCTGCAGCGGTGTAGCCCCGACCGCCAGCGACCCATCCCGCAGCTCACGCGGGACGGCCCGGACGGCCTCCCGGGTGGAGATGATGATCACGGGCAGGATCAGCATCGCCAGTGCGATCGCGCCGCCGATCACGATGTTCTTCTGCTGGACCCCGACCAGCGCGAGGGTACCTAGGGCGAGCATGCCGTAGATGATCGCGGGCACGGCGGACAGGTTGGAGATGTTGATCTCGATCAGCCGGTTCCACCAGCGCTTACGGTCGGCGAATTCCTCGAGGTGTACCGCGGCGGCGACACCGAGTGGGACGGCGAGCACCGCCGTCGTGGCGATCACCCAGAGCGAGCCCAGGACCGCCGGGCGTGCGCCCGCCTCCTCGGCACGCGAGGAGGGGTAGCCGGTGAACAGCCGGCCGTCGAGCCGCGTCAGCCCGTCAGCGAACGTGTCGATCAGTAGGACGGCGAGCGTGACGAAGCCGATCAGCAGGCTCAGCCACAGCAGAACGATGAACAGCACCGACTGCGGGGTCTGCTCCTTGCTGCGGCCCGACGTCGACAGGACCGCGCGGCGGGCGTCGGCTCCGGAGGTCGCGGGTGTGTAGAGGGACATCAGTACTCCTGCCGGAAGCGGCGGACGAGCTCGATCGCGATCAGGTTCACGATCAGGGTGAGGAGGAAGAGCAACAGACCCACGACGAACAGGGTGTTGTACTCCAGCGAGCCCACCCGGGAGTCGCCGAGCGCCGCATTGGCGATGAAGGTCGTCATCGTCGCGCCTTGCTGGAGCGGGTTGCTGACCATCTGCACCATCTGCCCGCCTGCGATCGTGACGATCATGGTCTCGCCCACGGCTCGGGAGATGCCGAGCACCACTGCCGCCACGACACCGGAGAACGCCGCGGGGAACACGACGCGCAGCGACGTCTGCATCCGGTTCGCGCCCAGCGCGGCCGAGCCCTGCCGTAGCGCGTTCGGTACCGCGGACATCGCGTCCTCGGAGACCGAGGCGATGGTCGGGATGATCATGACGCCCATGACCATGCCGGCCGACAGCAGGCTGAACGGCCCCACCTCGATGCCGAGATCCTGGAGGAACGACGTGAACCAGAGCAGGGCGAAGTAGCCGAACACGACCGTGGGCACGCCCGCGAGCAGCTCGAGGATCGGCTTGAGGATGCGGCGCAGCCGCTCGGGCGCGTACTCGGAGAGGTAGAACGCCGAGCCCAGGCCGCACGGGACCGCGACGGCCAGGGCGACCAGGGCGGTCCAGGCGGTCGCGGTGATGAGCGGCAGTACACCGTAGGAGGCGTCGGCGAAGCGCGGGGTCCAGCGGGTGCCGGTCAGGAATTCGAGGATCGGCACCTCCTCGAAGAAGGTGAGCGCGGGTACCAGCAGCGAGATCACGATGCCTGCGGTGATGACGACGCTGAGCATCGCGGCACCGGCGAGCAGGCCGCGGGCGATCAGTTCGCCTGGTCGGCGCCTGCCGCGCAGGTCGGACGATCGGGGCGGCCCGGCTTCCAACGTGTCGAAGGAGGCACCGGAGGGCGGCCCCGACGGCGGGCCGACCGACCGGCCGGGCGCGATGGCCCGACCGGTCGGCGTGGAAGAGACTGAGCTCACGCGTCAGCCCTTCAGGCTGTCCAGCTCGGTACGGGCGGTGGTGGCCTGCTCCTCGGTGAGACCGATGAACAGCGCCTCCTCGGCGATCGACGCCTCGTTCTCGAGGTAGAAGTCGACGAAGGTCTGCAGTGCCTCGTTCTCGGCGTAGCTGGCGTTGTTCACGTAGATGAACAGGGGCCGGCCCAGCGGCGTGTAGGTCCCGTCCTGAACTGTTTCGCTGGACGGGGTCACGCAGCCGTCGCCGCCGTCGATGTCGACGATCTTCACCGCGTCCGGGTTCTCCTCGGCGTAGGACAGGCCGAAGTAGCCCACCGCACCTGCAGACCCCTGCACACCCTGGACGGTGACATTGTCGTCCTCGGTCGGGGTGTAGTCCGCGCGGGTGGCACCTTCCTCACCGTTGATGGCCTCGGTGAAGTAGTCGAAGGTGCCGGAGTCGGTGCCCGCGCCGTACAGGTCGAGCGGCTCGTCCGGGAACGACGGGTCCACGTCCTGCCAGCTCATGACCTCGCCCTCAGCCTCAGGGGCCCACATCGTGTTGAGCTGCTCGACCGTGAGGCACTGCGCCCAGTCGTTCTCGGGGTTCACGACGACGGACAGGCCGTCGTTCGCGATGACGATCTCGGTGTACTCGGTGCCGGCCTCTTCACAGGCGGCAATCTCCTCGTCCTTGATCGGACGGGAGGCGTCGGAGATGTCGGTCTCACCGGCGCAGAACGCCTTGAAGCCGCCGCCGGTACCGGAGGTGGCGACCGTGACCTGGACGCCTGGCTCGACGTCGGCGAACTGCGTCGCGGCTGCTGAGGTCAGGGGGGCGACCGTGGAGGAGCCGTCGACGGCGATGGTGCCGGAAAGGCCGCCGTCGCCGGCCGCCTGCTGACCGCCACCGCAGGCGGCGAGGGAGAGCGCGAGGCCGGCGGCGCCGACCGCCGCTGCAGTGCGCTTGGGGAAGTTCATCACCTGTGGGATCCCGTCTTGTGGAGGCGAGATGTTCCCGCCTACATCTGTCTGTCGGACGAGATTGATAGAACGTGGTCTATGTGAACACCAGGTGAACCACTACCCAACCCGTCGTGATCAATCAATCACGATCGATGATTCCGTGCGAGCCATCGAGTGAAGTGGAGCACATCGGTCAGTCCGCGCACGCTGGACGCAGCCGCGGAGCGCTCTCGATATCACCAAGGCCGGCCAGGGTTCCCAGCGTCGCCGCGAACGCGCCCGACGTCAGGCGATACCAGGTGAACCGCCCCTCGGCTTCCCCGACCACCATCCCCGCGTCACGGAGCTGGCGCAGATGGTGGCTGATGGTCGTCTGCTTCGCGCCCGTGACGTCCACCAGGTGGCAGGTGCACAGCTGCTCCTCGGTGAGCGCGAGCACGATCTGCAGGCGCAGCGGATCGCTGAGCAGCGCGAACTCCGCTGCGAGCTCGGCTGTGGGCGGTCGGACTGCGCTCGGCATGCACCGATGCTATACATCAGCGTCGGTTGATATCAACGAGTATCGATGTAATGCTTTCGCCCGGCAGCCCGTCAGGCGCCACATCCATGCCTGCCCGATTCGTGGAGAACCCATGCTGCTCGCCCTGATCATCTTCCTGGTCACGCTCACGTTCGTGATCTGGCAACCGCGCGGTCTCGGGATCGGCTGGAGCGCGTTGGCCGGCGCGGGCGTCGCTCTGCTCACCGGGGTGGTTCACCTGAGCGACGTCCCTGACGTGTGGGCCCTGGTGTGGAACGCGACGCTCACCTTCGTCGCCGTGATCCTCATCTCGCTCGTCCTCGACGAGGCCGGCACCTTCGAGTGGTCAGCCCTGCACGTCGCGCGCTGGGGCAGGGGCAATGGCCGACGGTTGTTCACCCTCATCGTGGTCCTGGGCGCTGCGATCGCGGCGGTGTTCGCCAACGACGGTGCAGCGCTGATCCTGACGCCGATCGTGTTCCAGATGATGCTCGCGCTGAAGTTCAGCCCTGCCGCGTCGTTCGCATTCATCATGGCGACCGGCTTCGTCGCGGACACCACCAGCCTCCCGCTCGTGGTCTCCAACCTGGTCAACATCGTCTCGGCCGACTTCTTCGGCATCGGCTTCGCCCGCTATGCGCTGGTCATGATCCCGGTCTCACTGGTCTCGCTCGCCGCGACCCTTGGCGTCCTGCGGTTCTTCTTCCGCAAGTCCATCCCCGACCGCTACGACGTCGCGGAGCTCGGACGCCCCGAGGACGCCATCCGGGACCACCTGACCTTCCGCGCCGGCTGGGTGGTCCTGGCCGTACTGCTCGTCGGCTACTTCGTTGCCGAGCCGCTGAACGTGCCGCTGTCCGCCGTCGCCTCCGTCGCGGCCCTGGCGATCATCGTGGTCGCGGCCCGCCGCCCGACCTTCCTCTTCCGTGGCGCCACCCGGCGGCCGGAGCCAGTCACCGCCGCGAGCCCGACGCCGGTCGGGCGGGGGCCCATCGCCGTGTGGCCGGTCGTGCGGTCCGCACCCTGGCAGGTCGTGCTCTTCTCCCTCGGCATGTACCTGGTCGTGTACGGCCTGCGCAACGCGGGCCTGACCGATGCACTCGGCGAGGTCTTCGCCGCGATGGCCGGGCAGGGAACGCTCGCAGCCGGTGTCGGCACCGGATTCCTCGTGGCCGGGATGTCCTCGGTCATGAACAACATGCCAACAGTGCTGGTCGCGGCCCTGGGTATCGATGCCGCCGACGCGACCGGCATCGTCCACGAGATCATGGTCTACGCCAACGTCATCGGCGCGGACCTGGGCCCGAAGATCACGCCAATCGGTTCGCTGGCGACCCTGCTGTGGCTGCACGTGCTCGACCGCAAGGGCATGCACATCGGCTGGGGCCAGTACTTCCGCATCGGGCTCATCCTGACGATCCCGGTCCTGGCCGTGACGCTGCTGGGCCTGGTGGCCTGGCTGACCGTCCTGCACTGACCTCCGGCGGCAGGTATACGCTCCCGGCCATGCCGTCATCGACGCGATCGCGCCGACCGCACTTCGTCGTCTGCGGTGGGGGTCCGCTCGCGTACCGCGTCACCTTCGCGCTCAGCACTCGCTACCAGGGCGACGTCACGGTCATCCTGCCCGACGCGGCGAGCGAGCACGCCACCAAGATGGGCACGCTTGACGGTGTCCGGATCGTGGTGTCCGCCCGGCCGGACACCGCGGCCCTGGAGCGTGCTTCGATCGGGACCGCCTGCGCGGTCGCGCTCCTCGATCAGGACGACGCCGGAAACATCGAGACCGCGCTGCTTGTCAACGAGCTCCGCCCAGGGCTGCGGATCGTCGTGCGGTTCTTCGACGACAAGCTCGGCAGCGGCATCGCGCGGCACCTGCCGAACTGCGACGTACTGTCAGCGTCCAAGATCGCCGCTCCGCAGCTGGTCTCCCTCGCTCTCGACGAGGCCAGGCATCTCGATGTGCCGGGCCTGGATCTCGTCGTCGCCGAGTCCGGGCAGCCGGCAGGCAAGCAGATCGCCGTCCTGACTGCCGTCGACGGGCACGACGACGGCGTCATGCTCCCGAGCCCCGGCACGCCGGAGATCGTCCCGAAGGTCGTCCTCGCCCACCCGGTGCGCGATCCTGCCCCGGCCGGGACGGCGTACCGGTCGAACGGAAAGCTGTGGCACTACGTCCGGTCCAATCTGAACCGGTACGTCTGGTACGCAGTGGGAGCTCTCGCGCTCATCACGCTGGCCGGTGCCACTCTTCTCGTCGCGGCCCAGGGAGCCCCTGAGTGGGGCACCGCGCTCTACCAGGTGGTTCTGCATCTCCTGGTGGGGGCGGACCCGGACACCGGCACGCCGATCCTCGCCCGCCTGGTCCAGGTGGTGCTTACCGTGGTGAGCGTCGCCGTGATCCCGTTGCTGACGGCAGCCCTGGTCGACGCCGTCGTGCGGGCCCGACTGGCGGCGGCGGTGTCCGGCCCGGGTACGACGATGACCGGGCACGTCGTCGTCGTGGGGATGGGCGACGTCGGAACACGGGTGCTCACGACCCTCCTGGAACGGGGCATCGCCGTCGTCGCCATCGACACGAACGACAAGGCGCGCGGCATCCAGGTCGCCCGCACCCATCGCGTGCCCGTCGTCATCGGCGACGGCAGACAGCCCGATGTGCTCGCGGCGGCTCAGGTCGGCGGCGCTCGCGCGATCCTCGCCGTGACCAGCGACGACATAGCGAACATCGGCATCACCATCGCCACCGACGCGATCGACCGGGCGCCGGACGCCGCCCCGCTGCGCCGTGTACTGCGGCTCTTCGACGAGGACTTCGCCCGCCGCATCCAGGGGCTCATCCCCGGATCAGCGCCGCGCAGCGCATCACAGCTGGCGGCGCCGGCCTTCGCCGCGTCGGTCACGGGACCGGACGTGCACGACACCGTCGCGTTCCGCGACCGGGTGCTGCTGGTCGCCGAGGTGCCGATGCACGCGCACGCCGCTCTCGAGCGCCGCCCCGCGCGCGAGGTGGACGTGCCCGGTGAGGTACGGCTCGTCGCCGTCCGGCTCCCCCACCGTAGCCCCGGGGCGGACGTCGTGCTCAACCCCACCCCGGGATTCCCGCTCCAGCACAACTACCGTCTCATCGTCGTCGCGACCCGCAGCGGCCTGGAGCGGTTGCGTGGCCGCACGGCGCACCCTCAGGGGGCGGGACGTAGGGACGCCCGTGGATCAAAAACATAGACTGTCATTTATGCATATTGCGTTCACTGCCACGTTCCCGGATCGTCGACACGTGGACACCGCCCGTTCCTAGCGTCGACACCATCAGCTCCCGCTGCGAATATCCAAACCCCCCGAACGTACACGGAGACCTCCGATGACGATCGCCCCCGAATCTCGCCAGCTGCTGCAGATGGCGCCATATGCGCGTGGCAAGCGCAGCCCGGTCACCTGCCGCCTCAAGTGCGCGGATGCCTGCTCCCATCCCGCTCCGAACGAGAGCGCCAACGAGTACTTCAAGGACGTGGTGAGCGCGGCGCTGTCCCGCCGCGCCATGCTCGGCACCATCGCGGTCGCCACCGGTGCGGTCGTGATCGGTACGCAGGTGGCCGGCGCACCGTCGGCCACCGCGCAAGGCCGGGGCCCCGGGCACGACGGCGGGCGTGAAGGCCTCTCGTTCCGGCCCGTCGCCTCCCAGGCGGCCGACGTCGATGCCCTGGTGGTCCCGGAGGGTTTCACGTGGAGCCCGATCATCCGCTGGGGCGACCCGATCCTGCCCGGCGCCGAGCCGTTCGACGTCAGCTCACAGAGCGCCGCCAAGCAGGCCCTCGCGTTCGGGTACAACTGCGACTACCTGGAGCTCTTGCCGCTCGGCCGTGGTCGGCACGTGTGGTCCGGCAAGGGCCGCACTGGCCGACGGCGCGGCCGTGACCTGGGCACCTCGGCCCTGATGGTGTCCAACCACGAGTACACCAACGCCGGGATCATGTTCGACGAGACCTACGACGCCGCCGCGCGTCGTGCGATCGAGCGGGCCGCGCACGGCATGTCCGTGGTGCAGGTGGAGCGCCGCCGCGAGGGCAAGCCGTGGGAGTACGAGCCGCGCAGCCGGTACAACCGCCGCATACACGTCGGCACCGAGTTCACGCTCGACGGCCCGGCCGCCGGTAGCGACCTGCTCAAGACGATCGACGACCCGACCGGCACCCGCGTGCTGGGCACGCTGAACAACTGCGCCGGGGGGACCACGCCCTGGGGAACGGTGCTCTCGGGCGAGGAGAACTTCCACGGCTACTTCCGGGTGGACGGCACCGACCCGCGCGACGCGCGCTACGGGCTGAGCAGCTCGACGTCGCCCACCAGCTACGGCTGGGAGCTGGACGAGCCGCGCTTCTCCGGGCACAACGAGGGCTACGAGAACGAGTCACGCCGCTTCGGGTACATGGTGGAGATCGACCCCTACGACCCGGAATCCACGCCCGTGAAGCACACCGCGATGGGCCGCCTCAAGCACGAGGGCGCCGAGGTCATCCTGTCGCGCGATGGCCACGCCGTCGCGTACATGGGCGACGACGAGCGCTGGGAGTACGTCTACAAGTTCGTCTCTTCCGACCGGTTCCGGGACGGAGACAGCCTGGGCGCCCGGCGGCACAACATGGGCCTGCTCAGCCGCGGCTCGCTCTACGTCGCGAAGTTCCTGGGCGACAGCACCGGGGAGATCGACGGGTCGGGCGAGCTGCCGTCCGACGGAGCGTTCGACGGGCGCGGAGTCTGGATGCCGCTGCTGGTCGACGGGCGCAGCGCCGTGGCCGGCATGTCTGCCGAGGAGGTCGCGGTATTCACGCGCCAGGCGGCCGATGCTGTGGGCGCCACCAAGATGGACCGCCCGGAGGACATCCAGCCCAATCCTGTGACGGGCAAGATCTACCTGGCCTGCACCAACAACTCCGAGCGCGTGCCCGGCGCGGCGCGTGGCGCTGCCGACGAGGCCAACCCGCGCGACCGCCGGGTGATCAGCGGAGAGACCCAGACGGGCAACCGGGACGGGCACGTCATCGAGATCACCGAGGACGGCGACCACACCGGCACCACGTTCCGCTGGAACATCCTGCTGCTGTGCGGCAACCCGGAGGTCAACGAGTCCGTGTACTTCGCCGGGTTCCCCACGGACCGGGTCTCGCCGATCTCCTGCCCGGACAACGTGGCATTCGACTCCGAGGGCAACCTGTGGATCTCGACGGACGGCGCATCGAGCCCCATGGGACGCTGCGACGGCCTGTTCAAGGTGCCGCTCACCGGCCGCGAGCGCGGGCACGTGCAGCAGTTCCTTTCCGTGCCCACCGGGGCCGAGACCTGCGGGCCGATCATCGACGACGAGGACGGGATCGTCTACGTCGCCGTGCAGCACCCGGGCGAGGACGGCACGTTCGGCGCACAGCAGTCGTACTTCCCTGACTACCTCGCACAGGGCGAGCCGGCCGACGCCGGTGCGTGGCGCGGCCCGCGGCCGTCCGTCGTCCAGGTATGGCGGGAGGGATCACGCCACCAGTGATCCGGATACATCGACGCCCGTCGCCCTGAGGGGCGGCGGGCGTCGCCGTCTGCGGACAGCCCTGCAGGCCGGCTCAGTTCACGGTGCTGCGGCGTTCCATGAAGACGGTGTCGTGCCAGACGCCGTCGCGCTGAGCGATGCGTTCCCGGATGCCGAGGGTGCGGAACCCTGCCGCGTGGTGCAGGCCGACGCTGCTCCGGTTCTCGGCGAAGATCGAGGTCTGCAGCGTCCAGAGTCCGCCCTCGTCGGCGGTCATGACCTGCTTGCGGATCAGCGACTTGCCGACGCCGCGGCCGCGATACCCGTCGCCGACGTAGATCGAGGTCTCGGCGACGCCGGAGTAGACCTCGCGCGCTGACGCCGGGGTCGCGGCGGCCCATCCGACGACCTCGCCGTCGACCTCGGCGACCCAGCGGTGATCCGGCAGCCACTTCGCATCCAGCGACGACCTGCTCGGAACGGCGGTCTCGAAGGTCGCAAGGCCGGTCGCGATGCCTTCGCCGTAGATGCGACGCACAGCGGCCCAGTCCGGGTTCCGCAGCGCGCGTACGGTCACGTCGGCCGGGACGTCCTCGGGACAGCATGGCCGGGGCGCGAGCAGGCCCATCACGGCGTCGGCGGCGTGCGGCAACCCCACGCAGCACGCGGGGTTGATCGTGACCAGGGTCGTGGTGCCCTCCTTGTGCAGCTGGACGAACCCGACGTCGGCAAGCTTGCGCAGGTGGTGCGAGCAGGTGGACTGGCTGATCCCGAGGACCTCCGTGAGCGCGCCGACCGTCATCCCCTGCGGCGCGGTAGCGACCGCATGCAGCAACCGGACGCGGGTCGGCTCGGCCAGGCAGGCGAACCAGGCCGCATAGGTGGAGGCCGCAGCCTCGGGCAGGACCTGGGCCTCGAGGGTCGTCGACATGGACGCCATGATCGATCAAAATCGATGGTTGCGTCAATCGACGGCGATCGATAGAGTCCCGACCAGTCAGATCGAACAATGTCGATGGGAGAACCGGCGTGAGCATGCTGCCCCCTGTTGGCACCGTCCGCCGGACGTTGCGGCGCGAGCCATGAGCGCGGAGGTGATCGCGCAGCCCGGCCTGTCGCGGGCCGGGCTGCGCCGGGTCCTTGTGACGTTGTGCGTCACCGAGATCACCAGCTGGGGCATCCTGTATTACGCCTTCCCCGTGCTGGCCGTCGAGATCACCAGGACGACCGGCTGGTCCGGGGCGTCCGTGATCGCCGGCTTCTCGGTCGGGCAGCTGGTGGCGGCGCTGGCGGGGATCCCGATCGGCCGGTGGCTGGACCGGATCGGCCCGCGCTGGCTGATGACCGGCGGGTCGCTGCTCGCGGTCCCCTCGGTGGTCCTGGTAGCCACGGCACAGAACCTCGCATGGTTCATCACCGCCTGGGTACTGATGGGGTTGGCGATGGGCGCGACGCTGTACCCGCCCGCGTTCGCGGCCCTGACCCGCTGGTACGGTCCGCGACGCGTGTTCGCCCTCACCGTGCTCACCCTCGCTGCGGGGTTGGCGTCCACCGTCTTCGCGCCACTGACGGCGCTCCTGACTGCGCACCTGGACTGGCGGCAGACCTACCTCGTGCTCGCAGCCATCCTGGGGGTCATCACGATCCCCGGACACCTGTGGGGACTGCGCGGCACGTGGCCAGACCCTGAGCCGCACGATCACGCACAGCCGGCCGAACACCGCGACCCCGGACAGGTGGCACGCTCCCGCGCCTTCGTCCTGCTGGTGGTGACGTTCGGCATGGCCGCGTTCACGGCCTATGCGGTCATCATCAACCTGGTGCCGCTGCTCACCGAACGCGGCCTCACCCCGGGCCTCGCGGCCGTGGCGCTCGGACTCGGCGGCGCCGGACAAGTCCTCGGCCGCCTCGGCTACACCACCCTGGTGCGGCACACGAGCGTCCGTACCCGCACCGCACTGGTGGTCGGCGCGGTCGCGCTCACCACTGCGGTACTCGGGCTGGTCACCTCGACGCCGGTACTGATCGCCGCCTCGGTGATCGCCGGCATGGCCCGCGGGGTGTTCACCCTGCTGCAGGCCACTGCCGTCACCGACCGCTGGGGCGCCGTGCACTACGGCCGCCTCACCGGCCTGCTGTCCGCCCCGCTCGCGATCACCATGTCTCTGGCCCCGTGGGCGGGCGCCGCTATCGCCGACGGTTTCGGCGGGTACTCCCACACCTTCTTGCTGCTGGCCGTCGTCGGGGCCGCCGCAGCGCTCCTGGCACTGGCCACCACACCCGGCACGCGCCCAGCACCCTCTTGAAAGGACACTGATCATGACTGACGCGATCGTCATCGGCGGCGGCCAGGCCGGCCTCGCCGCCGCCCACGCACTCCTCGCCCAGGGACTACGTCCCACGCTGCTCGAAGCCGGCGACGAGCCGGTCGGCTCCTGGCCGCGCTACTACGACAGCCTCCACCTGTTCTCCCCCGCCCGGTACAGCACCCTGCCCGGCCTCGCCTTCCCCGGTGACCCGGACCGCTATCCGCGCCGCGACGAGGTGGTCGACTACCTGCGCACCTACGCCAAGAGCCTCGACGCGGACATCCGCACCGACCACCGCGTCACGGCCGTCACCCACGACGGCGACCAGCTCACTGCGCAGGTGCAGGACGAGCAGCCACTGTCCGCACCGATCGTGATCGCCGCCACCGGAGCGTTCAGCTCGCCCCACCGGCCCGCGCTCCCTGGCCTCGATCGCTTCACCGGTAGGGTCCTGCACTCGAGCGAGTATCGGAACCCGGCGCCGTTCGCTGGGCAGCGGGTCCTGGTGGTGGGGGCGGCGAACTCCGCGGTCCAGATCGCGGTCGACCTCGCACCGCACGCCCGTGTCACCCTCGCCACACGCGCACCGGTCCGCTACACCAACCAGACGCCACTGGGTCGCGACGCGCACTTCTGGTTGACCGTCAGCGGGTACGACGTCCTCCCGATCGGACCATGGCTGGGCACACAGCCCAGCATGCCCGTGCTGGACACCGGCACCTACCGAGCCGCTGTCGACGCCGGGCGGCCCGATCAGCGACGCATGTTCACCGCGATCGACGGCAACACCGTCACCTGGCCCGACGGCAGCGCCGAAGACGTGGACACCATCCTGCTCGCCACAGGGTTCCGCCCCGGCGTCTCCTACCTCACCAGCCTCGGCGCGCTCGATGCCAAGGGCGCACCGCGACAGCGTCGCGGCCTGTCCACCACGCATCCCGGCCTGGGCTACGTCGGACTGGAGTGGCAGCGCAGCTTCTCCTCGGCCAGCATCCGTGGTGTCGGCCGTGACGCTGCGTACGTGGTCCGCCGTCTCGCCCGACGTCGAGGTTGAAATGATGGGGCCGGGCGGTCGAACCGAGCTTGCTTCCTATATCGGCAACTGTCAAAATAGAAGCAGGTCGATACACGCCTGCCCGCCGGATACAGGTCGCGTCCAGCCCCGTCAGGAACCCGAGCAGAGGAACCTCATGAGCACCTCGTCGCCACTCAAGATCGTCGTCGTCGGTTCGGTAGCGGCGGGCACCTCCGCCGCCGCCAAGGCCCGGCGCAACACCGAGACCACCCACATCACCGTGTACGAGCGCGACCACGACATCTCCTACTCCGGGTGCGGGTTGCCGTACTTCGTCGGCGGCGAGGTCGAGACCATCGACGAGCTCACCCCGCGCAACGCCGCGTGGTTCAAGGCCCGTTACGACGTCGACGTCCGCACGGGCCACGAGGTCACCGCGGTCGACGCCGCAGCCCGGACCGTGACCGTACGCAACCTGGCCACCGAGGAGACATTCGAGGACACCTACGACGAGCTGATCCTGGCCACCGGAGTACGCAGCGTGGTCCCGCCGCTGCCCGGCGTGGACCTGCCTGGGGTGTTCACGGTACGGAACCCGTCCGACGCCCGCGCGATCCGGGAATGGATCGAGGAGCGCCAGGTGCGCCGCGCCGTCGTCGTCGGTGCCGGATACATCGGGCTGGAGATGACCGAGCAGCTCACCGAGCGCGGCATCGAGGTCACCGTGATCGAAGCGCTGGAGCACGCCATGCCGCGCATGGACGCGGACATGTCCGCGCGGGTGGGCGCCGAGCTGCGCAAGCACGACGTCGACCTGCGCCTGGCCGCACGCGTTGCCGCCCTCGAGGGCGACGACGGCGGCGTGACCGGCGCGCGTGTCGGCTCGGCGGACGACGGCGACACCGTGCCCACCGACCTGGTGATCGTCTCCGTCGGCGTGCGACCCAACCTGGAGCTCGCGCAGCAGGCCGGGGTGACGATCGGCCCGACCGGCGCGATCGCCGTGGACCGGCAGGGGCGCACCGATGTGGCGCACGTGTGGGCGGTCGGAGACGTGGCCGAGTCGTTCAACCTGATCACCCACGAGCCCACCTGGGTGCCGCTGGGGTCGACGGCGAACAAGATGGGCCGCATCACCGGTGACGCGATCACGGGCGGCACGCTGGAGCACCGAGGCATCCTCGGCACGTCGATCGTCCGGGTCTTCGACCTGGCGGTGGCCCAGACCGGGCTGACGGAGGACCAAGCCAGGGCGGCCGGGTACGACGTCGAGGTGCTGCACAACATCAAGCCGGACCGGCCCGAGTACCTCGGGGGCAAGCCGCTGATCATCAAGGCCGTGGCGGACCGGGCGTCCGGCCGGCTGCTCGGCGCCCAGGCGATCGGCGCATCCGGGGCGGACAAGCGGATCGATGTCCTGGCGACGGCCATCACCTACGGGGCGGACGTCGCCGACCTGTTCCACCTGGACCTGGCTTACTCCCCCACGTACGCCACCACCAAGGACCCGGTGCACTACACGGGCATGGCACTGGACAACGCGATCCGCGGGCGAGCACCGCTGATCACGCCGGCGGACCTGGAGCGGCAGCGCAGCGCCGGCGAGAAGGTCCAGGTGGTCGACGTCCGCTCGGCCAAGGACCGAGCCAAGGGTTTCGTCGACGGCTCCGTGCACATCCCGCTCGCCGAGCTGCGCACCCGAGCCGGCGAGCTGGACCCTGCCGCACTGACCGTGACCTACTGCAACAAGGGGGTCACCGGGAACGCCGGGCAGAACGTGCTGCGCAACCTCGGCTTCGAGCAGGTCTACAACCTGTCGGGTGGCCACAAGAACTATCAGGCCTGGGCCGGAGCGCGATAGCCGAGGCTGTTGATGACAGGGGGCGCGCGTCCGGACTGTAGGCGTTATCCCTGGGGCGTTTTCTATGAATTCTCATCCACAGGGAAACTACTGGTAGCCGGGGTCCCGCTCAACGCCCAGCTGCTGCTGCGGTGGCTCGACCTCCGCCCAGGAAAGTGAGCGGGTCAGTCGATGGTGCTCAGCAGCTCCTGGCAGGCGGTCTCGCAGGCGCGGCATGCTTCGGCGCATACCCGGCAGTGCTCGTGCATGCTCGCGTGCTGCTCGCACTCGTCTCCGCACGCCTTGCAGGCGGCGACGCAGGCTTCGAGCAGCGCGCGGCTGATGTTCGCGTCGTACCCCGTGTGCCGCGACAGCACACGGGCGGTCGCGTCACAGACGTCGGCGCAATCCAGATTGGTGCGGATGCACTTGCGCAGGTCGGCCACCGTGTCCTCGCTGAGGCACGCGTCCGCGCATGCGGAACACACCTGGGAGCA
>NZ_BAAGRP010000003.1:0-286864 GCF_054782895.1 Promicromonospora xylanilytica
TCCCAGCAGGGGATGGAACCCGCGCACCCTTTCGGGTGGGCGGGTTCCATCCCCTGACTGCATTCCCGGAACAATCCCCGGGCCAGCCCGTCGGGACGTTCGTGGGCAAGACGTCCCCGGCCGGCGCGCCGAGCACCCAGCTGCCGCCGCTATCGTGACTGTGTGAACGCAGACACAACCCGCACAGGCGCGGGCACCACCAGCAGCCAGACCGCACGCACCACCGAGTCCGCGTGGCGCAGGGACCACTTCGTCTCCCTGCTGCGTTTTGCTGAGGGATCGATCCGCGAGGACGGCGCTGCCTGTTGGCTTGACGATCGGGGGCGTCCTGACGAGTCCCATCCGGTGGAGACGTGGATCACGTCGCGGATGGCGCACACCTTCGCCGTCGGGCACCTGCTGGGCGTGAGCGGGGCAGAGCAGTACGCGACGCGAGCTGTCAGCGGGCTCCAGGACGTGCTGGCTGATCCTGAGTTCGGCGGCTGGCTGGCGTCCCGCGGAGAGGGCGACGACCTGGTCGGCACCAAGGAGGCCTACGCGCACGCCTTCGTCGTGCTCGCGGCCTCGACCGGCAAGATCGCCGGCATCCCCGGCGCGTCAGACCTCCTCACCAAGGCCCTCGCCGTGCTGGACGCGCGCTTCTGGGAGCCGGAGCAGGAGCTGCACCTGGACGAGCGTTCGCGCGACTGGTCCTCGGCGTCGGACTACCGCGGCGTGAACGCGAACATGCACTCCGTCGAGGCCTTGCTGGCGGCGCACGCCGCGACCGGTGACGGGCTGTGGCTGGACCGTGCGGCGGCGATCGGCGATCGGGTGGTGAGCTGGGCGGCTTCGAACGACTGGCGGATCCCCGAGCACTTCGACTCGGCCTGGAACCCGCTGCTCGAGTACAACGCGGACCGGCCGCACGACGCCTTCAAGCCGTACGGTGCGACGCCTGGCCACGGTCTCGAGTGGTCGCGGCTGCTGCTGCAGATCGACGCCGAGGCCGGCACCGCGGGTGCCCGTACGGAAGCTGCCGTCGCACTGTTCGACCGTGCGGTCGAGGACGGCTGGGACACCGACGGCGGTGGCTTCGTCTACACCACCGACTGGTCGGGCACGCCGGTCGAGGCGCGCCGCTTCCACTGGGTCGCTGCCGAGGCGGTCGCCACCGCCAACGTCCTGGGACGGGTCACCGGGGAGGCGCGCTACACCGAGCTCGAGAGCGAGTGGTGGGCCTGGATCCAGGAGAACCTCATCGATGCGGACCACGGGTCCTGGCACCACGAGCTCGACACGGAGAACCAGCCGTCGGGCCGCACCTGGGTCGGCAAGCCCGACGTCTACCACGCCGCTCAGGCAGCGATCCTGTCCGAGCTGCCGCTGACCGGCTCGTTCGCGGCCTCGGCGCAGCAGGCGGGCCAGATCCTGGCCTGACGGCGCCGGGCGCCCCTCACCGCGGGAGCACCGTCACCTCAGCAGCCTTGACGACGAACCACAGTCGTTCTCCCGGCACCGCGCCGAGCTCGGCGACGGCAGCCGGTGTGAGGTCGGCGGCTATCCGTTCCGGGGCGGACGGGAAGCCGGGGCGAGCCCACATCCGCAGCAGCGGACCGTGCGGCTCGATCCCCGTCAGCAGCACGGGAAAGGCGTTCCGGGGACTGCCGCCCGGCGGCTCCCGGTGGACCGACACCGCTCGTGGCTCGAAGAGGGCGACGGCCTCGGTGGCGGCGGAGAGCGACTCCTCCGTGGTGCCGTGGACGTCGCCGAGCGCGGTGGTCAGCACCGCACCAGAGCCTGGGCCGGTCTCCGCCGCGCCATCCGCCGCGGTGCGTGCACCCGCGACCCTGCCCCCGAGCAGGTTCACGCCGGCGAAGCGTCCACCGAACGTCGACCGTGGCCGGGTGAGGACCTCCGCTGCGGGGCCGTCCTCGACCACGCGCCCCTGCTCGAGCACGATGACGCGGTCGGCCAGCTGGGCGACGTCCAGGAGATCGTGCGTGACGAGCAGCGTCGTGCGTGGGGCTGTCCGGTGCGCCGCCTGGAGCAGATGCCGGGCGTGCTGGGCGGCACCGACGTCGAGGGCGGAGAACGGTTCGTCCACCAGCAGCACGTCAGGATCGGTGGCCAGGGCGCGCGCTATCGCGACACGTTGTGCCTGACCGCCCGAGAGCTCGCCGGGACGTCGGTCGGCCAGGTGGGCGCCACCGACGTCGGTCAGGAGGGAGCGAGCGAGGGTGCGCGCCGCGGCGCGGGGCGTTCCGCGCGAGACGGGGCCGAAGGCCACGTTGTCGGCGACGGACAGGTGGCGCAGCAGCAAGGCGCGTTGCCCGAGCCAGCCGACCCGGCGGTCGCGCGGCGGTGCCGTGGGCACGCCGGGACCCGCCAGCCTGCGGTCACCGAGCGTGACCGCGACGTCTCCGCCGTGGCCGCCCAGGCCGGCTACCGCCTGGAGCAGCGTGGACTTGCCGGCGCCGTTCGGCCCGAGCACCGCGACCACCTGCCCCGGCGGCACCTCGAAGGAGACGTCGACGCCGCGTTCCGGCACCCGGACGCGCACGCTCAGCGCGACGGCCGGCCGGGCGTCGTGGCCCTGCTCGTCCCCGGCGGCGTCGAACAGGCGCCCGCCGTGCCCGGCCCCATGGTCGCCCGAGGTAGCAGGGTCCCCCGCGGCCCGAGCGCCTGACGGAGCCCCACCGCGCGCGGCTCCGTTCGCCCCCGCCGCGTCCGGCCCGACCCGCTCGGGGACCTGGGGGAACCACGGGCCGTACGCGGCGACGATGATCGCCAGCGCGACGACCACCAGCACGAGGGAGAGCGCGACGGCGGCGTCGGAGTCGGAGGAACGCCGGAGGTAGATCTCGAGGGGCAGGGTCTGGGTGACGCCCTGGAGCGCGCCCGCGAACGTGATGGTCGCGCCGAACTCGCCGAGCGCCCGCGCGAACGCCAGGACGGTTCCTGAGACCAGGGCCGGCGCGAGCGCGGGCAGCGTGACCCGCAGCAGCACACGGGTTGGCCGGGCGCCGAGCGTCGCGGCGACGTCCTCGTGCGCGGTGTCGTGGGACCGGAGGGCGCCGTCGAGCGTCAGGACGAGGAACGGCAGGGCCACGAACGCCTGCGCGAGCACCACGGCCGCCGTCGTGAACGGGATGCGGACACCCAGGACCTCGAGCACACCGCCCAGCAGCCCGCTGCGTCCCAGCAGGGTGAGCAGCGCCAGGCCGCCCACCACGGGTGGCAGCACGAGGGGGAGCAGGAGCAGCGCGCGCACCACCCGGCGCCCCGGGAACGACGTGCGGGCCAGCAGCAGCGCGAGCGGCACACCGAGCGCTACGCACAGGACGGTCGCGACGACCGAGGTGCGCAGCGACAGCCAGAGGGCGTCGCGGGCGCCGGGAGCAGTCAGGAGCGGCCAGAGCGAACCGACGTCGACGCGGGTCAGGAGCGACGCGACCGGCAGCACCACCAGCAGCGCACCGAGGGCTGCAGGTAGGGCGACCCAGCGCGGCAGGCCGTTCACGGCGTGCCGAACCCTGCCTCCGCCAGCGCCGACCGGCCCTCCTCGCCCGTGACCAGGGCCACCCACTCGTCGGCCAGGTCGGGGGAGGGCGGGTCGGCCAGCACGGCCAGGGGGTACCGGTTGACGACCTCGGCGGCTTCGGGAGCGGGGACGGTCTCCACGTCGTCCGGCTCCGTGGCGGCGTCGGTGACGTAGACGAGGCCCGCGTCGGCCTCGCCCAGGGCGATCTTGGCCAGCACGTCCGTGACGCTCGGCTCCGCGCTCACCGTGTGCGGGGTGACGCCCGCGGCGTCGACCACGGCGGCGGCCGCACGGCCGCAGGGGACCTCGGGGGCGCAGAGCACCACGTCGACATCGCTCCGTCCGAGGTCGGCAAGGCTCCGGACGTCGGAGGGATTGCCGGTCGGCACGACGATCGTGAGCACGTTCGTCGCGAAGAGCCGTGGCGTGGTGACCAGTCCGGCGTCCGAGAGGCGGGCCATGGCGGTCTCGTCCGCGGTGGCGACGACGTCGGCGGGGGCACCCGCCTCGATCTGGTCGGCGAGGTCGGCCGACCCGCCGAACGAGATGGTGACCTCCACGCCCGGGTGCGCCTGCTCGAACCTGGTCGCGAGCTCGGCGAACGGGGTGCGCAGCGAGGCCGCGGCCAGCACGGTCAGGTGCTCGCCGCCGGACGTCGAGGCGCAGCCCGTCAGCACCAGGCCGACGCCCAGCGCCAGGCTCGTGGCCGGTGCGAGGGCCCGGCGCGGCGAGCCGGGTGGCAGCTTCGCGAGTCTCGACACGGTGCCGAGGCTATCCCGACGCACGCCGTGGGCGGCGTACAGGAGACAATGGGAGGCATGAGGATCTCCGCACGAGCCGACTACGCCGTCCGGGCAGCCGCCGAGCTGGCGGCTGCCGACCACGACGGACCCGTCCGCGCCGAGGCCCTGGCCCGCGCGCAGGACATCCCGCACCGTTTCCTGGAGGGGATCCTGAGCGATCTGCGTCGCGACGGGCTCGTCACGAGCCACCGTGGCGCGGGCGGCGGCTACCGGCTGGCCCGGGCTGCCGACTCGATCACCATCGCGGACGTCGTGCGAGCCGTGGACGGGCCGCTCGTCTTCGTCCGCGGCAACCGGCCGTCCGACCTGGAGTTCCAGGGCCCGGCCGCGCCGCTGCTCCACGTGTGGGTGGCGCTGCGCGCCAACGTCCGAGCCGTGCTGGAGGCGGTCTCGCTCGCCGACCTGGTGGCGGGCACTCTGCCCGACGACGTCCGCGCGCTGACCCAGGGCGACTCCGCCTGGGCCAACTCCTAGGGAACCGGCGGACCCCGTGGTCAAGGGTCGGCCGACGTCCGGCGCTTATGTCGACTTATCCGATGCGTGATATGACTGTTGTTTCCGACCGGGATAGGCGGTTACTCTGACTCCCGGCCGTCCGTTGCGGCCGCTGCCGTATCCCCGGACGTGGAAGGTCGATGACCATGAGAACCCTGATCCTGCTGGCGCTCGTCGGCCTGGGCGCCCAGCTGGTGGACGGCAGCCTCGGCATGGCCTACGGCGTCACCTCCACCACCCTGCTCCTGGCCATCGGGACCAACCCCGCCGCGGCGTCGGCCACCGTGCACCTCGCCGAGATCGGTACCACGCTCGCCTCGGGCGCCGCGCACTGGCGCTTCGGCAACGTGGACTGGAAGGTGGTGGCGCGCATCGGCATCCCCGGCGCGATCGGCGCGTTCGCGGGCGCCACGTTCCTGTCGTCGCTCTCGACGGAGGTCGCCGGCCCGATCATGTCGGTGATCCTGCTGGGGCTGGGCCTCTACGTGCTGCTCCGCTTCACCGTGCAGGGCCTGCCCGCGCGCTCGGACAAGCCGCTGCGCCGTCGCTTCCTCACCCCGCTCGGCCTCGTGGCCGGCTTCATGGACGCCACCGGTGGCGGCGGCTGGGGCCCGGTCGGCACGCCCGCGATCCTGGCGAGCGGTCGCATGGAGCCGCGCAAGGTGATCGGCTCGATCGACACCAGCGAGTTCTTCGTCGCGATCGCGGCGAGCATCGGCTTCTTCGTGGGACTCAGCGGTGAGGGCATCGACGTGACCTGGGTGCTCGCCCTCCTCATCGGCGGCCTGATCGCGGCGCCCATCGCGGCCTGGCTGGTGCGCCTCGTGCCGCCCCGTGTCCTCGGCTCCGCCGTGGGCGGCGTGATCATCCTCACCAACTCGCGCACTCTGCTGAACAGCGACTGGATCGCTGCCTCCGACGGCGTGAAGATCGGCGTCTACATCGTGCTCTGGGTCGGCTGGGCCGCCGCCGTCGCGTGGTCGGTGCGGGCGCACCGCCAGGCCAAGGCCGCCGAGGCGGCGCAGCCCCAGAAGCCGGAGGCCGATAGCGTGTCGGTATGACGTCCGACCGGGTAGCGGTGATCACGGTGTCCGACCGGTGCGCACGCGGGGAGGCGGAGGACCGCTCCGGCCCGACGGCGGCGCTGCTGCTCCGGGAGGCAGGGCTCACCGACGTGCGCAACCACCTGGTGCCCGACGGCGTCGAGTCGGTCCGGGACGCCGTACGGGCCGCGCTCGACGACGGTGCCCGGCTGGTGATCACCACCGGCGGCACGGGCATCACCCCGCGCGACCTCACTCCCGAGGGCACGCGCGTGGTGCTCGACTACGAGGTCCCCGGGATCGCGGAGGCCGTGCGCCAGCAGGGCATCGCGGCGGGAGTGCCGACGGCCGCGCTGTCCAGGGGCCTGGCCGGCCTGGCCACCGGTGCCGACGGGGCACGGGCACTCGTCGTGAACCTGCCAGGTTCGTCCGGCGGCGTCCGGGACGGGCTCGAGGTGGTGCTCACCCTCTGGCCGCACGTCCGCTCCCAGCTCGAGGGCGGCGACCACTGACCTCGTCAGCGGTACGCCCACGAGCAAGAGGGGTCAGCCGCCCGCGAAGGGCGGGAGCACGTCTACCGTGACGCCGTCGGGGATCGCTGCCGCGTCCGACGTCGCCCGGGAGCCCGCGACCAGCAGCGCGCACCTCGGCAGCACGGCGCCCAGCCCCGGGCGCGCCGCGGCGAGGGCGGCGCGGAGGGCGGCGACCGACGTCGGCCCGCCGAGCTGTTCGGTGGTGACCCCGGCGGCCTCCCTGGCACCGGCGAAGTAGCGGACGGTGATCATTCCCCACGCTCCCAGCCGCCCGACTTGCCGCCCGTCTTGCGCTCGAGGCGCACGCCCGCGAGCGAGACCGACTTGTCCAGGCCCTTGACCATGTCGACCACGGCGAGCCCGGCCACCGCGACCGCGGTGAGCGCCTCCATCTCCACACCCGTGCGGTCCGCGGTGCGGACGGTCGCGGAGATCACCACGCCGTCGTCCGTCACCTCGAGGTCCACCGCCGCGCCGTGCACACCGATCACGTGCGCCAGCGGCAACAGCTCCGGCGTCCGCTTGGCCGCCGCGATGCCCGCGATGCGAGCGACCGCCAGCACGTCGCCCTTCGGCACCGCACCGTCGCGCAGGGCCCGCACCACCTCGGGAGCGCACCGGACAGTGCCCGACGCCGTCGCGGAACGGATCGTCGGCTGCTTGGCGGTGACGTCGACCATGCGGGCCTGACCACGGTCATCAAGATGCGTGAAGCTCACGGGACCAGGGTGTCACGGACGCGGACCGCCCGGAACGACGGTGCGAGTGAAGTGACCGAGGTGCACCGTGGAACCGTGCGGTCGAGACCAGGCTGCCTGGACCTCAGGCGAGAGGACGACCCATGAGCAGCGACGGCTGGACCAGCCACCCCGGCGAGGCCGTGCGATGAGGGCGGTCGTCACCGGAGGTGCCGGGTTCGTGGGCAGCAGGGTGTGCGAGGCGCTCGTCGACGCCGGGGCCGAGGTGCTGTGCCTCGACAACCTCTTGACGGGGACACCCGGCAACGTGGCAGCCCTCCGCGGGCACCCCGCGTTCCGGTTCGAGCACTGCGACGTCGCGGACGGTCTCACCTCCCGCACCGTCCGGGCCGCGCTCCGGTCCCGCGTCGACCTGGTGTTCCACCTCGCCTCACCGGCCTCGCCGATCGACTACCTGGAGCACCCGATCGAGACGCTCGACGCGGGGTCGCGCGGCACCCGCGCGGCGCTCGACGTGGCCCGCGAGCACGACGCGCGCCTCGTCCTCGCCTCCACCTCGGAGGTGTACGGGGATCCACAGGTCCATCCCCAGACGGAGGAGTACTGGGGGAACGTGAGCAGCGTGGGCCCACGCAGCGTCTACGACGAGTCCAAGCGGTTCGGTGAGGCGCTCACCGCCGGGTACCGGCGAGCGTTCGGGACGGACACGGGCATCGTGCGGATCTTCAACACCTACGGGCCCCGCATGCGGGCGCACGACGGGCGCGTGGTGCCGACCTTCGTGCGCCAGGCGCTCGCGGACGAGCCCCTCACGGTCGCGGGCGACGGCAGCCAGACGAGGTCGCTCTGCTACGTCGAGGACCTGGTGGCCGGCCTGCTGGCCTTCGCGCACAGCGGTCACCCCGGGCCGATGAACCTCGGCAACCCGCACGAGCTGACCGTCGCCCAGATCGCCGCCGACGTGATCAGGGCGGCAGGGTCGGCGTCGTCCGTCGAGTACGTCGAGCGGCCCGTCGACGACCCCGGCATGCGCTGCCCCGACATCACCCTGGCGCGTGCCGAGCTGGGCTGGGAACCTCAGGTCGCGTGGACGGACGGTCTGGCCAGGACGGTGTCGTGGTTCCGGACCCGGTCGCGGGGAGCTGCGTGAGCGCGGACTCGCACGCCGCGACCACCTCGTCGACGGGCACCTGAGCGAGCGCCGGGTCCAGGCGTCCCGCGTTCGGGTCCCGCGGCGGCGCGTCGCGGTCGCCGTGCCAGACGACGACGTGCCGGGGTAGATCGATGACAGGGCCCCACAGCGCAGGCGGCGTCGGCCCGAACAGCGTGACGGACGGCGTGCCGTACGCGGTGGCGAGGTGGGCTACCCCCGTGTCCCCGCTGACCAGCAGCCGGGCGGTGGACACCAGGTCGGCCAACGCGGGGAGGCCGAGCTGGCCGGAGGCGTCGCGCACCGCCTCGTGCCGCCCCGCCTCCTGCCTGACCCCGGCGCACAGACCCCGTTCCGCCTCCGACCCGGTCAGGACGACGCGGTGGCCCTGGGCGGTGAGGGCCGCGACCACCTGAGCCCACCGCGAGGCGGGCCAGCGGCGTGCCTCGGCGGCCGCACCCGGGTGGACCACCACCTCCGCCTGCTCGCCCACCTGGGTTCTTCCCGCCAGCGGGTCCGAGGGGCCGAGCCGCAGGTCCTCCGGGTCGCACGGGCCGCCCATGCTCCGCACCAGCCGGCACCAGCGCAGCACCTCGTGCTCCGCCTCGTCCCAGTCGGGGCCGACGTGACCTGCCTCGGCGTTGCCGAAGGCGACCAGGGCGTCCGGTCGGGTCGCCTGCAGCACCCGGTGGCTCTCCGGCCCTCGGCCGTGCAGGTTCACCGCCAGGCAGCCCGGTGCGTCCTGGGCACCCCCGGGGCCGGCCCAGGGCCAGGGCAGCTTCGACAGCCCGCGCGTCGGCAGCACGGCGTCCACCACCCCGTGATCGGCCAGCCACCGGCCGATGGGCTGCGGCGCCGCGAGCACGACCCGGTGCCCCGGCCAGGCCCGCCGCACCCCCCGGAGCGCCGCGACCCCGGTCAGCGCGTCGCCGAGCCCCAGCGCGCGGAGCACGAGCACGGTCATGGCACGCTCCCGACGGTCGACGCGCTCATGGCCACGACGCCTCGCCCGACGCCATGACGAGCATCTCCCGGATCTCGCTCCCCTGGGGCTGCGTCAGCGCGGTCACCACGGCGGCGGCTGTCGCGGCGGGGTCGTTGAGGTCGGCATCGGGGCCCGGCTTGTACTGCTCGGTGCGGCCGTCGAAGAACGGCGTCCGCATCCCTCCGGGAATCAGGCACGTGACCCCGACCCGGCCCGCGTACTCCGCCGCGAGGGCCTGGGTGAACCCCCGGATGCCCCACTTCGACGCGCAGTACGCCGTCGCGTCGCCGGCACCGCGCAGCGCCAGCGTCGAGGCGACGGTGACCACGGTCCCGCGGCGTTCCTCCAGGTACGGCAGGGCCGCGCGGACCATCGACACGGTGCCGAACAGGTTGACCCGGACCACGCGCTCCCAGTCCTCCGGCTCGATCTCCAGCAACGGGCCGCACGCGTCGATGCCCGCGGCGGTCACCACCGCGTCGGGCGGACCGACCTGGTCCACGAGCGAGCGCACGGCGGCCTGCGCGGCTCCGGGGTCCCCGAGGTCGGCGCCCGCGAAGGGAACGTCAGCCGTCGGCTCGGCCAGGTCGATCACGGCGGGCGTGCCACCGACGGCGGCCAGCACGTCGACGAGCGCCGCGCCCAGCCCCGAGGCGCCGCCCGTGACGAACACCGTGCCGACCGACCTCGGTGCGAGCGGCGAGCGTGCGGGAGCAGGAGCGGCGGACGGTGTGCCCGCGGTGGTGGTGGCTGCGGTCATGATGACCTCCTCATGGTCGGTGGGAGAGCGGCGGGAACGGGATCGGACGCCCGGACCTGGCTGACGAGCCCGGTGGTCGAGCGGCCGGGGAGATAGGGCAGGGTCACGACGCGCCCGCCGTACGAACGGACGACCGCAGCCTCCGGCAGGTCCGACCAGGTGTAGTCGCCGCCCTTGGCCCAGACGTCGGGCCGCAGCGCGGCCACGGCGTCGGACGGCTCGTCGTCGTCGAGCACGACCACCGCGTCGACACACCCGAGGCCCTCCAGGACCCGAAGCCGGTCGGCCAGGGGCACGAGGGGCCGCTCGGGACCCTTGAGGCGCCGTACGGACCGGTCGGAGTTGACCAGCACCACGAGGTGCTCGCCCAGCTGCCGTGCGGCGTCGAGCATGCTGACGTGGCCCGCGTGCAGGAGGTCGAAGCACCCGCTCGTCGCGACGAGCACCCCACCACGCGCGCGCAGCCGGGCACCGAGCTCTGCCAGGGTCTCCGAGTCGTTCCGCTCGGCCGGCGGAACGGCGGCCTCGCGGGACCGGCGAAAACCGTCGGCCCCACCCGAGGCCACCCAGGCGCTCGCTGCGACCACACCCTCCCGGACGGCGGTCGTGGCACCGTCTCCGCGGGACAGCCGGTCCACCACCGTCGCGGCGAACCGGTCCCCGGCCCCGCAGGCGTCGGCGCCGTGCACGGCCCGGGTGGGCAGGTGCCGCACCACGTTCTGCTCGGTGCCGGCCTGCTCGGTGCCGGCCTGCGCGACGAAGGCGCCCCGGTCTCCCGCGGTGACGCTGACGGCCTGCACGTCCCAGGCCCTGCGCAGCAGGTCGGCCACGGCAGGTACCCCGGTGTCCGCATCGGCGGGCCGTCCGGGGAGCTGTCGCGCCGCGCGTTCGGCCTCGGCCACGTTGGGCGTCACCAGCGCCGCGCCGGGGACCGGCGCACCGCCGCGGGGGTGCGGGTCCCAGACGAGCGGCACACGCTCCGCCGACTCGGTGAGCAGCTCCCGCAGGAGCGGGTCCCGGGTCACCCCGCCGCCGTAGTCGGCGACGAGCACGGCGTCGCAGCCGGCGACGGCCTCGCGCACGCGGCGCACCGTCGCCGGGTCGACGCCGACCGGGGTCCCCGGCCCGCCGTCGTCGACCCGGACGAGGCCCTGTCCGGAGCTCCGGACGCGGGTCTTGCGGCGTGTCGGTCCGTCGTGGCCCAGCGCGACGAGCGTCACGTCGGCGAGCTGGTGGCGCAGCTCCTGGCCGGCCGCGTCGTCGGCGACCGGCGCGACCAGCACCACGTCGGCACGTTGCGCGCACAGGAGAGCGGCGAGCCCCGCGCCGCCGGGGCTCTGCCGCACCTCGGTCACGTCGACGACGGGCACCGGCGCGTCGGGTGCGAGCCGTGTGACCGAACCGTCGACGTCCCGGTCGAGCAGGACGTCCCCGACGACGGCGATGCGCGGCCGGGCAGGGCCGGTACCGGACCGCCTGCGCGAGAGGTCCCCGACGGGCGAGCCGTTGCCGGTCATGCGCGCACCCCCGTCCGTTGCCCGGCCGTGCGTACCCGCGCGCGGGCGGCGACCTGGGCGTCGAGCACCGCGCACAGCGTGTGGGCGACGACGAGGTGGACCTCCTGCACCGCCGACGTGGACACCGACGGGATGGCGAGCGCGTCGTCGCACAGCGCGGCGAGCGGGTTGGGCGCCTGGCCCGTGAGGGCCCACGTGGTGAGTCCGAGCTCGTGGGCCCGGCGCGCCGCGACGAGCACGTTCGCGCTCGACCCCGACGTGGACAGGCACAGCAGGACGTCTCCCGGCCTGCCGTGTGCCGCGACCTGCCGGGCGAACATCTCGTCCTGGCCGTAGTCGTTGACGATCGCGCTGAGGCTGGAGGTCTCGGCGTGCAGGGCGATCGCGGCGAGCGGCACGCGTTCACCCTCGAAGCGGCCGACGAGCTCGGCGGTCAGGTGCTGGGCCTCCGCGGCGCTACCGCCGTTGCCGGCGACCAGCAGGCGGTGACCGGAGAGCAGCCGGTCGGCGAGGTCCTGTCCCCAGGACTCGATCCGGCCGAGGCTGGCGGTCACGTGGTCGAGGCCGGTCGCCAGATCGGCGCGATGGCGGCGCAGCCAGCTCCCACCGCTGGAGGCGTCGGGCGGGAGGGCGGTCGGACGGATGGGCTCTGCACTCATCGGATACCTCCTGCGGAAACCAGCGGAGCGTCCGTCGCGGGCCGCTGCGGGCGGGACGCACGGGCGGACGGGGAACTGATGACCTCCGTGTAGGCCTCGGCCGTCTGCCGGGCCACGGCGGCCCAGCCGTACCGGCGCTCGGCGCGGACGCGGGCGGCGGCGCCCAGCCGGAGCCGGAACCGGTGGTCCGCGAGCCGCCGCAGCGCCTCGGCGACGGCGGCGGGGTCACGCGGCGGCACGAGGAGGCCGGTGCGTTCGTGCACCACGGTGTCGAGCATGCCGCCGACCGCGGACGCGAGGACCGGCAGGCCGCACGCCGCGGCCTCCAGCGGCACGATGCCGAACGGCTCGTACCAGGGCGTGCACGCCACGACATCGGCCTCGCGGAGCAGCCCCGGGACGTCGTCGTGCGAGACGGCGCCGAGGAACCGCACCCGGTCGCGGACGCCCAGGCGCTCGGCCAGGCCGCGCAGGCGGCGCACCTCCGGGTCGTGGTCGAGCTCGCCGAGGGGCGGCCCGCCGGCGACCAGCAGCTCCACCGGCGGGCCTTGACCGTGATCGAGCCGGGCGAGCGCCTCGATGACGGTCGCCACGTCCTTGCGCTCCACGAGCCGGCCCAGGGACAGCAGCCGCAGGGGAGCTCCGTCGTCGTCGGCGCGGGCACGGGTGGTGCTCGGCGTGAACACCCCGAGGTCCACACCGCACGGCACCACGCGGACCCGCTCGTCCGTCGCCCCCATCCGGCGCAGCTCGCCGACCTCGTCGCGACAGGTGGCGACGACCAGGTCCACGTCCTGGCACAGGGTCCGCTCGAGGGCGATCCGCGCGGTGGGGCTGGTGTCGGCGGCGCCCTGGTAGCGGCGCTTGACCGAGCCCAGCGCGTGGAAGGTCTGGACCACCGGGACCGTCGGTCGTCCGGTGCCGTCAACCGGCCGGCGGGTGGCGCGCAGTGCCGCCAGGCCGGACATCCAGAAGTGGGCGTGCACCACGTCCGGCCGGGCCTCGGGGTCCTCGAAGCGGACCGCGAGGTCGTCGCCGAACGGCTGCATCCACCGCAGGAGCTCGTCCTTGGGCAGTCGTTCCGGCGGGCCTGCGTCGACGTGCACGACGTCGACGCCGTCGGCGAGGGGGACCCGTTCCGGGAGCTCCGGGTCGTCCCGCCGCGTGTAGACGTCGACGGTGTGCCCGTCCGCGGCGAGGCGCTGCGCCAGCGCCGCGACGTGGACGTTCTGTCCACCGGCGTCCGCGTCGCCGAGGACGGCGAGCGGGCTGGCGTGCTCCGAGATCATGCCGATCCTCATGGCGACACCTCCTGTGTCAGCAGCGTGGTCCAGCGGTCGAGGAACAGGTCGAGGGGGTAGTGGGTGAGGACGTGCTCACGGGCGGCCTTGCCGTACGCGGCGGCCTCGGAGGGGTCGGCGAGCCACCGTCGGGCGACCGCCACGAGCTCGTCGGGATCGGCGCTGAGCACCCCGGCCTCCGGGGGGACCGCGGCGTACGCGGCAGTGACGGGCAGCGCGAGGACGGGCAGGCCCAGCGCCATGGCCTCCAGCAGGGCGAGCCCGAGGCTCGTCCACCGGTACGGGTGCAGATAGGCGCGGGCACCCGCGAGGCGGGAGTGCAGCTCCAGCTGCGGCAGGTCGTACAGCCGGCCGGCGGTCCCTGCCGCCGTCGGGCCGAGGGGCGTGAGGTGTTCCGCCAGGAGCTCCGTACCCATGCCGTACACCTCGGCGGGGACCTCGCGGGCCACGTGGAGCAGTACGTCCGTCCCGGCGGCTCGCCAGCGACGGACCGGCTCGTTCACGACCGCCGCGACCCGCTCGCGCTCGCCCGTCCAGCGGTTGCCCGGGTCGGGGATACCGTGCTCGATGACGGCGGTGCGCGCGGGGCCGGTGTCCCACATCAGGGCGTTGAACCGGGTGACATGGACGATCGGGACCCGCCCGTCGGCGACGGCGCCGACGTCCGCAAGCGGGTGCCGGGTGGCGGCGGCGGGGCCGCCGGGCGCGTCGTGCTCCAGGTAGACGGCGGGCACCTCCTGCCCGGCGCGGCGGCCGGTCCACTCGTACAGGAGCGCCGCCTCGTGGGGCCGCTGGAGCAGCACGACGTCGACGCCCTCCGTGTCGAGAACGTGCCGGAGGTCCTCCGGGTCCACCTCCCGGACCGAGTCGGGCCAGTCCCACGTCCTGGCCCGCCCACGGCCGTCGGGCGGTCGCCCGGGCAGCACGGGCACGAGGTACTCGTGCTGCCCCTGGACGAAAGCGGTGGTCCACGAGCCGTGGACGTGCCACAGCAGGATTCTCATGATGGCCACCCCTCGGCCCGGGGCCCGCCGGCGGCGGCCGGCGCTCGCGGCGGCAGGTGGGTCAGGCGCGCGACCGCCTCGGACACCTGCTCCGGCGTGACCGACGAGAGGCACGGATGACCCGGCACGGGACAGGTGCGCGCACGCGTGCCGCGGCACACCGAGCCCTGGTCGCCGAGGACGAGCCGGGGCACCCCGTAGGGTGCCCACCGGTCCGCCGGGACGACCGGGGCGAACAGGCTGACCACCGGCGTCCCGACGGCAGCGGCCAGGTGGGCGGGACCGGTGTTGCCGACCACCACGCAGGCCGCCGACTCCAGGACCGCGGCGAGCTCCGCGAGGTCGGTGCGGCCCCCGAGGTCCGTGGCGTGGCCACCGGCCACGTACGTGGTCAGGTCGCGCTCCGCGGCGGAGCCGGTCACGAGCACGTCCCAGCCGTCGCCCGCCAGGCGCGCCGCCATGGCCCGCGCATCCTCGGGCAGCGGTGCCCGGGCGGGCACGGACGCGCCCGGGTGGACGACGACGGAGCGCTGTCGCCAGGCGCCGCCGACGCCCAGCGTGTGCTCGGCGCGCGGCGGCACCGCGGGCAGCGGACGGCGGACGGCGAGCAGGCCGTCGTCACCCACCGCCAGGCGGGCGCCCGCCCGCTCGGCCAGCTCGAGGGCCGCCTCTACCTCGTGCAGACCGGGTGCGCGGCGGTGGCGCACGTCGAGCAGGGAGCCGGGGTAGTCCTCGCTCACCCCGACGATGCGGCGGATGCCCGCCAGGCGGGCCAGCAGCGCCATCGGGAGAGGCGACTGGTGGAACGACGTGAAGACGACCGCGAGCTGGTAGCGCCGGGCGATCAGACCGGCGACGAGGTCCAGTACGGCCTCGGCGGAGACCGGGGGCGGCTGGGCCCCTGTCCACGGCGCGTCGAACCGGAGGACCTCCGTGACACCGGGCAGCAGCTCCGCCGCCTGGACACCGGAGCGGGAGACCAGCAGGTCCACCTGGTCGTACGTCGCGGCCAGCGCGCGCACGGCGGGACCGGTCAGCAGCACGTCCCCGTCGCTGTCGAGCCGGACCGCGAGAACACGGACACGGTGCTTCGCAGGAGTCATAGCAGTGTCACCACCTCGTCGAGAGTGGCGGCCACCACGGGAGCGGCTGTCAGCTCCTCGCGTCTGGTCACCTCGGTCGGTACCAGTACGGCGTGCGCGCCGGACGCCACGGCGGCGCCCACGTCCGAGCCGATGTCGCCGACGACCGCGCACTCGGCCGGCAGCACGCCGAGCTCCGCGGCCGCCCGCAGCACGAGACCCGGCTCGGGCTTGCGGCACGTGCACTCGTCCTCGGGCCGGTGCGGGCAGCGCTGCCAGGTGCCGAACGGGCCGAGCAGCCGGCGGACCCGTTCGTCCACCGCGTCCACCTGCGCGCTCGTCAGCAGGCCCCTGCCGATGGCGGACTGGTTGGAGACCACCCCCACCCGCAGCCCGTCGGCCCGCAGCAGGTCCAGCACCCTGCGGGCGCCCGGCACGGGCACGACGGCGTCCGGGTCCCCGTTGTAGGGCACGTCGTGGACGAGCGTGCCGTCCCGGTCGAACAGGACGGCACGGACCGGCGGGGGCCAGGCCGGTACGCGACCGCCGAGCGTCCGCCAGCGCCAGGTGCCGCGCAGACGGTGGGCCACGGCGGCGAAGGGGATGAGCACACTGGTCAGGACCATGCGCCGCAGCTCGGGGCCGTGACCGTCGTCGCCTCGTCGTGGACCGGGCGCCACTCGCTCGGCGGCGAACGCCCCGGTGAGCCCCGCCCACACCGATCCGGCGAGCACCGTGCCGGCGCGTGCCGCACGGGAGCTCGGCACGGCGAGGCAGCCGAGCGCGGTCAGCCCTGCCGTGACCGTCGCCACGTGCCGGGGCAGGCGGCCCCGGCCGGCTCCGGTGAGCCTGCGCCAGTCCCGGCCGTGGAGCGAGCGCAGCAGGGCGTCGTCCGCGTTGCCTGCCTGGGCGCGCACGCTCGCCAGGTTCCCGGCCGGCCGGACCGGGTGCTCGACGAACCGGACGCCGCGCTCGAGGTCCCAGCCGGCCCGGCGGACGCGGAGCGCCAGGTCCGCGTCCTCGCGGTATGCCCGGCGGAAGCGTTCGTCGAATCCGTGCACCGTCCGCAGGGCGGCCCGGCGGTAGACCATGTCGGCCGTCGCCCACGCCGCGGTCTCCAGTGCCGCGGTGTTGCGTTCGAGATCCGTCGGGCACCGGTCCCGGGGCAGCGGCACCACGATCCTGCCCTGCACGCCCGCGACGTCGGGGCCGGCCGCCGCCAGGTCCCGCTCGAGGGCGGCGGCCCAGCGCTCCGGCACCACCACGTCGTCGTCGAGGAAGGCCACCCACTGTGTCCGCACGCTGCGCCAGCCCACGTTGCGGGCGGCGGCGGGGCCCCGTCCGCCGGTCCGGAGCACGCGGACGCCGGGGACCGGGTCGGGCCCCAGGTCGAGAGCCGGGTTCCGTCGGTGGCCCGTGCACACGCGGTCGTCGACCACGACGACCTCGACCGGCCGCGGGCCGCCTGCGCAGGCGGTGCGCAGGGAGTCGAGCAGCGCCGGCAGCTCCGGGCGGCCCACGGTCGGGACCACTACCGAGAAGGACGCGGTCACGTGGCACCTCCGGACGGCCGCGCGGCCGTGAACACGTCCGCTCTCCGGACCAGGTGCGGTCCGAGCACCAGGAGGTCGACGGGCGCGGAGCCGAAGAGCTCGAGCGCGTCACGAGGGCTGTCCACCATGGGGCGGCCGGCGGTGTTGAGGCTCGTGTTGACCACGACGGGCAGGCCGGTGCGGCTCCGGAACGCCCGGAGCATCGCCTGGAGCCGGGGCTGCGTGCCGTCCACGGTCTGGATCCGGGCCGTGCCGTCGACGTGCACCGTCGCGGGGATCCGGTCCCGCCAGCCCGGGGCCACGTCGTGGACGAACAGCATGTACGGGCTGGGTATCGGGCCGCCGGAGAAGATGTCCGCCGCGTCCTCGAGGAGCACCATGGGGGCGACCGGCCGGAACTGTTCCCGGCCCTTGACCACGTTGAGCCGTTCGGTGTTCGACCGTGGGCCGGGGTTGGCGAGCAGCGAGCGCTGCCCGAGCGCGCGCGGCCCGAACTCGGACCGGCCGTCGAACCAGGCCACCATCCCGTCGTCGGCGAGGACCGCGGCTACGCGGTCGGGGAGGTCGGCGGGGGTCGTGAACGGCACGCCGGCGGTGCGCAGCGCGGCGGCCAGCTCGTCGTCGGACCACGAGCGGCCCAGCGCGGCGGACGCCATGGGCACGGTGCGCACGCCCGCCTCGGCCGTGAGCTGCAGGGCGGCGCCGAGCGCGGTGCCGGAGTCGCCGGCGGCCGGCTGGACCCAGACGTGCTCGAACGGGGTCTCACGCCACAGCCGGGAGTTGGCCACGCAGTTCAGCGCGGTGCCGCCCGCCATGGTCAGCGCGCTGTCGCCGGTCCGCTCGTGCAGCGCCGTGGCCAGCTCCACGAGGAGCTCCTCCAGGCGCACCTGGACGGAGGCCGCGAGGTCGGCCTGGTCGGGCGGCAGGCCGCCCGAACCGGTCGGCTCCCGCAGCGTGCCGGGCGTCGCCGGCTGCGTCCAGCGCGACCAGTCGGGGGCCTCGGCCACGAACCCGCCGTCCGGCGTGGTACGCAGCAGCTCCCGCAGCTCGGGCAGGAACCGTGGGCGGCCGTACGACGCGAGCGCCATCACCTTGTACTCGTCGCTGGACCGCAGAAAGCCGAGGTGCTCGGTGAGGGACTCGTAGACAAGACCGAGGGAGTGCGGCAGCTCCTGGCTCGCCAGCACCTCCAGCCGGCCGTCGGTGTACCGGCCCGCGAGGTAGGAGGAGCGCTCGCCGCGGCCGTCGAGCGACATGACGCTGCACGTGCGGTACGGGGAGGCGAGCGCGGCCGACGCGGCGTGGGCGACCTCGTGGGGCACGAAGCGCACGGTGGCCGGGTCGAGCCCGGGGAGCGCCGTGGCGATGAACTGGGGCGCCCGTTCGGCGTACTGGCGCCGGAGCCAGTCCCACGGGTCGGGCAGCCCCATCTCGTCGGCCGGCTTGGCGAGCGCCGGGTCGAACGAGTACGCGACCGCGTCCAGGTCGTTCGGTGCCAGCCCTGCGGTGTCGAGGCACCAGCGCATCGACTGTTCCGGTAGCTCCCAGGCCGCGAACGGGACGGGCCGCTTGCCGTGCTTGCGCCGGCTGAACCGTTCCTCCTCGGCCGCGGCGAGCACGTGGCCGTCCACGACGAGTGCTGCCGACGGATCGTGAAAGAGGGCGTTCACGCCGAGAACTCGCACAGTGACCTCCACGGATGGTCGTCACCGGGCTTCTTCCGGTTCCTCTACGTTCGCTGCCCCCCGGAGCACTCGCATCTCGAACCGTCGCCCCGCGTGACATTCGCCGTCGGAGGTATGTTCCTGCAGGTCAGCGCCGTGCGAGGTCCTCCGTCGCCGGTCCTTCGAGCAGGGTCCCGTCCGCGGCGAAGCGGGATCCGTGCACGGGGCAGTCCCACGACTGCTCCTGGTCGTTCCACCGCACGACGCCGCCGAGGTGCGGGCAGGTCCTGGACACGTGCACGGTGCCCGGCCGTCCGCCCGAGGGGCGGGTGGTGGCACAGGCCCAGCCGGCGGTCTGCTCGCCGAAGGTGGCAGCGGTGCGGGTCGTCGGCCGGGGCGGCCGGGCCAGCGGTTCGAGCGTCGGGCCCCACTCGACGGGTTCGCCGAGGAGCCGGCCGGCGAGCGCCAGCCCGGCGGCGGCGGCGTTGGTGAGGCCCCACTTGGCGTACCCCGTCGCGACGAGCACGCGGTCGTCGCCGGGCAGCACGGGACCGACGAGCGGCAGGCCGGTGTCGCTGCTGTAGTCCTGGGCCGCCCACGCGTGCCGAGGGGCACCGACCGGGAGGTGGGCGCGGGTCCACTCGTCGAGTGCGGCCAGCCGCCGGTCGGGTCGGGCTTCCCTGCCGACGGTGTAACCCTCGCCGCCGACCATGAGCAGGCCGTCGGCCAGGCGCAGGGAGCGCACGGGCGACCCCGCCGTGATGGACATGGTGTCGGCGAAGCCGGGCGGCAGCGCTCCGGGGTCCGCGACGTCCCAGGTGGTGAGCAGGCTCCGGCCGGCCTCCAGCCGGAGGAACAGGCCGCCCAGGCGGCCGGGCGGGACTCCGGTGGCGAGCACCACGCGGTCGGCCAGCACGGTGCCACGGTTGGTGCGCAGCGCGACGCCCGAACGGAGCCTGCGCACCTGCCGGACCCGGACGCCGTCGTGCACCGGTACCCCACGGGACCGCAGGCGGGCGCTGAGTGCCGAGAGCATGCGCAGCGGGTCGACCTGGCCCTGGCCGGGCAGCCGCACCGCACCGTAGGTCTTCGTGGGGTAGGGCGGGTCTTCCTCCCACTGCGCGCCGGCGACCCCCTGGCGGGCACAGGTCGCGAGCACGGCGTCGACGTCGGCCACCTGCTCCGGCGCGGTGGCCACGGTCAGGTCGTCGCGGTTGTCGACGGGCACGTGGAGGTCCTCGAGGGTGCGGCGCAGCCACCCCAGGCCCGCGAAGCCGGCCGCGAGGTAGTCCCGTACGACCTCGTCGCCGTACCGCGCGACGCGCGCGAGCCGGGTGCCCTGCAGCACCGAGAGCTTGCCGGTCGAGCGGGCGGTGGTGGTGGACCTGGCGGTGCCGGCGTGGAGCACCACGACGTCCGCTCCGCCGTCGGCGAGCAGCTGGGCCGTCACGACGCCCGTGAGGCCGGCACCGACCACCACGACGTCGGCGCGCAGCGGGCCGGGGGCCAGGAGGTTCGGCGCGTCCTCGACCGCGGGGCCCGGTGCCGCCGTCACGTCATGGGGAGTCTCGCTCACGGTGCACCTCCGGTGCCGGTGGTCGGTCGCTGCGGGCGACTTCAGGCTGGCACGAGGCCTGGGCACTCGCAGCGCGCCAGGGACGGCGGGAGGCTCGCCCGGGCTGTCGAAGACGGTGAACCGCTCTACAATCGATGGCGCGGAGTCATGAAGCGGCTCCCGGTCCACACCGGATCTGGGAGGTTGAGATGGCCTCATTCCCACAGCCAGCACTCAGTGTTGTGGACGGCGCCGGAGGAGATGCCGCGACACCGTCCCCGAGCTTCTCGGCGGGCGATCTGGCACACGCCCTGGGCCTCGGTACCAATCTGCTGGTCGGCCGGTTTCGCGTCGACCTCACGTCAGGCGGCTGGTGGTGGTCCGACGAGATCTACACCATGCACGGGTGGAAGCGGCACGAGGTGGAACCATGCCTCGAGGCGCTGCGCTCGAGAAAGCATCCTGACGACCGGAGCCGGATCGTCCGCGCCGCCGCCGAGGCGCTGCGGCTCGGCCGGCCGTTCGCGTGCTCGCACCGGATCGTCGACCGCAAGGGCCGTACGCGTTCGGTGGTCGTCATCGGTCAGGGCGTGCGGGGTGGCCCGGACCGGTCACCGGAGCTGGTCGGATACGTCGTCGACGCCACGCCGGTCCAGAAGGAGGTGCTGACCCGGCGGTCGGAGGGCGTGGTGACACGGGCCTTCGTCAGCCAGGCCGTGATCGAGCAGGCCAAGGGAGTGATCATGGCGGTTCGCGGAGTCGACGAGGAGACGGCCGGTCACCTGCTGCTCGACGTCGCGAGCAGGGTGAGCATCCCGCTGCGGCTGGCGGCGGACCAGGTCATGACCAGGCTGCGCACCGAGGGTCAGACCGGCATCACGCAGGCGGCGCTGACCCGCGCGCTCGACGGCGTGGAGCCGGTGGGCAGGCCGCGCGGGCACGACCCGCTGCTCACCCGGCGGCCACGCACGGCGGCGCGCTGAGCGCTGCCACCGGCAGGACCGGCCTCGGGGCTGGACCGGCTAGTGCGCCGAGCGGCGGGCGGCGATCCGCAGGGCGGCCTTCGACGCCCCCTTCGCCGCCAGGCGCTTGGCGAACACCGCTGTTCCCGCGGCGACCGCCGCGAACACGGTGGCCTGCACCAGGTCCAGCTCCGGGTCGTCCGGCTTGTTGGGCGCGTCGTTGCCCGTCACGCCCTTCCAGATCATGCTGACCGCCTTCTGCGCGGCCCAGCCGGCCGCGAGCGTCAGGGCGAGCGTGCCGACCTTCTCGGCGAGTGTCTGTTCCGTCTCAATCTGGGCCACCTTCACACCGTAGCGCCCGAAGGGCCAGTAGGCTGCCTGGAAACGACAGGGGAGCGCCCGACAGCGCTGAGAGTGCGGACCACCGCAGACCCTTGAACCTGATCCGGGTCACACCGGCGGAGGAAGTCGAGGCATGATGTTGCGTCTTTCCGGTGCCCACGGGGGCACCGTCCACGCTGGACCGATCGCCGGAGCGCTCTCGGTGGCGTTCCTGCTCACCGGTTGCGGCGGCTCCGGGCCCGGCAGCTCCGAGACCGGCGCGGGCGACCCGTCGGCGTCCGGCACCGTGACTCTCGTGACCCACGACTCCTGGGCCCTCGACGAGCAGCTCGTCGAGCGGTTCGAGGAGGAGTCGGGGATGACCCTCGAGGTCAGCGCGGCGGGCGACGCCGGGACGCTGGTGAACCAGCTCGTGCTCACCAAGGACGCCCCGCTGGGCGACGCCGTGTTCGGCATCGACAACTCGTTCGCCTCCCGCGCGCTGGAGCAGGGCGTCGTCGCGGAGTACGCGCCTCCGGGCCTCCCGGACGGCGCCGAGCAGCTCGGTGGAGCACTCACGCCGGTCGACCAGGGCGACGTCTGCGTGAACGTCGACGAGGCCTGGTTCGAGAAGTCCGGCCTCGAGGTGCCGAGGACGCTGGACGATCTGGCCGACCCCGCGTACCGGGACCTGCTCGTGGTGACCAACCCGGCGACGTCGTCCCCGGGGCTCGCGTTCCTGCTGGCGACGATCGGCGCGTTCGGCGAGGACGGGTTCGAGGACTACTGGGCATCGCTCGCGGACAACGGCGTCAAGGTCGCCGACTCGTGGGAGGACGCGTACTACGTGGACTTCTCGGGTGCCGGCGAGGGCGGAGAACGCCCCCTCGCGCTGTCGTACGCGACGTCGCCGGCGTTCACCGTGAGCGAGGACGGGTCTCGGTCGACCACGAGCGCCCTGCTCGAGACCTGCTTCCGCCAGGTCGAGTACGCGGGCGTGCTCGCCGGCTCCGACAACCCCGAGGGTGCGCAGGAGCTGGTCGACTTCCTGCTGACCGAGGACGTCCAGGCCGCGCTGCCCGAGTCGATGTACATGTACCCGGCGGACCCCTCGGTGCAGCTGCCCGCCGACTGGCAGAAGTTCGCACCCCAGGCCGAGAAGCCGTACGAGGTGGAGCCCACCGAGGTGAGCGAGCACCGCGACGAGTGGATCGAGCGGTGGACCGAGACAGTGCTCGGCTGAGCCGGCGGGGAACCGCGCCGCTGCTGTGGGCGGCAGCGGTCGCCGTCCCGCTCGGATTCCTCGCGATCTTCTTCGCCTGGCCCGTGGCCGCGCTCGTGGTCCGCGGCTTCGTGCCCGAAGGCGCGGTCGACCTCAGCGGCTTCACCGAGGTGCTCCAGCGCCCGCGCACCTGGCGGCTCGTCGGGTTCACGCTGACCCAGGCCGTGCTCGGCACCGCCTTCTCCGTGCTGCTCGGCCTGCCGCTCGCCTACCTGCTCTACCGGCGCTCGTTCCCCGGCCGCAGCCTGGTGCGCGGGCTCGTCACCGTGCCGTTCGTGCTGCCGGCCGTCGTGGTCGGCGTCGCGTTCCGCACCCTGTTCGCGCCCGGCGGCGCCCTCGGGTTCCTCGGGCTGGAGGAATCCCTGGCGGGGATCGTCATCGCCCTCGTCTTCTTCAACGTGTCGGTGGTGGTGCGCACCGTCGGCGGGCTGTGGGAGCGACTCGACCCCCGGACCGAGCAGGCCGCCGCGTCGCTCGGGGCCGGACCCGCACGGGTGTTCCGGACGGTGACGCTGCCGTCGCTGGCGCCCGCCGTCGCGTCGGCGGCCTCCGTCGTGTTCCTGTTCTGCGCCACGGCGTTCGGCGTGGTCTTGGTGCTCGGCGGCGCGCGCTACGGGACCATCGAGACCGAGATCTGGACCCGAACCACCCAGTTCCTGGACCTGCGGTCCGCCTCGGTGCTCTCGATCATGCAGCTCGTGGTCATCACCGCGGCCCTCGCCGTCTCCGCCCGGGCGCGCCGCCGACGTGAGGCGGCACTGCGGCTCGTCTCCTCGCGCGGTGCGGCCCGGCCCCTGTCGTGGCGGTCGCCGCAGGACGTCGCGACGGCACTGGTGGGCGCCGCGATCGTCGCAGGGCTCATCGTGCTGCCCCTCGCCGGGCTGGTGACCCGTTCGTTCCGCGAGCCCGACGGGACGTGGGGGCCCGGCAACTACGTCGCCCTCGGCACCACCGGCGAACGGAACGCACTGGTCGTGACCGTCTGGGAGGCCACGGCGACGTCGCTGCGGATCGCGCTCACCGCGACGGTCATCTCCCTCGTCGTCGGGGGGCTCGTGGCGCTCGTGGTGTCCCGCAGGCCACGTTCCGTCGGCGCACGCCGCGCCGTCGGGACGCTCGACGCGCTGTTCATGCTCCCGCTCGGGGTGTCCGCCGTGACCGTCGGCTTCGGGTTCCTCGTCACCATGGACCAGCCGGTGCTCGGCGTCGACCTACGGACCTCCGGGCTGCTCGTCCCTGTGGCGCAGGCCGTCGTCGCCGTACCGCTCGTCGTGCGCACCGTGCTGCCGGTGCTCCGGGCGATCGACCCCCGGCTGCGCGAGGTCGCCGCGGTGCTCGGCTCCGGACCGGGCCGCGTGCTGCGCACCGTGGACCTGCCGATCGCCCTGCGCTCGGTCGGGCTTGCCACCGGGTTCGCGTTCGCCGTGTCGCTCGGCGAGTTCGGCGCCACGTCGTTTCTCGCGCGGCCCGACGGCGCCACCCTGCCGGTCGTGATCTACCGCCTCATCGGGCGGCCCGGCGCCGAGAACTACGGGATGGCGCTCGCGGCGTCGGTGGTGCTCGCCGTGCTGACCGCGACAGTGATGATGGTGGCCGAGCGGCTGCGCGACGAGCGCGCCGGAGGGGAGTTCTGATGGCGGGGCTGGAGGTCCGGGACGTCTCGGTCCGGTACGGGGGCGCCGGCGGCGTCACGGCGGTGGACCGGGTGTCGCTGACCGTCGAGCCCGGCGAGGTCGTGGCGCTGCTCGGCCCCAGCGGGTGCGGCAAGTCGTCGCTGCTGCGCGCGGTGGCCGGGCTGGAGCCGCTGTCGGGGGGCCACGTCGTCTACGACGGCGAGGACCTCACCGGTGTGCCGGTGCACAGGCGCCGGTTCGGGCTGATGTTCCAGGAGGGGCAGCTGTTCCCGCACCGGGACGTGCGGCGGAACGTGGCGTACGGGCTGGAGGTCCAGGACCTGTCCCGGGCGGAGCGCGACGCCCGCGTGACCGCCCTGCTCGACCTGGTCGGGCTCGCCGGCTACGAGGCGCGGGCCGTGCCCACGCTCTCCGGCGGGGAGCAGCAGCGCGTCGCGCTCGCGCGGGCCCTGGCCCCACGGCCCCGCCTGCTCCTGCTGGACGAGCCGCTGTCCGCCCTCGACCGCCAGCTCCGCGAACGGCTGGCGGGCGACGTACGGGCGGCGCTGGTCGAGACCGGGACGACGGCGGTGTTCGTCACCCACGACCACGCCGAGGCGTCCGTCGTGGCCGACCGGGTGGGCGTGATGGACAAGGGCCGCCTGCTGCAGGTCGCCCCGCCGGACGAGCTGCGGGCGGCCCCGGCGACGGACCGGGTGGCGGAGTTCCTCGGCGCGACCGCCGCGCGGGACCGACCGCAGTAGGGGGCGCACCCGCCTGAAGGACCGGTCGGTGCGGTACCGCAGACCGATGTCCTGGGGGCCGGTACCCGGGAGGCTGGCTCCAGGCACGACGGACGTGCCGAGGAGGAGGAACTCCCATGACCGAGATCTCAGCAGCCCGCCGCCGGTGGCCCGCCTGGGCGGTGCCGTTCGGTGCGGCCGTGGCCGCCGTGGCGGTGTGGTTGATCGGAGCGGCGCTCGGCGCGAATCTCGAGGCGCGGCTCGGCGCGGAGGTACAGGCCGTCTCGGTGGTGGCGATGGCGGTCGCCGCGCTCGCGGCGGGCTTCGCCGGCTGGGGCGTGCGAGTGCTGATCGCGCGTCTGGTGCGCGGCGGCGGTGAGCTCGTGTGGTTCGTGCTGTGCGGCGTCGTGCTGCTCGCCTCCATGCTGGGTGCCATCGCGGGCACCACGCCCGGAGCGGTCGTGACCCTGGTTGTCGCGCACGCCGTGGTGGGGGTCGTCATCGCGCTGGGTCTGCGCAGGACCGGGCAGCGTGTTACGGCCGCGTCAATTCCCGTCTAGATTCGACGCATTCCGGGTGAATCTTCTCTAACCTCTCAGTAGCCCAGGCACGCCGGCCCTGGGTGCTCCGAGGGAGGACGCTCGATGAGACTTCGCACGAGACTCACCAGGACGGCGCCCGCGGTCGCCGCGGCGGTCATGCTCGCCATCGCGGCGAGCACTCCCGCTGCGACGGCGGTCGCCGATCCCGTCACGCACGCCGATCCCGTCACGCACGCCGATCCCGTCACGCACGCCGATCCCGTCACGCACGACGAGAACGAGCGTGTGCCGGAGGGCGCGGCGTGGACCGAGGCGTACTTCCCGTCGTCGGGCGGCGTCGAGCTGCACGCCGACATCCTGCGGCCCGCCCACCTCGCCCCGGACGAGCGGACGCCCGTGATCCTGTCGATCGGGCCGTACTTCGCGCATGCGGGGCAGACCGGTCCGGAGGGCTGGGACGTTGTCGGACCCTCCGCGCGGTTCCGGGACTTCGTCGACGGCGCCGCCCTCATGGCGAACGAGTACACGTTCGTCATGGTCGACCTCCGCGGGTTCGGTGGCAGCACCGGCTGCCTGGACTGGGTGGGACCGGGCGAGCAGGCCGACATCGGCGCCGCGATCGAGTGGTCCGCGAGCCAGGAGTGGTCGACGGGCGACGTCGGCATGTACGGCAAGTCGTACGACGCCGTCACCGGGCTGGCCGGCAACAACCTGGACCTGGAGCCGCTCAAGGCGGTGGTGGCCCAGGAGCCGCTGTGGAACATGTACAACTACCTCTGGAGCAACGAGGTCGCCCGGCCCAACGTGACCGGGACGCCCCAGGCGTACAACTCCATCGCCACCATGGCACCCATGGCGGGCGACGACGAGCGCTACGCCGCGAACGCCCGCTACGAGGACCAGCACCCGGAGTGCCTGGCCGACAACCTGACGGACGCCGACGAGCCCGACCTCGAGTCGGAGTACTGGGACGCCCGCAACCTGGCCGACGATGCCGTCGGCACGAACACCCCGCTCTTCGTGACCCAGGGCTTCGTCGAGCCCAACACCAAGCCCGAGGACATGCAGGTCTTCCTCGACAACCACACGGGCGTGGAGCGTGGCTGGCTCGGCCCGTGGGACCACGTCCGCGGCAACGACACCGTCGCCGACGGGCGGCTCGCCATGGGGCGCGAGGGCTTCTTCGACGAGGTGCTGCGGTTCTACGACGAGTTCCTCAAGGCTGAGGCCCCGGCGGTCGAGGACCCGGCGTACGCGATCCAGGACAACACCGGGGCCTGGCGCGCCCAGGACACCTGGCCCGAGGTCGACCGCCGCACCGTCGCACGGCTGGGCACCGGGGCGTACGTGGACGACGGCGGGGCGTCGTCGTCGGCGGACCGGCCCCGTGCCGGGGCGCAGGTCGAGCGCTGGGACATGGAGCACGCGCCGGAGCCGCCCGGGCTCCTCGGGCAGAGCCGGCCGCTCGCGGCGCACGCCGGATCGTTCTACCTGACCTCCTCGAGGCCGGTGACCGCGGACGTGCGGATCACGGGCACGCCCTCGGTGGCGTTCCGCGCGAGTGCGCGGGGAGAGGTGATGGTGCGGCTGTGGGACGTCGCGCCCGACGGCACGGCGACCATGTTCGACGAGAACGTGGCGCTCATCGAGCGGCGCGGGGAGGTGTCGTTCGACCTGAAGTCGACGGACTGGACCCTCGCGGAGGGTCATCAGCTCGCCGTCCAGATCGGGACCATCCTGTCCCGTGGCTGGCTGTCGGAACCGTCCGGCAACAGGGTGTCGGTGACCGGCGCCACGCTCTCGCTGGACCTGCAGGACCCGGGCGAGGACGCTCCCACCCAGGGTGAGCCGGCGCCGTACCTGGAGCGCTACCTCGCCGCGAACACCACCACGCTGCCCGGCGTGGGCGGGGGCAGGTTCGTCCTCCACCCGTGACGGTCCGGGTCCCGGCGGGCTCGACCCCCTCGGTGGTCGAGCCCGCCGCGGCCCGCGGGCGTTGGCTACCGTGCGGGCATGGCTCCCCACAAGACTCCCGACATCGACGCCCTGATCGAGGACCTGCGGACGCTGGTCGAGTGCGAGTCACCGTCGTCGGACCCGGACGCGCTGGCCCGGTCGGCCGACCTCGTCGCCCGGCTGGGCGCCGCGCGCCTCGGCGCGGAGCCCGAGCGGCTCGGCATCCACCTGCGATGGCGGCTCGGCGGTCCCACCCGTGTCCTGGTGCTGGCGCACCAGGACACGGTGTGGCCGCTCGGCACGCTCCGCACCCATCCGTTCGTGATCGAGGACGGCGTGCTGCGCGGGCCCGGCAGCTTCGACATGAAGACCGGGCTCGCCATGGCGTTGCACGTGCTCGGCTCCCTCGACGACCGGACCGGCGTCACCCTCCTGGTGACCGGCGACGAGGAGCTGGGCTCGCCGTCGTCCCAGGCGCTCATCGAGGACGAGGCGCGCGGCGCGGACGCCGCGCTCGTGCTGGAGGCCTCCGCCGACGGCGGAGCGCTCAAGCTGGAGCGCAAGGGCACCTCCATCTACCGCGTGCTGGTCAAGGGCCGGGCGGCGCACGCGGGGCTGGAGCCCGAGAAGGGCGTGAACGCCTCGGTCGAGCTGGCGCACCAGGTGCTCGCGGTGGCCGCGCTGGGCGACCCGGCGATCGGGACCACGGTGACGCCGACGGACGCCACGGCGGGCACCACGCGCAACACCGTCCCGGCCGACGCGTCGTTCGCCGTCGACGTCCGGGCGCGGACGGTCGCCGAGCAGCAGCGGGTCGACGCCGCCCTGCGGTCCCTCGCACCCGTGCTGGCCGGCGCCGTCGTCGAGATCGAGGGCGGGATCAACCGCCCGCCCCTCGAGCGCGCGCTGTCCGCGGACCTGTTCGCGCGCGCGTCGCGGATCGCCGCGGTGGCCGGGCTGCCGGCACTCACCGGGGTGGCGGTGGGTGGGGCCTCCGACGGCAACTTCACCGCGGGGGTCGGCACCCCGACGCTGGACGGGCTCGGCGCCGTGGGTGGTGGCGCGCACGCCGACGACGAGCACGTGCTGGTCGACCGGATCGCCGACCGCACGGCGCTGCTGCGCGCCCTCCTGCTGGACCTGACCAGGACCACCTGACCCGTTGAGTGCTGGATGTTCGCCCCTTTTTCGGCCTCGACAGGGCGAATATCCAGCACTCAACGATCGTCAGGGGCCGAAGCTGGTCGCGCCCCACGGGCTGGCCGGCGGGCGGGGCTGCCTCGCCACGAACGTCGCCCGCGCCTGCTGCATGACCCACACCAGGTACTGCCGCTGCTGCTCGAGGCCGTGCGGGTCGAGGTCGCGCTGCGCGCCGGCCCGCTGATGCAGCAGGGCGAGCTCGGTAGCGGCCTGCTGGTAGTCGGTCATGGCGCGCTCGGACTGCTTGCCGCCCACCGACCGGGCCCACCGCCGGGCCGCCCGGCGGCCGGGCAGCGTCGACAGCATGCGCAGGTCGTCCGGCGTGACGATGCCGACCGGCCCGTACAGCGGCAGGTAGTGCCCGATGAGCTGGACGATCCGGCGACGGTCCCGCGCGAGGACCACGATGACCACCACCAGCACGGCGAACCCCACGAGGTACGCACCAGCGAGGCCGAGCAGGCCGAACTTCGTCGAGCCGTTCCACAGGCTGTGGAGAACTATCGCGCCGAGCAGCCCGTACAGGGGCGCTCGGCGGCGGGTGCGGCCCGGCCCGGACAGGGCGGCCACCGCCACACCGATACCCGTCATCGCCGTGCACAGGGGGTGCAGCAGCGGCGAGACGATGGCCCGCAGCACGAAGACGTACCCGAGCTGGTCCACCTCGACGGCGTCGATGAAGTACTGGATGTTCTCCGTCGCCGCGAAGCCGAGCCCCACCATCGCGGCGTAGATGACACCGTCGGTGGGCCCGTTCAGCTCCTGCCGCCGCCACCACAGCATGCTGAACAGGACGGCGCCCTTGAGCAGCTCCTCGACCACCGGAGCGCCGAACGTCGCGACGACGTACCAGCCCTCCTGCTCGCCGGTCAGCTCGGTCTCGGTGAGCAGCGACAGCCCGAGCGTGTTCAGGATGCTCGCGAACAGCGCCGCGACCCCCGCGCCCCAGAGGAACGCGAAGACCAGGGCGTTCGGCGGCTCCGGCTCCAGCCGGTCCAGCGCGAGCACCAGCGGCAGCCAGACGGCGACCGGGAGGATGGCCAGCAGCAGCCCGACGACGAACGAGGCGCCGCCCGTCACGGCGTCGAACGTGAGGATGACGAGCAGGCAGACGGAGGCGAAGACGATCCCGAGGATCACTCCGACCGAAGCCCGCCCGGGCGCGCGCCCCTGCAGGATCGCACTGGGATCGATTGCCATGCCTGGGACCCTACCGACTCGGTCCCGCGAGGGCCGGGCGACGTGCTGCCCCCCGCGCACGGCTACGCTGGCGTCGTGCCCCAACGTGTCGCGCTCGAGCTCGCTGTCCAGGACCCGGCCGGGGCGGTGATCGCTGCCGACGTCGGTGCCCGGCGCGTCGAGCTCTGCTCCGCGCTCGGCGCCACGGGTGGCCTCACCCCGAGCGCCGCGCTCATCGAGGCGGTGATCGAGGCCGCGGCGGTGGTGCCGTCGTCCGACACCGCGCCGATCCTCGAGGTACACGTGCTGGTGCGGCCCCGGCCGGGCGGGTTCGTGTACTCGCCCGCCGAGATCGATCTGATGCTCCGGGAGGTCACGCTGGCCGTCGACGCGGGGGCCGACGGTGTGGTGCTGGGCGCGCTGACGCCGTCCGGCACGGTCGACGAGGCGCGGACGGGCGACCTGATCGCGGCGGCCGACGACGCCGAGGTGACGTTCCACCGGGCGATCGACATGGTCGCCGACCCGCTCGCGGCCCTCGACACCCTGGCCGAGCTCGGCGTCGCGCGGGTGCTCACCTCCGGCGGCGCGGCCCGCGCGGGCGCGGGGCTCGACCGGCTGGCCGCCCTGGTCGCGCGCAGCGCGGACCTGGGCATCGAGATCATGGCGGGCGGCGGGGTGACCGTCGCCGACATCCCTGCCCTGCTGGGCGCCGGAGTGGACGCGGTGCACCTCTCGGCGAGGCGTTCGGTGGCCGACGCGGGCGGGCCCGGCGGCGGTGGCGACGCCGGGTACGAGGTGACCGATCAGACACTCGCCGAGGCTGCGGCGCAGGCGCTCCGCACTACGGTTGTCCCATGACCTCAGAGCCGGCCCGTCTGCCTGTCGATGCCACCACCACCACTGCCTGGGGCTCTCTCAGCGAGCTCTCCAAGAACCTGCAGCCGAATCTGCGCGGCTGGTTCGCCGCGGACCCCGGTCGCGCCCAGCGGTTCAGCCACCAGGCCGCCGACCTGCACGTGGACCTGTCGAAGAACCTGGTCACCGACGAGGTGCTGGCCGCGCTCCTCGCCCTGGCCGACGAGGTCGGCCTCACCGAGCGCCGGGACGCGATGTTCGCGGGCGAGCACATCAACGTCACCGAGGACCGCGCCGTGCTGCACACCGCGCTGCGCCGTCCGTCGGACGAGCCCCTGACCGTCGACGGCCAGGACGTCACGGCCGACGTGCAGGACGAGCTCGCCAAGGTGTACGCCTTCGCCGAGCAGGTCCGTTCCGGCGAGTGGACCGGCGTGACCGGTGAGCGTGTCCGCACCATCGTGAACATCGGCATCGGCGGCTCCGACCTGGGCCCCGTCATGGCGTACGAGGCCCTGGAGCCGTTCGTGCAGGACGGCCTGGAGGTCCGGTTCGTCTCGAACATCGACCCCACCGACGTCGCCCAGAAGACCGCCGACCTCGACCCCACCACCACGCTGTTCATCGTGGCGTCCAAGACGTTCGGCACGCTCGAGACCCTCACCAACGCACGCCTCGCGCGCGACTGGCTGTGGCGCTCGCTCGTCGCCGTCGGCGCCATCGAGGACTCCGAGGAGGGGCGTGCCGACGCCGTCGCGAAGCACTTCGTGGCCGTGTCCACCGCCCTGGACAAGGTGGAGGCGTTCGGGATCGACCCGGAGAACGCGTTCGGGTTCTGGGACTGGGTGGGCGGCCGCTACTCCGTCGACTCGGCGATCGGTACCTCGCTGGCCGTGGCGATCGGCCCCGACGCCTTCGCCGAGCTCCTGGCCGGGTTCCACGCGATGGACGAGCACTTCCGGACGGAGCCGCTCGAGCGCAACGTGCCGGCCCTGATGGGGCTCCTCAACGTCTGGTACGTGAACTTCCGCGACGCGCACACGCACGCCGTGCTGCCGTACGCCCAGCAGCTGCACCGGTTCCCCGCGTACCTGCAGCAGCTCACCATGGAGTCCAACGGCAAGTCGGTGCGCTGGGACGGCACGCCCGTCACGTCCGACACGGGCGAGATCTTCTGGGGCGAGCCGGGCACGAACGGGCAGCACGCGTTCTACCAGCTCATCCACCAGGGCACGCGCCTCATCCCCGCCGACTTCATCGCGGTGGCGAACCCTGCCTACCCGCTGGCCGACGCCGTCGGTGACGGTGCTGCGGTCGAGGCCGGCGCCGACGTGCACGGTCTGTTCCTCGCGAACTTCTTCGCGCAGACCAAGGCGCTCGCGTTCGGCAAGACGGCGGACGAGGTACGGGCGGAGGGCGTCGCGGAGGAGCTCGTCTCGGCGAAGGTGTTCGGCGGGAACCGGCCGACCACCTCGATCCTCGCTCCCGCGCTGACCCCGTCCGTGCTGGGCCAGCTGATCGCGCTGTACGAGCACATCACGTTCGTCCAGGGCATCGTGTGGGGCATCGACTCGTTCGACCAGTGGGGCGTGGAGCTGGGCAAGAAGCTCGCCCTGGAGATCGCCCCGGCGGTCGCCGGCGACGAGGCGGCCCTGGCGGCACAGGACCCGTCCACGGCAGCCCTGATCGCGAGGTATCGCGAGCTGCGCGCCTGAGTCCTGGTCGCGGTCTGCCGGCGGGTTAGAGGATTCTCATCCGTGTCGGGGGGCTTTGGTGGGTGGCGGCTGCGAGGATTGCCGGGTGAGCACGCATCTCGACCTCCTGACCGGTGACGCCGCCGCGGGTCTTCTCGACGCCGCCGTGGCGACGGCCGGCGGCGAGCTCGTGGACTGGCGGGTGCGTCAGGTGGACCATCGGCCCGGCTCCACCACCACCGTCGCGTACCGCGCGACGGTGCGCTGGGACGGCGTGGAGCGGTCCGAGACGCTCGGCGCCAGCGTGGGCCGCGCGAGGGACGGCCGCAAGCCGGGCGTGGTCACCCTGTCCGACGGCGACGCGACGGTCGCCGTGTGGCGGTTCCCCGGCGACCCGGCGCTGCCCGCCCTGCCCCGCGCGTTCAACCCCACCGCCGTGGAGGAGCTCCTGGCGGGCCTCGGGGTGGGCCCGGCGGAGCGCGCGCACCCGGATCTCAAGGTGCGCGCGTACCGGCCGACCCGGCGCGCGGTCATCGAGGCGCGGGCCAGGGGCGCCCGCGTGTTCCTCAAGGTGCTGCGTCCCCGGAAGGTCGCCGACCTGCACCAGCGGCACACGCTGCTGTCGCGGGCGGGGCTGCCCGTCCCGCGCCCGCTCGGCTGGTCCGACGACGGCCTGCTCGTGCTGTCCCCGCTGCACGGTACGGAGATGCGCTCCGCCGTGCGGGACGGGGGCTCCATCCCGTCGCCGCGCGAGGTGCTCGACCTGCTCGACCGGTTGCCGTCGGAGGTGCGTGACCTGCCCAGGCGGCCCGCGTGGAGCGAATCGGCCGAGCACTACGCCGGCGTCATCGGGGCGGCGCTGCCCGCAGAGGCGGGGCGGGCCGCGGACCTGGCCGGTGCCGTCCGTTCGCGCCTCGCGGAGCGCGGTACGGGGGCGGACCCCACGCACGGCGACCTGTACGAGGCGCAGATCATGCTCACCGACGGCCGCATCACCGGGCTGCTCGACGTCGACTCCGCTGGTCCCGGCCACCGTGCCGACGACCTCGCGTGCCTCGTCGCGCACCTGGACGTGCTGTCGCTCGTGCACTCGCCCGACGCCGCGCAGGCCACGTACGCCGCCAGGATGCGCCGGCTCGCCGTGGGCTACGCGGAGGGGTTCGTCGCCGCGCCCGGCGGTCGCGGTGCGGACCGGAGCGACCTGTCCGCACGTGTCGCCGGGGTGCTGCTCTCGCTGGCCACCGGCCCGCACCGGGTGCAGGAGCGCGGCTGGCAGGCCGCTACCTCGCGTCGGCTGGACGTCGTGGCCCAGTGGCTCGACGGGTCGAGGCTCGCGGCGTCCGGTACGGGGCGAGCATGAGCCTGCGCCGGCCGTCCGTCCGGGCCAAGGTGGTGACGGTGGTCGTGGCGGTGACCGCCATCGGGCTGCTCGCGACCGGCCTGCTCACGCATGCGATCCAGTCGCAGCAGATCATGGACGACATCTCCGAGGACTTCGACCAGGAGATCCGCGAGCTGCAGCAGCTCGCGGAGAACGGCGTGGACCCGGAGACGGGCGGCGAGTTCCACGGCGCCGGACGGCTGATGAGCGTCGCCATGGAGCGGAACGTCCCCGGCACCAACGAGATGTTCGTGAGCTACCTGGACGGCAGGCACCAGCAGTCGAACCCGCCCGCGATGGGCCGGTTCGTCGAGGAGAGCGAGGCGGTCCAGGACGCCGTCGAGAGCCTCACGCCGACGTCGGAACGGACCGTCCAGCGCGAGATCGACACGGAGATCGGGCGGGTGTGGTTCGTCGTCGTACCGGTGACGGTGCCCGACCGGGACGAGGTGGGCGCGTACGTGATGGCGTCCGCCCTGGACCGGGCGCTCCGTGCGGAGGCCGACGTCATGCGCACCTACGCGATCGTCTGCAGCGTCGCGCTGGTGCTGCTCGGGGTGTTCGCGTGGCTCGTCGTGAGCCGTCTGTTGCGGCCGCTGCGGCAGCTGAGCTCGACCGCCACCCGGGTGACCGAGACGGACCTGTCCCAGCGCGTCCCCGTGGCGACCGACGACGACCTCGGCGAGCTCGCCGGCGCGTTCAACACCATGCTCGACCGCTTGTCGACGGCGATCGAGACGCAGCGCCAGTTCCTCGACGACGCGGGGCACGAGCTCCGCACGCCGCTGACCGTCCTGCGGGGCCACCTGGAGGTGCTCGACCCGGACGACCCGGAGGACGTGCGCGAGACCAGGGACCTCCTGCTCGACGAGACGTCCCGCATGGGGCAGATCGTCGAGGAGCTGGTCCTGCTCGCCAAGGCCGAGCGGGCGGACTTCGTCTCACCCGTGCCGATGGACCTGGGCCGGCTCACCGACGACATGCACGACAAGGCCCGCGCGCTCGGCGCGCGGCGCTGGGTCGTGGACGCGCGGGCCGACGCCGAGGTGGTCGCCGACGGCCACCGGCTCACCCAGGCGGTGCTGCAGCTCGGCGACAACGCGGTGAAGTTCACGGGGAGCGACGACGAGGTCGGCATCGGCACGCAGGTGGTCGAGGGGGCGTCCGGACGCCAGGTGCGGCTCTGGGTGCGTGACACCGGTCCCGGCGTGCCGTCGGAGGAGGCGGAGCGCATCTTCGACCGGTTCGCGCGGGGCAGCACCACGGGCGGGGTGTCGGGGTCGGGCCTGGGTCTCGCGATCGTGCGAGCCATCGCGCAGGGCCACGGCGGGGACGTGGTGGTCGAGCGGTCGGACGGCGGCGGGGCCCGTTTCGTGATGACCTGGCCGGCCGACGGCGAAGTCGCACGGGGCCCCCGCGAAGCACCGCATCGCAGCGAGGACACTTCGCGGGGTGAGGGCGGAGCGGTGCCGTCCGGCACGCAGCCCACGGCGCGGAGCGCGGCGACGGAGGAGACACGTTGAACCAGATCCTGATCGCGGAGGACGAGGAGCGCATCGCGCAGTTCGTGCGCAAGGGGCTCAAGGCGCACGGGTTCCAGCCCACCGTGGTGTCGGACGGCGCCACCGCGCTCGCCCACGCGATGTCCGGCGGCTACGACCTGATGGTCCTGGACATCGGGCTGCCCGTCCTCGACGGGTTCACGGTGCTGCAGCGCCTGCGTGACGTGGGCTCCACGCTGCCGGTGGTGATCCTGACCGCGCGTGACTCGCTGTCCGACCGGGTGGCGGGCCTGGAGGGCGGCGCCGACGACTACATGTCCAAGCCGTTCGGCTTCGACGAGCTGCTCGCCCGGATCAAGCTGCGGCTGCGGCGTGCCACGGGGGAGGCTGCGCCGTCGGACCGGCTGGAGCACGGCGACGTCGGGCTGGACCTGCGCACGCGCACCGCGACGGTGGCCGGGCGCGAGGTGGAGCTGTCGGCGCGGGAGTTCGCGCTCGCGGAGGTGTTCCTCCAGCACCCCGGTCAGGTCATGTCGCGGGAACAGCTGCTGTCACGGGTCTGGGGCTACGACTTCGACCCCGGCTCCAACGTGGTGGACGTGTACGTGCGCTACCTGCGCAAGAAGCTCGGTGCGGACAGGATCGAGACGGTGCGCGGGGCGGGCTACCGGTTCAGGGGCTGACGGCGGGGCCGGGCACGGCGTCCTGGAGGCACATGAGAGGCGTCTCATCCGGCTCTCCTCGTCGCCTCATCCTGGCGACGCATGCTGGTCTGCAGGAGGCACCCGGACGGGGTGCCGCGAGACCGGAGGTCACTGAGATGAACCCCTCGACCATGAAGAAGCGCTGGGCCATCGTCGGGGCAGCCGCGGTGATCGGCGTCGCCGGTGCGACCACGGCCGCTGCGCTCAACGACCCGGCCCCACGGGCGGAGTCGTCCGCCGCGGTGGCGCTGGACTCCTCGGCGCCGTCGGACGGGGGCGCGGGCGCCGCGACCGCCGACCCTTCGCCGGAGTCGGCGGACTCCCCGAACGAGTCTGCGCGCGACACCCCCGGCTCGGCCCAGTCGGCCGACTCCCCGGGTGACGCCAACTACGACCCCTCGCCGGAGTCCGCGGACTCGCCGAACGAGTCGGCGCAGGACACCCCGGGCTCGGCCCAGTCCGCTGACTCGCCGGACGACTCGAACTACGTGGACGACCAGGACGACGACACCCCGAACGACCGGGACGACGACCAGGACGACGACGGGGACGACGACTGACCGCTGCGGGGGTTCTCGCCGCGCGAGCACGGGGCCAGGTGGTCGGCGGCGGCCGACCACCTGGCCCTTTTGCCGTGAAATGCGCACAAACTTGTCACTCGTCCCGCTTACACTGCGCGCGTGACCCGTACCCACCATCGGCCGCGGATCGCGATCTGCGGCATGGCCATCGAGTCCAGCACGTTCTCCCCGCACCGCTCGGGCTGGGAGGCGTTCACCCTTCTGCGCGGCAACGAGCTGGTCCGGCGGTACCCGTTCCTCCGGGACGGCGCCCCCCTGCGCAGGGAGGCCGAGTGGGTGGGCGTCCTGCGGGCGGCCGCCCTGCCGGGTGGGGCCGTCCCGACCGACGTGTACGAGGCGATCCGCACCGAGATCGGCCTGGCCCTCGAGGCGCAGGGCCCGTTCGACGGCGTCCTGCTCGACGTCCACGGCGCCATGGCGGTGCTCGGGTACACCGACGCGGAGGCGGACCTCGTGCGCGCTGTGCGCGCCGCCGTCGGGCCGGGCTGCCTGGTCTCCGCCTCCACGGACCTCCACGGCAACGTGTCGCGGGACCTGGCCGCGGCGGTCGACCTCATCACCTGTCACCGGATGACCCCGCACGAGGACGACGACGAGGCACGCGAGCGCGCGGCCACGAACCTGCTCCACCGGATCGACGGGGCGGGCCGGCCCCGCAAGGCGTGGGTACCGGTCCCGGTGCTGCTGCCGGGGGAGAAGACGAGCACCCGGCACGAGCCCGCCCGGGGCATCTACGAGGACGTGGCGCGAGTCGGCGCGCTGGCGGGCGTGCTGGACGCCTCGGTGTGGGTCGGTTACGCCTGGGCGGACGAGCCACGCTGCCGGGCAGCCGTCGTGGTGACGGGCGACGACGACGAGCTCATCTCCCGGGAGGCGGAGCGCCTGGCCCGCCGGTACTGGGAAGCCCGTGCCGAGTTCGACTTCGTGACCCCGGCGGGTACCTACGAGGAGTGCCTGAAGGCCGTGCTGGCGAGCGACGCGCGGCCCTTCGTGCTCTCGGACTCCGGCGACAACCCCATGGCAGGCGGCGCCGGCGACGTCACCTGGACGCTCGCCCGGCTCCTGGCGGAGCCGGTCTTCGCCGTACCGGCAGAGGCCGGCGGCCGGAGCGCCATCTACGCGTCGCTGCCCGACCAGGCAGCCGCCCGCGCGGTGGCGGACGCGGGGGTGGGCGCGGTCGTCGAGGTCGAGGCGGGCGCTCGGGTCGACGACGGCCCGCGTGGTCCCGTGACGCTCCGCGGCGTGGTCGAGCACGTACGCGTCGACGACCCCGTGGCGGGGACTGTGTGCGTCGTGGCGGCCGGCGGGCTGAAGGTCGTCCTGACCGAGCGCCGCCGGCCGTACCACCTGGAGTCCGACTTCACCGCGATCGGCCTGGACCCGCGCGGCACCGACGTCGTGGTCGTGAAGATCGGCACCCTCGAGACCGAGCTGTACGACATGGCGGAGGACTGGATGCTCATGCTCACCCCGGGCGGGGTGGACCAGGACCTGCTCCGGCTGCGGCACACCGCTCTGGGCGGACCGGTCCACCCGTTCGACGGCGACGAGTCGTTCGGCGAGGGCCCGGACCTGACCCCGACCCTTCTCTGACGGGTCAGTCCGTCACAGCGGGCCCTGGAACGTCGCGCAGCCACCGGCGGGGACGAACCCGAGCGCGACGTTGATCGCGAGCATGTGCGGGTTCTCCTCGTTGTTCCAGGTGTAGATGCGCCGGGACCCGGGCCGCAGCCGTGCGTGCTCCCGCAGGTTCACCGCCTTGACCAGCATGCCGAGCCGGTGCCCGCGGTGCGCCTTGAGCACCACGGTCGCCTGCTGGTCCGTGTGGTCCGGCTTCTGGGCGTTCCACAGCAGCATCGTCATCGCGACGAGCCGGCCGGTGGCCACGTGCTCGGCGGCCGTCACCACGTACTGGTCGCCCTTCGCGGCGATCGCGGCTTCCTCGCCACGGATCCGCTCGGCGTCCCAGACCTCGGACTCCATGTCGAGCCCGCCGCGAGGCTCGTCGTCGGAGAGGGCCTGCTCCAGCGCGGCGTACTGCTCGATCCACGCCTCCGGCGTCGGCGCGGACCACGTGTGGATCCGGTACGCGTCGCCGGCGGCGGCACGGGACTCGGCCTCGAACCGCTCCACCGTCTCCGGCACGACCGGCAGGTCGACCCGCGAGCGGCGCTCCACGATCTGCAGGTCCAGTCCCTGCTTCCGCGCCAGGAGGACCCCCGGCAGGCCGGCCGCGACGTGCCCGTTGCCCGACCCCGGGACCAGCACCTCACCGTCGGGCTGCTCGGCGCCGAAGTCGACCGGTGCGACGACCGACGTACGGCCCTCCGCACGGGCCGTGGCGCGGAGCCACTCCGCCAGCGCCGTGCCGATGCCCTGCCTGCGGTGCTCCGGGTGCACGACGATCAGGCCGATCGCCAGCTCCCGGTTCGAGCGCACCTGAAGGTTCAGCACGGCGTTGCCCACCACTTGCGGACCCTCGGGCGTGTCCACGACGGCGAGCCGGCGCAGCCTGCGTACGTAGTCCTGGTTGTTCAGCGCGACCATGATGGCGATCGCGGTCGGGGCGGAGTCCGCGTTGCCGAGGTCGGCGAGCTCAGCGGCCGCGTGCAGCTTCGCCATGCCGTGGTACATCCACGCCTCGGGGTCGTCGAGGGAGGAGATGCGTGGCACGTCCATGAGCCGCCACGCCGACGTCGTCGGGGCGGGCGCTGCGGAGGGTGAGGTCATGGCCCCAGCGTGCTCTCCCGGTCGGCCGGCGCGCACGGCTTTTTCGCGGCGCCGCCGGTAGCGTGACCGCATGACGAGGAAGCCGCGCGGCGGCACCGCACCGGCACCCGCGGCGATCGTCCGGAGGCTCACCCTCGACCAGAAGGCGCGGCTCCTGTCCGGCGCCTCCTTCTGGACCACGGCCGAGGCGCCGGGAGTTCCGTCGGCGTACCTCGCGGACGGCCCGCACGGCGTGCGCAGGCTCGCCCCCGACGTCGGGGACATCGAGGGCGCCGTCCCCGCCACGTGCTTTCCGCCGGCCGTCGCGCTGGGCAGCACGTTCGACGTGGACCTCGTCCGGCGCGTGGGCGAGGCGGTGGCCGCCGAGGCGCAGCGGCGCGACGTCGACGTCGTGCTCGGCCCGGGCATCAACATCAAGCGCAGCCCCCTGTGCGGGCGCAACTTCGAGTACGTGGCCGAGGACCCGCTGCTCGCCGGCGAGATCGGCGCGGCGCTCGTCGACGGCATCCAGGGCAACGGTGTGGCGGCGAGCCTCAAGCACTTCGCGGCCAACAACCAGGAGACGGAGCGCATGCGCGTCTCCGCCGACGTCGACGAGCGCACGCTCCGCGAGATCTACCTGCGCGCCTTCCAGCGCGTGGTCACCAGGGCACGCCCCGCGACGCTCATGTCGTCGTACAACCGCATCAACGGCACCCACACGGGTGAGGACCGCCGCATCACCACCGACATCCTGCGGGGCGAGTGGGGGTTCGAGGGGCTCGTCCTGTCCGACTGGGGCGCCGTCCACGACCGGGTCGCCGGCATCCGCGCTGGCCTGGACCTGGAGATGCCCGCCGCCGGCGAGGGGCGCGTGAAGGAGATCGTCGCGGCCGTGCGATCGGGCGCCCTCGACCTCGCCGACGTCGACCGGTCGGCCACCCGGGTCGTCACCCTGGCGCTCCGGGCGCAGGCTGCGCGGACCGCGCGGGACGGGGTGGCGCCGCTCGCCGAACGCGGCCACGACCCCGAGGCCTGGCATGACGCCGCGCACCACGCGCTGGCGCGGGAGGCGGCGAGCCGTGCGGTGGTGCTGCTCAAGAACGACGACCGGCTGCTGCCGCTGGCGCCGCAGACCCGCCTCGCCGTGATCGGTGAGCTCGCCCGCACGCCGCGCTACCAGGGCTCCGGCTCGTCCCAGATCGTCCCGACCCGGCTGGACGACGCCCTCTCCGCCATCGAGGACTCCGCCACCGACGTCGTCTTCGCGCCGGGCTACGAGCTGGCGCCGACCGGCCGGAAGCGCTCGGCCGGCCCGGTCGGCAGGCTCGGGAGACGCTCTGGCGGTGCCCCGGAGACCCTGGCCGCCGAAGCGGTGGCCGCGGCCCGCGACGCGGACGTGGTGCTCTTCTTCGCGGGGCTCCCGCAGTCGGCGGAGGCGGAGGGTCGCGACCGCACGGACATCGAGCTCCCGGGCGCCCAGCTCGACGTGCTGCGCCGGGTGCTGGCGGTCAACCAGCGCGTGGTCGTCGTGCTGTCCAACGGTTCGGTGGTCCGCCTCTCGGGTTTCGCGGACCAGGTGCCCGCGATCGTGGAGGGCTGGCTGCTGGGCCAGGCCGGTGGCGCAGCGCTGGCCGACGTGCTGTTCGGGCGCGTCAGCCCCTCCGGGCGCCTGGCCGAGACGATCCCGCTGCGCATCGAGGACACCCCGGCCTGGACGAGCTTTCCCGGTACCGGCCTGCACGTCACCTACGGCGAGGGCATCTACGTGGGCTATCGCTGGTACGACGCGCGCGACCTGCCCGTGCAGTACCCGTTCGGCCACGGCCTCTCGTACACGACGTTCGCCTACTCGGGGCTGCGGGTCTCGACGGGCGCTGACGGTGGGAAGGGTTCGGCCGGCGGCAAGGGATCGGCCGGCGGCGGCCTCACCGTCCGCCTGACCGTCACCAACACCGGCGAGGTTGCCGGCCGCGAGGTCGTGCAGTGCTACGTGTCCGTGCCTGGCTCCCCGGTCCCGCGGGCCCCGCGCACGCTCGCGGCGTTCGCCGTGGTCGACCTCGTGCCGGGCGAGTCCCGCGAGGTCGAGCTGGCAGTACCCCGTGACGACCTCGCGTACTGGGACGTCCGCGTCGACCGGTGGCGGGTCGAGGGCGGCACCTACCGGGTCGAGGTCGGCGCTTCCAGCCGGGACCTCCGGGTTTCCGCCGACGTGGAGGTGTCGCCGGACGTGGTCGTCGTGCCGCTCACCGTCGACTCCTCGCTGGGCGAGGCGATGGCGCACCCCGTCATCGGACCGACGGTCACGGGCATGCTGCAGGGAGCAGGCCTGTCGGACGACGTCATGGTCATGACCAGGGCGATGCCCCTGAGTCGCCTTGCCTACCAGCCGGGCTCGGGCGTGACCCACCAGCAGATACGGCAGCTGCTGCACGTCGCGAACGGCACCGGTGGCCCCATCACCCGGGCCGCGGGCAAGGTGCTCGGCCTGGCCGGCCGCCTCCGCAAAGCGGTCAGAGCTTCTTCTGCAGCGCCGCCTCCGCGCCCGAGGGGCGGAAGCCCAGCGCCACGTTGATGCCCAGCATGTGCGCGTTCTCCTCCGCGTTGAAGGTGTGCACCCGCTCCGTCTGGGGGTAGCGGGCGGCGAGCTCGCGCAGGTTGACCGCCTTGACCAGCATGCCGAGCCGGTGCCCGCGGTGGGACTTCACCGCGATCGTCTCCTCCTGGAACACGAACGCCGGCTTGCCGTCCTGCAGCAGGAACGACGTGCCGGCTGCGATCTCGCCCGACGGGATGTGCTCCACGAGGGTGGTCAGCAGGCGCTGGCCGCTGTCGGCCCTGTCCCGGAGGTAGACCCGCACCCGCTCGGCGTCCCACGTCTCCTCGCCGAAGTCGAGCTCGCCCTGCGGCACGTCCGTCGACATCCGCGTCATGAGCTGGGCGTATCCCTCGTGCCACTCCTCGGGAATGCCTTCCCAGGTGTGCGTCCGGTAGTCGGCTCCGGCCTTGGCCCGCGCCGCGGACTCGAGGGCCGTCAGCTTGTCGGGGTCCACCGGCAGGTCGAGCCGCGACATCCGCTCCACCTGCTCGACGGTGTACCCGCGGTCGAGCGCGAACCGGACTCCGGCGGTGTCGGCGGGCAGCCGTCCGGCGCCGGTGGCAGGCACCAGCGCGTCCTCGTCGTCGGCGGCCTCCCGCGGTGCCAGCGACCAGCTGAAGAACGTGGTCCGCCCGAAGTCGGCGGCAGCCTCTTCGGCCCGCGCCGCGAGGGCCGTGCCGATGCCCTGCCGGCGGTGGTCCGGATGGACACCCACGTAGATGTCGGCGGTGTGCGTGTTGTCCTTGAGCGCCATCGCGAGGAACGAGAAGCCGACGACGTCGGCAGCGGTCGGCGCTCCGCCGTCGGGGCGGTCCAGGATCGCGACGAACCGCTGCTTGCGGGAGTACTCCTGGTGCAGCATCCCGCTGACCATCTGCCGCGCCGGGCGGGCGAGGTCGTCGTAGCCGAGATTCGCGGTCTCCACCGCCCGGTCGACGGCAGCCATCCCGTGGTATGCCCATGCGTCAGGGTGGTCGGCGGACGGTGCCGCCGCCACCTCGAGAACGCGCCACGTCGCGGGTACCGGCGTGGGCCCGGTGGGGGAGGTCATGTCACCAGGGTGCCCCGGTCTGCCGTCGCGGGGCGAGCTTAATTCGGCAGGCCGGGACGTTGCGGCTACGCGGCGGGCGGCGGAGCCGTGCTCGCGCGTTCGACGAGCCGGGTGGGTAGCCGGATGTGCTCGCTGGTGGTGGTGCCCGACTCCAGCATCCCGATGACCATGCGCAGGGCCTCGGCGCCCATCTCGTGCAGGGACTGGGCGATGGTGGTCAGAGGCGGGGTCGACGCGGCGGCTTCCGGGATGTTGTCGAACCCGATGACCGAGAGATCCTCCGGCACGCGCAGGCCCAGCTCCTGGGCCACCTGGAGCACGTGGATGGCCGACAGGTCGTTCGCCGCGAAGACGGCGGTCGGTCGGTCAGGCCGTTCGAGCAGGTCGTGCGTGGGGCGGTCGGACCGGTCGGGGCGGTATCCGCCCTCGAGCACCAGGCTCGGGTCCGGCGTGAGGCCCGCGGCGGTCATCGCCTCGACGAAGCCCAGCTCGCGCAGGCGGGCCGACTCCAGGTCGGCGCGCCCGCCCAGGTAGCCGATGCGCGTGTGGCCGAGGCCGATGAGGTGCTCGGTGGCGGTGCGGGCGCCGGCCAGGTTGTCGGAGTCGACGGTCGCCGGTCCGGTGGGGCCGGTGTGCGGGTCGATGGCGACGATGGGGACGCCCTCGTGCACAGGGAGCGCGAGCGTGGGCGTGACGATCACGACGCCGTCGATCAGGGTGCCCGCGAGACGGGAGAGGGAACGGCGTTCCCAGCCCACGTGGTCCGAGCGCCCGGCGTCGCCGCAGTAGGCGAGCAGCTCGTAGCCCGTGCCGTCGATCGCGGCGGAGATGCCCTTGAGCAGCTCCGTGCTGAACGGCTCGAACTCGGCCACGAGCACGCCGATCACGTTGGTCTGCCGCCGCCGCAGGCTGCGTGCGACGAGGGACGACTCGTACCCGAGGTCGGCGACGACCCCGAGCACCCGTTCCGCGGTGGCCGCCGCCACGCCGTACCGGCCGTTGACCACCTTGGACACGGTGGCGACGGAGACGCCGGCGACCCGGGCGACGTCGGTGATGGTGGCGCGGCCGGTCGCACGTTCCTGGGTGACGAGAGGTTCGGGGGTCTCCGGACCGCTCGTCACGCTGTCACCCGGTCCGGCGGTGGACCCGGGTGAGCCTGTCCCACTGTGCACGACAGTGAGAGTACCCCGGGCAACCGGCTGTGTCTGGCGGGCCCGGCCGTTTCGAAATCGATATCGAAACCGATTGACGAAAGGGTGGGCCGACTGCCACGCTCCTGACTGACGGACCTGTCGTCCGTCAACCGGCAGCCTCCTGCCGACCGTCGATGACGACTTACAAGGGGTTCCACAATGATGAGGAAGATGCGCGGAGCGGCGCTGGTCGCGCTCGGCAGCACCGTCGCGCTGCTCGTGTCCGGCTGTATCGGATCCGGTTCGGGGCAGAACGACGGCGGCGCGAGCGAGAACGCCGACGCCCAGGAGTTCACCTGGTGGCACAACTCGAACGGTGGTGACGGCGAGGAGTACTACGCCCAGGTCGCCGCCGACTTCGAGGCCGAGACCGGCGCGACGGTGAACATCCAGGCCATGGAACACCAGGACATGCTGACCAAGCTCCAGGCGGCGTTCCAGTCCGGTGACCACGACCAGATCCCGGACGTCTACATGAGCCGCGGCGGCGGCGAGCTCGCCGCCGAGGTCGAGGCAGGCCTCGTGCGTGACCTCACCGAGGACTCCGCCGACACGATCAGCACGGTCTCGAACTTCACCGACCAGTACACGGTGGACGACAAGGTCTACGCGCTGCCCTACTCCATCGGCCTCGTCGGCTTCTGGTACAACAAGGAGATCTTCGAGGAGGCCGGCATCACCGAGGTGTCGCCGAGCCCCACCATCGAGGAGTTCAACGGCTACGTCGACAAGCTGAAGGACTCCGGGGCCACCCCGCTGGCCGTCGGCGCGGGCGACAAGTGGCCCGCCGCGCACTACTGGTACTACGGCGTGGTCCGGGAGTGCCCGTACGAGACGGTCGAGGCCGCCATCGAGAGCGCCGACTACTCCGACCCGTGCTTCATCAAGGCCGGCGAGCACGTCGAGGACATCATCGGCCAGAAGCCGTTCAACCGCGGCTTCCTCACCACGCCGGCGCAGACCGGCCCGACGTCGGCCTCCGGCCTGCTCGCTACCGGCAAGGTCGGCATGGAGCTCGCCGGCCACTGGGAGCCCACGACCGCCAGCGACCTCACCGCGGACGGCAAGGTGCCCGACTTCCTCGGCTGGTTCGCGTTCCCGACCTTCGAGGGCCAGGGCGGCGACCCTGTCGACCAGATGGGCGGCGGCGACGCGTGGTCGGTCTCGTCCGCGGCGCCCGACGTGGCGGTCGAGTTCGCCAACTACCTCCTCACCGACGAGGTTCAGCAGGGCTTCGCCGAGCGCGACATGGGCCTGCCGACCAACCCCGAGGCGACCGGCTCGCTCACGAACGAGACCCTCGCGCAGCTCATCCCGGTGCGTGACGGCGGTGGCGTGACCCAGCTCTACCTGGACACCCGCCTCGGCCAGTCCGTCGGCGGTGCCATGAACGACGAGATCGCCCTGATGTTCGCCGGCGAGTCCGGCCCGCAGGACGTCGTCGACGCCATCCAGACCGCAGCAGAAGCGGAGCAGTGAGCCGGTGACCGCAACAGCAGCCAGGGTCGGGCGTGACAGGGTCAGCCGTGCAAGGGTGGGCTCGGCGTGGCGCAAGCGACTCGAGATCGCGTTCTTCGTCACGCCCGCCCTGGCGCTGTTCGCACTCTTCGTGATCTGGCCCATCGTCACGGCGGTCCAGCTCTCGGTGTTCCGTTGGAAGGGGTTCGGCCCGCTGACCGACTTCGTCGGGATGCGGAACTACCTGACCGTGCTGAACGACGACGTCTTCGTCGACGCGGTCGTCCACAACCTGATCATCGCCGGCGGGTCGATCCTGCTGCAGCTGCCGCTCGGCCTGGCCATCGCGTTGCTGCTCAACCGCAAGATGTGGGGCCAGGGTCTCCTGCGCACCATCATCTTCGTGCCGTACGTGCTGGCCGAGGTCATCGCTGGTGTGGTCTGGTTCCAGCTGCTGCAGCCGCAGTACGGCGTGATCGACAACCTGCTCGGCTCGATCGGGCTGGAGGCCCCGGAGCAGGGCTGGCTCGGTGACCCCGACCTCGCGCTGTGGACCGTGCTCGTGGTCCTCACCTGGAAATACCTCGGGCTGGCCGTGATCCTGTTCCTCGCGGGCCTGCAGAGCGTGCCGGACGAGCTGTACGAGGCGGCCCAGCTCGACGGCGCCACGTGGTGGCAGGTGCAGCGCAGGATCACGGTCCCGCTGCTCGGCCCGACCATGCGCACCTGGGCGTTCCTGTCGATGATCGGCTCGCTCCAGCTCTTCGACATGGTGTGGATCCTGACCGGTGGCGGCCCCGCCAACTCCACGACCACGATGGCGACCTACCTCATCAACCAGGGCACCCAGAGCCAGAACTTCGGTATCGCGGGGGCCGCCTCCGTGGTCCTGTTCGTCATCGCGCTCATCATGGCCGTCCTCTACCAGCAGTTCGTCCTGAGCCGGGATACGCAGCCCGACGTCGTGACGCGAAAGAAGAAGACGAAAAAGGTGATCCGGTGAGCGCTTCGAACGCGCACGTCCTGATGCGCGCCCCCAGTACCCGCGGCCGGACCCGGAAGGGCCGCTCCTTCGGGGGCGGCAGCCCGCTCGTCTACGCGATCTCCCTCGTGGTGGTGGCGCTCACCCTCGGGCCGGTGCTCTACGGCGTGCTGGGTGGTTTTCGCACCAACGCGCAGATCGCGGAGGACCCGTCGGGCCTGCCGGCCCCATGGGTGCTCGACAACTACGTCGGTGTGCTGACGGGTGCCAGCTTCTGGCAGTACGCCCTCAGCTCGACCGTCGTCGCCGTGCTGACCACGACGATCACCGTCGTGTTCGGGGTGATGGCCGCCTATCCGCTGGCGCGGTACGAGTTCAAGGGCCGCGAGGGGCTGTTCATGGTCTTCGTGGTGGGCCTGCTCTTCCCCGCCACCGTGGCGATCGTCCCGCTGTTCATCCTCATCACGCAGAACCTGCAGCTGGGGAACACGTGGATCGGCGTGGCGCTGCCGCAGGCGGCGTTCGCCCTGCCCGTGACCGTCGTGATCCTGCGCCCGTTCCTCGCCGCGCTCCCGAAGGAGCTCGAGGAGGCGGCGCAGCTCGACGGCACGTCCCGGATCGGCTTCTTCTGGCGCATCCTGCTCCCGCTCTCCGCCCCGGGCCTGGTGACGGTCGGCGTGCTGGCCTTCGTCGGGTCGTGGAACGCCTACCTGCTGCCGCTGCTCCTGCTGCAGTCGGAGATGCGGACGCTGCCGCTCGGCGTCGCCGACTTCTCGTCGGAGCACTCTGCCGACACGGCGGGCGTGTTCGCCTTCACGACCCTCGCCATGATCCCCGCCCTGGTGTTCTTCCTCGCCATGCAGAAGCGCATCGTCGGCGGGCTGACGGGAGCCGTCAAGGGCTGAGCAGCGCGCGGTCCGCCGCGCAGGGGTACCGCCGCGGGGCGGGTCACGTTTCAAGCAGGGCTGACAAGCAGGTCGAGAAAGGATTTCAATGACGGAGCTGCCGGTGGCAACTCGGACGACGCCCGAGGTGTCGGAGCGCGTGCGCGCGCTGCACGCACAGATGACTCTCGAAGAGAAGCTGGCACAGCTGGTCGGGTACTGGCTGGACCAGGGCGGCAACGTCGTGGCGCCCATGCAGGGCGAGATGGCCGGTGGCCAGGCCTCGTCGCTCCCGGAGATCACGAAGAACGGGCTGGGGCACTACACCCGCGTGTACGGGACGCGGCCGGTGGACCCGGTCGAGCGGGCCGCGTGGCTCTGGGGCGAGCAGCGGAGGCTGAAGCGCGAGACGCGCCTCGGCATCCCCGCCCTGGTGCACGAGGAGTGCCTGACGGGTCTGGCGGCCTGGCAGGCGGCGACCTTCCCGACGCCGCTCGCGTGGGGTGCGTCGTTCGACCCGGACCTGGTGGCCGACATGGGCAGGGTCATCGGTGAGTCCATGCGCGAGCTGGGCGTGCACCAGGGGCTCGCACCCGTGCTCGACGTCGTCCGCGACCCCCGCTGGGGACGCGTCGACGAGTGCATCGGAGAGGACCCGTACCTCGTCGGGACGGTCGGCACCGCCTACGTCCGCGGGATCCAGGGCGCCGGTGTGCATGCGACGCTCAAGCACTTCGTCGCCTACTCCGGGTCCAAGGCCGGGCGCAACCACGCCCCGGTGAGCGCGGGCCCGCGCGAGATCGCCGACGTCTACCTCCCGCCGTTCGAGATGGCGGTGCTCGACGGCGGGGTGCGCAGCGTCATGGCGTCGTACAACGACGTCGACGGCGTGCCCATGCACTCGTCGGGCGAGTACCTCACGGACCTGCTCCGCGAGAAGTGGGGATTCGACGGCGTCGTGGTCGCCGACTACTTCGGTGTCGCGTTCCTCAACGTCATGCACGCCATCGCGGCGGACCGGGGCGCCGCCGCCGCCGCGGCGCTCGAGGCCGGCGTGGACATCGAGCTGCCGTCGGGCGACGCGTACCTCGAGCCGCTCGCCGCCCTCGTCATGGACGGGACGGTCCCGATCGAGCTCGTGGACCGGTCGGTGCTGCGCGCGCTCGAGCAGAAGGAGGAGCTCGGTCTCCTGGAGCCGGACGTGTACGAGGACGCGCCGCCCGCCGTGGTCGACCTGGACTCGCCCGAGCACCGTGAGATCGCCAGGCGACTCGCCGAGGAGTCGGTGGTGCTGCTGGCGAACGACGGGGTGCTGCCGCTCGGTGCGTGGCACGACAAGCCGGCCCGCGTGGCGGTGATCGGGCCCAACGCCGCCCGTCCCGAGGCGCTGATGGGCTGCTACTCGTTCCCGAACCACGTACTGGCGCACTTCCCGGGCGTCCCGACCGGCTTCGACATCCCGTCCGTCGCCGACGCGCTGGCCACGGAGTTCGACCGCGCGGGCCTGCCTGCTCCCGAGCTCACGTTCGCGCAGGGATGCGCCGTCGAGGGCGACGACACCTCCGGGTTCCCCGAGGCCGTCGCCGCCGCGGAGGCCGCCGACGTCGCCGTGGTCGTCGTCGGTGACCAGGCCGGGCTGTTCGGCCGGGGCACGGTGGGCGAGGGCAACGACAGCGAGTCGCTGGAGCTGCCCGGGGTCCAGCGCGAGCTCGTCGAGGCGGTGCTCGCGGCGGGCAAGCCCGTCGTCATGGTGCTGATCACCGGCCGCCCCTACGCGGTGGGCTGGGCGCTCGACCCCTCGGGCGACGGGGCGGCCAGGCGGCCCGGCGCCGTGCTCCAGTCGTTCTTCCCCGGCGAGGAGGGCGGCACAGCGCTCGCCGGCGTTATCTCCGGCCGGGTGAACCCCTCCGGGCGGCTGCCCGTGTCGCTCCCGCGTTCCACGGGATCGCAGCCGTACTCGTACCTGCACCCGATCCTCGGCGGTGCCTCCGAGGTGACGGCGACCGACTCGACCCCGCTGCGTGCCTTCGGGTTCGGCCTGTCGTACACGACGTTCGCGCGCGAGCTGGTGTCCGTCGACCCGGCCGTCGAGGCGGGCGGCACGTTCAGCGCCGTCGTGACGGTGACGAACACCGGCGAGGTGGCGGGGTCCGACGTCGTGCAGCTGTACGGGCACGACGTGCACGGGTCGGTCGCGCGGCCCACGGCGCAGCTCCTCGGGTACCACCGGGTCACGCTGGAGCCGGGGGAGTCCGTGACGGTCACGTTCGCCGTGCCGACCACTCGCCTCGCGTTCACCGACCGCAGGATGGTGCGTGTCGTCGAGCCGGGAGACGTCGAGGTGTGGGCCGGCGCGCACGCCGCCGACAGCGTTGTCAGGGTCGTGGCGGAGGGCATCGCTGACCTGAACGAGCCGAACGACGCCCCGGACCAGGTCGACGACGCCGCCCCGGCAGCCCGCAAGGTGGTCACGATCACGGGCGACGTCCACGAGGTGACGACGGCGGACACCCGCTGGGTGGCCGTGACGACGACTGCCTGACCCCCGATCGTCGAGTGCTGGGCATCTGCGGGCCTCGTGGCCGCTACGGCGCGGACACCCAGCACTCGACGGGCCGGTGCGGTGGGAGGATGGGCCGATGCGCATCGACGTCTGGCTGTGGGCGGTGCGACTGACCAAGAGCCGGTCGGTCGCCGCCGACCTGTGCCGCAGCGGCAGGGTCCGGATCAACGGCAAGGTCGCCAAGGCCTCGGCATCCGTCGCCGCGGGCGACCGCGTGACGTGGCGCGACCCGCTCAGGGACCGGGACATCGAGGTCGTGGAGCTGCTGCCCAAGCGGGTGGGCGCCCCGATCGCGGCCAAGGCGTACCTGGACCACAGCCCGGCGCTGCCCGCCCGCGTCGAACGGGAGGCCGTCGGTCTGCGCGACCGGGGCACCGGGCGGCCGACCAAGCGGGAGCGGCGCGAGATCGACAGGCTGCGGGGACGAGGCAGCGGTTCCTGAGATTCACCCGGGTGAGTTATCGGTGTTTTGACGGTCTGACCCGGCGGCAAACGCTACTTTCGCGGCATATCCCTGCCCCGTGCAGGTTCAGCGCGCCTCGATCAGCCGGGCGCCCCAGCCTGGAGTATCGATGCATCGTCGAAACCGTCGTCCCGGGGTCCTGGCCTCGGCCATCGTCCTGACGTTCCTGGCAGTACCCGGCCCCGCGCAAGCAGCTCCTGAGCCCGTCCCCACCCCCGATGCTCATCCGGGCAGCGGCACAGCGCTCGGCGCACCCGGCGCGGTGGACCCGGCGGACAAGATCACCCCGGCCGCCACCAGGGCCTTTCAGGCCCGGGGTGCCACCGACTTCTGGCTGCGGTTCGACGACGACGTCGACCTGGGCGCCGCAGAGGCGATCACCAGCTGGGACGAGCGGGGCGAGCACGTGTACCGGACGCTGACCGCTGCGGCAGAGGCCGCGCAGGAGCAGGTGATCGCGGAGCTGGAGAGATCAGGCACCGAGTACACCTCCTACTGGGCGACCAACGCGATCCTCGTCGAGGACGGCTCCCTCGACCAGGCGGTCGAGCTCGCGGCCGACGCTGACGTCATGGAGGTCCGTCCGACGTCGCGGCACGTGCTCGAGGAGCCCGAGACCACCGACGCCGTGGCACCGCTCGCGGCGGCGAGCTCGACCTACGGCATCGACGCGATCCGTGCCGACGAGATGTGGGACCTCGGCTTCACCGGAGACGGCATCGTGGTCGCAGGCCTCGACAGCGGCGTCGACCGAGGCCACCCGGCGCTGCGCGCGCAGTATCGCGGCGCGACCACCGGAAGCAGCTACAACTGGTTCGACGCCGCGGGTACGGGCTCCGACTCGCCGTACGACGACGACGGGCACGGCACCCACACCATGGGCACGATGGTGGGCACCGACGACGGCTCGACGAACATCGGTGTAGCCCCCGGCGCGCAGTGGATCGCGACGAACGGCTGCGCGTACGACTGCTCGGACGCCGCGCTCGTCGCCTCCGGCCAGTGGCTCCTGGCGCCGACGCAGTGGACCGGCGCCAATCCCGACCCGGCCATGCGCCCGCACGTCGTGAACAACTCCTGGGGCATGTCCCGGACGAGCGACCCGTTCATGGAGGACGTCATCGCCGCGTGGGAGGCGGCCGGCATCTTCGCCTCGTGGTCCAACGGGAACGACGGCTCCTGGGGCTGCGAGTCGTCGGGTAGCCCGGGCTCGAGGCAGGCGTCCTATTCGGTCGGCGCGTTCAACTCCGCGGGCGCCATCGCCGCCTTCTCCTCGCGCGGTCCCGGCCAGAGCGGCACCGTGAAGCCCGACATCGCCGCACCCGGTGTGGCCGTACGCTCCGCGGTACCGGGTGGTGCGTACGAGGTGTGGTCCGGCACGTCCATGGCCGCACCGCACGTCGCGGGCGCCGTCGCGCTCCTGTGGGACGCGGTTCCGGCACTCGTGGGCGACGTCTCCGCTACCCGCGCGATCCTGGACGAGTCGGCGCGGGACGTGGGCAACACCTCCTGTGGCGGCACCGCCGACGACAACAACGTGTGGGGCGAGGGCAAGCTCGACGTGCGCGCCGCCTATGAGCTCACGCAGGAGCAGGCGTTCTCCAGCACGCCGGCGCCCGAGATCCAGGGCACGCCGAAGGTCGGGGCGACACTGACCGTCGAAGCGCCGGCCTGGGAGCCGGCTGCCAGGTTCACCTACCAGTGGCGACGTGACGGCGACATGATCTCCGGCGCTGACGGCGCCACGTACGTCCCGCAGGGCAGGGATGCCGGAACTCGGATCACGGTGACGGTCGTCGGGTCGGCCGCCGGCCGTCTTCCCGCAACGGCGACCAGTGAACCGACGGCGGTGGTGGCACCGGGCGCCATCAAGGCCACCAACCCGGGTATCAACGGGGCCGTGCGGGTGGGCAGCACGCTGCGCGCGCTGTCCGGCTCGTGGACGTCGGGCACGCGGTTCAAGTACCAGTGGAAGGTGAACGGGGCCGCGATCTCCGGCGCCACCGGGTTCACCTTCGTGCCGCGGTGGTCCGACCGGGGCAAGCAGCTCACCGTGACGGTCACCGGTACACGCGCCGGATACGTCGGCGCGAGCAGGACCAGCGCCGCCAAGGCGGTCGGCTTCGGGGTGTTCGCGCAGGGGCGGCCTCGCGTCGTCGGTCAGCCCGCACCAGGTGCCACGCTCAGGGTGTCCGCACCGCCCTCGTCGCCGTCGGCCACGACCACCTCCTACCAGTGGCGGGTGGACGGCTGGCCGCTCCGCAAGGCGACCAAGTCCTCCTTCGTGATCCCCTCGACGTGGAAGGGCCGCAGCATCTCCGTGTCGGTGACCCGGAAGCGGGCCGGATTCACGACGAAGACGGCCACCTCGACGGGCCGGACCATCGGCACCAGGTTCTCCGCCGTGCCGAAACCGCGGATCGTGGGCACCAGTCGCGTCGGGTCCACCGTCCGCGTCAGCACGGGGACATGGCGTCCCGGGGCCTACCTCACCTATCAGTGGTATTCGAACGGCGTGCCGATCTCCGGCGCGACCGGCACGAGCTACCGGATCGCCGGGCAGCATCTGGGCAAGAAGCTCACCGTGGTGGTGACCGGCCGCAAGGCCGGCCGTGCGACCACCGACTCGGGCAGCGCCGCCGTGCCGGTCTACCGGCCGAGCACCACGATCCCCGCCGACGCGTGGTTCTTCGTCGGGTCTGACAGCGTGCCTGCGGCGACGTACACGGCTCAGGGCGGGTCGCGGGACTGCGTCTGGGAGCGGCTGAACGGCGCGGACCGGGTACTGGGCGGGGACTACGGGTCCGGGCAGCGCGTCGTCACGGTGCTGGGCACCGACGGCTCGTTCCGGTCGCAGGACTGCGGTACCTGGGTCAAGCACTATGCGGGCATGACCAAGCGGCGGATGAACACGCCGAAGAACGGTGTGTACGTGCTGGGCGACCAGCTGGAGCGCGGCACCTACATGACGCCCGGTCCGGCCACAGCCGGTGGGACCTGCTACTACGGCTTCATCAAGGCGTTCACCGGTCTGGCGGACCGCTCCCACCTCGCCGGCCACCGCATCGTCGACGAGGCCACGACGATCACCATGCCGTCGACGGCCAAGGGCTTCGAGACCAGCGGTTGCTACTGGTACCGCGTCGGCTGACGCACCGTCCGCCGTCGCTCCGGCTCACCACCAGTGGCCGGCGCGGCGGCGCGATAGCGTCGCCCGCATGACGACCGCAGCCCGCCTCACCGCACTCCTCGAGAAGCACCCCGTCTGGGACGGCCACAACGACCTCCCGTGGGCGCTCCGTGAGCAGTCGTCCTACGACCTCTCCGCGCTCGACATCGCCCAGCGGCTCACCACCACCCACACCGACCTGCCGCGCCTGCGCGACGGGGGAGTCGGCGCCCAGTTCTGGTCCGTCTACGTGCCCGCCCAGCTCCAGGGCGGTGCCGCCGTGACCGCGACGCTCGAGCAGATCGACTGCGTGCACCGCATGGTCCAGAAGTACCCGGACACGCTCCGGCTCGCCCTGACCGCCGACGACGTCGAGCAGGCATGGCGCGACGGGCGGATCGCCTCCCTCATGGGCGCCGAGGGCGGCCACTCCATCGACGAGTCCCTCGCCGTGCTGCGCATGCTGTACGCGCTCGGGGTGCGCTACATGACGCTCACGCACAACGACAACGTGCCGTGGGCCGACTCCGCCACCGACGACGAGGTGCTGGGCGGCCTCTCCCCGTTCGGCGAGGACGTCGTGCGCGAGATGAACCGCCTCGGCATGCTCGTCGACCTCTCGCACACGTCGGCGGGCACCATGCGCCACGCGCTGCGCGTCACCTCGTCCCCGGTCATGTTCAGCCACTCGAGCGCTCGTGCCGTCTGCGACGTCCCGCGCAACGTGCCCGACGACGTCCTGGGCGCCCTCGCGACCAACGGCGGCGTCTGCATGGTGACGTTCGTGCCGCAGTTCGTGTCGCCCGCCGTCGCCGCCTGGCGGGCAGAAGGCGCCGAGGCAGCCGCCGCCGAGGGGATCAAGAACACCGACATCGGCGCGTTCGAGCCCTTCATGCGGCAGTGGCGGGCCGGGCACCCCCAGCCGCGCACCACGCTGTCCGACGTCGTCGCCCACGTCGAGCACGTCCGCGAGGTCGCCGGCGTCGACCACGTCGGCCTGGGCGGCGACTACGACGGCACGCCCAGCCTGCCCGAGGGGCTCGAGGACGTGACGGGATACCCGGCGCTGCTCGCGGCGCTCGCGGACAACGGCTGGTCCGACGCCGACCTCGGCAAGCTGGCCAGCGGAAACATGCTGCGCGTGCTCCGGGAGGCCGAGCGCGCGGCCGCGCCGACCGGACGCTGACTCAGCCCCGGACGCCGGCTCAGCCGGGGAGCTGGACCACCTTGCGCTGGAAGCCCAGTGCCACCTTCTGCAGGGACTCGAGCGGCTCCTGCTCGTTGTGGTAGCTGATCTGCCGCAGCATCGAGCCGGACGAGGCGAGCAGCGCGACGATCACGTCGCGCGCGTCCTCCCGCGTCTCGAGCGCCTCCTGCAGCAGGTCCTGGACGTGAGGTGATCTGAGACCGTCTTCCTCGGGATCGAGCAGAGCTGTCAGGAGCGCAATGGACAACGAGCTTCCGTGGATGCTTGCCATGGTGGTCTCCCCCCGTCGGGGCCCGGGGTTCCCGGGCATCAGGCACCCGCGGGCCGGGCCCGCGGGGTACTCGTCCGACGCCCCACCCCCTGTGGCCTCGGTCGTGCACCCTTGTGTACCGCAGGTCCGGGCGTCGCGCCTGTTGACGTGGGCGAAAAACGTCCTCAGTCGTGCAGGATCAGCTGGAACAGGACGTGGTCCTGCCACTGCCCGCCGATCTTCAGATAGCTGGGCGCGAAGCCGATCCGCTCGAACCCGGCCCTGGCCAGCACGGCCTGCGACGCCTCGTTGTGCGGGAGCGTCGCGGCCTGCAGCCGGTGCAGGCCCAGCTCGTCCCGCGCGTGGGCGACGAGCGCCTCGATGGCGCGGGTCATCAGGCCCTGGCCGGTGAACCGGGCGTCGAGCCAGTAGCCGACGTGCCCGTTGTCGAACGCGCCGCGCACGATGTCGGTGAGGTTCAGCCTGCCCACGATCTCCCCGTCGGCCTCCAGCACCGTGTGCAGCGCGCGACCCGTGGAGTTCTCCAGGACCTGCGCCCAGAGCCGCTCCTTGTGCCACTCCTCGGTGTAGAACTCCTCGGGCCGGGCAGGGTCCCACGGGGCGAGGTGCTCGCGGTTGCGGGCGTAGCCGTGTGCGAGCGCCACGGCGTCGTCCTTGGTCAGCTCGCGCAGCGTGACGTCGTCGGTCAGGGCGATCTCTAAGGGCATGGCGAACACGATAATCCGGTCCCGGCCAGGCGCGGCCGACGACCTGACCGGGTATCCGCCGCGCGCCGGAACTTTCCGGCCACGGTGAATGTTGAGTGAAGTGGGCTCAACTTTGGCGGTGCGGGCTTGCTTCTCCGTGAGCTCCCGCTTAAGTTGAGTGCAGAAGACTCAATCTGTCGTAGGAAGGCAGCAATATGGCACGCGCAGTAGGAATCGACCTCGGCACCACGAACTCGGTGGTGTCGGTCCTCGAAGGTGGCGAGCCCACCGTGATCGCCAACGCGGAGGGCTCGCGGACCACCCCGTCGGTGGTCGCGTTCTCCAAGACGGGCGAGGTCCTCGTGGGTGAGGTCGCCAAGCGCCAGGCGGTCACCAACGTGGACCGCACCATCTCGTCGGTCAAGCGTCACATGGGTACCGACTGGTCCCAGGACATCGACGACAAGAAGTACACCCCGCAGGAGATCTCCGCCCGCATCCTCGGCAAGCTCAAGCGCGACGCGGAGGAGTACCTCGGCGAGCCCGTCACGGAGGCCGTGATCACGGTCCCCGCGTACTTCAACGACGCCGAGCGCCAGGCGACGAAGGACGCCGGCCAGATCGCCGGCCTCGACGTCAAGCGCATCGTCAACGAGCCCACCGCCGCTGCCCTCGCCTACGGTCTGGACAAGGGCAAGGAGGACGAGCTCATCCTGGTCTTCGACCTCGGTGGCGGCACGTTCGACGTCTCCCTGCTCGAGGTGGGCAAGGACGAGGACGACTTCTCGACCATCCAGGTGCGCGCCACGTCCGGTGACAACCGGCTCGGCGGCGACGACTGGGACTTCCGCGTCGTGGAGCACCTCATCAAGCAGGTGAAGAACTCCTCCGGCGTCGACCTGTCCAAGGACAAGATCGCGCTGCAGCGTCTGCGCGAGGCCGCGGAGCAGGCCAAGAAGGAGCTCTCGTCCGCGACGAGCACCAACATCTCGATGCAGTACCTCTCGATGAGCGAGAACGGCCCCATCCACCTGGACGAGAAGCTCACGCGCGCTCAGTTCCAGCAGATGACGCAGGACCTCATCGACCGCACCAAGGCGCCGTTCCACGCGGTCATCCGTGACGCCGGCATCTCGGTCTCCGACATCGACCACGTCGTGCTCGTGGGTGGCTCCACCCGCATGCCCGCCGTGACCGAGGTCATCAAGGAGCTCACGGGTGGCCGCGAGCCGAACAAGGGCGTGAACCCGGACGAGGTCGTCGCCGTCGGCGCCGCCCTGCAGGCCGGCGTCATCTCCGGCGACCGCAAGGACGTCCTGCTGATCGACGTCACCCCGCTGTCCCTCGGTATCGAGACCAAGGGTGGCGTGATGACCAAGCTCATCGAGCGCAACACGGCCATCCCGACCAAGCGCAGCGAGGTCTTCTCCACGGCTGACGACAACCAGCCGTCCGTGGCGATCCAGGTGTTCCAGGGCGAGCGCGAGTTCACCCGCGACAACAAGCCGCTGGGCGTCTTCGAGCTCACCGGTATCGCGCCGGCCCCGCGCGGCGTGCCGCAGATCGAGGTCACGTTCGACATCGACGCGAACGGCATCGTGCACGTGTCCGCCAAGGACCGTGGCACGGGCATGGAGCAGTCGATGAAGATCACCGGCGGCTCGGCCCTCCCCAAGGAGGACATCGACCGCATGGTCAAGGACGCCGAGCTGCACGCCGAGGAGGACAAGAAGCGTCGCGAGGACGCGGACACCCGCAACCAGGCCGAGACCTTCGCGTACTCCATGGAGAAGCAGATCACGGACAACCGCGACAAGCTCCCGGCCGAGGTCGTCACCGAGGTCGAGGCGGACATCGCCGCGGTCAAGTCCGCGCTCGAGGGCGAGGACTCGGAGGCCGTGAAGACCTCGTACGAGAAGCTCGGCGCCTCCTCGCAGAAGATCGGCGAGGCCCTGTACTCCGCCGAGCAGCCCGCCGCGCAGGGCGCGGAGGGTGGCCCGCAGACGGCGAACGCACAGTCCGCCCCGGAGGAGGACGTCGTCGACGCCGAGATCGTGGACGATGAGGACGAGCGCAAGTGACCGAAGAGAACCCGCAGGGACCTCCCGAGCCCGAGGGCTCGGAGGAGCACCCCTTCCAGTTCACGGACAAGCGCAAGGTGAACAACTCCGGCGAGCAGAGCCGGCCGGCGAAGCCGTCCGAGCCCGCGGCGACGGACGAGGCCGCGGCGACGGACGAGGCCGCGGCGACGGACGAGGCCGCGGCGACGGACGAGGCCGCGGCGACGGACGAGGCCGCGGCGACGGACGAGGCCGCGGCGACGGACGAGGCCGCGGCGACGGACGAGGCCGCCGAGGGCGAGCAGCCTTCCTCCGGCGACCCGCTGGAGGGGCTCGACTTCGAGCCGTCCGGCGACGCCGCGGAGGCCTCGGAGGTCCTCAAGGCGAAGGCCGAGGCCGCCGAGCACCTGGACGCGCTGCAGCGTGAGCGAGCCAGCTTCACGAACTACCGCAACCGGGCGCTGCGTGACCAGGACGCGGCGCGGGACCGGGGCGTGCAGGACGTGCTGGTCGCACTGATGCCCGTGCTCGACGACATCGAGCGCGCCAAGCAGCACGGCGAGCTGAGCGGTCCCATGGCGGCGATCGCGGAGAAGCTCGACCAGAGCCTGCAGAAGTTCGGCATCGAGCGCTACGGCACGGTGGGCGAGGAGTTCGACCCCACGGTGCACGAGGCGCTCATGCACTCGACCGACGCTGACGCGACGGCGGCCACCGTGAACCTCGTGGTGGAGCCGGGCTACAAGATCGGCGACAAGGTGGTCCGGGCGGCACGAGTGGGCGTCGTCGGACCGGAGTGATCTCTCGGTGGTCGAGCCTGTCGAGGCGGGAGTCTCGGCGGGCTCGGCCACCGGTATCGACGCGGAAGGAGGTGCCATGACCGGTCAGGACTGGATGGAGAAGGACTTCTACGCCGTGCTGGGCGTGTCCAAGGACGCCGACGACGCGGCCATCAAGAGGGCCTATCGCAAGCTGGCGCGCCAGTACCACCCCGATCAGAACCAGGGCAACGCCTCCGCGGAGTCCAGGTTCAAGGAGATCGGCGAGGCCTACGCCGTGCTGTCCGACCCGGAGCAGCGCCGTCAGTACGACGCCGTGCGTGCCATGGCGGGCGGTGCACGCTTCTCCGCCGGTCCGGGGGGCGCCGGGGCGGGTGGCTTCGAGGACATCATGGGCGCCATGTTCGGTGGCGGCCAGGGCCCCGCAGGGCGGGGCGGTCCCCGCGTGCGGTACTCCCAGGGTGGCAACGCGGGTCCCGGCTTCGAGGACATCCTCGGCTCGATGTTCGGCGCGAACCGCTCGGGCTACGGCTCGGCCGGCCCCACGGGGTTCACCGCGCCGACCCAGGGCGCCGACATCGTCGCGCAGGTCACCCTGCCGTTCCGTGCGGCCGTCGAGGGCACGACCGCTGAGCTGGAGGTCAACGGCCGGACCATCACGGCCCGGATCCCCGCGGGTATCAACGACGGCAAGAAGCTCCGCCTCCGTGGCAAGGGCAAGCCGGGCGTCGGTGGTGGCCCCGCGGGCGACCTGGTGGTCACGGTGCACGTGACGCCGCATCCGGTCTGGACGCTGGACGGTCTTGACCTGCGGATGACGGTGCCCGTCACGTTCGCGGAGGCCGCGCTCGGCACCACGCTGAAGGTGCCGACGCTCGACGGCGCGACCGTGCGGCTGAAGGTGCCGGCGGGGACCCCCTCGGGCCGGGCCCTCCGCGTCAAGGGGCGGGGCGTGCAGACGGCGACGGCGAACGGCGACCTGCTCGTGAGCGTTCAGGTGGTCGTGCCGCAGAAGCTCAGCAAGAAGGCCAGGCAGGCGCTCGAGTCGTTTGCCGCGGAGAGCGACGGCGAGGACGTGCGCGCAGGGCTGGCCGAGCGGGCGGCGGAATGACCATCGGCGCGGTGGGGCATATGTCCCACCGCGCCGAGGTCGGTTAGCCTGCCCGCACGCACAAGCGAACGAGACATGGGGAGGAGCACATGGTTGACGACGACGCACCCGTGCTTACCGTCTCCAAGGCGGCCGCTCTCGCGGGAATGCATCCCCAGACCCTGCGGCAGTACGACCGGCTCGGCCTGGTGGTACCGCGCCGCACCCGTGGCCGCGGCCGCCGGTACTCCCGCCGGGACGTGGCGCGCCTGCTGCAGGTGCAGCGGCTCGCGCAGGTCGAGGGCATCAACCTCGCCGGGATCAAGCGCATCCTCGACCTGGAGGCGCACGTCTCCGTGCTCGAGGAACGCCTCGGTGACCTGCTGATGCGGGTCCAGGAGGAGGGCCGTGTGTTCGCGGCGGGCCCGGACGCCGGCGATGTCGTGGTGGTGCAGCGCGGCCAGCGGGTCCGTAGCGCCGCCATGCGCGTCGACCTCGAGCACCGAGGTGTGGGCGGCGGTGCGGTCGTCCTCTGGCGGCCGGCACCGCGCCGCGAGAGCTGAGCACCCGCCCTCGCGCGACCGGAATTTCGGCAACGCAATTCTTTCTTTAATGGGGAGGATTGGCGCGGGTATAGGTAAGGCATTCCTTGCTCTACGCGTTCTGCATTTCCGGAATAGGATCTTCCTGTTGGAGATGTCCACCGCACCACGCGAGGAGCCAACCATGAGCACGCTGATGGAGATGCCGGAGGTCGCCGAGTGCTCGATCGACGGCTGCGGCTACAACCACGACCACGGCTGCCACGCAGGAGCCGTCACCATCGCGGGGCACAGGGGCGACGCCTCCTGCGCCACGTTCATCCCGCTGAGCACCAAGGGCGGTCTCGAGAAGGTCATCGCGCACGTCGGCGCCTGCCAGCGCGGCGAGTGCACGCACAACGACAACCTGGAGTGCAGCGCCCCCTCGATCCGGGTGGGCGCCGGCCCGGAGGACCCAGGGCACGCGGACTGCCTCACCTTTGAGGAACGCTGACCTGACCCGTACGCAGTCGGAGCGCCCGCTCGGCGATGAGCGGGCGCTCCGCTGTGGGTGCCTGGTCGTGCGGGGGCTCAGGGGGTTCGAGGACCTCAGCGAGCCAGGTGGTCCAGCAGCAGCAAGGCGTCGTCGTGCGTCCCGGGCAGGCGCTCCACCCAGACCCTGGTCGGCCGGCGTACCTCCGTGGTGAGACCGAGCACCTCGGCGTTGCGCTCCACGACGCGGCGCAGCGACTGACCCAGCTCCGCGGTCGTCGGGCCGCGCTCGCACAGCACCACGAAGGTGCCGTCGTCGACGGCGGCCATCGGGTGGCCCTCGCCGAAGACCTGGTGCAGCGTGCGGCCGATGGCGGCGGAGCGCGCGAGCCGCTGCCACGTGTCCAGGCTGTCGAGGCCGACGTCGAGCACGAGCAGGCAGTGGGAGGCGCCCGCTGTGGTGCCCGAGCGTTGCGCCGTGCCGTAGGTCTCGCGCAGCCGCTCGCCCAGGTACTCGCCCGTCGGTAGACCGGTCGACGGGTCGTGCGTGGCCACCTGGTACGGCACGCGCTCGCGCGCGCCGACCCAGCCGATGGCCGCGGCGCGCAGTGCGCCGACGTCGGTGGGCCGACCGAACGCCGCGTAGAGGCAGGCGACATCGTCGAGGGCCTCGGTGATGCCCGCGCCCACGTCCGCCCGCGCCGCGCCAAGACGTTCCGCGGGCGCGATCACGCCGCGGCCCTCGGCCAGTGCCTCGGCCAGCGCTTCCGCGGCAGGATGCTCCCAGTCGTTCGGCCGGATCCAGACCGACGCAAGACTGGTTGCGCGCCACCGCTCACGCAGGTCATGTACACGCACCCGCGCCTCCTGCTGTGACTCGCTCATGATGAAGGGACCCTCACGGTGATACATCATGACGCACCTTCGGCGGTGGTGTACCGCACTTCACCCCAATCCGATGGGGGAAATGTTTTTTCCACCCCTAAAACGCCGGTGTGGCTCTATAGTCTTTGGCAGGACACAGCCGAGAGTCTGGGTAGACGTGAAGCAAGCCGAGAGCAGCACGGGGGGCACTCCGAGCGACGCGGAACTGATCCTGCAGGTCAGGTCAGGTGACCGCGACGCTTTTGGCGTGCTCTACGCGCGGCACGCGGCGGCCGCTCGCGCGCTCGCGCGGCAGTACGTCTCACCCGCCGACGCCGACGACGTGGTCGCGGACGCGTTCAGCAAGCTGTTCGAGATGCTTCGTCGCGGCGCCGGACCAGACACCGGGTTCCGTCCCTACCTGTACACCGTGGTCCGCCACCGGTCGTTCGACGTCTCCAGGGGAGCCGCCCGTACGCGCCCCAGCACGGACGACGAGATCGAGTCGGTGCTCGGCAGGGTCGCCTCCCAGGACGACCCGGCGCTCGCCGGCTTCGAACGCAGCGTGGTCTCCAGGGCCTACTTCGACCTGCCCGAGCGGTGGCGCGAGGTGCTCTGGTACGTGCTGGTCGACGACCTGAAGCCCGCGCAGGTGGCGCCGGTGCTCGGTCTCAGCCCCAACGGTGTCTCCGCCCTGCTCTACCGTGCGAAGGAAGCGCTGCGCGCCGGGTACCTGCAGCAGCACCTGACGCACGCGCCGTCGGACACCTGCCGCTCCGTGAACCCGCTCCTCGGTGGCTACGTACGCGACAGCCTGTCCAAGCGGGAGACCGCGAAGATCGACGACCATCTCGGGACGTGCGGCACGTGCAGCGCCCTCGTGCTCGAGCTGCACGACGTGGCGCACGGCATGAAGACCGTCATCGCCCCGCTGGTGCTCGGCGCCGGCGGTCTCGCCCTCGTCGGGGCCGGTGCCCCGATCGGTGGCCTGGTCGCCGCGGCGAAGGCCGGTGCGGGCGCGGCGGCCGGCAGCGCCCCGACGGCGACCGCGACGGTGGGCGTCGCCTCGACGGGCACGTTCTCCGGGGCCGTGTCGTCAGCGGTCTCGGCAACGGCCAGCGCCGTCTCGGCGACCGCTGGTGCGGTGGCGTCCGCCGCCGCGGCCGCCACGGGTGGCAGCGTGGCGGCCGGCGCGCTCGCCGTCGCCGCCGTCGGCATGGTCGCGGCGCTGCAGATCGCCGCACCTCCCGCCGCCGAGCCCGTGCTCGCGGACCAGGTGATCACCACGACGGACGGCCAGGCGCTGCCGGAGGCCGAGGACGTCCAGGGCAGGCCCGTCCTCCCGACCGACGTCGAGCCGGGCGAGGGCACCAGCACGAGCACGAGCACGTACCTCGTCGTCGACTACGCGGACGCCTCGAAGCCGCTGGCGCCCCGGGAGCCCCAGAAGCTGGGCCTCACGGTCGAGAACACCGGCGACACCGCGACCACCGGTACCCAGCTGCAGATCACGCTCCCCCAGGGGCTGAACGTGGTGCGGCCGGACGGCCCGTTCGGCACCGGTGTCGGCAGCGTGCTGGCGACGTCCGTGGAGCCGAGCGAGGGAACCGGCACGCCGTCGTCCGGGCCGACCGCCGGCACCGGCGACGCCACGCAAGCACCCACGAGCGCCGACAGCGCGAGCGAGCCGGAGTCCGACGCAGACGCCGGGGCAGGCGTACCCGACACGTCCGGCGAGACGCAGGCGATGCCGAGCTCGTCTCCCAGCGCGCCGCCCACCGTGGGGCCGATCCCGGACGACGGCCCGGCCGCCTGCATGCCGACCGAGCAGGCGAACGTGCTGGTCTGCTCGCTCGGCGAGGTCGCACCGGGCCAGCACCACCATGTCGAGGTGCCCGTGCAGGCCAACTCCGGCGGCGACTACCCGGTCGGTGCGGAGGTCTGGGCCGACGGCATGGAGCACGTCGCGATCAACCTTCCCGGCCGCACGGTGGCGGCCTTTGGTCCTGAGCTGTCCGCGGCGAGCGACGACGTCTCGCTCGCGAGCCCTGGCACCGCCGCGCTGCCGGTCCGGGTGGTCAGCACGGGTGACCGCGCGGTCTCCGCCGGCTGGTCGGTCGAGGTGACGCTCCCCGAGGGCGTCCGGCCCACCACGTCGCAGCCCGAGCTGTCCTGCGCGGCCGGCGCGCTGCCCGGTGCGTGGCTCTGCGCGCCGCTCGCCGGGACGGTCCCGGCGGCCCTGGAACCCGGCGACACCCTGGACACCACGCTGAACGTCACGACGGCCGCCGACGCGTCGTCGGCGACGCCCACGGTGCTCGGTGCCGCGAACGTCCGTCCGGTCGTCCCCAAGGGGCACGCCCGCTCCGCCTCGGCCACACTGGCCGTCACGTCGGCGTGGGCGAACGCCGGCGCCGGTGCCGGTGCGGTCGGCGCCTCCTGCCTCGCCGAAGGCGGAGCCGGCACGGCGAACGCCGTCGTGACGGGCGCGTACACCAACACGACGCAGCACACGGTGCGCGTCGCGCTCGAGGCGGCCGGTGGCAGTGCCTCCTCCGGGAAGGACGTTGCCCCCGGCTCGTCCACGCAGCTCACCGTCCCCGACGGCCTGCGGGTCCCGGCGGGCCAGGCGGTCTTCGTGCTGGCCACCGTGGTGGACGGGAAGACCTACACGACACGTGTTCCAGCGGGCGACCACAAGGCGGCGGACTGCTACGCGCCCGCGTGGGGCACACAGACGAGCGCGAAGACCTACAACGCGGGCGGCACCGTCGGCGTGGAAGGCACCGTGACCAACACGTCGGACGAGTCGCTGACCGTCGTCATGGCGGTCCCGGTGGGCGACACCGTCCTGGAGTCCCCGGGCCGCCCCGTGGCGCCGGGTGGCACCGTCAACCTGACCGTGAACACGAACCGCACCCACCTGGAGAAGGGCGACGTCACGTTCCGCCTCTCGCGGAGCGGGGTGGACACCGACGGCGACCGGCCCGCCGGCCCGGTCGTGCCGCAGACGAACCCGAAGGCGCCCCATGGCGGCGCCCTGATCGCGCCGGCGAGCGGCGACGCACCGGTCGCGGGAGGCGCCTGCGTGTTCGACGCCCAGCAGGACCGTTCGGTGCGGACGTTCGTCGTCACGGCCGACAACACGGGTTCGACCCTTCCCGTGCGGTTCCACGTCGGGGACGTGACCAAGACCGTCCCGGCGGGGGAGGTCATGTCGATCGAGTACCCGGTCGTCTGGGGCACCGGGACCGCGACCCTCACGGCGGCGGGCAAGACGCTCAGGACGATGGACGTCGCGTTCGAGTCGTGCGCCCAGCTCACCTGGCCCGAGACGGTCTCGGTCGACACCGCCGCGCAGTGCGCGGACCACAACGTGCGCCTCACGGCGACGGTGAACAACGGGTCGGGACGTGACTGGCTGGGTGTGCTGGTCCGCGACAGCAGCGGCGAGGTCGGTCCCGAGCAGCAGGTCGCCGCGGGCGGGGCCACCACGCTCGAGCTCATCAGGGAGACCGCGATCAGCCGCGAGGGCAACGTCACGGTGCGGCTCACCCGTCAGCTCGAGGGGCGCGGCCACACGGTGGAGCAGTCGTTCTTCGTCGACGGCAAGGTCTGCATCGGCGACGTGTGCGAGCCGACGCCGGCCGCGCCCGCCGCTACCTCCGCGCTCACGCCCGAGACGCAGCGGCCGCGCTGGCCGTGGTTCGCGGAGTGCAGCAGCCGGCCCGCCGACGAGGCCTGACGCCCCGGGCTCAGACGATGCCGTACAGGCGGTCGCCAGCGTCACCCAGACCGGGCACGATGTAGGCCCGCTCGTCGAGACGCTCGTCGACCGCGGCGACGACGACGGTCAGGTTCAGCCGGTCGCCCACGTGCTCCTCGAGCGCCTGGATGCCCTCGGGGGCGGCCAGCAGGCAGACCGCGGTCACCTCGCGGGCGCCGCGCTCCAGCACGTAGTCGATGGCCGCGACCAGCGTGCCGCCGGTGGCGAGCATCGGGTCGATGAGGAAGACGTGCCGACCCGTGAGATCGTCGGGCAGGCGGTTGGCGTAGGTGACGGCCTTGAACGTCTCCTCGTCACGCACGAGGCCGAGGAACCCGACCTCCGCCGTCGGGAGCAGGCGGCTCATGCCGTCGAGCATGCCCAGCCCGGCCCGGAGGATCGGCACCACGAGCGGCGGCGGCGACGCGAGTCGGGTGCCCGTCATGGTGGTGACCGGCGTCCGCACCTCGTGCGGCTCGGTGACGATGTCGCGCGTGGCCTCGTAGGCCAGCAGCGTGACGAGCTCGTCGACCAGCAGGCGGAAGGTGGGTGAGGCGGTGGTCTCGTCCCGCAGGACGGTCAGCTTGTGGGCGACCAGCGGGTGATCGACGACGTGGAGGCGCATGGGCCCAACGCTACCGGGCGGCACCCCGCAGGGACCGCGGGGCGCCTCGAAACGTTGCCAGCGCCACACCGCCCGTCCTCACCCGGTTGGCGGACGCAGGGGTCACTAGGGTGACCTGTGTGTCTGACTGGTCAGCGGGACTGAGCGCCCTGAGCGCGGCCGAACGCCGCGCGCACTGGGAGAGCTGGATGGGCGTGGCCCTCGACGAGGCCCGGCGGGCCCTCGACACCGGCGACGTACCGGTCGGTGCGCTGGTGCTCGACGAGTCGGGACGGGTGATCGGCGTCGGGCACAACGAACGAGAGGCGACGGGGGACCCGACCGCCCACGCCGAGGTGCTAGCGATGCGGGCCGCGGCGGCGGCCCGGGGCGAGTGGCGGCTGGACGGCTGCACGCTCGTGGTCACCCTGGAGCCGTGCCCGATGTGCGCGGGCGCGCTGGTCCAGGCGAGGGTGGGACGGCTCGTCCTCGGCGCCTGGGACCCGAAGGCCGGCGCCACCGGATCCGTGTGGGACCTGGTGCGCGACCAGCGCGCGCTGCACGAGGTCGAGGTGCTCGGCGGCCTGCGCGAGGTGGAGTGCGGGGCGCTGCTCCGCGAGTTCTTCGAGGTGCGGCGGGGCTAGCCGCTGCGCCGCCGTCAGACCTGTGGCAAACGCGGAGTGCAGCTGGTCGAGCAGCGTGCGCACCCGGTGCGTCGATGCAAGAGGATCTCGGGTCAGCGGGGTGCCGCCTTGTGCGAAATGGAACACAGAGCGGCGCCGTGGGGCCTCCCTCGGCATACCCTCGTAGGCGTGTTCCCTCAAGCTCGACCCACCACGTGGAACCCTGAACCCGTCGAGGTCGCCCGCACCACCGTGGACGACGCCGTCGAGGTGCTGACCGGCCTGCGGTTCACCGCGCTCACGGGTGCCGGCATCTCGACGGACTCCGGCATCCCCGACTACCGGGGGCCCGACTCCCCGCCCCGCAGCCCGATGACCTACCAGCAGTTCGTGGGCGACGCGGAGTTCCGCCGCCACTACTGGGCCCGTAACCACGTGGGCTGGCAGCACGTGAACCGGTCGGTGCCGAACGCGGGGCACCGGGCGCTCGTCCGGCTCGAGGAGCGTGACCTGCTCGCGGGGATCATCACGCAGAACGTGGACCTGCTGCACGAGGACGCGGGCTCCCGCAACGTCATCGACCTGCACGGACGCTACGACCGCGTGATCTGCCTGACCTGCGGCCGCGTCATCTCGCGCACGCACCTCGCCGAGCGGCTCGACGCCCTCAACCCCGGCTTCCTGGAGTCCGTGGGAGACGTCGCGGACATCGAGATCGCGCCCGACGCCGACGCCGTCATCGAGTCGACCGCGCACTTCAAGCCGGCGCCGTGCGAGTTCTGCGGGGGAGTGCTCAAGCCCGAGATCGTGTACTTCGGCGAGAACGTGCCGCGCGAGCGGGTGGAGCGGGCCTTCGCGCTGGTGGACTCCGCGGACGCGCTGCTCGTCGCCGGCTCGTCCCTGACCGTGATGAGCGGGCTGCGGTTCGTGCGGCACGCCGCGACCGAGGGCAAGCCCGTGGTGATCGTGAACCGCGGGATCACGCGGGGCGACAAGTACGCGACGGTGAAGATCGAGTCGGGCACGAGCGACGTCCTGGCCCAGCTGGCCGAGCGTCTCTGAGCGACGCGGGTCAGTGGGCGGACAGGTCCGTGATGGCGGCGTGGCCCGTGGGGGAGAGCGTCAGCACCCGTTCGCCCGGGTGCAGCCGCACGTCCTCGCGGTACAGCTCGGCGAGCTGGTCGGCCGCCTCGGAGTCCCCGGCGTCGGCGGCGACGAGCAGGTAGGCGAGCTCGTCGGCGACGGCATCGAACTCGGCGTCGGACATGTCGGTGCCCGGGAGGCCGGACTCCTCGACCCAGGTCGCCACCTGCCCGCCGCCGGCCTCGCGGACGTACCGCGTGCCCAGCTCCGGGCCCCACAGGTCCCAGAGCAGCAGCTCGTCACGGTGCCGGTGTGCCACCTCGAACAGCACGTAGTACCGCACGAAGTCCTTGCCGTGCAGGTGCGGCAGGTCCGGCCCCACACCGAACGTCTCCGGGTCGGCGGTGCCGCCGCGGATCGCGAGCCACGACTCGGCGGCCGTCAGGAACGGTGACCCGGGCCCGGTGGGGATGTCGTTGACGTCGAAGTCGAAGTCGTCCTGGTCGAGCTCCGGGTCGAACCGTACCCAGCGGTCGCCGTCCCAGCGCTCGCCCACGACGTGGTCACTGTTCCAGCCCGGCGTGAAGTACGTCGCGAACCCGATCCGGGACCGTGCCGGGATTCCCTGCGTGCGCAGCACGCCGAGCGCCAGGAGCGTGTGGTCGCGACAGCAGCCGGCCACCTGCTGCGCCCGTGTGCGCGGCCCGTCGAGCGGCGCACGGGTCTCGGCGGCGTCCAGGATCGAGGTCAGCCAGCGGCGGTCTGGATCGGCCTTCTGCGTCTCGGTCAGCGCCGGGCCCTCGGACCGGTAGTGCATGACGGCGGAGCAGACGAACCGGTGCAGCTCCTCCGGGTCGGTGCTCAGCTCGGAGAAGTATCCTGCGTGATTTCCGGGGTTCGAGTACGGACTGTGGTCCGAGTAGTCGAAGAGCGTGGGCGCGGGCATCGGTGTCCTCCCTCGGCGGTGTCGGAACAGTACCTCGCGACGCGCAAGATGTGACAGCCCCGCCGCCGGAGCACGGTGCGGGCCCGACACATGATGCCTTGGTCGCCTCCACCCCTTGACGTGCCAATTCACCCGCCCCACACTGTTCTACAACCTTGTAGAAGCCGGAGCGACGACGGTCCGGCCCTGGAATGTGAGCGCTCACAACCGGGCTCCGTCGCTGTTGGCACGTACCGGACGGAGGCAACGATGCACCAGTTCCGAGCACGATCCACCAGCGGCACCCGACGTCGACAGGCGGCCGTGGCGCTGCTCGTCGCGGCGGGACTCGCGATCAGCCCGGCGGCGTCGGGCACGACGGCGGCGGGTGTGGCGGCGCCCGCCGCGCCGACCGCCGTGGCCGACTACCCGAACCCGGGTGTCGTCACCGGGAGCACCGGCGTGCACGACCCCGAGGTCGTCAAGACGCCCGCCGGCGGCTACCTGCTCGCCCACACGGGTGACGGGGTCACGCTGAAGACGTCCACCGACCGCACCCGGTGGGACGACGCCGGGGCGGCGTTCCCGAACGGCGTCCCGTGGGCGCACGCCTACACGAACGGCAGCAACCACGTGTGGGCCCCGGACATCACGTACGTCAACGGCCGCTACTACCTGTACTACTCGGCCTCGACGTTCGGCTCGAACCGCTCCGGCATCTTTCTCGCCACGAGCACCACGGGCGCGCAGGGTTCGTGGACCAACCACGGGCTCGTCATCGAGTCGAGGACGTCGGACAGCTGGAACGCGATCGACCCCAACCTCGTCATCGACCAGTCGGGTCGCTGGTACCTGAGCTTCGGCTCCTTCTGGTCGGGCCTCAAGATGATCGGTCTCGACCCCTCGACGGGCAAGCGGTCCGGCACCGAGCTCCACAGCATCGCCGGCCGCGGCGGCGGCGCCATCGAGGCGCCGACCATCCACCACAGGGGCGGTTACTACTACCTGTTCGTCTCGTTCGACGCGTGCTGCCAGGGCGCGAACAGCACGTACCGCGTGATGGTGGGCCGTTCGACGTCGGTCACCGGGCCGTACGTCGACCGGGCAGGCACTCCGATGACTTTGGGCGGCGGTACGGAGATCCTCGCCGGCCACGGGAACATCCACGGCCCGGGGCACCAGGCGGTGCTGGCTGACAACGACGCGGACGCGCTCTTCTACCACTACTACACCGACAGCGGTGCGTCCCGCCTCGGCATCAACCTGCTGTCCTACGACTCGGCGGGCTGGCCGTCGGTCTACTGACCATCGCTCCTGTGTCGAGTGCTGGGGATTCGCGGGTTCTGGCCGTCAGGTCCCGCGACTCCCAGCACTCGGCCGGTGGCCAATTGTCCAACGATCTAGATAGTTCTGTCCGACGGGGCTAGCCTGGTTGTGCAGCGAGATCTGCCCGCCCACGCCGGAGGATGACCGACATGGCCGAACCGACAGTGCAGCAGCAGCCCGTGGGGCGTCGTCTCGGTCTGCTGGTCCGAGCGGGAGTCCTCTCCCTGCACGTGGACCTCGCGGTCATGGACGACGACGGCGCCGCGGCTGCCCTCGAGCGCATCCTCGACGTCCTCCGCCCCTGCGACCGCGTCTACGTCGTGGGCGCTCCGGCGCCCGCGGAGCAGCGGTTGGACGACCGGCCGTTCACCATCTGGGCCTGACCGTGCCCGGCCCGGGCCGGATGCTGGACCGGCACGTGAACGGCGCCCGCGCGACTGTCGCCGCCGTGACCTACGGGCTGCTCGCCGCCGCGTTCGTGCTCGGCGTCCTGTGGTTCGTGCTGCCGGGAGAACCGCGCTGGGAGCCGGCGGTCAACTCGCTGACGCTCGTGGCCGGCCTGACCGGGCTCATCGTGGAGCGGCTGAGCAGCGAGGCGGAGCGGCACGCTCAGGTGCTCGCCGCGATCCGCCGCGAGCTGGAGCGGAACCGGTCGGTCCTTGCCGACAACGAGTTCGCCCGGGCCGAGGGTCACCGTCCGCGGGCCGTCTTCGCCAGGCTGGCGGTCTCCGCCGTCGACGCGGCGCTCGTCTCGGGCGCCCTCGACCGGCGCAAGGACACGACGCTCGTGACCGGGCTGCACCGTTGGCGCGACGCCGTCCAGGGTTTCAACCGGCGGCTCGACCTCACCGAGAACATGACCGTGCTGGAACGGCAGTCACCGGGGGAGCGAGAGGTCTGGGACGCGGCGATGCGCCTGCGCGACGGGTACGTCGCGAACACGAGACAGCAGTTGGAGGAGCTGCTGGCGGTGCTGCCCGTGCGGTGAGGTCAGGCGGGCTCGGCCGGTGTGCGCCGGGAGTACGCGGCCGCCACCGTGCGCTCCGACTGGACGAGGTACTCGTCGAGCTCCGCGGCGGCCGCGGCGCTGTCCCCGGCAAGGGTCAGCTGCAGGATCCGCGCGTTGCGGGCCACGTAGGGCGCGTGCAGGTACTCCGGGTTCGCCAGCAGGCCGAACGCAAGGCGCAGCTCCGCCGAGACGGTGGCGTAGAGCCGGTCCAGGTGCGCGCTGTCGCAGAGCCCGACGATGCCGCGGTGGAACTCCATGTTGGCGGTGCCGGCGCTGCGCCAGTCCTTCTCGTCGCGTGCCCGTTCGGCGCTCTCGACGGCGTCGCGCATGATGCCGGTCGCCGGGTGGCCCGGTATCGCGCCCCGCAAGGCCTGCCCCTCGATCATGCGGCGCACACGGTAGATGTCGAGGATCGACGCGAGCGTCGGGACGGCCACCATGACACCCGCGTGCGGACGCCGGACGAGCAGGTTCTCGTGGGTCAGCACCCGGAACGACTCGCGGAGCGTGTTGCGGGAGACCGCGAGGGTCTCGGCGACCGCCTTCTCGGAGAGGCGCTCGCCCGGCCTCGCCTTCCCCGTGATGATCCACGACCGGATCGAGGCCGCTGTGCGCTCGACGAGGTCGCCCGCCTTGGCCTCGGCACTGTCTGCCGCAGTGTCGGGAACGGGCTCTGCGTCAGCGGTCGTCGCCATGCACCCACTCTACGGTCGTACGCGGGTCGCCGGATGAAGCGGCGCGGCGGGAGGAACTGGCGGGTCGGGTCGTCGGACAGTCCTAGGACGAGGGGGCTGCTCGGCGCCGTGTGACGGGGGTGCCGCGGCCGATTCGTGGAACGGGGCTTCGACCAGGTATCCTGCTACGGCCCGCTGCTGTTGTGGTGGGCAAAGGTAGCGTGTCCGAGCGGCCTAAGGAGCACGCCTCGAAAGCGTGTGTGGGTGAAAGTCCACCGTGGGTTCAAATCCCACCGCTACCGCGTTCCGGACCGAACGAAACGGCCCCTGACCAGCATCTTTGCCGGTCGGGGGCCGTCGTCGTTCCCCCAAATCCATCACTTTCCCATGACATTCGCTTCGGGGGAGTCGCTGTCTGGCTGGTTGACCAGCAGGTCCAGGACCACCCGCACGTCGGGCGCAATGTGCGTCCGCTTGACGTAGTGCCGCAGCGTCGTCGCCTCCGTCGAGTGCCCGAGCTGTGCCGCTGCCGTCTTCGTGTCGAGCTGAGCATCCAGGAGAGACGCCACGGTGCGGCGGAAGTCGTGCGGCCTCACCGTCACGCCGGTGCCCTCCAGAGCCTCCTTCAACTGTTCGCGCACGCGGCCGGTCGAGCGCGGCGTTCCCTCCGTCGAGGGGAAGACCAAACGATCCGGACCACCGTCAAGGCGCGCCTCCGGCGCGTTGGGCCGTCCGGCCGGCGGGGGCCCGCGATGGGGCCCCGCGCTCCGGGCGCTTCGCGCCCTGCGCGCACCCCACCGCACCCCGACGGCCTACCGGCCCCGAACATGACGAAGACGGTCCCGACTCCAGTGGTCGAGACCGTCTCTTGTTGTGCAGCTAGGGCGTGCTCCTAGTCATTCGGAGCGTGGAACTCGCCGGTAGCGACCAGCTTGTCGCCCTCGTAGAGCTCGACCGCCTTGGCCCGGGCGAACGCCGGACCGGCCCAGTCTTCAAAGAGGATCCGGATCTGAACCTCGATGCTCTGGCCGAGCGGGAGATCCGTGCGCCCCGTGAGGTCCTCGACAACGCATGACGACTGGAAGCCACCGAGCTCGATCTGCGACCGAACGCCTGACACAGGCGCTGTCCGTCGTCCACCTTCTTCGGTCGTCAGGAATCGGACTCGAGCAGCACGAGCGTCAGAAGGCATCGTCGTAACCTCTCTGCGTGTCGTGCGCCGACCGGCGCGTCTTAGTGCCTCCGGCGGACACCTGCCGGAATCAAGAGGATCGAGGGACCGCGGCGCCCCTGCCCCTCCGCCACCCATTGGCTTCACCGGGACCCTGACACCGAACCCGCCGGCAGCGCAACAGGTCCCGCCGACACCCGGCACCACCGCACCACGAGCTGCACGAGCGGGACCTGTTGCACTGCCAGCAGAACCGATGTCCGAGACGTGCCCCGCGCCAACGGATGACGGAGGAACAGGGACCCCGAAGCAGGAGCATGTTGGGTCACAGGCCCGCGCGACCAGCCATGATTTACACATCACTTTCAGGTCTGGCCCGGGCAGATCCCAGCCGACGGGATACAACCCGTGACAGGTAAACGTGCAGGTCAACCGGGTTGTGGTCCAAGTGCGCATCACGTGGAACAAGCCGCCGTGCTGAGCTCACCGCTACCGCACACTGAAGGCCCCCAACCGCTAAATCATGCGGATCTGGGGGCCTTCGTCGTGCCGGGCACTCCGTTTTCACTCCGAGTTGGCTTCTGGGGTGCTCTCGGCTTCCGCCTGTCGGACGAGTTGATCGATGACGATCCGCAGGTCCGGGGTGATGTGCGTCCGATCCACATAACCGCACGGTCGTTCCCTCGACCGAGCAGCGCTGTTGCGTTCCCGATCGTGGTCTCGTTCGCCACCCGAGTCGCGATCGTTCGACGGAAGTCGTGTGGCCTCACCTTGAGACCCGTTCCCTCGCGAGCCTGGCGCAACTGCTCACGAACTCGACCGGGGGAGCGGGGCGTTCTTTCCGCCGACGGAAAGACGAGCTTGTCCGGCCCGCTGTCGAGCCCGAGTCCGATCGCCTCACGGAGTGCCGTGACCACGAAGTCCGGCAGAGTGATCGTGCGGCGCGAGGTGTCCGACTTCGGCTTGGCATGACGTGCCAGCCGGCCCTTGACGATTCCCGCCGGTGTCGTCTCTTCGACGCGAACGACAGTGCCCATCACGGTGAGCGTCGGCACGTCGGTGTCCAGGTTCAGGTCTGTCTGCCGCAGTGCCAGGCACTCACCGATGCGCAGCCCGTCCACGATCTGGGGGAGGAGCGTGATGCTCCGCTTTCCTCGAGTAGCCGGCGGTCGGTCCTCCCAACGACGAACAGCGGCCCGCAGCTGCACGATCTCGTCGAGCTTGAGCGTGTGGACTGCACCTCGCTTTGGCTTGCGCACTGTCACTGCGTCACGAACTGGATCAAGGGCGCGGCTACGCCGCGCCGGCCGCGCCTACGGCGGGGCACCGCGGTGGGGACCCCGCGGTGGGGACCCCGCGACCTCCGGCGCCCGGGGGCACCTCCGGCCGCACCCCCACCGCACCCCCGCCTGCGGCGCCGGCCACCACTCGATGTTGAGTGCTTCTTCGAGCCTTGTTCTCCGCCGGCGCTAGGTGGCGATCTGACGTTGAGGGGGACGTGCAAGGATGCGCAGGTGACACGAAAGCTCGAACGGGCCGTGGAAACGGCACGAGATCGGCTGGTGGCCTCGGGCTACACCGACCGTGAGGCCCATAGAGAGCTAACCAAAGCTGAGAGGCAGCTTGCGGCAGCACGAGGTGAGCCGTGGGCCGAACCGATTGACCTGGCTGCGCAGTGGGACCCAGGAGCACCGCTGCCGCACCTCGTCTCGAACAGGTCCGCCGCCGTGCTGATCTGCTACGCATCTGCGGTCGACCCGAACTGGGACGGGACTTACGCCACGGTCGTGTCGCCGACCGATGCAATGCCAGCGCAGCTACTTGAGTTCACTTTCGGGCGCTGCCACGCGACCAAGTTCGGCGGCCCGAACGACGAAGTGATCAGCGGACACCCTCTGTTCGGCCGAGGACTCGAACCATACGAACCTCACATCGTCCACAACTCGCCCTGGATCGCCGAAGAGGAACGCATCAACTCCGTCCACCGCCTCCACCAAGGTGGGTGGTCGCAGAGGCTCAAGCACTACTTCTTCATGTTCCACGACGAAACGTTCGAGGCCCTGGCGGTTGATCTCAGGGTCGACCAGGTGCACGGAGTTCTGAAGGACCGCCTGTTGCACGCGGTTTACTCGGTGCTCCGGGGCTAGGTGTTGTCCAGGAGCGGGTGAACACCAGGCGAATCAGACCTTGGTGGCGGACTGCAGATCGCGGACGGTCACGGTGGCCGGCACCCGTAGCCGGCCACGTCGAGCACCCGCCTAACAACCGCCCGCACGACGCTGGCGAGCCAGACCATCCGCCGTCGGACACGAGGCGGGGGAGCGGTGAGCGGGTCATCTCACCAGTGGAACGACGTCCGGCTCTCGGAGGATCTTCATCGACGAGGCACCACGTCAAGGCCGCTCCGCGTCACTGCGCGGTGGCGCAAGCGCCAGTCTTGACCCGGCACCACGACGACGAAGAACGTGGCAGGGGGCCGAACGACGCCCACCCCGAACGCACCGTTATCGCACCTGAAGGGCCCTCACCGCAGTGATCTGCGGTCGGGGGCCTTTCTCGTGCCTCGAATCCATGACTTCCCATGACATTCGCCTCGGGGAGTCGCTGTCGGGCTCGCTGAACCAGTAGGTCCATGACCACCTGGACATCGGGCGCGACCCGCAGGGTTGAGAGCGTGACGTCACTCGTATGGGTGTCTCTGTCACTCGATCGGGTGTCTGTGTCACCCATACGGGTTCCCCGGGGCCATGGAATCTGTCATTGTAGATGTCATGAGCGAGACAACGACCATCACCATTGCACGCGCCACGAGGCAGCGGCTCGCCCAGGTCAAGTTCAACGGCAAGCCGCTCAAGACGGCAGACGAGACAGTGGCGGCCCTCATCGCGGAGCACGAGCGCCGCCAGTTCTGGGAGGCGATGGACGCCATCGACCCGGACGAGTACGAGGCCCAGGCCCGGGAAGAGGGCGCGTGGCCGGCCGAGGGCGAGTACGCCGTCGAGGAGCGGATGATCCGTGCCCAGGAGACCACCGCGTGATCGTTCAGCGCGGTGATGTCATCTGGCTGTCCATGGACCCCACAGTCGGTCGCGAGCAGGCGAAGCATCGGCCGCACCTGGTCCTGTCGAATGCCCGGCAGCATCGATCCATGCGGCTGGCGATCGTGGTCCCCCTGTCCAGCACCGACAAGCCGTGGCCGACCCGCGTCGAGGTCGCGCCGAAGTCCTACGCGATCTGCGAGCAGCCTCGCACTGTGTCCCTGGAACGCGTCACCCGCCATGACCCGACAGGGCACGACACGACCGCCGTCGCCGCCATCATCCATACCCTGATCGACCCCTCCTAGCCTGGCAGGTAAACGCGCAGCTCAGCGGAGTTGTGGTCCAACCACACATCACATGGAGCAAACCGCTGTACCGAGTCCACCGCTACCGCACCCCGAGACTCCTCACCGCAGTGATCTGCGGTCAGGGGCCCTTCGTCACGTCGGCCCGCCGCTGCCGGGCCGGATCGCATCGACCAGCATGCGCACGAGCTGATCTCCGTCGACCTGCCACTTCTCTTTCGGTAGGTGGCCGCTGACCTCGAGTCCCGCGATCCCGTGTGCACTCGACATCAGCAGAGCTCCGTAGCGGGGGGCGTCGGACTCGCCGACCAGATCCGCGACGATGGTGAGGAACTCGTTCTCCAGGCGGCTCGCGGCCGCGGCGGATTCCGGGTCGTCCGCCGGGGTGCTGAACATCAGCGCGTACCGGTGCGGTCGTGCACGGCCGACCTCGATGAGTGCCAGCAGAGCACTCTCCAGCCGACTCCCCGGGGAGGCTTCCGGGTCGGCGCGCAACCGTTCCACCTGCTCTGTCAGCGAGCTCCAGGTGTTGACGGCGAGATGGGTCAGCAAGCGTTCCTTGCTCTCGAAATGCCCGTACGGCGCCCCCCGCGAGACCCCGGCGCGAGCGCCTACCGCGCGGAGCGTCACCGCGTCGGGCCCTCCCTCGTCCAGCAGCTCGGACGCGGCGCGCACGAGGGCGCTCCGGGTCGCCGCGGCAGATTCAGCTCGTGTCACCACGGCGATGATCCTACTTGACAATGTCATATGAGTGCCGCACAGTCATGTCATATGACACAGTCACACGAAACTTTGGGCCACGAGAACCGCCTGCGCCGGCTGCTGGACCGAGCCGACATCAGCGACGTCCAGCTGCGCTACGCCACGGGAACCGACTCCCGCGACTGGAAGCTCTTCCGGAGCTGCTTCACGGACGAGGTCGAGGTCGACTTCAGCGAGGGGTTCGGCCAGCCTGTCGTCCGCCTCGCAGCCGACGACTGGGTCAGCATGACCGCCCCGCGGATGGAGTCCTTCACGGCGACACAGCACATGATCACGAACCACGTCATCACCTTCGCCGACGACGATCACGCGACCTGCGTCGCCTACGTCCGCGCCAGCCACCACCTCCCGAACAGCACCGGCGACAGCGACCAGACCGTCTACGGGTACTACACGAACACGTTCGAGCGAACGCCCGACGGATGGAAGATCGCCGGAGTCAAGCTGACGGCCCTCTGGATGACCGGAAACTTCGGCATCTTCCAGACGGCTCTCGCCGGGTAGGCCCGTAACGCGCAGCAAAAGCGATAGTGACCTGCGCAGACGCCTTGCGTCCGCACCCCGTCATGGGCTGGACTTGGAGCGCGCCCACCGGCGCTGCTCCTGTGTCACTGATCGAGCACCACCCCCCATGCCGGCAGCCCAGAAGGAGATCCACGATGACGGAGAACGAGACCCTGCGCGCGGAACGATTCGCATCGGGCCAGGCGGTCCTGAACACGGTGCACGGGGACGCGGGCCACGGGGTCATCGAATCCCTCGCCGACATCGCCCCCGAGCTCGGCCACCAGATCGTCGCGTGGGGCTACGGGGACATCTACTCCCGGCCCGAGCTGGAGCCGCAGCAGCGTCAGCTCGTGACCCTCGGGATGCTCACCGCGCTCGGCGGCGCCGAGGCACAGCTCGAGGTGCACGTCGACGCCTCGCTCAACGTGGGGCTGACCCCGCAGCAGATCATCGAGGCGTTCCTGCAGAGCGCCGTCTACTGCGGCATCCCGCGAGCCCTGAACGCCGTGGCGATCGCCAAGAAGGTGTTCGCGGAGCGCGACCTGCTGCCGCTGGCCTGACCAGCGCCCGCCCCGGGCCTGACCAGCGCCCCGGCCCTCACGTCCGCGGGCCTGGTTCAGGGCCGGGGGAGCGCCGCCGCGTCGCGGTGCTCGACCAGGTCGGACCGCTCCCGCCGGATCCGCTCGACACCCCAAGCGCCCAGCGGCGCGAGGGCCGCGTTGAGCGCCCGGCCGTGCTCCGTGAGCGAGTACTCGACGCGCGGCGGCACCTCGGCGTGCACCTGGCGGTGCACCAGGCCGTCCGCCTCCATCTCACGGAGGTGCTGGGTGAGCATCTTCTCGCTGACCCCCGGTAGTCCGCGCCGCAGCTCCGCGAACCGGCGCACCCCGTGCTCGTCGAGCTCCCAGAGGATGAGGCCCTTCCACTTGCCGCTCACGACGTCGAGCGCGGCATCGATGCCGCAGATGTAGGGGCCGGTGCGGGGCGCCTTCGTCATCATGCTCCTCCCACGTACCAATTGGTAAGTACCGCAGTAATTAGTGGGTACTTCCCTGATCGTACGTCGCCCGCCGAGCATGGGCAGGTACCCACCTACCGAGGAGATCCTGATGACCCACCCAGAAGGCACCGGCGTCGCGGTGCTGGGCCTGGGCGCGATGGGCAGCGCCCTCGCCACCACCCTGCTCGACGCCGGTCACGCCGTGACCGTCTGGAACCGCACTCCCGGCCGGGCCGACGAGCTCGGCGCCCGAGGCGCCACGGCCACGACGACGGCCGACGAGGCTGTCAGCTCCCACCCCCTCGTGATCGCCTGCCTCTTCGACCACGCCTCCGTGCACCAGACCCTCGACCCCGTGATCGGACGGATGCGGGGCAGCGTCCTGGTGAACCTGACGACCACCACGCCGAACGAGGCCCGCGAGCTCGCCGCCTGGACGGCCGGCCACGGCGTCGGCTACCTCGACGGCGCGATCATGGCCACCCCGCCCATGATCGGCGCCCCGGAGGCGTCGATCCTGTACAGCGGGTCCCGTGAGGTCTTCGACGCCGTCCGCCCCGTGCTCGACCTCTGGGCCACCAGCACCTACGACGGCGAGGACGCCGGCCTCGCCTCCCTGTTCGACCTGGCCATGCTCTCGGGCATGTACACGATGTTCGCCGGGTTCCTGCACGGCGCGGCGATGGCCGGATCCGTCGGCGTGACCGCCACGGAGTTCGCGGCGCGCGCCACGCCGTTCCTCAGCGCCATGACGGCGGGCTTCGCAGGGTATGCCGCGGTGGTCGACGGCGGGGACTACACCGTCCCCGGCCAGCAGAGCCTGGACTTCTCCGACCTCGGCCACATCGTGCGCGCGAGCGAGGAACAGGGCGTCGACCCGGCACCCGTCGCCGCCGTCCAGGAGCTGATCAGCGGGCAGATCGCCGACGGCCACGGGGCCGAGGGCTTCGCACGGCTCTACGAGAGCCTGCGCGCCGGCCGAGTGGAGGCCCTTCGATGACCACCCCCGTCACCCTCATCGGCCTCGGCCCCATGGGGCAGGCCATGGTCCACGCCCTGCTGAAGGAGGGCCACCAGGTCACCGTCTGGAACCGGACGCCGGGCCGCGCGGCCGACGTCGTGGCGGCCGGCGCGACACTCGCCGACTCGCCCGCCGACGCCCTGGCGGCGAGCGAGCTCGTGATCCTGAGCCTCACCGACTACCAGGCGATGTACGACATCCTCGGCCCCGCGACGGAGGCGCTCGCCGGCCGCACGCTCGTGAACCTCAGCTCCGACTCCCCGGACCGCACCCGCGAGGGCGCGGCGTGGGCGGCGGAGCATGGCGCACGGTTCCTGACCGGCGGGGTCATGACGCCCGCGCCGATGGTGGGCACCGAGGCCGCGTACGTCTACTACAGCGGTCCGGCGGATGTGCTGGCGGACGCCCGGCACGCGCTGGGCACGATCGGCGAGCCGCACTACCTCGGCGAGGACCCCGGCCTGGCACAGCTCATGTATCAGGCGAACCTCGACGTGTTCCTCACCTCGCTCGCCTCGCTCCTGCACGCCACCGCCCTGCTCGAGTCCGGCGGCGTCCGGGCGACGGCGGCGGTGCCGGAGCTGATGCGGACCCTCGCCGGCATCTCGGACATGCTGGATGTGGGTGAGAACCCCGGCGTGCAGATCGAGGCCGGAGAGCATCCGGGCCATCTGAGTACGGTCACGATGATGGGTGCCACGGCCGACCACGTCGTCGCCGCCAGCGAGGCGTCCGGCGTGGACCGTGGGCTGCCCGCCGCCGTCCAGGCCTACTACACCTGGGCCCGGGACCACGGGCACGGTGGCGACAACTGGACCCGGATCATCGACGCGATGCGGCCCACCGGGTAGGGCCTGGTCAGCCCCTGCGGATGCGCCGGCGAGGATCCAGCCCCGAGTCGGCGAGGCTCGTCACCATGCCGCCGGGCGCGAACGCGCGCTCGGCGCGCAGGTCGTGCACGACGGCCCGGAGCAGGCCGGGCAGGAAGTCCCGTCCCCTGCGCACGCACCAGGGCAGCCCCGCGGTCAGCAGCCAGGTCAGCCGTTCCCCTACCGACGGCGGGTCGGGGGCCGCCGGGAGCCGGGCGGCGAGCACGTCGGTCCGCGCCGCGCCGTCCGCCCCGGACGATTCCGGGGACAGCCGAGGGTCCAGGTCCGTGAGGGCGCGCGCCGCGGCCAGGGCCAGTCCTCGGTGCCCGGCCGGTGACGGGTGCACGCGGTCGACGTGCCACGCCTTGGCGCCGGCCGGGGCGATCGCCTGGGCGGCGTCCACCACGACCACCCGCCCGGGCACCGGGCCCGGCCCCGCGTCGCGCGGAGCCGAAACCGGAACCGGGGCCGAGGCGGAGGGCTGCGCCCCCGGCTGGACGGCCGCCGCGACCTCGTCGACCGCCGCGTTGATCAGCGCGATCCGGCGCCGCATGACGCGCCGGACGAGGCGCGGAGCGAGCTCGAAGAGGCCGATCACGGGTAGCCGCACCAGCACCACGTCGGCGCCGGCGCGGCACAGCTCGGTGACGCACCGCTGCAGGTCCCTGAGGGCGAGCCGGGCGTCGAAGTCGCTGCGGAGCACGTCGTTGCCGCCGACCACGACGGTGGCGAGCCGTGGCCGCGCCGTGAGCGCGGCGGTGAGCTGCGCGCCGACGACGTCGCGGGAGCGGGCGCCGCTGGTGGCGAGGTTGGTGAACGAGTCGACGCCCAGCACGGTGGCGAGGTGCGCTGCCCAGCCGGGTCCGTGCACGGCGTCGGGGCCGACGGTGTCGCCAACGCCCACGGTGATCGAGTCGCCCAGGGCGACCAGCTCGCAGCGCTCACGTCCCGCCGACGCGGTCATCTCACCGTCGCCCCTGGGCGCACGTGGATCGGGTCCGTCGGGCCTCCGGCTACCGGGAGGGGCGCACGTTCGAGGCGCGCGAGCTCCGGGACCTTCGGGTCCGGGGCCAGGTCGAAGGCCTTGCGGGAGTGCAGCTCGATCATCGCGTCACCGGTGGCGGTCCACGGGAAGAGCTCGGCCCGGGCGCGCGCGGCCTTGCGGCGTTCGTCCACGTCGCGGTCCAGCACCTCGTGCAGGGCGAGGGCCAGCGCCGCCGCGTCCGGCGCGGCGGCGGCACCGGCGGTGCCGACCACCTCCGGCAGGGCGCTCGACGAGCTGCAGACCACCGGTGTCCCGGACGCCAGCGCCTCGAGCGCCGCGAGCCCGAACGTCTCGATCGGCCCCGGGGCGACGACCACGTCGGCGCACGTCAGCAGGGTTGCAAGCCGGTCGCGGTCCGGGATGAAGGAGAGGAACCGGTGGGGTAGGCCCGCCTCCTCGGCGCGGCGCCGCATGGCGGGCAGGAGCGGCCCGGCTCCCGCGACGACGAGCCGCACGGCGCGCCCGTCCCGCAGGAGCTGAGCGGCGGCGTCCACGGCCAGATCAGGGCGCTTCTCGGCGGACTGCCGGCTCGCGAGCACGATGAGGGCCGTGCCCGGCGGCGCGTAGAGCGCGCGGGCCTCGTCGGAGTACCGGTCGGGCCGGAACCGCTCCAGGTCCACGCCCAGCGGCACCCGGTACAACGGCGGGAGCGCCGCACCCCGGCTCCTGGCGGACAGGCGCTCGACCTCGCCGGCGGCGAACTGGGTGGTGGCCACCAGGCGGTCGAACCGGGGGAGCGTGGCGAGGTTGTACCGGTCGGCGAGAGCGGGAGCCACGGCGGCGCCGAGCGTCGCCGCCCGGCCGCCTGCCGCCGCGCCGGGGATCCAGGACCGCAGCACGCCGTCGACCCGTTCGTGCAGCATCATGAGCGACGGGACGCCGGTCTCGCGGGCCCAGTCGCCCAGGCCGGCGAGCGTGGTGCGGTCGCTCACCTCGAGCCGGTCGGGTGCGAGCGTCTCGAGCAGGCCGCGCATCTTGCCGGGCTGCACCACCGCGCGGTAGCCGCCGGAGAACGGCACGCGTGGTGCAGCGAGGCTGACGACGCGGACGCCGTCCACGAGCGATACCCCGTCCCGCTTTCCCGGCACGACGAGCACAGGTTCGTGCCCCCGGGACAGATACTGCCCGGCCATGGCGTGCATCGCGGTTCGGATGCCCCCCGAACGGGGGCTGTAGAAGTTCGCGACGTGGACGATTCGCAAGTTATACCTCCGCTGAGCCGGCTCTCGCGTGCACCCGGATCGCGTCGTCGTAGTGCCCCATGAGCTCGGAGCAGATGTCGTGCCACGTGCGCCCCTCGGCGCGTTCGCGCGCCGCGGTGCCGAACGCACGCCGCTTGCGCTCGTCTCCCACCAGGTCGACGACGCGGGCGCGGAGCGCTTCGTGGTCACCTGGAGAGTACAGCCAGCCGTCGTGGGAGTGCCGGACGATGTCCAGGGGGCCACCCGCGGCGGGCGCCACCACCGGGACCCCGCTGGCGTGCGCCTCCTGCAGCGTCTGGCCGAAGGTCTCGAGCTCGCCCGGGTGGACGAACACGTCGAGGCTGGCCATCGCGCGCGACAGCTCGGCCCCGCGCAGCAGCCCGGTGAAGTGGGCGGCCGGGAGGATCTGACGCAGGTCCTCGCGCTCGGGCCCGTCACCGACGATCACGAGGCGCACGCCCGGCAGGTTCTGCACCACGCGCAGCGCCTCGACCTGCTTCTCCGCGGCGAGGCGGCCCACGTAGCCCACGAGGATCTCCCGGCCGGCACCGACCTTGCGGCGCCATGCCTCGTCCCGGAACCGCGGGTGGAACGCCTGCGTGTCGACGCCTCTGCCCCACAGCCGCAGGTTGGGCACGCCGTGGTCCTCGAGCTGTCGCATGGTCGCCGTGGACGGCGCGAGCGTCATGGTCGCGCGCTCGTGGATGTCCTTGACCCGCTTCCAGAGCAGTGGCTCGAAGCCGCCCAGCCCGTAGCGGGCCGCATAGCCGGGCACCTCGGTCTGGTAGACGGCGACGCTCGGCAGCCCCAGCCGCTCGGCGGCCAGGATGCCCCGCCAGCCGAGGATGAACGGGGATGCCAGGTGGACGACGTCGGGCGCGAACGTCGCGAGGGTCCGCTCGGTGCGCCACTTCTTGCCGACGACGAGCCTGACGTCCGGGTACCCGGGAAATCCGATCGAACCCAGCTCGACGACAGGCGCGCCGCTGACGAACGGCGGGACGTGTCCGACGGACGCGTCGGCGTCGGGCGCGAGGACCATGGCCTGGTCCCCTCGCTCATGCAGGTGCTCGAGAACCCGCAGGACGGAATTCGTGACCCCGTTGACCTGCGGGAGGAAACTCTCCGCAACGATGGCTACTCGCACGTTACGAACCTGCCGGTCGTCGATGTCCGGACGAAGTCTTCCGTGCGGCGAGTCGGGGAACGGGTGGCGTCGAGCCGGTTACCGCTGCACACGATGTCACGTACTGACCGTAGCGGAGCCACTCGCCACCTGGCATGGGGAACACCCCTGAACGGACCCTTAGTCTGGCCTGGGTGCCCGGTGACGGCTCCGTACGACCTGGACGAGCCGGACGACCGCGCCGACCAGCAGAGCCACCAGCAGGATGTTGCGCACCGCGCCGACGGTGGTGGCCAGCGGCCAGCCGCCGAGGAACTCGCCGTACCGGAGCGGGTAGATCTCCATCGTGAGCCGCGCGGCGACGAGGGTACCGAGGGCGGGCAGGAACCAGGTGCGCCGGGTGCCCTGGCTGCGGCTGCCGAGGGCGATCGCCGCAGCCATCGGAGGACCGATCCAGGCGATGAACTGCGGGGATCCCACCTTGTTGAAGACGATGAGGGCCAGCAGCTCCGCCGCCGCCCCGAGCAGGAGGACGTCGCCGACGCGATCGGGCCGGCGCCGGGCGGCCCACCAGGTGAGCGCCGCGAGCAGCACCGCGGCGGCGGGGAGGGCGACGTCGAGCGCCTGCGCGACGGCGTCGGCACCCGCGCCGAGCACCTCGTAGGTGTAGATGACGGTGTCGTACTCGACCCGGATCGAGGAGTCCCAGAGCCGCGCCACGGTGAACGGCGTGGCGGCGACGGCCTCGACCTGCAGCTGGCGGTCGCCCTGCTCGCCGAACACCTCGAGCACGTTGTCCTGGCCGCCACCCGCGAAGGCCGTGCCGACGACCACGGCGCACACCGCCGCGCCGGGCAGCACGACGTTGCACAGGAACGTCCTGGTACCCGATGCCGTCGCGGCCAGTGCGAGAGCCACCGCACCCGGGGCGATCTTGATCCACGCGCCCACCGTGGCGAGCGTCATCGCGAGCGCGGGGCGGCGGGCCGCGACCAGGAGAGCGATCAGGATGATCGGTGCGAGCACGCCGTCGAGGCGCCCGATCCAGATGGGGCCGAGCAGCACGAGAAAGGCGAGCCAGAACCAGACGGCGGCCCGGCCGTGCGGGCGGGCGCGGCCGAGCAGCAGCACCGCGACGGCATTGGCGGCCGTGACGAGGCCCATCCACACCCAGTAGTAGCCGTGCGTGGAGTCCGCGAGCAGGGCGGGGACCGCCATCGGCGCGAGGGCGCCGATCGGGTACACCCAGTCGTAGTTGAAGACGGGCCACCACCCGACGTCCATGCCGTTGCGGACCCACCACTCGTAGAGGTTCACGTCACCGAAGATCTGCTGCTCGAAGACCCAGGCCTGCAGCATGATCCAGGCGTGGGCCAGGGCGAACCCGATCCACAGGGCCGGCCAGGAGGAGAGCACACGGGTGACGGACCGCAGGATGTCCTTGCCCACGGCCTTGGGCGTTGTCGAAATGTCTGACGCGCTCGGCACGGCCACATCCTTGCACTGATCGGTGATCGCGTCGGCGGCCGGGTGCGACACGTGCGAATTCGGGCATCCGCGAGCTAGAGTTCGGGTACCCGAACTTCTTGGAGAACAGATGACCCGCACCGTCGCAGGGCCTCGTGCCGGCCGCGCTCGCCTCTTCGTCCTGCTCGGCCCCGCCTTCGTGGCGGCGATCGCCTACGTGGACCCCGGAAACGTGGCGGCCAACCTCACGGCGGGGGCGCGCTTCGGATACCTGCTCGTGTGGGTGCTCGTCGCGGCCAACGCGATGGCCGTGCTCGTGCAGTACCTGTCGGCCAAGCTCGGGGTGGTGACCGGCCGGTCGCTGCCGGAGGTGCTGGGGGAGCGGCTGCCCCGGCCGGCCCGCCTCGCCTACTGGGTGCAGGCCGAGGTCGTGGCGGCGGCGACCGACCTCGCCGAGGTGATCGGCGGGGCCATCGCTCTCCACCTGCTGTTCGGCGTGCCGCTCGTGCTGGGCGGCATCATCACCGGGGTGGTGTCGCTCCTGGTGCTCGCGGTGCAGCAGAGACGGGGCCAGCGGGCCTTCGAGGGCGTGGTCACGTCGATGCTCGCGGTGCTCACGGTGGGCTTCTGCGCGGGGCTGTTCTTCTCCCCGCCCGACCCGGCGGCCATGCTGGCCGGCCTGGTGCCCCGCCTGGCCGGCGCCGACTCCGTGCTCCTGGCCGCCTCCATGCTCGGCGCCACGGTGATGCCGCACGCCATCTACCTGCACTCCTCGCTCGCCCGGGACCACCTGCACACGCCGGCGACCCAGCCGCCGACACCGGGCCAGACCCAGACACCGACCCGGCGGATCCTGCGGGCCACGCGCATCGACGTGGTGCTGGCACTGATCCTGGCCGGCGGCGTGAACATCGCGATGCTCCTGCTCGCGGCCGCGAACCTGCCCGGCAGGGAGGGGACGGACACCATCGAGGGCGCGCACGCCGCGATCACGGGGGCGCTCGGGCCCGTCGTGGGCGTGCTGTTCGCGATCGGGCTGCTGGCCTCGGGGCTGGCGTCCACGTCAGTGGGTGCCTACGCGGGAGCCGAGATCATGTCCGGCCTGCTCCGGGTCCGGGTGTCGCTGCTGACCCGCCGTGTGGTCACGCTGCTGCCCGCGATCATCCTGCTGATGACCGGGATCTCGCCCACATGGCTCCTCGTGGTCAGCCAGGTGGTACTGAGCTTCGGCATCCCGTTCGCGATGATCCCGCTCGTGCGCCTCACGCGGGAGCGTGCGCTGCTGGGCGAGCACCGGAACGCCCTGACCACCCAGGTGCTGGCCTGGGTGGTCGCCGGGGTGATCGTCGCGCTGAACGTCACGCTGCTCTACCTCACGCTCGCGGGGTAGCGCAGCGGGACGTGCTACCTGCTGAGATAGGCGACGTCGCCGTTCGAGCTGCGGATGTCGACGGTACGCTCGGCGTCGGGGTCGGTCGGGCCCTCGATGACCTGGTCGCCGTTCGACGTCTCGATCGTCAGGGCGACGGGCTCGCCGTCGCCGGTCACGGTGACCTCGCCGTTGTCGGACCGGCCGTCGACGCTCCCGTCCACCGCCGAGACCTCCACGTCCCCGTTGCTCGTCTCCGCCGAGGCGTCGCCGGTCACCGAGTCGATGGAGATCTCGCCGCTGCTCGTGACCGTCGTGACGGAGCCGTCCACGTCGGTCACGGAGATGTCGCCGTTCGAGGACGACGCGTCGACGTCGGCGGCGGAGGCCCGGATGTCGATGTCGCCGTTGCTGGTACGCGCGGACAGCACGCCACCGATGTCGGTGGTCTCGACCGAGCCGTTGCTCGAGTCCAGGGACACCTCGCCGGCCAGGCCGCTCGCGACGACGTCGCCGTTCTCGGTGCGCACCACCACCTCCGTGCCCGCCGGCAGGGTCACGTCGAGCTCTCCCGAGCAGCGCGGCAGCGCGACGGCCCACCCGCAGCGGTGCGTGAGCTCGAGGGTGCCCGCCGGCCCGTCCGCCGAGTAGGTGGGTTCACGCAACCCGCTGTGCGCGATGACGTCCACCTCGATGTCACCCTCACCGGCGCGCACCGTGACGTCGCCGTCGGTCACGATCTGGACCGAGTCCACGGCGTCGTACGACTCGTGCGCCGTGGCGGTCGAGGACATGCTCAGGTCGACGAGGAAGAGCGCGCCGAACGCGACCACGACGGCGGCGATACCGACGCCGAGCCCGGTCAGGACGCGGCCGGTCACGCCGTTCCGGCGCGGTTCCGCGGGAGGAGCCGGGGGGCTCGACAGCTGGGGCTGGGTCATCATCGGGGTCCGTTCTGGTCGAGCCAGCGCAGCACGGCGAGCACCCTGCGGTGATCGTCGGCGGCCGGCGGGAGGCCGAGCTTGTTGAGGATGTTGGTGACGTGCTTCTCCACCGCGGGCAGTCCCACGACGAGGCGGTCCGCGATGGCGGCGTTGGAGCGGCCCTCGGCCATGAGCGCGAGCACCTCGTGCTCGCGCCGGGTCAGGGCGTCGAGGTCGGAGCCAGGGTGCCTGGCGATGATCTGCGTGACCACCTCGGGGTCGACGACGGTCCCGCCCCCGGACACCCGGGCGACGGCGTCGAGGAACTCGTCGACGTCGGCCACGCGGTCCTTGAGCACGTAGCCGAGGCCGCGCGCGCCGCGTGCGAACAGCTCCGTCGCGTAGCTCTGCTCCACGTACTGCGACAGTACGAGGACCGGGAGCTCCGGGTACAGGCTGCGCAGGTGCACCGCGGCGCGCAGCCCCTCGTCGGTGTGCGACGGCGGCATCCGCACGTCGGTGACCAGCAGGTCGGGCAGCTCGGCGCCGGGCGTCGAGAGCGCCCGGACGAGAGCGTCTGCCGTGCCGTGGCCCGTCACGGTGTGGCCCTCGGCGACCAGCAGCCGGGTGAGGCCGTCCAGGAGGAGGACGGAGTCCTCAGCGATCACGATGCGCACGGGACCTCCACGGTCAGACGGGTGCCCTTTCCGGGCGGGCTGTCGAGCTCGAACGTGCCGTCCAGGGCGGCGACACGGCCGCGCAGGCCGTCGAGCCCGCTGCCGGGAGCGGGCTCGGCGCCACCCCGGCCGTCGTCGGACACCGTGACGCGCAGGAGCCGTGGGTGCTCGTCGGGCTCCAGGCGTGCCTGGACCCGGATCGAGGTGGCCCCCGCGTGCTTGGCGACGTTGGTCAGCGCCTCGGCCACCACGAAGTACGCGGCGGCCTGAGCGGCCGAGCCGGCGGGTGTGAGGTCGCCCGTGACCTCCACGCTCACGGGTACCGGGCTGCGGCCCGCCAGCGCGGAGAGCGCGGCGTCGAGCCCGCGGTCGGCCAGGACGGCGGGGTGGATGCCCCGGACCAGGTCGCGCAGCTCGGCGAGCGTCTCCTTGATCTCGCGGTGCGCGACCTCCAGGGCGGCGACCGCGTGCTCGGGGTCCTTGTCGGCCAGCCTGCGGGCGACGCCCAGCTCCACCCCGAGGGCCACGAGGCGCTGCTGCGCCCCGTCGTGCAGGTCGCGTTCGATGCGGCGCCGCTCGGTGTCGGCGGCGGAGACCGCGGCGGTGCGCGTCTCGGTGAGGACCTCTGCCCGTTCGCGGGCGGTGTGCGCCGCGGCCTCGGCGAGACGCGTCTCCTGCTCGGCCACCGCGGCCCGGGCCCGAGCGATGTCGGCGGCGGACGGCCCCAGGAGGACCGTCGCGAGCCGGACCAGCAGGTACGAGCCGTACTGCGCGAGGGCGGCGCCCGACCAGACGAGCACGACGGCGCCGGAGAGCGCACCGGCGACCGCGGCAGGCCACGGCAGGCCGGACCACTCCGCGACGGTGCTGCCCTGGCCCAGCAGCACGAACACCACCGCGGCGACCGCTGCCGCGAGCAGGCCCGCCGCGACCGGGAAGAACACGCTGCTGACGAGCAACGCGAGAAAGGCGTAGAACGTCGCGGCCCAGGCGCGGCCGTCGCGGACGGGCGCCCACAGCCTCGACCAGAAGCCTCGCCCCGCGCGGTCCCGGGGCAGCGGGGCGGGCACGGTGACCCCGGTCTGGTCGGCGAGGCGGGCGCGCTCGGCAGTGCCGAACCAGCGTGCGGCGACCAGGAAGAAGGCGAGGAGCGGCACACCGACGCCGAGGGCCGGGACCAGGCCCGCCGACACCACGACCATGACCCACAGGACCAGGCCGCCCGTGAGGTGCCAGATCCAGCCGAGGGCCAGGGCTGCGAGAGCGCGCCAGGTCGCGGGGTCGTACGGGGCACGGAAGAAGGCGGTACCGGAGACGAGCGCCGGCGCGACGCCCTCCTCGATGGTGCGGGGCTCGTTCGCCGGTGGCGGGCCGTCATCGCTGGTCATGGACATGACACTAGGCCGACCAGCACTCCGGGGACATGCTGTGGCCCCACGACCCGCACGTGGGGGTACCCCTACCCCGCGAAGGCGCTCGTGCCCGTGATCTCGCGGCCGATGATCAGCGCCTGCATGCTCTCGGTGCCCTCGTAGGTGTGCAGAGCCTCGATGTCGGCGAAGTGCCGCGCCACGCGGTTCTCCAGCAGGATGCCGTTGCCGCCGAGCAGGTCGCGGGCGATTGCCGCGACCTCACGTGCGCCGCGCGTGCACGTGTACTTGGCCAGCGAGGCCTGCGGTCCGGTGAGCCGGTCCGCCTCGTCGAGGCGAGTCATCTGCTTCACGAGGAGCTGCATCTGGGTCAGGATCGACAGCATCTTCGTCAGCCGCTCCTGCACCATCTGGCTCGCCGCGAGCGGCCGCCCGAACTGCGTGCGCTGCTTCGAGTAGGCCACGGCGGCCTCGTAGCAGGCGATGGCCTGGCCGACGGCGCCCCACGCGACCCCCAGGCGCGTCGCGAACAGCACGCGGCCGGTGTCCTTGAAGGAGCGGGCCTTCGGCAGGAGGTTCTCGGCGGGGACGAACACGTCGTTCAGCACGATGTGCGCCTGGTGGATGGCACGCAGCGAGATCTTGCCCTCGATGGTCGTCCCCTCGTACCCGGGGGTGTCCTGCGGCACGATGTAGCCGTGGACCTGGCCGTCCTCGCCGCGGGCCCACACCACCGAGATGTCGCCGATCGAGCCGAAGCCGATCCACTTCTTCTCACCGTTGATGACGTAGCCCTCGACGCCGTCGCGGGTCTCCTTGACGGCGGACGTCTCCAGGCCCACGGAGTCCGAGCCGTGCGTGGGCTCGGTCAGGGCGAACGCGCCGAGGATCTCGCCGCGGGCCATGGGGCCTGCGTACTTCTCGATCTGCTCGTCGGAGCCGAGCATCACGATCGAGCGCAGCGCGAGGCCGCCCTGCACGCCGCAGATGGTCGTGACCGAGCCGTCGCCGCGCGACATCTCCATCGCGGCCAGGCCCTCGGCCATCTTGGAGATCTTCGGGTAGCCGGGCACGTCCACGCCGTCGCGCAGGAGGTCGAGCTCCGCCATGCGCTTGACCAGGTCCATCGGGACCTCGTAGCGCTCCCAGTAGCCGTCGATGACCGGCAGCACCTCGTCCTGCACGAACTGGCGGACGCCGAGCTGCCAGGCCCGCTCCTCCTCCGTGACGTCGGCGAAGGCGCCGGCGAAGTCGATGTCGAGCGGTTGCGAGACGTCGTAGTCGGGCGCCGTCACTCCTGGGGTCTGAGTCATGCCTCCATGGTGCGCCGGTACCGGATCTCAGGTCAAGCGATACTACGTCTCACGCAGTCTCGGCCTCGGCGTGGCGGCAGACACGCCCGCCGGCCCAGGGCTGCGGCCGGGTCCGCACCCGTTCACCCGACGCCGCGGCCCGGCGCACCTCGAGCTGGAGGTACTGGTCCTGGGCGGCCTCGGCCACGGAGTACGGCGCCGGCGCCCCGCGCAGCACGTGGTCGGCCATGTCGGCCATGATGCGGGCGATCGACAGCTCGTCGTCGGGCAGGCGGGCCGGGCGGAACGCGTTGCGGTACCGCCACTCGCCATCGAGCGTGTAGCCGCGCAGGAACATGCCCTCGTGGCTGCCGGCCCCACCGGCGGCCACCCGCTCCAGCGTCGAGTGCCGGGGGAGGCCGTCGGCGCCGACGTGGCGCACGGCGTCGTCCCGCAGCTCCCCTCGCTCGCCGCGCACGAGCAACATGGGGGAGCGTACCCAGGAGCGGTACTGGACGTCGTCGAACTCGTAGGTGCCGAGCCGGCCGCCGAAGTCCAGCCACGCGGTCGCGTGCACCGTGTCGACGAGAGCGAGGTCGTCGGGGTCGCCGGCGCGGCTCGGGCTCGGCAGCACCCGCCGTGTGTCGCGCCGGGCGGTGACCTCGGCGTCCTCGAACGTGACGCCCAGCGCCCGCCGCAGCACGCTGATGCCGTGGTAGTCGTGCGCGACGGCGACGTGCGCGTCGGTCACCGCGCCCAGCAGCCCGGAGGCCGCGACGGCGAGCTGCGCGCCGATCAGCGGCTCCAGGTGGTACTGCTCGGCGACGTGCACGCAGGCGCCGTCGTCCACGAGCCGTTGGAGTGCCATGAGCTCCTCGACGGTGCCGGCGGCGGGCGTCTCCGTCAGGACGGGGACGCCTGCCGCGGCGAGGTCGCGGATCACCGGCTGGGCCGCGCCGGCGGGGAGCGTCAGCAGGACGAGGTCGGGGCGGCCGCCGGCGAGCAGCTCGGCCACCGTGGCGTAGGCGGGGGCGGGGAGCCCGGGCAGGCCCGCCGCCGGCAGGCCTCGCCCCGCCAGCTCCGCGCGGTCCGCCGCGTTGCGGGTGGCCACGCCCGCCACCTCGAACCGGTCCGGCAGCGCGTGCAGCACCCGCAGCATGGTGCGGGCGCGGAAGCCCGAGCCGACGATCCCGATCCTGGCCGTGCGGTCCTGTGACGTCACGAGGGCCGACGGTACGCGATCAGACCGCCGCGGCCACCGGTCCGTGCTGGTCGCGGTCCGCATCCTCGCGGCGACTGATCCGCCACCACGCGAAGAAGCCGAACAGGGTGAACAGGCCGTAGACCACGTACATCAGGGCGGTGGCCCAGTACCCGGCGGAGAACAGCAGGGGCACCCCCACGAGGTCGACCGCTACCCAGATCAGCCAGAACTCGACCCAGCCCTTGGCCATGCCGTACGTGGCGAGCACGGAGCCCATGAAGATCCAGGCGTCCGCCCAGACGGGCTCGTACGAGCCGAGGGTCCGGAAGAGCGGGGTGAGCAGCAGCGTGCCTGCCAGCATCCCGGTCACCAGGCCGACACGGGCCCGCCAGGACGCCCAGCGCGGGTGCACCGCCACCGTGCCGACGCCGCCCATCCGGCGCGTCTGGCGCCAGCGGTACCACCCGTAGACCGACACCGCGATGAACATGATCTGGCGGCCGGCCTGGCCCAGCATGTCGGCGCGCGACGTCTCGCCGAACCAGGAGCCCATGAAGACGGTGAAGAGCAGGATGTTCCCGACGATGCCCACGGGCCAGGCCCACACCTTGCGGCGCAGCCCGCCCAGTGCGGACGCCAGCCCGAACAGGTTGCCGATGACCTCGCGCCAGTAGATCTGCTGGTCGCCGACCAGGAAAGTCGCATCGTAGGCGGCGCGGAACCAGTCCATGTCTCTCTTCCCTCTTCCGAAAGTTCGCACAGGAACTCCGGGGTGAGGGCCGGCGCGCCACAAGGCACGCGCCGCACGTGCTTCCTCCCATCCGGACTTTAACCGTCGGTCCTGGAATCCCACCAGGTCAGCCGAGCCTCCCCCGAAGGAGCGACCCGGGTCGCGGACTGTCACCGCCGGCTCGGAATTTCACCGACCCCGGAGCACGTGTGCATCTGCTGCACGTCGACTAACGGAACACAGGATGCCACGGGGGCATTCCCGCGCGGATCAGACGAGCGCGTCCCGCACGGCACGGGCCACCTCGTCGGGTCCGGCCCCGCCCTCGACGACCGTGACGACCACGCGGCGGCCGGCCGGGGTGTCGCCGGCGGACAGCGGGTGGGCGGCGGTGCCGAGGACGGCGGCCCGCCGCAGGTCGGCGAACGCCTCCTCGAGCTCCGGCCGCAGCTCCAGGGACGGCGTGCGCAGCCAGCGCCGCAGGATCGCGTTGTGCACGGCGACGACGGACGCGGCGAACGCTATCGACGCCGTCGACGCCGAACGCTCCGGCGGCAGCGTGTCCTTGAGGTAGTGCGTGAACGCCCGCTCGTAGCGGTGCGTGGTGATGAGTTCCCGGTCGCGCAGGGCGGGAACCTGCTGCAGCAGGGCGTACCGGGCGAGCGAGGTCTCGCGCTGGCCCACATGGTGGTCGAACACCATGCGCGCGGCGCGGCACACCTCGAGGTACGGGTCCACGTCGGGGTCCCAGGCCCGGCCGAGGTCGTGCCCGGACTCCTCGCTGGCGCGGGCGTCGGGGCGGGTGGCGGCCAACATCACCACCACCTCCTCGAGGAGCAGCTCGTGGTCGGCGAAGACCACGTCCTCCTTCGAGCGGAAGCGGCGGAAGAACGTGGCACGGCTGACCTTGGCGGCGTCGGCTATCTCCTCGACGGTGGTTCCCTCGTACCCCTGCCGAGTGAACAGGTCCACCGCAGCGTCGACAGCCTGCGCATGCGTGTGGGTACGGACGGCGGTCATGCCAGGCAGGCTACCCCGTGCATGCCGAACCGCGTGAAGAGATCTTGAGCGATACCTGGTGTTCATGGTGCTAACTTTCTCGTCCTGACATCTTCCCCGCCCGGAGCCTGCGCAGGTAGCGCACCTCGCGCACGGCCGTCAGCAGGGCGAGACCACCAGGTACCGCTGCCCACGGGTGGCCGAGCACGACGCCGGCCAGGCACACCACAAAGATCACCCCACCGCCGACGACGGTGGCGAGACTTGCCCAACGGATCCCGGTCACGCATGTGAGCGTAGTCTGCTGTGCGTGACTGAGACCGCCGCCAAGCCCGTCGTCGACGTCTACGTCGACCCCATGTGCCCGTTCGCCTGGATCACCTCCCGCTGGGCGCTCGAGGTGGCCCAGCACCGGGACGTCCAGCTCACGTTCCGGCTCATGAGCCTGTACCTGCTGAACAAGGACAGGGACATCGAGGACGACTACCGGGCCCGCATCGAGCGCTCACGGGGGATCGGCCGCGTCGCGGCGGCCGTCCAGGCGCAGCACGGTCCCGACGCGTTCTCCGCCTTCTACACCGCGGCCGGAACCCGGATCCACGGCCAGCAGAACAAGGACTTCGACGCCGTCGCGGTCGAGGCGCTCGCCGAGGCCGGACTGCCCGCCGAGCTCGCCGCCGCGACGACGTCCGAGGAGCACGACGCGGCGCTCGCGGCCTCCCACGAGGCGGGCATGAAGCCGGTCGGCGACGACGTGGGCACGCCAACCCTCCATGTCGACGGGGTCGCGTTCTTCGGCCCGGTGCTGACGCGCATCCCGCGCGGCGAGGAGGCGGCGGCCCTGTTCGACGCCTCGGTGGCGCTGGCGAGGTACCCCTACTTCTACGAGCTGAAGCGCTCCCGCACCACGGACCCGGTCTTCGACTGACCCACGTGGCATCGTGTGGGTCATGACTCTTGACCTGCGTATCTTCACCGAGCCCCAGCAGGGTGCGACGTACGACGACCAGCTCGCGGTGGCACGGGCCACCGAGCAGCTCGGGTTCAGCGCGTTCTTCCGCTCCGACCACTACCTCGCCATGGGCGGTGACGGCCTGCCCGGCCCGACGGACGCATGGACCACGCTGGCCGGCCTCGCCCGCGACACCTCGACGGTGCGGCTCGGCACGCTCGTCTCCTCGGCGACGTTCCGCCACCCCGGCGTGCTCGCCATCCAGGTGGCGCAGGTGGACCAGATGTCCGGCGGCCGCGTCGAGCTGGGCCTCGGCACCGGCTGGTTCGCCGCCGAGCACAGCGCGTACGGCATCCCGTTCCCGGACAAGCGGTTCGGCATGCTGGAGGAGCAGCTCGCGGTCATCACGGGCCTGTGGAACACAGCGGTCGGGGAGACCTTCTCCTTCTCCGGCGAGCACTACCAGCTCACGGACTCGCCGGCCCTGCCGAAGCCGACGCAGCAGGCGATCCCCGTGCTCGTCGGGGGCGGCGGCCCGCGCCGTACGCCCGTCCTGGCCGCGCGGTACGGCACCGAGTACAACCAGGCCTTCCCGGAGCTCGACACGGTCGGCGCGCGCGTGAAGGTGATCGAGAAGGCGATGTCCGACGCCGGCCGGGCGCCCGGGTCGATGGTGCAGTCGGTCGCCCTCGTGGCCGCCGTCGGGCAGGACGAGGCCGAGTTCACCAGGCGAGCCGCCGCGATCGGTCGCGAGCCCGGCGAGCTGCGCGAGCACGGCATCGCGGGGACCGTCAGCGAGGTGGTGGACCGGCTCAAGGTCCTGGAGGCGGACGGTATCCAGCGGGTCTACCTGCAGATCCTCGACCTGGCGGACCTCGACCACCTCGACTTGATCGCCCGCGAGGTGGTGCCGCAGCTCGGCTGACGACGCGGCGGGGGCGCGACGGCGAGCGGGGTGCGGAATTGCACCCAGCGCAGGCAGCGTGGAGGGATCTTTCCTAGGGTCGTGTCGGCCGCTCCCGCGACACACCCCAGGAGAACTCCGTGCAGAGCTTTTCTCGTGCCCTCCGCGCCGCCCTCGCGGCGACCGCGCTCACCGCGGGGACCTTCGTGGCCGTCCCGTCAGCCACCGCCGACGGCTTCGAGCGCGGGCCCGATCCGACCGAGGAGAGCATCGAGGCTCCTCGTGGCACGTTCGAGATCGGGGTCGACGTGATCTCTCGTGCGGACGCGGAAGGGTTCGGCGGAGGCACCGTCTACTACCCGACCGACACCTCCGAGGGCACCTTCGGCGCCGTCGCCATCTCCCCGGGCTACCGGTCCTCGCAGGCGTCCATCGCCTGGCTCGGTCCGCGGCTGGCCTCGCAGGGGTTCGTCATCATCACCATCGACACGATCCGGCCCGCCGACTCTCCCCAGCGCCGCGGTGAGCAGCTGCTCGCGGCGCTGGACCACCTGCGCGGCTCGGAGGTGGCGGACCGGATCGACCCCGAGCGGCTCGCCGTGATGGGGCACTCGATGGGCGGCGGCGGCAGCCTGGAGGCCGCCAAGGACGACCCGGCGCTGCGTGCGGTCATCCCGATGACCCCGTGGAGCTCGGACAGGACCTTCCCGGAGGTCTCCGCACCGACCCTGATCGTCGGGGCGGAGGACGACCGGGTGGCGCGGGTGGTGTCGTACGCCGAGCCGATCTACGAGTCGCTGCCCACGGACGGCGACAAGGCTTACCTGGAGCTGCGCGACGCGTCACACTCCGCCCCGAGCTCGCCCGACACCACGATCGCCCGGTACGGCCTGTCCTGGCTGAAGCGGTACGTGGACGACGACGAGCGGTACGCGCGGTTCCTCTGCCCGGCGCCGGCCGTGGACAGCGAGCTGAGCGAGGTCCGCACCACCTGCGAATAGGATCGCGCGACACTCCCGTTGCGAGATCAAGGACAGACACATGCGAATCGGCTGGCAGCTGCACGGTGATGGATCCCGCATCACCCCCGGCGAGGTGGTCGCCCCCGACGAGCGGCTGAGCTGGCCGCGCACCGTCGGGATCGGCCTGCAGCACATCGTCGCGATGTTCGGCGCCACCTTCCTGGTGCCGATCCTCACGGGGTTCGACCCCGCGACCACGCTGTTCTTCTCCGCGCTGGGCACGATCGTGTTCCTGCTGATCACGGGCAACAAGCTGCCGAGCTACCTGGGGTCGAGCTTTGCGTTCATCGCACCGATCCTTGCCGCCACGGCGTCGGGCGGGCAGTCGGTGGCGATGGGTGGCATCCTCGTCACCGGCGTGCTCCTGGCGCTGGTCGGCGTGGCGGTGCACTTCGCGGGGCCACGCTGGATCCAGGTCGCGATGCCGCCGGTGGTCACGGGTGTGATCGTGGCGCTCATCGGGCTCAACCTGGCGCCGGTGGCGTGGGGCACGTGTGACGAGGGCGGAGCTTGCTCCGGCTTCCAGGCCTCTCCGGTGACGGCGGTGATCACCCTGGCCTCGATCATCCTGATCCAGGTGCTGTTCCGGGGGCTCGTCGGACGGCTGGCGATCCTGCTCGGCGTCGTCATCGGGTACGTCGTTGCCACGGTGCGCGGCGAGGTCGACCTCTCGCAGGTCGGGCAGGCCGACTGGTTCGGCCTGCCGCACTTCGTCGCACCGTCGTTCGACCCCGGTGTGCTCGGTCTGTTCCTCCCGGTGGTCCTGGTGCTCATCGCGGAGAACGTAGGGCACGTGAAGTCGGTGGCCGCGATGACCGGCCGCAACTACGACCGGCTGACCGGCCGGGCGCTCCTGGCCGACGGCGTCGCGACCACCCTCGCCGGCCTCGGCGGCGGATCGGGCACCACCACGTACGCCGAGAACATCGGCGTCATGGCCGCGTCCAGGGTGTACTCGACGGCGGCCTACTGGGTGGCCGCGGCCGGCGCCCTGGTGCTCAGCCTCTCGCCGAAGTTCGGCGCGCTGATCGCCTCGGTTCCGCAGGGGGTGCTGGGCGGTGTCACGACCATGCTCTACGGGATGATCGGAATCCTGGGCGCGCGCATCTGGGTGCAGGGCAAGGTCAACTTCTCGGACCCGGTGAACCTGACGACCGCCGCCGTGCCGCTCATCATCGGCATCGCCGACTACACCTGGACGGCCGGCGCCCTGCAGTTCGGCGGCATCGCGCTCGGCACCGCCGCCGCCCTGGTGATCTACCACGTCATGGGTGCGATCGGCCGCTGGCGCGGCACCGCGGAGGCCTGATCCGCCGGTCTGGACACCGGGCTGAACGCGTGGTTAGCATGTTGAACATGCGTTCAGCCAAGGCTCCGGACGGCCAGGCTCCGGACGAGCGGTCGGCCGACGCGGACCGTACCGCCCGCGCCCGGATCCGGGACGCCGCGGTCCTCCGGTTCGCGATGGAGGGGTTCGGCGCCTCGGTGCGCGCCATCGCGTCCGACGCCGGCGTGAGCGCCGGGCTCGTGATGCACCACTTCGGGTCCAAGGAGAAGCTGCGCGCCGAGTGCGACGCGCACCTGCTGGCCACGATCCGCCGGCTCAAGCGCGAGAACGTGGCCGACGCGGCCGCGGGCCAGAGCTTCTTCCACAAGTTCGCCTCCGCCGAGGAGAACGCGCCCGTCGTCGGCTACGTCCTGCGGTCGATGCAGGACGGCAGCGCGCTGGCCCGCGAGTTCATCGACCACATGGTGGCCGACGCCGTGGACTACACCCGCGAGGGCGTCGCGGCGGGCGTCATCGTGCCCAGCCGGGACGAGGCGGCGCGGGCCCGCTACCTCACGCTCTCCGCCCTCGGTGCGCTGCTGCTCGAGGTGACGCTCAGCCCGCCGGCTGACCCGGCCGACCTCGGGACCCTCGTCCGCGACTACCTCGCGAACAGCTACCTGCCGATGATGGAGCTGTTCTCGGAGGGCTTTCTCACGTCCCGGCGGATGCTGGACGACTACCTCCTGTACGTGTCGGATCCGCCGTCGCCCGACGAGGCGGTGCCCGCGCCTGCTCCAGGCTGACCGGTACGCGCCGGTCGAACGAGCGCTGCCCTGCCACGTCCCCTTCCGACGTCAGAGAGCGAGCGAGCCATGACCGTGTCACCAGCGATCGAGATCCACGACCTGCACAAGTCCTTCGGCAGGGTCCAGGCCCTTGCCGGGCTGCGCCTGACCGTCCAGCCCGGCGAGGTCGCCGGGTTCCTCGGCCCCAACGGGGCCGGCAAGTCCACCGCCATCCGCGTGCTGCTGGGGCTGCTGCGCGCGGACTCCGGTACGGCCCGCCTGTTCGGCGGCGAGGCCTGGCGCGACGCCGTCGCCCTGCACCGGCGCCTCGCCTACGTGCCGGGCGACGTCAGCCTGTGGCCCAACCTGACCGGCGGAGAGGCCATCGACTTCCTCGGCCGGCTGCGCGGCAAGGTCGACCGGCGGCGCAAGGCCGAGCTCCTCGAACGGTTCGACCTCGACCCCACCAAGAAGGCCCGCACCTACTCCAAGGGCAACCGGCAGAAGGTCGCCCTCGTGGCGGCCTTCGCCATGGACGTGGACCTGCTGATCCTCGACGAGCCCACGTCGGGCCTCGACCCGCTCATGGAGGCCGTCTTCACCGAGCACGTGCGCGAAGCCGCGGGACAGGGCACGTCCGTGCTGCTCAGCAGCCACATCCTGCACGAGGTCGAGAAGGTCTGCGACACCGTGACGATCATCCGCAACGGGGTGTCGGTGGAGTCGGGCACCCTCGACGAGCTGCGTCACCTGACCCGCTCGAACGTGACAGCGGTGGTCGCGGGCGACCCGTCCGGCGTCGGGCGGCTCGCCGGGATCCACAACCTCACCGCCACCCCCGCCGACGGCGGCACACGCCTCACCTTCGACGTCGACGACGCACAGGTCGGCGCCACCATGTCCGAGCTGGCCGCGCTCGGGCTGCGCAGCCTCACCGCGGCGCCGCCGTCGCTCGAGGAGCTCTTCATGCGCCACTACGGGGACGCGCTCCCCAGCGTCGCGGACGCACTGCCCGGCGACGCGCCCACGAACGGCGCGGCCCAGGCGGCCAGCGGAACAGCGGGTGCGCGGTGACCGCCGTCACGGCGGCACCCGCCGCCGTGCCGCTGTCGTCCGGGACGACGCTGACCGGGACGGGCCGGCTCGTCCGGTTCATGCTGCGCCGCGACCGGGTGCGCCTCAGCGTGTGGACCCTGTCCGTCGTGGCCTTCTACGCCTACTTCGCCGTCGCTCTCGACGCGATGGGCACCCAGGCCCGCACCGCGCGAGCGCTCGTGATGGAGAGCCCTGCGGGCATCGTCATGGCGGGCCCCGGCTACGGCATCGAGGACTACACCGTCGGCGTCGCGATCGCCAACGAGGGAATCACCTGGGTGGTCCTGGCACTGGGCATCATGAGCGTGCTGCACGTGGTGCGCCACACCCGCGCCGAGGAGGAGAGCAGCCGGTCCGAGCTCGTGCGAGCCGCCCCCGTCGGCCGGCACGCGCCGGCGGTCGCCGCCCTCGTCACGCTGCTCGTGGTGAACGCCGTCATCGCCGTGGTCTCGGCGCTCGCGCTCTACGGCGCGAGCGGGGGAGAGCTGCCGCTCACGGACTCGTTCGGCCTCACCGTCGGGTCGGGCCTCGCGGCCATGGTGTTCGGGGCCGTCGCCGTGGTGGCATGCCAGATCACCGAGCACGGTCGCGGCGCGACGGGTATCGGCCTCGCCGCCTACGGCCTGGCGCTCGTGCTCCGCTCCGCCGGGGACATCCAGGAACGACACGGCAGCCTCCTGTCCTGGCTCTCCCCGATCGGCTGGGCGCAGCAGATGCGGCCCTTCGTGGACCTGCGCTGGTGGCCCACCGCTCTCTCGGTCGCGGCGATCCTCCTGCTGCTGGTGCTGGCGGCGGTCCTCGCGTCCCGGCGCGACTTCGGGGGCGGGCTCGTCGCCACCCGTGGCGGCCGGGCCGACGCCCCGGCGAGCCTGCGGAGCCCGCTCGCCCTGGCCTGGCGCCAGCAGCGGTCGGCGTTCGGCTGGACCGCCCTCGGGATGGCCCTGCTGTGGTACGCCACGGGCACCCTCCTGCCCGAGATCATGGAGATGGGGGCCTCCGGTGCCGCGGACAACGAGATCTTCGCGGCGGTGTTCGGCGGTAGCGACCCGGCGGTGTTCCGCGACGGGTTCCTGACCGTCATGCTGCTCTTCGCCGCCCTGACCTGCACCGCCTACGCGATCGTCATGTCGGCCCGCGCCAAGGGGGAGGAAGAGGCGGGCCGCGCCGAGGTGCTGCTCGCGCTGTCGGTGTCGCGCTCGCGCTGGCTCGGCGCCCACCTCGTCGTCGTGGGGCTCAGCACGGTGGCCCTCATCGCGGTGAGCGTCTATGCGGTGTGGGCCGGAGCCGTCCAGGTCGGTATGTCGGAACCCGGACTCGGCGCGTACACCGACGTGTTCTGGACCTATTCCGTGGCGGTCCTGGTGTACCTGGGCCTCGCCGCGGCGCTGTACGCATGGGCGCCGCGCTTCACCTCCGCCGCGTGGCTGCTGCTCGTGTACTCGTTCGTGGTCGGCATGTTCGGTGAGGTCTTCGACCTGCCCTCCGGTGCCGAGGCACTCTCCCCGCTGGACTGGCTCCCCGCGGGATTCGGCGAGTCGCCCGAGGCCGCCCACATGGTCGGTCTCGCCGGGGTGGCCGGCGTGCTGCTCGTGCTCGCGTTCGTGGGATTCCGGCGGCGGGACCTGCAGAGCAGCTGACCACGCCGGGCGGAGGGCGGCTGTCTTCCGCACCCTCCGTCCGGTAGGGTTCGGGGCGCCGTTCGGTGTCAGCAGGCTGGTTCTCACCGCCGCCCCCGACCGTGCCCCGCCGAGTCCAGTGAGGATGGACCGATGATCTTCAAGGCCGTAGGAGACGGCCGCCCGTACCCCGAGCACGGGCGTTCGCGCACCCGCGACTGGGTCGACGTGCCCCCGCGCCAGGTTCGCCTGGACGAGCTCGTGACCACCAAGCGCACCCTCGACCTCGATAACCTCCTCGCGGAGGACTCCACGTTCTACGGCGACCTGTTCGCGCACGTCGTCGAGTACGAGGGCACCCTGTACCTCGAGGACGGCCTGCACCGTGCCGTGCGGGCCGCCCTGCAACAACGTCCGGTGCTGCACGCTCGCGTGCTCACGATCCGCTGACCTCAGGTAGGTTCGACGAGTGACAACCCCCGGGTACGACCAGGCGCGTGTGGAGCGTCGTCGCCGAGAGCACGAGCGCCAGGCCGTGGTCTTCGGCGTGCTCATCGCGTTCCTGGCGGTCTGTGGCATCTTCGCGCTCGCCGTGTACTCGGGCGCCATCAGCTCACCGTTCAACCGGCCGTTCACCACGGTGGGCGCGTCGGCGCAGAAGACGTATCCGGTGCCCTGCCTGCCCGCGGTGGACGGCCAGCCGGACGGCGCCCTCCCGATCGCGTTCACGGAGATCGAGGTTCGGCTGCTCAACGCATCGGAGGAGTCCGGGCTGGCCGGTGCGCACGAGTCGGTCCTGGCGGAGCGCGGTTTCTCCATCCTGGAGAAGGGCAACGTACCGCTGATGCTCCAGGAGTCGGAGATCCGGTTCGGCGTCAACGGTGTGGTGCAGGCGTACACGCTCGCCGCGCACTTCCCGGCGATGCGGCTGGTTCTCGACGACAGGGGTGGCGAAGCGATCGATCTGCTCATCGGCCAGGACTTCGACCCGCCCCTCGACGTAGGGGCCGTCGACGTGGCGGCGGACCAGCCGCTGCGGAACGCCGAGGGCTGTGTGCCGATCGACTCGATCGAGCCGGAGCAGCGGCTCATGCCGACCTCCGATGACGACGAGGCCGCGGTACGACCCGCGAAGTGACGTGGCGCCGGTCACCCGCCGTCGTGCGTGACCGCTCGCTGACGTAGGGGTCCCGGCAGGCTCGGAGGTCGAGCCTGCCGAGACTTCTCACGGCGTCAGGCCGCCGACGACGCCTGCGCGCGACGTGCGGTCAGCGCGCGCCCCACCAGGTGGTCCACGCTCCAGGCGCCGGGGCCGGTGGCCGCGAGCACGAGCGCGCCGGCGCCGAGCGCCGCGACGAGCTCGAAGCCGCCCTGGTCCACGAACACGCCGTTGCCGAGGTGCACCAGGACGAGCGCGCCGAGCATGTTCAGCATGACGAGGAGTCCGACCACGGGCGTGGCGGCGCCGAGGATCAGTGCGGCACCCCCGACCAGCTCGACGACGGCGGCGAAGAGCGCGGCGGCCTCGGGGACGGGGATGCCCATCCCCGCGAAGGAGTCGACGGTCCCGGGCAGGCCGAAGGTGAAGAACTTCTGGGCGCCGTGCGCGACGAGCACCGCGCCGATCGCGACGCGGGCGACGAGTACGGCGAGGTCCTTGGTCCACGGAAACTTCATGGGTAACTCCCGGTGTTGTGCTGGCTGGTAGGGCGGGGCTGGGGGTGAATCAAGTTGTCGCTTCAACTATCGCGGGGCACGCTAGCACGGCAAGGTTGCGGTCCAAGCCGGACATCAGGGAGCATTCCGGACGGTCGACCGTGTGAAGGTCGCCGAGCTCGTGATGGCATTCCCGCTGCGCACCAGGCGTGCGGGTGACGAAAGGAACGCGATGAGCACGACGTGCTACGTCCTCGACGGGAAGCACCTGAAGGTCGTCGACAGTGACAAGTTCGTGAACGAGGAGGTGCCCGTGCACCGGATCGTCCTGACGAACGGTGACGTGCACCTGGTCGAGCGCCGCGAGATCGACATCGAGGTCTCCGGGCAGAAGGACGGCGTCCTCGTGCTGACGGGCGGTGGCCAGTCGCTGCGCTCCTACGGGTCCTGGGTCTACGTGGACAGCGTGCCGTACTCGCGTACCGGGTCGTTCAGCGTCTGACCCGGCGAACGGCAAGAGGCCCGGAACCGTTGACACTCCAACGGTTCCGGGCCTCTTCTGACTGCGGAGGATGGGGGATTCGAACCCCCGAGGGCGTTAACCCAACACGCTTTCCAAGCGTGCGCCATAGGCCACTAGGCGAATCCTCCTCGCGCACACACCAGGGCGGGCGCACGGCCACCAGACCGGAGTCTGGCGCGGCCTGACGAGGATACCGGACGGCGTGCTCGGACAACGAATCGGAGCGCGGTGTGGCGTTGTGAGGTGGCGTACAGGGGGTTTCGCGTGGTTGGGACGGGGTGTCCTGATCGGTTAGGCTGGGGGCAGACCCCTCGTGCGGCACCACCTCGCCGAACTCCCCCAGGGCCGGAAGGCAGCAAGGGTAAGTGAGCTCTGGTGGGTGTGCGGGGGGTCCTTCATTTCCCGGATTCTGGCCACTCTCCACCATGTGGACGCGCTTTCGTCCGGATCGTGGGATTCTCCCCGAGGGAATTCGCTTCGACGTCGTGCAGTGCCGCACGATGTCCGTATGACCCGCACCTGGACCGCAGCCACGACGTCGCGCACCCGCCGCGCCGTCATGTGTGGCGGCCCCGTGCGCGGCGGGCGAATGTGCGAGCGCTGACCGCGCCGCACGCTCCCGCGGTCCGCTGAGGACCGCCCCGCACCGTCCCGCGAGCTCGCCACGTTGCTGATGGCCGTGGCCCGCCGCCGTCATACCTCCGTCTGCCGCCAGACGTAGCCCCAGCCCTGAGCACCGGCATCCTCCTGCCCGTGCGTCCCGAGAGGACCCCCATGTCTCGCATCACCGCTTTCCTGTCCACCGGCCTCGCCGCCGTCGCCGCCCTCTCGCTGAGCGCCTGCGGCGTCGGCGATGTCACCGCCGCCGCCGGTACCACCGAGGACCCGGTCCGCATCGGCGTCGTCAACACGGGCGACGCCTACTGGGACACGTTCACCGACCTGGCCGAGGAGGAGGGCATCACCGTCGAGCTCGTGAACTTCAGCGACTACCAGCTGCCCAACCAAGGTCTGACCGACGGCGACCTCGACCTGAACCAGTTCCAGCACCTGCAGTTCCTCGCGGGCTACAACACCGCCTCGGGTCAGGACCTCACGCCGATCGGCGCGACCGCCGTCTACCCGCTGGGCCTCTACTCGCAGTCGCACGGCAGTGTCGAGGAGATCCCGGAGGGCGGGGAGATCGCCATCCCCAACGACGACACGAACCAGGCCCGTGCGCTGCTCGTGCTGCAGGAGGCCGGCCTGATCGCCCTGCGTGACGGCGGGAGCGCGTTCTCCACGCCCGCCGACGTGCTCGAGGACGAGTCGCGCGTCTCCGTGACCCCGGTCGACGCCGCCCAGACGGCGCTCGCCCTGCAGGACGTCGACGCCTCGATCATCAACAACGACTTCGTGGGCGATGCAGGTCTGACCTCCGACGACGCGATCTTCTCCGACGACCCGGACTCCTCGGCGGCCGCGCCATACATCAACGTGTGGACCGCCCGCGCGGAGGACGCCGACAACGAGGTGTTCCAGCAGCTCATCGAGATCTACCACTCCCCGGAGGTCGAGAAGGGCGTGCTGGAGGCATCGGGTGACACCGGCGTCATCAAGGACAACTCGGCCGCCGAGCTGCAGGAGATCCTGGCCGGTATCGAGGCGGACGCTTCCTGATGCCTGCCGTGACCGGAGCTGCCACGAGCAGCATCGTGCGGTTCGAGGGCGCCTCCAAGGTGTTCCCGGGCCGACGGCGGGGCGCGGAGGTCCGTGCCGTCTCCGACGTCACCCTCGACATCCACGAGGGCGAGATCTTCGGTGTCATCGGGCAGTCAGGTGCCGGCAAGTCCACCCTGGTGCGCCTGATCAACGCGCTGGAGCGCACCACGGGCGGAGACGTGATCGTCGACGGCGTGGCGCTCGGTGCCCTGAACGAGTCCCGTCTGCGCCCGGTGCGCGCGGGGATCGGCATGGTGTTCCAGCAGTTCAACCTGCTCGCCTCCCGGACGGTCGCCGGGAACGTCGCCTACCCGCTCGAGGTGGCCGGCTGGTCGCGGTCGCGGCGCGAGGCGCGGGTGGCCGAGCTGCTCGACTTCGTCGGCCTGTCGGAGAAGGCGGGTGTGCACCCGTCCGCGCTGTCGGGCGGACAGAAGCAGCGGGTCGGTATCGCCCGGGCGCTCGCCACCAACCCGCGCATCCTGCTGGCCGACGAGGCGACGTCCGCCCTCGACCCCGAGACCACGCGCGACGTGCTGGACCTCCTCCAGCGCGTCAACCGTGAGCTCGGAGTCACCGTCGTCGTGATCACGCACGAGATGGACGTCGTGCGCTCGATCTGTCACCGCGTCGCCGTGATGGACAGTGGGCGCGTCGTCGAGGTGGGCCAGGCCTACCAGGTGTTCAGCGCGCCGGCCCACGACGTCACCCGGCGGTTCGTCGCGACCGCGCTGCGCGACCGGCCGTCGCCGGAGGTGCTGGAGCGCCTGCGTGCCCGGCACACCGGGCACATCGTGACGGTGGGCGTGGACGAGGTCGCCGGGTCGTCGGCGGTGCTCACCCGCACGCTCCGGGAGCACGGCGTCGACGGGACGGTCGTCTTCGGTGGCATCACCGAGGTCGCCGAGCGGCCGTACGGGTCGCTGACCGTCGAGCTCGTGGGTGACACCGTCGCCGTCGAGTCCGCCGTGGCTGCGCTGCGCGACGTCACCTGGGTGGACGACCACGGGAGGGCCGCGGCATGAGCGCTGACTGGGAGCGGCTGACACCGCTGTTGTGGGCAGCCGCGGGCGAGACCGCGTTCATGGTGCTGATCACCCTGCTCGTGGGCGGCTTTCTCGGGCTGGCGCTCGGCCTCGGGCTCTACCTGACCCGGCCCGGGAACCTGCTGGGCAACCGCGTCGTGTTCGCGGTGCTGAACATCGCCGTGAACGTGGTGCGGCCGGTGCCGTTCATCATCTTCCTGGTGGCGCTCGGCCCGCTGACCCGCGCGGTGATCGGCAAGACCATCGGTATCGAGGCGTTCACCTTCGCGATGTGCTTCATGGCGACGTTCGTCTTCGCACGGCTCGTGGAGCAGAACCTCGTCTCCATCGATCCCGGCGTGGTCGAGGCCGCCCGGGCCATGGGCGCGTCGCCCCTCCGGATCGTGCGGACGGTGCTGGTCCCCGAGGCGCTCGCCCCCCTGATCCTCGGGTACACGTTCCTGTTCGTCGGCGTGCTCGACATGTCGGCGATCGGTGGCTACCTGGGCGCCGGCGGCCTGGGCGACTTCGCGATCGTGCAGGGCTACCGCCAGTACGACTGGGCGGTGACCGCCGTCGTCGTGGTGATCATCGTGCTCATCGTCCAGGCGGTGCAGTGGCTCGGGAACTCGCTCGCGAGGCGCGCGCTGCGGCGGTGAGGTGCGGCGCGCCTCACACGTTCGTGAGGCGCCGCCAGCTCCGTATGACGGCGGCGGTCGCGAGCGGGCCGACCGCCGCCGCGAGCAGCAGGTGGGGGAGCCGGACCGCGACGGCGGCGTCGGCTCCGCCCAGGCCTGCCCACAGGGACGGCGCGGCGTAGGGGAACCACGGCCCGCCGCCGAGCAGCACCACGACCTGCGTGAGCGCGACCAGGCCGACCAGCGCGCCGATGGTGCCGAGCTGGCTGCGCGTCACGGTCGCCACCCAGGCGAACGGCAGCGCCAGGCCGCCGCCGAGGAGCCCCGCGACGACGGCGTCCCGAGCCCCGTCCCAGGCCGCGAAGACTTCGCCCGACGCCGTGGTGACGACTGCCGAGGCGGCCGTCGTCACGGCGACGGCCAGCACCACGCACGCCACGATCCAGGCCAGCGCGACCAGGCACTTCGCCAGGGCGATCGTGCCGCGCGGCACGGCGAGGCCGAACAGGGCACCGGCGGTCCCGTCCTCCAGCTCCCGGCCGAACGACCACGCCACGAAGAATCCGCCCGCCATCAGCGCGGCGACCGAGATGACCTGGGCGCACACCAGCAGGTGGGTCGTCGCGAGGTCGCCGAAGGCGTAGTCGGCGAGCTTGGCCGCCGTCGGGCCGACCGCCTGCGGTGACCTGGCGAGCGCCACCAGCCCGACGCTGCCGAGCGGCACCAGCACCACGAGCAGCGCGGTCGCGATGCGGGCGACGGCCGAACGGCGAAGCTTGAGCGCCTCGACGGCCAGCGCCGTGCCGAGCTGTGCGGCGGGCGTCATGTGTGGTGTCCGGGAGTCTTGGGGTGGGTCTCGGGGAGGGAGTCGGTGTGGGACTTGGGGTGGGGCTCGGTGTGGGGCCCTGCGTGGGCGCCGGCCGCCGCCCGCGTGTCGGCGTCGAGCACCATGGCGAAGAACCTCTGTTCCAGGTCGGTGCCGCCAGGCTCCAGCCGGCCGACGTCGCGCCCGCCGTGCAGCACGACTATCTCGTCGGCCACCCGCGCCACCTCGTCGAGGTGGTGGCTCGAGACGAGAACCGCGGCGCCGTCGTCGGCCAGCTCGCGCACGATCCCGCGTACCAGGACGACGCCCTGCGGGTCCAGGGCGCTGGTGGGCTCGTCAAGGATGAGCGCCGCGGGTCGATGGATGGTCGCGCAGGCGATCCCGAGGCGCTGCCGGTTGCCCGTCGAGAGCGCGCCGGCCCGGGCATGGCGCCACGCGTCCAGTCCCATCCGCCCGACGGCGGCGCTCGCCGCGGGCGCCGCCGTGTGCCGCGACCGACCGTGCAGCCTGGCGGCGCAGCGAAGGTTCTCCGTCACGGTCAGCTCCGGGTAGACCAGGGGCGTGCCGACCACGTGGCCGAACCGCCCGGCGACGTCGAGGGGCAGGTCGGCGGGGTCGTGGCCGAGGATCCGGGCCGTGCCGCGGGTGGGGCGCAGGCGTCCGGCCAGCGCGCGGAGCGCCGTCGTCTTGCCGGCGCCGTTGAGCCCGACCAGGGCGGTGACGCGGCCGGGCCGGACGCTGAGGGTGAGGTGCTCGAGGGCGACCCGACCGCCGAAGTGGTGCGAGAGGTCGTCGAGCAGGAGCGCGTTCACGAGACCACCGGCGCGAGCTGCGCGAGGGCGCGGCGGACCAGGGCGGCGAGCGTGACGTCGTTCGGGGCAGCGCCCCAGGCCAGCAACGCCGCGGTGGTCGCGGCAAGGCACGCGGAGGCGGCGATGGCGGCGTCCAGCGGATCGACACCGTCGGCGACGAGCCGCTCGGCGATGGCGTCACGGGTGACCTCGGTGCCGATCGTCACGGCGGCGCGGAGCGAGGGGGACCGCGCGACCAGGGCCACCCGACGTCTGGCCGTCGCGTCCTCGGTGGGCGTGATGTCGCCGAGCGCGGCGAGCAGGCCGAGGCGCGTGCGCTCCAGGGGCGGGAGGTCGGCGGGCTGGGCGCCGACGGCCTCGGCGATGAGGGGGTCGTACGGGTCGGTGACGAGGACGGCGTCCTTCGTGGGGAAGTGCCGGAAGAACGTCATCGGGGTGATGCCCGCCGCGGCGGCGATCTGGTTCACGGTCGTGGCGTCGTAGCCCTGACGCTCGAAGAGGTCGAGCGCGGCATCGAGGATGCGGGCCCGGGTACGGAGGGTGCGGGATGTGACCACTCCAAAATGTTAGTGACTAACATTATGGGATGGCAAGAGTCGCGCGGGATGAGGCGTCACCAGGCCGATGAGGTTTGTCAGGCGGCGTGCCGCACGGGCTCGACGTACCGCCCGGGTCGGAGGATCGCTGTGCTGCGGGGTGCGCTTCGGCCTGCGGTGCGAGTGCGGGTGCGGGTCGTGGACGGGCGGGCCGGTCGCGGCGGAGGCGGTGCGACCGACCGGTAGCTGTGCCCGGTCGGCGTGGTGGTGACGACGACGTGGCGACCGCTGGCCTGGTCGGTGCCCGCGGTCGAACGCCAGCCGGGGGTGTCCTTGGCCAGGTTGCAGGCAGCGCAGAGCCCTTGCCCGTTGGACAGGCTCGTGTCGCCGCCCTCGGCAGCCGGCCGGACGTGGTCGAGGTGGCGGATCGGTGCGTCGCACCACGAGGTGCGGCAGGTGCCCTGGTCCCTGATCCGCAGCAGGTCGGCCAGCCCGTCGGCGAAGAACCGGCGCTTGCTGGTCGTGCCGATCAGATCACCGTTCGTGGCGGCGTAGATGGTCCGCAGCCAGGCCGCGCCGCGGTCGAGTGCGCCGGCCACGAGGGTGCGTGCCACGGTTGCCGGGACGGTGCCGTGGCCGACGCCGGTGCCGTCCAGGACGACCGCGGGCTCGTGGCCCCCGCCCAGCAGGGAGGTGTCCGACACGATCAGGTTCACCGTGACCGGTATGTCGGCCGCGTGCTCCTGGCCGGTGGCCCGTTCGACGAGCGTGTCGGCCATGATCTGGCCGGTGGACCGCTCGTCGCCGCCCGTGTGCCGGGCCGACTCCGCCGCGATCCTCAGGGCGGCGTAGACCTGGACGCCCTGTGCCACGGGCAGCAGTGCGGTCACGTAGGCCATGGCATCCGGCGCAGGCCGGATGGACACGCACCGTTCGGTCACCGCCTTCGCGGCGCGCTCGACCAGGGCGGCAGGGTCGATCTCGTTGGCGTGCGTCCTGATCAGCCCGACGAGCCGGCGCGTGCCGACCCCGTCCAGGGTGGCCGGGTCGGCGCACAGGTCGGCGTCGAGGCGCTCGCGGTCCTCCACGCTGAGGCAGGCGGTCTCCTTGACCAGGAGCAGCGCGCGTTCCTCCGACAGGCGACCCTCCCGCAGGGCGGCCAGCGTGTGCGGCATCTCGTCGTGCCAGACCCGGGCCGCGCCCAGCAGTGTCCGGGTCCGGTGCGGTGAGAGGCGTAGCGCGCGGGCGGCCTGCTGGACCGTGCTCGCGGTCGCGTCGCGTTCGGCGGACTTCACGGTGACCGGGATCTGCCTGCCGGCCGAGTCGTGGTGCCCGGCCGGGTCGGCGGCATGTTCGCGGGCGGCCCGTAGTGCGTCGCCGTGCAGCTCGACCAGCACCTGGGCCTGCACCGCAGCACAGGCCGCCTTGACCTCCTCCAGGGCGCGCAGGGTGTCGATCCGGGCCGGGTTGTCGGCGGGCTTGGCCGCCGTCAGGAGCCAGGCATGCAGGGTCGCGATCCACTCCGCGCCGACATCCCCGAGGATCGGTGCCGGATCGGCCTGGGTGGTGTCGGTGGCGAATGGCACGCTCGGTGCCGAGCGCAGGGCAGGGCTGATGTCGCGCATGTCCGGCCACCTCCCTCATCGTCTGGTTCTAACGCCATCTTATGGCACAACCGTTCGATCCGCCCGCCGAATCCAGACCTGTGGACGGCCGTCCTCCGAGTGTCGGTGAGGCCGTCTATCGTTGCGGGGGTGAGCACCGCCCTATACCGCCGCTACAGGCCCGAGACGTTCGCCGAGGTGATCGGCCAGGACCACGTCACGGGCCCCCTCATGCAGGCTCTGCGCAGCGGGAGGGTGAACCACGCCTATCTCTTCAGCGGCCCGCGTGGCTGTGGAAAGACGACGTCGGCCCGGATCCTCGCGCGCACGCTGAACTGCGCGAGGAACACGCCCGAGTCGCCGATCGACACCCCGTGCGGTGAGTGCCCCTCGTGCGTCGAGCTGGCGCGCGGCGGCTCCGGCTCGCTCGATGTGGTGGAGATCGACGCGGCGTCGCACAACGGCGTGGACGACGCGCGTGACCTGCGCGAGCGCGCCACCTTTGCGCCCGCGCGGGACCGGTACAAGATCTTCATCCTCGACGAGGCGCACATGGTGACGCCGCAGGGCTTCAACGCGCTGCTCAAGATCGTCGAGGAGCCTCCGCCGCACATCAAGTTCATCTTCGCGACCACGGAGCCGGACAAGGTGATCGGGACCATCCGGTCGCGGACGCACCACTACCCGTTCCGGCTGGTGCCGCCGGACGTGCTGTCCCCGTACCTCGAGCTGCTCTGCGGTTCCGAGGGGATCGAGGTGGGCGGCGGAGTGCTCCCGCTGGTCACCCGGGCGGGTGGCGGCTCGGTGCGCGACTCCCTGTCCGTGATGGACCAGCTCATCGCCGGAGCCACGGGAGGCGTCGTCGACTACGACCTCGCCGTGGGCCTGCTCGGCTTCACGCACGCGACGCTGCTGGACGACGTCGTGGACGCACTCGCCGCGCGTGACGGTGGATCGATCTTCCGGGTCGTGGACCAGATCATCGCGACGGGGCACGAGCCCCGCCGGTTCGTCGAGGACGTTCTGGAACGCCTGCGCGACCTCATCGTCATCGGCGTCTCGGGGGACGCCGCCAGTGCCGTCCTGCGCGGCATCCCGAGTGACCAGCTCGACCGCATGCGCGCCCAGGCCGGTCGCCTCGGTGTGGCGGAGCTCTCCCGCGCCGCCGATCTCGTGAACGCGGCGCTCACCGAGATGACCGGGGCCACGTCCCCGCGCCTGCATCTCGAGCTGCTCTGCGCCCGGCTGCTCCTGCCAGGGGCCGACGACGGCGCAGCGGGTCTCGCCGCACGCATCGACCGGCTCGAACGGGGCGGTGTGGTGGCCTCCGGGCCGCCGGCGGCGTCGTCCGGCACGGGTGGGGACGCGATGCCTGACCGCACCCAGGCCGGGGAACCGGCGACGGGCGGACTCGCCGGGGCCGCTGCCGCGCGCGCCGTGCTCGACGCGCGCAAGAAGCGAGGGGAGCAGGGCCAGGCGCCGGCCGCCCGGGAACCCGCATCGGCGGCACCCGCTCCGGCGGCACCCGCTCCGGCGGCACCCGCTCCGGCGGCGCCGGAAGCGGCTCGCCCTCCCGCCGAGCCGACCCCGGCTGCTCCCGTCGAGCCGACCCCGGCTGCTCCGGAACAGGCCCCGGCCGCCTCTGGTTCCGCGCCTGCCGTCCCCGAGTCGGCACCTCCTGCTCCGGGCCCGGCGTCAGCCGCCCCCGGCCCAGTCTCGGCGACCCCAGGCCGGGAATCCGCCGCGTCGGAGTCGGAGCCCGTCACGGAACAGGCGCCCACGGCCGCGTCCCAGGGCACCGAACCCGGAGTCACGACGGAGACGGTCCGGCGGCGCTGGCCGGAGGTGCTCGGTGCGCTCGCGGCCGCCCGGGTCACATGGTCGCTGGTGGGGCCGAACGCGCAGGTCGCAGCGCTCGAGGGCAACACGCTGAAGCTGGGCTTCGCCGCTCCCGGCCTGGCCCGCACGTTCTCGAACGCGCGGCACACCAGCGCCGTCGAAGAGGCGGTCTATCAGACGCTCGGTATTCGCGTCCGGGTCGAGGCGACCCTTGACGAGGGGCCTGCCGGTGGCGGCGGGCCCTCCGGCGGCGGTGCCTCGGGTGGTGGCGCCTCCGGTGGCGGTGCTCCTGGTGGCGGTGTCTCAGGTGCAGGACCCTCGGGCGGCGGTGTGGCCCCTGCGTCGGGCGAGCCCCGGCGCGAGACACCGGCGCCGGCGGCCTCCCCGGCATCCGACTGGCCCGACGTGCCTCCGCCGGGCGGGGGTGCGTCGGCGGCGGTGCCGTCCGCTTCCGTCGACCAGACGCCCGGCACGGGCGCGGCAGCGGTGGCCGTGCCGACCGGCAGGCCTACCGCCGCCCCGTCGGCGATGGCGCCGGCGCCGGCGCACGGGAGCGTCGCGGTCGCCGAACGTCCTGAGCCCTCCCGGCCAGAGCCGACCGGCCCGGAGTCGGGCCGCCCGGAACCAGTGCGGCCGTCGGGTGCCCGTCCGCCGTCCGCGGCGAGCGCTGCCGACGAGGCGTGGCTCTCCGGAGCCGCCACAGCCGAGCCTCCTGCCGACTACGACATGCCCGAGCCCGAGCCGGTCTACGAGGATCCGGTTCCGGACCACGCGAGGCCGCCCATGTCGGGGGCCGGTAGCGCACGGGAGGCGCTGCGGCAGGCGAACGAACGCCGGGCGCGTGCGGCGAACGGTCCTGCGGAACCGCGAGGAGGGGCCGCGGCGCCGGTGAGCGCACCCACGACGCCAGGGCCGGGTGACGAGTCCGACTACTACGACGAGCCGTCCGCCGACGACCCGGACATCGCGTCGGCGGGCATGGTCGGCGTGCCGCTCGTGGTGCAGGTGCTGGGTGGAACGGTGATCGAAGAGATCGTGGACCAGGCGTGAGCGCGGACGGCGCGATCACGACGCTCCGCATCGTCGCGGCGGTCGTCGAACGGGCGGACGGGCGGCACCTGCTCGTCCGCAAACGGGGAACGCACGCCTTCATGCAGGTGGGCGGCAAGATCGAGCCCGGTGAAGAGCCGCTGGCGGCACTGCTGCGGGAGTTCGAGGAGGAGGTCGGGGTGCGGCTCGAGCCGGCCGACGTCGAGAGCCTCGGCCGGTTCGGGGCTCCTGCCGCGAACGAGCCCGACCACGTCGTCGACGCCCACGCCTACCGGGTACGCCTGCGGCCGGGCACCGAGGTCGCCGTGCGGGCAGAGCTCGAGGAGCTCGTGTGGATCGATCCTGCCGACCCGATCGCGAGCTGTCCCCTCGCACCGCTGTCGCGGGACCTGCTGACCGCAGCGGGGCACTGACGGCGTTTAGTGCTTCGCCTGCTCGGCCCGGTAGCGGGCCACACGTGCGGCGCGTTCCCGCTCCATCCGGCGCCGGGGATCGGTGTCGTCGGGCTGCTGGGCAGGCCCGACCACGTGCAGAAGCAGCCAGTTCAGCCGCCATCGGACGCGGTACCCCAGGGTCAAGCCGTCATTGTTCGGCATGCCGTTCCTCCGGTTACTTGGTGTACAAATAGTTTGCCTGCAAACTGTTACTCTGGTCAACATCGGAGAGGAGCCACATGACCGTCACATCACGGCCCGACGCCGCAGCGCCGTCCGGCAAGGAGGCCCCCGCCGACGACGTGGCGGCATCCGAGGACCTCCTGGCCCTCGACCGTCAGGTGTGCTTCGCTCTCGCCGTCGCCTCCCGCAGCGTCATCGCGCTGTACCGGCCGCTCCTCGAGCCGATGGGCATCACCCACCCGCAGTACCTGGTCATGCTCGCCCTCTGGGAGGGGTCGCCGCTCTCGGTCAAGCAGCTCAGCGGGCTGCTGCAGCTCGACCCCGGCACGCTGTCGCCCCTGCTCAAGCGGCTCGAGGCGATCGGCTACGTGACGCGAGGCCGAGACCCGCACGACGAGCGGGCGCTCGCGGTCGAGCTCACCGAATCGGGCCGTGCGCTCCGCGAGGAGGCGCTGCGCGTGCCGCCGGCCATCGTGGCGCGTCTGGGCCTTCCCCTCGACGAGCTCAAGCTGCTGCACCGCAGCCTCACCCAGGTCATCGCGGCAGCGTCCGCATGAACCGCGGCCGGCTGCACCACGTCGAGCTGTGGGTCCCGTCGCTCGAACGGGCGGAGCGCTCGTGGGGGTGGCTCCTCACCGCCCTGGGCTACTCCGATCACCAGCGCTGGAACGCGGGCGTGAGCTGGATCTGCGACGGCACCTACGTGGTCGTGGAGCAGAGTCCGGCGCTCGCCGCAGAAGCCCACGACCGCCTCGCGCCCGGACTCAACCACCTGGCGTTCCACGGCGGGGCGCGGCTGGACGTGGACCGCCTCGTCGCCGAGGCTCCGGCCCACGGGTGGGTGCTGCTCTTCCCCGACCGGCATCCACATGCGGGAGGCCCCGACCACTACGCCGCGTACCTGGAGAACGAGGACGGCTACGAGGTCGAGGTCGTCGCGGCCTGAGCGGCTCCGCCGTCGACGGCACCGGCGTCGCCGCAGGTGAGGCAGGCCGTGGTGGAGATGCAGGCAGCTCAGTCAGCGGGAGTCGTCAGGGGCAGTGACCGCATCGCGGGCCCCCGCCGCGCCGCAGGGCGGGGTGCGGAACAATGTCACGTCGCCGAGCGAAAGGACGTGCCGTCGCATGTCTCGGATCCTGCCCCGCTCCACCCCGCTGGCCGAGGGGGTGCGGCCCGCAGCGGTGCGCCGCCTCGTCGACGGCCTCGACCGCCTCGAGGACGTGCACAGCATGCTGCTGGTGCGCCACGGTCGCGTGATCGCCGAGAGCTGGTGGCGCCCGCACACCGCGGAGCGCCCGCACACGATGTTCTCGGTGAGCAAGAGCTTCACGGCGACGGCGGTCGGGACAGCGGTCCACGAAGGCCTCCTGACCGTGGACGACAAGGTCATCGACCTCCTGCCCGACGACGCCCCCGCCGAGCCGAGCGAGCTGCTGCGGGCGATGCGGGTTCGCGACCTCCTGACGATGACGACCGGTCACAGCGCCTCGACCATGGAGGGCATCGACCGCACCATCTCCCTGCCCGGCAGCCGCTGGGCCCGCGCGATCCTGGCGCAGCCCGTCGAGCACGAGCCGGGTACTCACTTCGTGTACAACACGGGCGCCACCTACCTGCTGTCGGCGATCCTGCACCGGCTCACCGGCGAGCGGCTGCTCGACTACCTGACCCCGCGCCTGCTGCGGCCGCTCGGCATCACGCACGCCGCGTGGGAGCAGGACCCCGACGGTATCGACACGGGCGGGTACGGGCTGTCGATCACGACGGAGGAGATGGCGGCGTTCGGGCAGCTCTACCTGCAGGGCGGTGCCTGGGGCGGCGAGCAGCTCGTCCCGGCGGAGTGGGTGGTGGCGGCGACGTCGAAGCAGGTGCCGAACGGTCCCCACGACTGGCCCGAGTGGAACCAGGGGTACGGTTACCAGTTCTGGCAGTGCCGGCACGGCGCGTACCGGGCCGACGGTGCCTTCGGGCAGTACATCGTGGTGTGGCCGGAGAAGGACGTGGTCATCGCCATGACCTCAGGCCTGTCGGACCTGCAGTCGGTGCTCGACGTCGTGTGGGACTCCCTCCTGCCCGACGACGTCTGGGCCGGTCAGCCGGGTGTGGAGCAGCCGGAGCGCTTCGCGGAGGGCACCGTCGACCTGTTCGAGCCTGAGCTGAGCACCCCCGACGGGGCGGCGTCGACCCCGGTCGAGGAGTCGGTGCGGGGCGTCACCTACGAGCTCGAGCCGAACCCGCACGACGTCAATGCCCTCACGCTGGGCCGGGACGCGTACGGCCGCACCGAGGTGGCCTTCACGATCGGCGGGCTGGACCACTTCGTGCGGTTCGGGCACGGGGAGTGGAGCCCGGGTACGTGTTCGCTCCTTGGTGCGCCGACCGACGTCGCCACTGCCGCGGCCTGGACCGACGAGTCGACCCTGCGCGGCCGCATGCTGCTGCTCGGCACCCCGTTCGAATGGCGGCTGGAGCTGCGGTTCTCCGGCGAGGAGGTGGGCGTGACGATCGAGCGGAACGTCGCGTTCGGCGAGCGCGGCGTGCTGGACGTGCGGGGCGCGGCACGCCGGATCTGATCCCGGCGCCGGCTACCCCTCAGGAGTGGAGGGCGTCGTACTCCGCCTCGGCGGCGACGTCGTCCTCCACGTCGAGGCGCACGTGTGCGAGCAGCCCCTGCAGCACGCGCAGCGCTGACGCGGCACGCTCGCCCCACAGCGAGAAGTAGGAGAACTGCCACCACCACAGGGCCTCGAGCTCGTGCCCGCTGTCGAAGTGCTGCAGGCCCTTGGCCAGCGCCTCCGCCACGCACGCGAGGTCACCGGACAGGGACGCCTGGCCCACCTCGTCGCCCAGCACCGGATCCACGACCTCGGTGTAGTCGTCGAACCCGTCGAACATCTTGGACAGGGCCTCGCGCAGCGGGTCGAGGTCGGTGTCCGGGCCCGCGTCCGGCTCGTAGCGTTCCTTGGGCACCACGTCCACGATCGCGGCCAGCCGCGCACCAGCGGCCAGCAGGTCGGACGACGCGAGCACGAGCAGCGAGAGCTCCGCCCCCGGCATCCCTCCTGACGCCACCTGGGTCACTGTCGACAGGAACGTCCGTGCCTGTGCGGACACCTGGTCTGCGACCTCGCTGAGGTCCGACCCGGGGGTTATCTCACTCATCGTGATCCCACCTACTTGTCGTTACCGATGACACGGCGGCCTTCGAAAGCGCGACCGAGCGTCACCTCGTCCGCGTACTCCAAGTCTCCACCCACGGGGAGACCCGAGGCCAGCCGCGAGACAGTGATTCCCATGTGAGCCATCAGTCGGGAAAGATAGGTCGCCGTGGCCTCTCCCTCGACGTTGGGGTCGGTGGCGAGGATGACCTCCTGCACCTTCCCGTCCGCGAGCCGGGCCAGGAGCTCGCTGATGCGCAGGTCGTCCGGACCGACGTTCTCGATGGGGTTGATGGCGCCGCCGAGCACGTGGTAGCGGCCCCGGAACTCTCGGGTGCGCTCGATCGCGACCACGTCCTTCGGCTCCTCCACGACGCAGATCACGTCGTCGCTGCGCCGGGGGTCGAGGCAGACGCGGCAGCGCTCCGCCTCGGCGACGTTGCCGCAGAGCTCGCAGAACTGGACGCGCAGCTTCACCTCGGTGAGTGCGTCGACCAGCCGCTTGACCTCCTGGTTGTCGGTCGCGAGCAGGTGGAACGCGATGCGTTGCGCGCTCTTGGGCCCGACGCCGGGAAGCCGGCCGAGCTCGTCGATCAGGTCTTGGACCGCGCCTTCGTACACAAGAGGTCAGCCTACGGGTCACCACCGACACGCGTGCCGTGGGCTGATACGTTCCCCGCGTGACGGGATCCGAGGCGCTGACCGGCAGGTTCCTCTCGGCGCAGTGGCGCCGCCTGGTGATGCTCAGCTACGAGATCGACCCTGACGTGCTGCGGCCGCTCGTCCCGCGTGGCGTCGAGCTCGACACCTGGTCCGGGAGGCACCTCGTGAGCGTCGTCGGGTTCCAGTTCCTCGACACCCGCCTGCTCGGCGTCCCGGTGCCGTTCCACCGCGACTTCGACGAGATCAACCTGCGGTTCTACGTGCGCCGCCGGGCGGACGACGGCTGGCGGCGTGGCGTCGTCTTCGTCAAGGAGATCGTGCCCCGCTGGGCGCTGGCCACCGTCGCCAGGGCGGTCTACGGCGAGAAGTACGTGGCGCGACCGATGCGGCACCGGATCGACCTGCGCGACGACGAGGTCACGTCCGGCGGCCTGGTCGAGTACGCGTGGCGCGACGGCGGGGAGTGGCACCGCGTCGGAGCCACCGCCCAGGGCCGCCCACGGCCCCTGGTCGAGGGCTCCGAGGAGGAGTTCGTCACCGAGCACTACTGGGGCTACGCCGCCCAGCGCGCCGGCGGCTCGGTCGAGTACCGCGTGGAGCACCCGAGCTGGAACGTGTGGCAGGCCGGTGACCCTGTGCTCGAGTGTGACGTCGGCCACGTGTACGGCCGGCCGTTCGTCGAGAGCCTCGCCGCCGAACCGGTCTCGGCGTTCATCGCCGACGGCTCAGCGGTCACCGTCCGCCGCGGTACGGCGATCTAGGCACAATACGTCCGTGCCCGAACTCGATCTGCTCACCATCGTCCTCCTCCTGCTCGCCGGGTTCGCCGCCGGGTGGGTCGACGCCGTGGTGGGCGGCGGAGGCCTGATCCAGCTGCCCGCCCTGCTGCTCGTCCCGGGGATCAGCCCTGTGCAGGCCCTGGCGACCAACAAGCTCGGCAGCATCATGGGCACCTCCACCAGCGCGATCACCTACTACCGGCGGGTCCAGCCCGACCTGCGCACCGCTGGCCCGATGGCCCTCGCCGCCCTGGCGGGAGCGTTCGGCGGTGCGATCGGTGCGTCCCACATCCCGGAGCACCTCTTCACGCCGATCATCCTCGTGGTGCTCGTCGGTGTGCTGGCCTGGACGCTGCTCAAGCCGAACGTCGGCCAGCACGACAACCTGCGCTGGGTGGGCAACGGGCACAAGCGGATCGCCGCCCTGATCGGCCTGCTCATCGGCGCGTACGACGGGCTGCTCGGCCCCGGTACCGGAACGTTCCTCGTCATCAGCCTGGTCAGCGCCCTCGGGTACTCGTTCCTCCCGGCGTCCGCGATCGCGAAGATCGTCAACTTCGCGACCAACGCGGGCGCCCTGATCTTCTTCGTGCCGAGCGGCGCCGTCATCTGGACCCTCGGCCTCGGGCTCGGTGTGGCCAACCTCGTGGGCGCCTACCTCGGCGCCCGGATGGCGGTCGCGAAGGGCTCGAAGTTCGTCCGTGTCGTGTTCGTCATCGTGGTCGGCGCACTGATCGCCCGCCTGGCCTGGGACGTCTTCGCCTGAGCCCACGACGTGGGACGGACTACCTCCGGGATTGCCAAGCCCGTACCATCGACCCGCAAACGCAACCACCCGGCGGACCGTTGAGACAGACGGAGGCCGGCAACGGAAGGCAGGCGCATGGCACTTGTCGTGCAGAAGTACGGCGGATCCTCGGTCGGGGACGCGCGCAGCGTGAAGCGCGTCGCGAAGCGGATCGCCGAAGCAAAGAGAGCGGGCAACGAGGTAGTCGTGGTGGTCAGCGCCATGGGCGACACCACCGACGAGCTCCTCGACCTCGCCCAGCAGATCACCCCGCTCCCGCCCAAGCGGGAGCTCGACATCCTCCTCACCGCGGGTGAGCGCATCTCCATGTCGCTCCTGGCGATGGCGATCAACAACCTCGGCGTGAAGGCCAAGTCCTACACGGGCCAGCAGGCCGGCCTCATCACCGACGCGGTGCACGGCAGGGCGCGGATCGTCGACGTCGTACCGCACCGCATCCGCGAGACCCTGAACAAGGGGCAGGTGGCGATCGTCGCCGGGTTCCAAGGGGTGACCAAGTCCACGAACGACGTCACGACCCTCGGGCGCGGCGGCTCCGACACCACGGCCGTGGCGCTCGCGGCAGGCCTGGGTGCCGACGTGTGCGAGATCTACACGGACGTGGACGGCGTGTTCACCGCCGACCCGCGCATCGTGCCCAACGCCCGGAAGATCGAGTGGGCCTCCTACGAGGAGATGCTCGAGCTCGCGGCCAGCGGCGCCAAGGTGCTCGCGCTGCGCAGCGTGGAGTACGCGCGCCGGTACAACGTGCCGATGCACGTGCGCAGCTCGTTCAGCGCGCACGACGGCACGCGCGTGAGCGCAGAGGACATGAAGCCCCAGAAGTTGAAGGAGAGCACCATGGAAGCCGCGATCATCTCCGGTGTGGCGCACGACCGTTCCGAGTCCAAGATCACCGTCGTCGACGTCCCGGACGTGCCGGGCTCGGCCTCCCGCATCTTCGAGGTCGTGGCGCGGACGGGCGCGAACATCGACATGATCGTCCAGAACGTGTCGGCGGCGTCCACCGGCCTCACCGACATCTCCTTCACGCTGCCCGGCTCCGACGGCCCGGCCGTGATGGCGGCCCTGACGGCCGTCCAGGCGGAGCTCGGTTTCCACTCGCTGCAGTTCGACGACCAGATCGGCAAGCTCTCGCTGGTCGGTGCAGGGATGAAGTCGCACCCGGGCGTCTCGGCGCAGCTCTTCGCCGCGCTGCGGGACGCCGGGATCAACATCGAGATGATCTCCACCTCGGAGATCCGGATCTCCGTCGTGACCCGCGCGGACTCGCTGGACGACGCCGTGCGCGCCGTGCACACCGCGTTCGGGCTCGACGGTACCGACGGCGAGGCCGTCGTCTACGCGGGAACGGGGCTCTGACATGGCCGAGATCTCTGAGCAGGGTGTGCACGTCGCCGTCGTCGGCGCTACCGGCCAGGTGGGCGCCGTGATGCGCCGCCTGCTGGAGGAGCGGGAGTTCCCCGTCGCGTCGGTGCGGTTCTTCGCGTCCGCGCGCTCGGCCGGCAGCACGCTGCCGTTCGCCGGCGTGGACGTCCCGGTGGAGGACCTCGCCGCGACCGCGACCGACGACCTCGCGGACATCGACATCGCGCTCTTCTCCGCGGGTGGTGGCACGTCGCGTGAGCACGCGCCGCGGTTCGCCGAGGCGGGCGCGATCGTCGTCGACAACTCGTCGGCCTGGCGGCTCGACCCCGAGGTGCCGCTCGTGGTCTCCGAGGTGAACCCCGAGGCCGTCGAAGGGGCGGTCAAGGGCATCGTCGCCAACCCGAACTGCACCACCATGGCCGCGATGCCGGTGCTCTCGCCGCTCGCGAGGGCGGCAGGGCTGGAGCGGCTGCGCGTGGCGACCTACCAGGCGGTGTCCGGTTCCGGGCTGGCCGGGGTGGACGAGCTGGCGGGCCAGGTGCGGTCCGGCGCGGGGCAGGAGCTCGAGGAGCTGGTGCACGACGGCCGGTCCGTCGAGCTGCCGGACCCCAAGGCATACGTGGCGCCCATCGCGTTCAACGTGCTCCCGCTGGCCGGCAACCTGGTCGACGACGGCTCGGGCGAGACCGACGAGGAGCAGAAGCTCCGCAACGAGTCCCGCAAGATTCTTGGCCTGCCCGACCTGGCCGTGGCCGGCACCTGCGTGCGCGTGCCGGTGTTCACCGGTCACTCGCTGTCGATCCACGCGGAGTTCGAGCGGGCGATCTCCCCGGACGAGGCCCGCAAGCTGCTTGTCGACGCGCCGGGGGTGCAGCTGGCCGACGTGCCGACACCGCTCGCGGCGGCCGGCGTCGACCCGTCCCTGGTGGGGCGCATCCGCACGGACCAGTCGGTGCCGGACGGCAAGGGCCTGGTCCTGTTCGTCAGCAACGACAACCTGCGCAAGGGTGCTGCCCTCAACACCATCCAGATCGCCGAGCTGATCGCGGCCGACCTGGCGGAGCTGCAGACGCTCGACGCCGCGGAGGAGCCCGCCGACACGTAGGCCGGTCGTCGGGAACCGCCTCGAAGGGGTGGGGCAGCGTGCGCACGCACGTTGCCCCACCCCTTTCGTCGTACCCGGGACTTGCGCTCCGGCCCGGTCCTATGGTTCATTGGTCAAGTAACGAACCACTGAACGTCAGGACGAGACATGTTCGACGGACCCGAGCCCATCTATGTGCAGATCGCGACGTGGATCCGCGCACAGGTGCTGGCGGGCGAGCTCGGCGAGGAGGAGCAGGTCATGTCCACCACCCAGTTCGCGACCACCTTCCGGATCAACCCGGCGACGGCGGCCAAGGCGTTCTCCGGTCTTGTCGAGGAAGGGATCCTCTACAAGAAGCGTGGTGTGGGCATGTTCGTCGCAGCAGGCGCACGAGAGCGCCTGCTCGAGGACCACCGCAAGCGCTACTTCGAGGACGTCCTCGCGCCGGTCCTGCAGCAGGCCGACGTCCTCGGTATCCCCACGGACGAGATCGTCGCCTACGTGCTCGGCACGGCCGGCAGGCGAACCAGCGACACACCCACCAAGGAGGAGTCATGACGTCGACCGCACCTTTCGGCGCGCGGCTGGACGACGTCGTCGTCCGGTTCGGCGCGAGCCGCAGGATGCTGGCGAACGGCACCCTGGTCAAGGACGAGGCCGGAACGGCGCTCGACGGAGCCTCGGTCGAGATCCGGCCCGGCACCATCACCGGCGTCCTCGGGCGCAACGGCGCGGGCAAGACGACGATGCTCTCGCTGCTGGCGGCGTTCGCGCGGCCGACGAGCGGGACCGTCCTCGTGGGGCCGGAGGGTGCGCAGGAGGACCCGTGGGAGAACTCGTGGATCACCTCCGGCACCCAGCTCGTGCGGGAGAGCGGCGACCTGATGACCGACGAGAAGGTCTCGGCCTCTCTCACCTACTACGCCGACATGCGGCCGGAGTGGAGCGCCGAGACGGCGGAGCGCCTGCTGGACCTGTTCGAGGTCGACGTCCGCAAGAAGCCGTCGGCGCTGTCGCGCGGCAAGCGCTCGGCGATCGGGGCCACCATCGGCCTGGCGGCGCGCGCACCGCTGACGATCTTCGACGAGGTGTACCTCGGCATGGACGCGCCCACGCGGTACGCGTTCTACGACGAGCTCCTGGCCGACTACGCGGCGCACCCGCGCACCATCCTGCTCTCGAGCCACCTGGTCGAGGAGGTCGAGCGGCTGTTCGAGGACGTGCTCGTCATCGACGCGGGACGCGTGCTCCTGGCGGAGCCCGCCGACCAGATGCGGGCGCGTGGCTTCAGCCTCACGGGCAGCAAGGATGCCGTCGAGCGGCTCGTCGCCGGACGCCGGGTGCTGCACCGTCAGCAGCTCGGCGCGACGGTCCAGGTCACGCTCGAGGGTGCGCTCGCCGACGACGAGCTGGCCGCGGCCAGGACGACAGGCGTCGAGGTCGGGGCCGTGCCGGTCCAGGACCTCTTCGTCCGGCTCACCGACCCGCGGAGCGTGGCGTCGTGAGTACCACGACGGCCCGCCCGGCCACCGCGAGCACGAGCAGGGACGCGCTGGTCCGTACGGCCGAGCGGCGTGCCGCCCGCCGGGCGGCCTGGGTCACGATCCGCATCGTGCGCACGGTCGGCGGGCTGTACTGGGCGATCTTCCTGACCGTGGCCGCAGCGATCATCATCGGCACCGTGCGGTTCGGCTCAGGTCTTGACACCGGCATCCTCGACGCCCAGATGGGTGGTCCCTCCCGCTGGTTCATGATGGTGCTTGGCATGATCGTCCCCGCCGCGTACCTACGGCTCCACCTCGCGGCGGGCGGTACCCGTCGGACGCTCGCTACGGGGACCGTCCGCGGTGCCCTCGCCGGTGGCGCGCTGCTCGGCCCGGTGACCGCGGTCTACCTGCTCGGCGAACGCGCGCTGTTCGAGGCGCTCGGCCAGACCTGGTCGCGTACCTACGGGCTGCCGGTGGACGGCTGGGCGGGCATCGTGCTGACACTGGTGACCGAGGCCCTGGTCGTCGCCACCTACTACCTGGTGGGCGCCGCGATCGCGGCCGGCTACTACCGCCTCGGCATGGCGTGGGGGACCGCCTACGTCCTCGTGGCGCTCGTCCCGGCGGCGCTGGTCGACCTGGCGACGCACACCGGCGTGACCGCCCTCGTCGTCGGGCCCCGGTCCCTGCCCGACGGCGGCCCGGGCGTGCTGCTCGGCCTGGCCGGCGGGGCGGCCACGGTCGCGCTGGCTGCCTGGCTGTTCAGCGCCCCGCTGCGCTCCATCCCGCTGCGACCGGCGGTCTGACGGAGATGACGATGACACCACCCGCCATCGAGGAGGCCGTGATGAGCCGCACCGACCACGTCCGAGCCGGCCACCTGCGCGGCGTCGCCGCCGTGGACCGGAGACTCCGCCGGAACGGTGCCCTCGTCGGGATCTGGTTCTGGGGGGTCTACGCGCTGTACGCCGTGGGCATCAGCGTCGGGAACGCCATGGCGGGCAACGACCTGGAGATCAGTGCCCTCGACGCCACGCTGGGCTCGTCCCGCTGGCCGATGATCTGGCTCGGCATCAGCGCATCGGTCGCCGTCCTCGGGATCCATGTGGCCGCGGGAGGTAGCCGCCGGTCCATGGTCGAGGGCGTGATCCGCGGCGCCGTCGTCGTCGGCGCAGGCTTCGGCGTCGTGACCACGCTCGCCCTGCTGGGCGAGCGCCTGCTGAGCACGGCGCTCGGGCTGTCCTGGCGCCGGCTCGGAGCGCTCCCGTTCGACTCGCCCGGTGCGGTGCTCGGCACCGCGGTGGCCGAGTCGCTCGTGGTCACCACCTACATCCTGGTCGGTGCGGCCATCGCGGCCGGCTTCACCCATCTCGGAGCCCGGGGCGGGTTCCTGATCGTCCCGCTCGCGGCGCCCGCGGTGCTCGTCGACCTCGCGACGCGCACCGGCGTCGTCGGAGCGATCGCCAACGTCGAGCTGCGGCCCGACCTCGAGCACGCGGAAGTGCCCGCTTCCGACGGTCTCGCACCCCTGCTGCTCGGCCTCGGCGGGGGAGTGCTCGCCGTCGCCCTGGCAGCAGTCCTGCTCTACGCCGTGCTGCGCACCGTGCCCGTACGCGCCAGCTGACCAGCGTTCTCGAAGGAGCTCACATGACGTCCCCGGTCGTCGAGGTAAGCCACCTCCGCAAGACCTATCCCGGCGCCCGTCGCGGCGCAGCCCCCAAGACCGCCGTCACCGACGTGTCGTTCCAGGTCGCCCGAGGAGAGATCTTCGGCATCCTCGGCCCCAACGGAGCAGGCAAGACCACCACCGTCGAGTGCGTCGCCGGGCTCCGGCACGCCGACGGCGGGTCGGTGCGGGTCCTGGGGCACGACCCCCAGGCGAATCCGGAACCCGTCCGCGAGCACATCGGTGTCCAGCTCCAGGAGGCCGCGCTGCACGACCGGATCACCGTCGGTGAGGCGCTCGACGTCTTCGGCTCGTTCTACCCCCGCCGCGCCGACCCCGCCGAGCTCCTGGACCTGCTCGACCTGACCGCGCACCGCGACCAGCAGTTCGGCAAGCTGTCCGGCGGCCAGAAGCAGCGGTTGTCGATCGCGCTCGCGCTGGTCGGCAAGCCGCAGGTGGCCATCCTCGACGAACTGACCACCGGGCTCGACCCTGCGGCGCGCCGCGCCACCTGGGACCTCGTGGAACGGGTCAGGGACTCCGGGGTCACCGTCCTGCTGGTCACCCACTTCATGGAAGAGGCAGAACGGCTCTGCGACCGGCTCGTCGTGATCGACGGCGGCCGGGTGGTCGCGGAAGGCACACCGTCCGCCCTCATCGAAGGACTCGCCGGCGACCGGGGCGTCCGGCTCCGGTTCGCCGACGCCGACGCCCGCTCGAACGCCATGCACCTGCTCACGGCCCTCGCCGAACGCGACGACGACGTCACCGCCGCCGTCCTCCTCGGCGACGAGATCGAGGTGACGGGCACCCGCAAGGTGCTGTTCGCCGTCGTCCAGGCGCTCGCGGCGGCGGACGTCGTCCCCGACGACGTCCGCACGCTCGAACGCACCCTCGAGGACGTCTTCGTGCAGGTCACCGGTCGCGAGTACCGAGAGAACGAGGAGGTGGCGGCATGACCGCCGTCGAGACGACGCCCGCACGGGCGGGCCGGGGCGGGATGCGCCGGAGCGCCTTCGGGACGCTGTTCGTCACCGAGCTCAGGGTGTGGCTGCGGGAACCGACCGCCGTGTTCTTCGCGCTGATCTTCCCGAGCCTGCTGCTGCTCGGTCTCGGGCTCGCCATCCCCGCCTTCTCGGAACCCATGGTCGACGCGCCGCCGCCCTGGAACGAGGCGCCGGGCGTCACCAGCTACCTGCCCACGATCATCGCCCTCGCCGTGGGGACCATCTCCCTGACGACCATGCCCGTGCAGTTCGCCACCTTCCGCGAGAAGGGGATCCTGAAGCGCCTCTCGACCACCCCCATGCCGCCGCGGAACCTGGTCGGCGTGCACATGGTGATCAACGTGCTCGCCCTGGCCGTGTCGGCCGGTGCGGCGGTGGCCGGCGGGATGGCCGTGCTGGGCGTCCCCTTCGCCGCCGACCCGCTGACGGTCCTGATCGTCCTCGTGCTGTCGACGACCGCGATGTTCTCCCTGGGGATGCTCGTCGCCGCACGAGCCGAGAAAGGTCAGACGGCGTCCGGCCTCGGCATGCTCGTCTACTTCCCGTCCCTGATGTTCTCCGGGGTGTGGGTCCCGCTCGACCTCATGCCCGACTGGATGCGGGAGATCGGCCTGTACCTGCCGCTCGGCGCGTCCGCCCAGGGCCTGACCGCGGGCTGGTTCGGCACCGACGGCTTCCCGCTCGCCCAGGTGCTCGTGCTGGCCGCGTGGACGCTGGTGCTCTTCCCGCTCGGGGTCAAGCTCTTCCGCTGGGAGTGACCACCTGACGGGACCCGGCGCGGGCCTCGGCCCGGCCGGGTCTATCGTGACCCGGCTGTCGTCGAACCTGACACCCGGGAGAGGAAAACATGGGGACGTTGCGCAAGATCGCCGAGCTCGCCGGGCGCTGGTTCGCCGTACTCGTCCTGCTGGGCGGGGTGGCGGGCCTGCTCGCTCCGGCCCAGCTCTCGCCCCTCGCCGGGCACATCCCGCTCTTCCTCGGGATCATCATGTTCGGCATGGGCCTGACCCTGCGGGGGAGCGACTTCGCCCTCGTCGCCAAGCGGCCCTGGGCGGTGCTGATCGGCATCACCGCGCAGTTCGTGATCATGCCGCTGCTCGCCTGGGCCATCGGCGGGCTGTACGGGCTCACCGGGATGGCACTGCTCGGCATGATCCTCGTCGGGTCCGCTCCCGGCGGTACCGCCTCCAACGTGATCGTGTACCTCGGCAAGGGCGACACCGCCCTGTCCGTCACGATGACCGCGATCTCCACGCTGCTCGCGCCGTTCCTGACCCCGCTGCTCATCCTGTGGCTCGCCGACGAGCAGCTCGACGTCGGCTTCATGGACCTGTTCGGCTCGATCGTCCAGGTGGTGCTCGTCCCGGTGCTTGCAGGCCTCGTGGTGCGGGCCGTCGCCGGCAAGTTCGTCGAGCGGCTGCTGCCCTACCTACCCCTGGTCTCCGTCGGCGGCATCGTGCTGGTCGTGATCGGGGTGGTCGCCGCCAACGCGCAGACCGTGCTCGCCACCGGGCTGCTCCTGGCGCTGGCCGTCATCACGCACAACCTGCTCGGGCTACTGCTCGGGTACGGGGCGGCCAAGGCGGCGAGGCTGGACCGGGCGGCTCGCCGGGCGGTGAGCATCGAGGTGGGCATGCAGAACTCCGGCCTGGCCGCCAGCCTCGCGGCCACCCACTTCACACCCGCGGCCGCGCTGCCCGCCGCGCTCTTCTCGGTCTGGCACAACCTGTCCGGGGCGGGTCTGGCGACGTGGTGGGCTCGCCGTTCCGGGACGCGCTGATCTCCCCTACTCTCATGTCATGAAGCCGTTCCTGCTGCTGGCGACGCGCGGTGAGGACATCGCCGCGGACGGTGAGTACGCGGCGTTCTGCCAGTACGGCGGCCTCGCGCCGGAGCAGCTGCGGCGGGTGCGCCTCGAGCGCGAACCCCTGCCGGCGGTGAACCTCGACGACTACTCGGGTGTGCTCGTCGGCGGGGGGCCGTTCAACTCCTCGGACCCCGCGGAGAAGAAGGGCCCGGTGCAGCGTCGCGTCGAGGCGGAGCTCGCGACCCTGCTCGACGAGATCGTGGCACGCGACTTCCCGTTCCTGGGCGCCTGCTACGGCGTCGGCACGCTGGGTGCCCATCAGGGCGCGGTGATCGACGGGACCTACGGCGAGCCGCCGGGGCCGGTCGTCGTGGAGCTCACGCCCGACGCGGAGTCGGACCCCCTCCTCGCGGGGGTGCTGCAGACGTTCCCCGCGTACGTGGGCCACAAGGAGGCGGTGCGCAAGCTGCCTGACCATGCGGTGCTGCTCGCGTCGTCCGCAGGCTGCCCGGTGCAGATGTTCCGGATCAAGCAGAACCTGTACGCCACGCAGTTCCACCCGGAGCTGGACGTCGTGGGCATGCAGCAGCGGATAGTCGTCTACCGGGACTACGGGTACTTTCCGAGCGACGAGGCGGAGCTGGTGCGCGAGCGGGTCGCCGCCGTGACCGTCGCCGAGCCGATGCGCATCCTGCGGGCGTTCGTGGAGCGGTACGCGCGTTAGCCGTGCTGGGCGCCGATGCCGGGGGCTGATCGGCGGCTGATCGGCGGCTGATCGGCGGCGTCGGCCACGCGATCTTCTGCGTTCCACGCCATCATCCGCGGATCGCGCCCGGATCGGTGGAGCATGGCGTGCCGTGTGGAAGATGGCGTGCCGGGTTCGGCAGCTGCCGACCGGGCAGCCAGCCCTCCCGGTGCAGCACGGCACTGATCTCGCCGGGGACGTACCCGGGCTCGTGGAGGTGCGCCGACCGGAAGCGGAGCATGATGTGCCGCCCGCCCTGGACGAGTGCGTTCTGGCGGGTGGCGTCCCGCACCAGCTGGTCGTCCGAGGAGTGGTACTCGTTGCCGTCGATCTCCACCAGGAGCCACCGTCCCTCGCCCAGATACCAGGCCATGTCGGCGCGCGCCCAGACCCGGCCCTGCTTGTCGACGAACTCGCGTTGCAGGTCGTCCGGCGGGATCCCCGCGTCGTGACACTGCCGGCGGGCGTCGGACTCCAGCGGCGACTCCGATCGCCCGTCGACGGGATCGAACCAGGGTCGCCGTGCGGGGTACCCCGGCTGCCGGCGGCCGAGCTCGCGCACCACGTCGAGCTCGGCCGGCGTGATCAGCCTTCGGTTGAGCATGTTGTCGGCGCATCTGATCCACGAGCTGCGGTCCAACGTGACGAGTGCCTGAGCGAGCGCGACCACAGGCTTCGCGACGTGCCTGCCTCTGATGCGTACGGTCTTGCCACGCATGTCGGTCTGGCGAACCACGATGCCGCCCCGTGGCCGCCGTCCGCTGCCTCGGGGCACTGCCACCTCCGGAGTGATCTTCCGTGGCAGCCCGGCGACGCCGTGCATCATGAGCGCGCAGCCGCCGAGCGCCGCGGCCGTCGGGTATGCGCACAGGGCGAGCCATACCGCCTTCCACCGCTCGAGATCGAAGTCGTGCAGGCCGGACTGCGCCTCGTGGGTGTCGTACACGCCCGTGACGAGACGGTCCCAGGTGCCCGTCCTGACCAGGGTCGCGCGACGGCGGTCGGTCATGCCGTGCGCATCGCACTGCCGGGTCGACACGAGGCCGCCCTGGAGGCGCGCCGCGGCGAGCAGGCGGGGAGGGACCAGGGGCTTCCGGGACATGTCCTCATCGCAGCACAGCGCGTCGTCCGGGCCTGAGGGTTATGCACAGACCTAGAGTGGGACGATGCCGTCACCCCGGCTGCACGAGCGCGGCCGGCCTGCCGCAGCCCGGTGCCGTCGGGCTGTGACCGACCGCATCCTGGTACCCGGTGGACAGTCCGCGAGGGTACGGCTACCTTTTTAGCCGTGGACATCCGTTGGTATTGGCGCTTTACGTCGGCTCCTGGTGGAGCTCGGCGGGCGCTCGCCTGACCAACTTTCCACCCGGAGCCAGGGCCTGGGACGCCGATCGCGTCCAGGCCCTTCGTCTTTGCCAGACGGGCCGCTCCGGACCAGGAGTCGGTGGCGGGCCGTCCGGTTCCTCGAACCAGACCCGCCTACCAGGAGCCCCGATCCCGATGAGCATCACCCCTGCGGAACCCAGCACCGAGGCGTCTGACCTCGGTACCCGCACCTCCGACCTGCGCATCCGCGCCCTCGACCCGTTGCCCGCCCCGAACGGCCTGCTGGCCTCGATGCCGCTGGGCACGGCCCGCAGCGACCTGGTCACGACGTCCCGCCGCGAGGTGCGCGACGTCCTGACCGGCGACGACGACCGGCTGCTGACGATCGTCGGACCGTGCTCGGTGCACGACCCGGCGGCCGCGCTCGACTACGCCGCTCGGCTCGCCACGCTCCGGCGCGAGCTGTCCGACGACCTCGTCGTCGTCATGCGGGTGTACTTCGAGAAGCCGCGCACCACGGTCGGGTGGAAGGGCCTCATCAACGACCCGCACCTGGACGGGTCGCACGACGTGCGCCACGGCCTCAGCCTCGCCCGCGAGGTCCTCCTCGGTGTGCTCGACGCCGGCGTGCCCGCCGGGGCCGAGTTCCTCGAGCCGACCAGCCCTCAGTACATCGCCGACGCCGTGACGTGGGGCGCCATCGGTGCCCGCAACGTGGAGTCGCAGGTGCACCGGCAGCTCGCCTCTGGTCTGTCGATGCCTGTCGGGTTCAAGAACGCGACCGACGGAGACGTGCAGATCGCCGTGGACGGCTGCGTCACCGCCGCGAGCGAGCACACCTTCTTCGGGGCCGACGGCGAGGGGCGTGCCGCCGCTGTCGAGACCACCGGCAACCCGGACTGCCACGTGATCCTGCGCGGCGGCCGCTCGGGCCCCAACTACAGCGCTGAGGACGTCGCCGCCGCGCTGAGCGTCGCACGGGGCTCCGGCCTGGGCGGCTCCGTCGAGAACGGCGTGATCGTGGACGCGAGCCACGGAAACTCGGGCAAGGACCACGTGCGGCAGGCCGGGGTGGTGCACGAGATCGCCAACCGCATCGCCGACGGTGAGCGCGGCATCACGGGCCTCATGATGGAGAGCTTCCTCGTGGCCGGCGCGCAGAAGCCCGCCCCGCTGTCCGAGCTCACCTACGGCCAGTCGGTCACCGACAAGTGCATGGACTGGGACACCACGGAGGACCTGCTCCGTGAGCTGGCCAAGGCCGTGCGAGAGCGCCGGGGCTGACTCCCGTCCTGCTCGACCGGGTCCGCTCCTGCCTGACAGGAGCGGACCCGGTGCTTTCCGGCGCGCCGGCCGCGGAGGGCCATAAATCACCCGCCGGCCTCCTCGTGCTGAGCCGCCTGGGGAGGATACGGTCAATTCGCCCTCGGCGGCCATGAGCGGGCGCCAGGCGGACCCGTCCGACGAAGGTCGGTGACGTCGATCCTGGGCGCGCTGAACGAGGTGGGTGGTTCGTCCGTGGCTGACAACTCCTGGATCCGACGACAGTTCGCTGCGGTCATCGCGGCGCTGGCCCTGACGGGAGCGATGTTCACCCCGGCTGCCATCGCCGTGGAACCGGGGGATGCGGACGCAGCGTCGGTAGCCGGCTCCGAGCGGGTCGAGCTGAGCTCCGCCGCCGAGACCTGGACCGCCGTCCGCTCGGGAGCGCCCGACGACGCCGACGGGTTCGCCTTCGAGGGCGAGCGGTTCGTCGGCCAGTGTGTCGGCGAGGGCGGCATCGGCTGCGCCGCCGACGACGTGCAGCGCGTCGCGTTCGACTTCGGCGACCTGGGGTCGGCCGACGCGCTCGCGGATCTGCAGGACGGTGTGATCCGGTCCGCGCACCTCACGCTGGACGTGGTCCAGGACCAGGAGTGCGGCGTGCAGAACGTCGTGGTCCACCCGGCGTCGGCGGTGACCGACGCGTCGACCTGGAACACCACGAGCTTGTACCGGTGGCTCACCGCTGACCTCGCGTCCGCACCCTGCGGTGCTGACCAGGACGTCCGGGTGGATGTCACCAGCCACGTGAAGCTCATGGTCCGGGACGGGCGGCCGGTCGCGTTCGGCCTCAAGGTGGCTGACGAGGACTGCCGCGGATGTGGTCGCGCGTCCTTTGGCCCAGCGGCCGCGCTCGATGTGGTGCTCGACATGACGGACACGGTGTCGGAGCCGTGGACGCACTCGTCGTCGGTCCCGTGCGTGACAGGTGCCGACCGGCCCGCGCTGCGGGTGCTGGAACCGGCGCTGAGTGCCTTGCTCTCGAACGAGCGTGAGCCGTCCCCGAGCTCGATGTCGGCGCTGTTCACGGTCCGCGACCTTGTTACCGGTGAGCAGGTCCGGCAGGTCGAGACACCCGCAAAGGCCTCGGGTACGCGCCATACCGTCACGGTGGGGCCTGACCGGCTGGCACACGGCGGCAGCTACTCCTGGTCGGCGCAGGCGATCCTGCCGAGCGGTGCGCTCAGCGAGGGTGTGACCTGCGAGTTCTCGGTCGACGTCGAGGCGCCCGGCGAGGTGACGATCGCGCCGATCGACGGCTACCCCGCGGCCTACGAGCACGGCGCTGTGGCCGGTGGCCCGTTCGTGCCAGGGGCCTTCTCGCTGAGCGCAGACGGCGACGTCACGTCCTTCCGCTACGAGTTCAGCCCGGGGGAGCGTGGGGAGATCACGCAGGGGGAGATGCTGGAGTTCGTACCCGAGCGTTCGGGCTTCACGAGGCTGAACGTTCGTGCGGTGGACGGTGCCGGTAACGTCTCAGCCGCGGAACCGTACGAGTTCTACGTCGGATTCCCCGACACTGTCGGCCGATGGCTGTTCAACGAGGGGACAGGTAGTACGGCGGCCGGCGAGCTCGACGGACCGTCGCTCGGGCTGTCCGGGGACGACCTGTGGGGGCCCGGCGCCTTTGGCGACTTCGACCCCGCTGATTTCGGCCTGGCCCTAGGCGATTCCGGGGACACCGCGACCTCCGTCGGGCAGCTCGTCGACCCCACCGGGATCGTGACGGTGTCGGCGCTCGTCAAGCCGAGCGACGTCGGGCCTGGGCGGATCGTGGCGCAGGGTACGGATTTCGAGCTCGTGGCCGTCACGGACCCGGAGTGCCCGACGACGTCCGGCACCTGCTGGGCATTCACCGCAGCGACGGGTTCGGGGACGGACCGGACGACCGTCTATGCCGATGCCGAGCCTGTACCGGGAGTATGGAACACGGTCACCGCGATCCGTAACCCGCACGTCGGTGATGTCCGGATGTACTTCTGCCGGTCGGACAGCGCGGACCGGCCGCGACAAGTCGCACAGGCTGCGGTCGAACCGCTCGACGTGGCCTCGGGCGGGCACCTGGTCGTCGGCGGGTCGGACTGGACCGGGACGGTCGACAACCTCCGGGTTCTTGCGGGAGCTCCCGACGAGGGCACGATCGAACAGTGGTGCTTCGGCTCGACGGGTCCGTGACCCGGATCAGCCCACGAACCCCTCCAGCTCCGCCGTGGACGCCTTCCTCCGGGACCTGATCAGTTCCTCCACGCGTTCCATCTGCTCCCACACGTTCACGGCCATGCCGGCCACGACCAGCCCGTCGACGCGCCAGAACGCCACGAACTCGCGCTTGCCGGCGTCGCCGGAGATCACCACGTCGTCGTACCCGGCCCGGACGTCCACCCAGCCGGTGTACTCCATGCCGACGTCGTACTGGTCGCTGTAGAAGTACGGGAGCTTGTCGTACGGGTCGGTGGCTCCGAGCATGGCGCGCCCCGCGTGTGCCCCGGTCTCCTGCGCGACCGCCCAGTGCTCCACCCGGAGCGGGCGCCCGTAGTGCGGGGAGAGGATGCTGGCCACGTCACCGCCGGCGAAGACGTCGGGGGCCGACGTCGCCAGCGTCCCGTCCACGACGATCCCGCCGCCCTGTGCGGCCGGCCGGAGATCCAGGCCGGCGGCCTCTGCCAGGCCGACATTCGGTGTGGCACCCACGCCGATCACGACGACGTCGGCCCCGAGGTGCGTGCCGTCCGCCAGGTCGACGCCGGTGACGCGGCCGTCGGCGCCGCTCATCGCGACGACCGACGCGTTCCGGATCAGACGCACCTCGTGCTCGTCGTGGACGCCGGCGAAGAAGTCGCTCATCTCAATCCCGAGCACGCGGCCGAGAGGGTGCGGGCCGTCGCCGACGATCGTGACGTCCAGCCCGAGCGACCGTGCCGACGCCGCCACCTCCAGCCCGATCCACCCGTCGCCGATCACGACGACCCTGCCGATGCCCTCCAGCGCCGCCTCGAGCAACCTGCTGGAGATGCGATCGGAGTCGTCGATGGTGCGCAGGTAGTGCACGCCGCCGAGGTCGCCACCGGGCAGGTCGAGGGTGCGTGGCGTGGAACCCGGGGCGAGCAGCGCCTTCGCGAAGGTGAGCGTCTCGCCGTCGGACAGCGTGAGGACGTGGCGCGACGGGTCCAGCCCGACGACCGTCTCACCCGTGCGCACCACGACGTCGTGGTCGCGGTACCAGGCCTCGTCCAGCGGGAACACGACGTCGCGCTCCGCCTCGCCGCGCAGGTAGTCCTTGCTCAGCGGCGGGCGCTCGTACGGATGATGGGGCTCGGTGGTGACGACGACCAGGTCGCCGTCATAGCCGCCGGCGCGCAGTGCTTCCGCGGCGCGGGCCGAGGTCAGCCCGCCACCCACGAGGACGTACGGATCCATCAGGTGCCTCCCGTGCTGGGTATCGCACCAGTCTCGCACCCGAGCGAGAGGCGGGCACGAGTGCCTGCGGGTTGGCAGCCGGAGGGCTGGCCGGGCAGCCCTCCGTCGCCCGTTGGGCACCAAAAAGCCCTCTGATCAACATTTCTGCTGGTCAGAGGGCTTTTCCATGGTCGGGGTGACAGGATTTGAACCTGCGACCTCTTCGTCCCGAACGAAGCGCGCTACCAAGCTGCGCCACACCCCGATGGAGTCCACCGCACGTCAGGCACGAAGCCTTTCCGCGGAAGCCTGCTCAGAATAGCCGACGCATGGCCCGGAACGGAAACCGAATCGAAAGTGCGTCCGGTCACGTCCGTTCCGGGCCGCTGCGAACGTGCTACGCCAGCTCGACGACGAGCTCGACCTCGACCGGCGAGTCGAGCGGGAGCACGGCGACGCCGACGGCGGAACGGGCATGGATGCCCGCGTCGCCGAAGATCTCGCCGAGTACCGTGCTGGCGCCGTTGATGACAGCGGGCTGGCCGGTGAACGCAGGGTCGCTCGCGACGAATCCGACGACCTTCACGACCCGGGAGATCGCGTCCAGCGAACCGGTGACCGACCGGACGGCGGCGAGCGCGTTGAGGGCGCAGGTGCGCGCGTAGGCGGCCGCGTCGTCGGCGGGGATCAGGTTCTCGCCGTCGCCGACCTTGCCGGTGGCCGGCAGGACGCCGTCCGTGAACGGCAGCTGGCCGGAGGTGTAGACGTAGCGGCCGGTCTGCACCGCCGGCACGTACGCCGCGACCGGGGCGGCTACCTCGGGAAGCGTGATGCCCAGCTCAGCGAGGCGCTGCTCGTGGCTCATGCGTCACCGCCCGTGGGTCGCTTCAGGTAGGCGACCAGACCGGTGCCGTCGGGCCCGGGGACCACCTGCACGAGCTCCCAGCCGTCCGAGCCCCACTGATCGAGGATCGCCTTGGTGTTGTGAATGAGGAGGGGGATCGTCGCGTACTCCCACTTCGTTGCCATGGCGTCGATGCTAGCCCGCGATCGGCGACGGCGATTCCGCACGAGACCTGCACACCGGCGAATCCGGTTTCGGCGCGCTCTGTCAGCGACACCCCGTAACCTGGGCCCATGGCCAAGGCGAACCCACACGAGCCGCGCCGGATCACTCGGACCATTCCCGCCGCGCAGCTCATCGGACTCCTTCTCGCATTCGTGCTCACCGCCGGTGCCGGTGGCCTGATCACCGCCGGACTGGTGATCCCACTGGCCTCGGGTATTGACACCGCGGTCGACACGGGCGTCGAGGTGTTCGAGGAAGTCCCGGACGAGCTGGTGCCGGGTCCGCTGTCGGAGCAGTCGCAGATCTACGCGAGCGACGGCAAGACGAAGCTGGCCACCTTCTACGCGCAGAACCGCATCGTCGTGCCGCTCGACAAGGTGTCGAAGCACATGAAGAACGCCGTGATCTCCATCGAGGACGAGCGCTTCTACAACCACGGCGGCGTGGACCCCGAGGGCATCTCCCGAGCGGCGGTCAAGAACTTCGGCGGCGGCGCCACCGAGGGTGCCTCGACCCTGACGCAGCAGTACGTGAAGAACGTGCTGATCGAAGAGGCCGACCGGTCGGGCGACACGTTCGGTGTGCTCGAGGCCAGCGAGGGTTCGCTCACCCGGAAGCTCCGCGAGGCGAAGCTCGCGATCGGGATCGAGAAGCAGATGTCCAAGGACGAGATCCTGCAGGGCTACCTCAACATCGCGCAGTTCGGCCGGAGCGTGTACGGCGTCGAGACCGCTTCGCGTCACTACTTCAACAAGTCGGCTTCGGACCTTTCGGTGGTCGAGGCGGCGACGATCGCCGGCATCACCAAGTCCCCGAACGCGTTCGACCCGGTGCAGAACCCCGAGGACGCGTCCGTGCGGCGCGACCTGGTGATCGGCAAGATGTGGCAGCTCGGCTACATCACCACCGAGGAGCGCGACAAGGCGTTCGACACCAAGCTGCAGGACACCCTCGACGTCCAGCCGCTCGAGGTCGGGTGCGACTCCGCCAAGGGCGCCGCGTTCTTCTGTGACTACGTCATCAAGGAGGTCATGGCCAGCCCTGAGTTCGGGAAGACCAGGGCCGACCGGCAGGACCTGCTCTACCGCGGTGGCCTCAAGATCGTCACCACGCTGGACATGAAGATGCAGAAGGCCGCCCAGGAGACGATCGCCGAGGCGGTTCCCGCGGACAACGCCTACGAGCTCGAGGCCGCGGTGACGTCGGTCGAGCCGGGCACGGGGCGCATCAAGGCGATGGCGCAGAACGTCCCGTACGACACGAGGGCAGCATCGGCAGCACGCACCACGGCGCAGAACTACTCGGCCGACTACATGCACGGCAACTCCCGCGGGTTCCAGGTCGGCTCCAACTTCAAGCCGTTCGTGCTGGCCGAGTGGCTGCGGAGCGGGCGGCAGTTGTACGACACGGTCAGCGCCAACTCGTTCGTGGCGAACGAGACCAGCTTCAAGGCCGACGGCTGCGTGCACGCCTTCACGAACCAGAACTGGGACGTGTCGAACGTCGACGGAGCGGCCAGTGGGAATGTCAGTGTGCTCCAGGGCACGTTCCAGTCGCTGAACACTGTCTATGCCCGGATGTCGCAGCAGCTCGACCTCTGCAACGTGCAGAAGACGGCCTGGGACGTCGGTTTCCGCCCGATGACGTCGGGTCTCGACTACAACGGTGTCGGAACTTTCCGCACGATCGACGACCCTCAGCAGCGGGACATCGACGTGTTCGCGTCGATGACCCTCGGTACGCAGGCTTCGACCCCGGTCAACCAGGCGTCGGCGTTCGCGACCTTCGCCTCTGGCGGCACGTACTGCGACCCGGTAGCGATCCTCGAGGTCAAGGACACCGACGGCAAGAAGATGAAGGTGCCGGGCGCGAACTGCAAGCAGACGCTTGAGCCTGAGGTGGCCAACACAGTCGCCTACGCGATGACCCAGGTCTTCAAGACCAGCCCATGGGGCACCGCCTGGGAGCTGAGCCCCGGCCTCTCCGACGGACGGCCGGTAGCGGGCAAGACCGGTACGACCAACATGGCGTACCAGAGCTGGTTCACGGGATACACGCCGAACCTCTCCACCTCGGTCTGGGTGGGCGATGCCGCCGGCGACGTCCCCCACATGAACGTGTTCCTGCCCCCTCAGACGTGGTACTCCGACTCGCCCGAGGCCGGTCCGATGTACGGCGGTACCGTCGCCGCGCCGACCTGGCGTCGCTACATGGACCAGGCCGTCGCCGACCTGCCCGTGAAGTCGTTCCCCGCGCCCGACCCGAACCTGGTCGGCAAGAAGCCCGCCCCGCCGAAGCCGGCCACCAGCGATGACGAGGGGGAGTCGGAGGGCGGCGGTGACTCCGGTGATTCCGGCGGCGACGGCGGCGACGAGGGCGGCTCCGAGGGCGGCGACTCCGGTGGTGGCAACGGCGGTAACGGCAATGGGAACGGCAACGGCAACGGCAACGGCAACGGGAACGACTGATCTGTATGGGCACCCTGGGTAACGTCGGCAAGGCTCTCGGGATCGCCGGGGGCGTCGCCGCCGCCGGGTTGGCGTACGCGCACGTGGAGACCAAGCTCTTCCGTGTACGGCGGGTGACCGTGCCGGTGCTGCCTCCGGGGCAGCGGCCGGTCCGGGTGCTCCACGTCTCCGACCTGCACCTCATGCCGAGCCAGCGCACCAAGCAGGCGTGGGTGCGGTCGCTGGCCGCGCTGGAGCCCGACCTGGTGATCAACACGGGGGACAACTTCGGGCACGCCCAGGCGCTGGCCCCGCTCCTCGACGTGCTGGGGCAGCTGATGGACGTCCCAGGGGCGTTCGTCATGGGGTCGAACGACTACTACGCCCCGACGTTCAAGAACCCGGCCCGGTATCTGCTCCGGGACGCTCGCGTGGACCGCGAGGACAAGGTGGCGCTGCCCACGGAGTCGCTCGCCAAGGCCTTCACCGAGGCCGGCTGGGTGGACCTGGACAACCACAGGGGCCTCGTCGAGCTGCGCGACGGGCGCACCGTGGGGCTGGTCGGCATGGACGACCCGCACCTCGAGCTCGACATGATGCCGGAGCCGGGCCGCGTGCCCGGTGAGGAGGACGCGGTGCTCCGCCTCGGCGTCGTGCACGCGCCGTACCAGCGCGTCCTGAACCAGCTGAAGGCCGACGGCGTCGACGCCATCATCGCGGGCCACACCCACGGCGGGCAGCTCTGCCTGCCGTTCTACGGGGCGCTCGTGACGAACTGCGACCTGGACCGCGTCCGCGCGTCGGGGCTGCACGGCTGGCCCGGCGCACGTCCGGACCGCGAGGGCGGTGCGGACTCGACGTGGCTGCACGTCTCGGCGGGCGCGGGCACGTCGCCCTACGCCCAGGTGCGCTTCGCGTGCCGCCCGGAGGCGACGCTGATGACGCTGACGGCGCGGGTCGCCTGAGAGCGAGCCGCGCACCGCTACCAGGGCACCTGGCTGGCGGCTGGCGCGTGGTCGGTAGAAGGTCAGGTGGTCGGCACCCCGGGGTACCGACCACCTGACCTTCTACCGACCACGCACCGGGATGCCCGGCAGGCTCAGGCTCAGCGGGCCCGGCGCTCCAGGCGGTCCAGGTCCAGCAGCACCACGGCCCGGCCCTCCCGGCGCACCCAGCCGCGGGTCGCGAAGTCGGCCAGAGCCTTGTTCACGGTCTCGCGGGAGGCGCCGACGAGCTGAGCCAGCTCTTCCTGCGTGAGGTCGTGCGCCACGCGGATGCCGTCGTCGTTGGGCTCGCCGAACCGGGTCGACAGGTCCAGCAGGGCCTTGGCCACGCGGCCGGGCACGTCGGAGAACACGAGGTCCGCGAGCGTCTCGTTGGTGCGGCGGAGGCGGCGCGCGAGCGCGCCGAGCAGCTGGGTGGCGACGCCCGGGTGGTCGGCGATCCACCGCACGAGCGAGTCGTGCCGCAGCTCGTAGACCACGGAGTCCGACACGGACGAGGCCGAGGCTGTGCGGGGGCCCGGGTCGAACAGGGAGAGCTCACCGAACATCTCACCGGGGCCCAGGATCGACAGCAGGTTCTCGCGCCCGTCGCTCGACCGGCGACCCAGCTTGATCTTGCCCTGCGCGATGACGTAGAGCCGGTCGCCCGGCTCGCCCTCGCGGAAGAGCACGTCACCCCGGACCAGCTCCACGGGCACCATGGACTCGAAGAGCGCGCGGGTCTCCTCGCCTTCCATGTCCGCGAAGAGGGGGGCAGAGAGTACGACTTCGTCGTCCACCAGTGGTGTCCTCACGTGTCGGGGACTTTCGTCCATCAGTCTTTTCCACCTCTCAGTCTGCCTCAATGTCACGAGATTGCCGGGTTATCGGTGTCTCTCGTGGCGTCCGCGTGGCGTGCAGTCCAACGCGATCGTCCGCCTCAGGGCGGGATGTCGGCTTTGCTTGGTCCGAAGTAGGACGCCCGTCCATGAATCCTAGGGGTGTCACCTGGGAGTCCGGAACGGGCGTCCTGCGTGCCGCTCAGGGCACCTCGCGCTGCTCCGGACCCACGTACTCGCACACCGGCCGGATCAGCGCGTTCGCGGCGCGCTGCTCCATGATGTGCGCGGTCCAGCCCGTGATCCGGGAGGCCACGAACAGCGGGGTGAAGATGTTCGTGTCGAACCCGATCAGGTGATAGGCGGGGCCCGCCGGATAGTCGAGGTTCGGCTTGATGCTCTTGCGGCTGACCATGGCGTTCTCGAGCGTGTCGTACAGGTCGAGCACGTCGGTCCGGCCGTAGTGCTCCGCGAGGTCGCCGAGCACGGCCCGCATGGTCGGCACGCGCGAGTCGCCGTTCTTGTAGACCCGGTGGCCGAACCCCATGATCTTCTTCTTGCTGGTCAGCGCGTCCTCGAGCCAGGCCTCCGCCTTGTCGGCCGAGCCGATCTCCTCGAACGTGGCCTGCACGGCCTCGTTCGCTCCGCCGTGCAGCGCGCCCTTGAGCGCGCCGATGGCGCCCGTCACGGCCGAGTGCAGGTCGGCGAGCGTGGAGGTGATGACGCGCGCGGTGAACGTGGACGCGTTGAACGAGTGCTCCGCGTAGAGCACCATCGACGCCTCGAAGGCCTGCACGACGGCCGGCTCCGCCTCCTCACCGAACGTCATCCACAGGAAGTTCGCCGAGTAGCCGAGGTCCTCGCGCGGGTGCACGAGCTCCTGCCCGCGCCGACGGCGCTGGTCCAGGGCGACGACGGCGGGCAGGACCGCCCACAGCCGCAGCGCCTTGGCGAGCTCCGCCTCGGGCGACGAGTCCTCGGCCTGCGGGTCGTGGGCACCCAGGATCGAGACCGCGGTGCGGCACACGTCCATGGGGTGGCAGTCGGTGGGCAGCTCGAGGATCGCGTCGCGGACGTTGTCCGGCAGCTCGCGGTGCACGCGCTCGATCGCCGTCTGCTCGGTGAGCTGTGCGGAGGTCGGCAGCTCGCCGTGCCAGAGCAGGAAGGCGACCTCCTCGAACGACTTCCTGGCCGCCAGCTCCTGCACGGGATAGCCCCGGTACAGCAGCGAGTTGGTCTCGGGGTTGACCTTCGAGATCGCCGACGTGTCGGCGACGACACCGGCCAGACCCTTTCGGATCTCCGTGGTCTCGCTCATGCGCACTCCTTCGTGTTGACCAGGTCAGGGCTTGTAGGTGAAGACGTTGCTGTCGAAGTGGTTGTAGGCCGCGTAGTCGGTGAGCTCGTAGAGCCGCGCACGGGTCTGCATCTGCGGCACCAGAGCGTCCTGGGTGCCCGACGCCGAGATCTCGTCCAGCGCGCGTTCCGCGGCACCCATCGCGATCCGCAGCAGCGTCACGGGGTAGATCACGAGCCGCGCCCCGGCGTCGTGCAGCTGCTCGGCCGTGAAGAGCTCGGACTTGCCGAACTCGGTCATGTTGGCGAGCACCGGCACGTCCAGGGCCGAGGCGACGGCCTCGAACTCCGAGAGGTCCTTCATCGCCTCGGGGAAGATCGCGTCGGCCCCGGCGTCGGCCAGGGCCTTGGCGCGGTCGATCGCCAGCTCGAGGCCGCGGTCGCCCGGCTCCGTGCCGCGCACGTCGGTGCGCGCCATGATGAGGAAGTCGGGGTCGCGGCGGCCGTCGACGGCCGCCCGGACGCGCCGCACGGCGTCGCCGAGCCCGACGACCTCCTTGCCGTCCAGGTGGCCGCACCGCTTGGGGTTGACCTGGTCCTCGATGTGGATGCCGGCCACGCCGGCGTCCTCCATGGTCTGGACCGTGCGGGCCACGTTCATGGGCTCGCCGAACCCGGTGTCGGCGTCGGCGAGGACGGGCAGGTCCGTGACCCGGGCGATCTGCCCTGCGCGGCCGGCCACCTCGGTGAGGGTGGTCAGCCCGATGTCGGGCAGGCCGAGGTCGGCGGAGAGCACGGCGCCGGAGACATAGACGCCGTCGAACCCCTTGTCCTGGATCAGCTTGGCGCTCAGCGGGTTGAACGCGCCCGGGAGCCGCAGGATCTCCGGCCCGGCGAGGGCCTCGCGGAACGCGCGGCGCTTGGCCGCGGGGGTGAGGTGGGAGTAGAGCATCAGGCCTGCCCCAGCTCGAACAGCCCCGTCGGGGCCGGTGCGGTGTCCAGCACCCCGGGCACCGCGACGATCGTGAGCTCGCGGACCTCGGCGGGCGTGAGCTCGGGCAGGCGCTCGGCCAGGCCGAGGAAGCGCTCGATCTCGGCGTCCTCCAGGATGCCCGAGGCGAGGGTGCGGAACTTCTCCACGTAGTTGGCGCGGGCGAAGGGGCGGGCACCCAGCGGGTGGGCGTCGGCGACGGCGATCTCGCGGGTCACGACCTCGCCCGAGGTGAGCGTGATCTCGACGCGGCCGCCGAACGCCTTCTCCGCCGGGTCGGTCGAGTGGTAGCGGCGCGTCCACTCCGGGTCCTCGGCGGTGGTGATCTTGCGCCACAGCTCGACCGTGTCGGGGCGCTGGGCCCGCTCGGGGGCGTAGGAGTCCACGTGGTGCCAGCCGCCGTCCTGCAGCGCGACCGTGAAGATGTACGGCACCGAGTGGTCGAGCGTCTCGCGGGACGCCGTCGGGTCGTACTTCTGCGGGTCGTTCGCGCCCGAGCCGATCACGTAGTGCGTGTGGTGGCTCGTGTGGAGCACGATCGAGGCGACGTTCGCGGGGTCGCGCAGCTCCGGCCGCTCGGTGCCGAGCGCGCGGGCCATGTCGATGATGGCCTGCGCCTGGTACTCCGCCGAGTGCTCCTTGGTGTACGTGTCGAGGATGCCGGTGCGGGGCTCGCCGATCGCGGGGAGCGTCACGGTGTAGGCGGCGTCGGGGCCGTCGAGCAGCCAGGCGACCACGCCGTCCTCGCCCTCGTAGATGGGCTCGGGGGAGGTCTGGCCGCGCATGGCGCGGTCGACGGCCTCGACGGCCAGCTTGCCCGCGAACGCCGGGGCGTGCGCCTTCCACGTGGAGATCTGGCCCTTGCGGCTCTGCCGGGTGGCCGTGGTGGTGTGCAGCGCCTGGCCGATCGCCTGGAACACCGTCTCGGTGTCCAGGCCGAGCAGCGTGCCGATGCCGGCCGCGGCCGACGGGCCGAGGTGCGCCACGTGGTCGATCTTGTGCTTGTGCAGGCTGATCGTGCGCACCAGGTCCACCTGGATCTCGTAGCCGGTCACGATGCCGCGCACCAGGTCACGGCCGGTGCACCCGGCGTGCTGCGCCACAGCGAGGATCGGCGGGATGTTGTCGCCGGGGTGGGAGTACTCGGCGGCGAGGAACGTGTCGTGGAAGTCGAGCTCACGCACGGCGACGCCGTTCGCCCACGCTGCCCACTCGGGGCTGCTCGTCGCCTCCGGCACCAGACCGAACACGGTCGATCCGGGGGTGTACGGGTGCGCCTGGGCCTGTGACCGTGCGGCGACCGCCGGTCCGCGGGCGAGGCTGGCCGCCGCGACGGCGGCGTTGTCGATCACGCGGTTGATCACCATGTCGGTGACCTCGGCGGTGGGCTCGACCGGGTCCGTCGCGAGCTCCGCGAGCTTCCAGGCGAGCTGGTCGGTCCGCTTCAGCGGCTCGGCGGACGGGTAGACGCGCAGGTGGTGCGTGTACGGCATGGTGATTCTTCCTCGATTCACGTGGACCGTCGTGGGGTCCGGGTGCTGCCCGGACCGTGGGGTGAGGGCATCGGGTGCGACAGCACGGCTTGTGGACGGCGTGTGCGCCCTCGACCTTCTCATACTCCGCGTCCTAGGTACACGGCGCCAAACCGGGCGGCGGAGCTCGACAGCCGAATGTCAGTAGGGATGGCTAGTGTGGCCGATGTGACCACAGTCAGGGAACGCGAACCCGAAAAGGCCGCCACGACCGCCCAGGAGAGCCGGCTCGCGCTCGTACGCCGGGCTCGGCGCGTCAACCGACGGCTCGCGGAGACCTATCCGGACGCCCGTGCCGAGCTGGACTTCACGACGCCGCTGGAGCTGCTGATCGCGACGGTGCTCAGCGCGCAGACCACCGATGTCCGCGTCAACCAGACCACGCCCGAGCTGTTCGTGATGTATCCCGACGCCCAGGCGTACGCGGAGGCGAACCCGGACGAGCTGGAGGAGATCCTGCGGCCGCTCGGCTTCTTCCGGGCCAAGGCGCGAGCCGTGATCGGCCTGGGCCAGGCGCTCGTCGAACGGTTCGACGGCGAGGTGCCAGGGCGCCTGAAGGACCTGGTCACCCTGCCGGGCGTCGGGCGCAAGACGGCGAACGTGGTGCTCGGCAACGCCTTCGGCGTCCCGGGTCTCACCGTCGACACGCACTTCGGCCGCGTGGTGCGCCGCCTGGGTCTCACCACTGAGGAAGACCCGGTCAAGGTCGAGACAGAGGTGGGGGAGCTGTTCCCCAAGAAGGACTGGACCATGCTCAGCCACCACCTCGTGTGGCACGGTCGACGGGTGTGCATCGCGCGCAACCCCGCCTGCGGGGCCTGCAGCATCTCGGACCTCTGCCCGTCCTACGGGACCGGCGAGACCGACCCCGACAAGGCGGCGAAGCTGGTGCGGCCGGCGCCGGACCGTTCGGAGTCGGCGGGCCTGCCTCTCAAGTAGAGCCCTACCTCGTGGGGCTCACCCGGGCGAGCCAGTCCAGCAGGAGCTCGTTGACCTGGTCCGGCGCCTCCTCCGGCAGAAAGTGGCCGGCGTCCTGGATCAGCTCGTAGCGCAGGTCCGGCGCCAGCGACACGGCGTCGAGGTCCGCCCGTTCGGGGCGCACGATGCCGTCCCGGCCTCCCTGCACCTGAAGCGCGGGAACGGTGAGCGGACGGCGCAGCGCGGCACCGAACCGGCGCCCGTCCATCCGCGGCGTGGACCGCACTGCCCAGCGCAAGGCCTCGGCGGCGGAGTGCGCGGCGAACGGGATGCGCATCGCGGTCCGGTACAGCTCGACGACGTCGTCGGGCAGGGGAGCGGCCGCCCCCAGTGCCAGCGTGCGTTCCACCAGGTCGCCGTGGGCGAGCGCCCGCTCGGGCAGGGTGGGGATCTGCAGGTACGCGAGCTCGCGCAGGGCCGCCGACGTGAAGGCGGCCCGGCCGCTCAGGCGCACCCGGGCAGGATGCGGGCTGGCCAGCGCGCCGACCGCAACCGTCGTACCAGGGTGCAGCGCACCCAGGGCCCAGGCGAGAGTGCCGCCCGTGCCGTGCCCCACCATCACCGCACGGTCGCGGCCCAGCGAGCGCACGACACCGGCGACGTCGGCCGCCCGAGCCGGCACCCCGTAGCCCGACGGCGGCTTGTCCGACCCGCCGACCCCGCGCACGTCCATCGCGGCGACGCGGTAGCCGGCGTCGGCCAGGGCCGGGATCTGTGCCCGCCACGCCCACCAGAACTCCGGGTAGCCGTGCAGCAGGAGGACCAGCGGAGCGGAGCGGCCCTCGCTGCCCGCTACCGCCACGTGGAAGCGTGAGCCGCCCGAGGAGACGAACTCGTGCCGCCACGGGCCCTCGACCAGGGCACACGTGTAGTCGCTGGTGGCTGCCGTGCGGACGGCCGGTCGGGCCGAGAGTGCGGTCACGACACGAACCTACGCGCTCGCTGCCGGGTCTGCGCGATGCTTCGGGCAGGGCCGAGGGTGATCTGGCGGAGCCGGTTCTCAGTGGCCTCTCGAGGCCGTGTCCGACGCCGGGGAGCCCGTCGTGTCGACTCCGCCGGCCGGGGTGCCCGGCGAGGAGTCGCCCGGAAGGCCTGCCGCCGCGGGGGGCTCCTCCGCGGGGCGCTGCTCCTTGGGCGGGTCGAACCGGTAGCCGACGTTGCGCACCGTGCCGATGAGCTGCTCGTGCTCGGGGCCGAGCTTGGCGCGCAGCCGCCGCACGTGGACGTCGACGGTCCGTGTGCCCCCGTAGTAGTCGTACCCCCAGACCTCCTGCAGCAGCTGCGCGCGCGTGAACACCCGGCCGGGGTGCTGCACGAGGTACTTGAGGAGCTCGAACTCCTTGTAGGTGAGGTCGATGGGGCGTCCACGCAGCCGGGCGGTGTACCCGCCGGCGTCGATGGCGAGCTCGCCCGCGGAGATCTCCTGCTGCGAGTCCTCGGCCGGGCCGCGTGCCGAGCGTTCGACCACCAGGCGGAGGCGGGCCTCGACCTCAGCCGGCGACGCGGACTCCAGGAGCAGGTCATCGGCCCCCCACTCGTGGGTCACGACCGTGAGGCCGCCCTCGGTGAGGATCAGCACGAGCGGCACCGTCAGCCCGGTGGCGTGCAGCAGCCGGCACGTGGTGCGGGCGGCGACCAGATCGCGCCGGGCGTCCAGCAGGACGACGTCCGCGTCCGGGGCGTCCACGAGCGCCGAGGGTTCCATGGGCAGCACACGCACCCGGTGGGACAGCAGTCCCAGCGCGGGCAGTACCTCGGCAGACCCGCCGGTGGCGGGCGTGAGGATCAACAGCTCTGCCATTGACGCACCTCCTCTCGGAACCGGCGTCTTGCAACCGTCCCTGGCTCGGGTCTCGCTGTAGCGAGACGTCCCGTCGCGTCCAACTGGCTCTGCGGAAGTCTGCCCTGTTGCTTGTTGCGTGCATGTTACACGCCCTTTTCCAAGGGGCCACCATGCTGGTCAGGGCCCGTGACGTGCCCATGACGCGAGTGTCGCGCGTCTCCATCGGAGCCCTCGCGGACGCCCGCGCCGCCGCGATTGAGGCAACGCGGCCAGACTCTGGAAAACTCTGGGTGTGTCCGTCTCCACCCGCGCCGTGACGACCGCTGCGCTCGCAGCCCTCGTCGCCGCAGCGTCCTACGTCCAGCCCCGGCCGTTGCCCCTCGTGGCGGCGGTCGTGGTCCTGGTGGTTCTCGTCGCGCTGGGCTGGCCGTCGCTGCTCCGGCTGCCCGCGTCCGGGAGCACCCGCCTGGTCGTCGCGCTCTGCGGCGTCGGCGGGGCGGCCGTCACCTATCTGACCCAGGGTGAGCCGGTGCTGCGGAACCTGCCGACCGTCCTGGCCGGTGCGATCGTGCTCGCGTTCATCGCGCAGATGCTGCGCCGTGACGGACGGCCTCAGCTCACGGAGTCCGTGTCGGGCACGGTGGCAGGTGTGGTCGCCGCCGTCGCGGCGTCCGGCTGGATCGCCGCCGCGCGGTCCGACGCCGGAGCCGATCTGGTCGTGACGAGCTCGGTGGCGCTGGCCGTCGCGGCGGCCGTGTCCGCCCTGCCGGTGCGTGGCTGGGTGGCGCTCGGGATCTCGGCGGTCGCCGCCGTCGTGGTGGGCGGCGCGGCCGGTACCTTGCTGCTGAACATCGACACCGTGAGCGGCCTCTGGTGCGGGCTGGTCTCGGGAGTCGTGGTGGGGGCGCTGCACCTGCTGCTGGAGAGGCTGCCCGCGCGGGGTGCCCGGCTGGCGGGGCTCGCGGCGAGCGCGCTGCCCGTCGCGGTGTGCGGCATCTTCGTGTTCGTGGTGGGCCGGATGGTCATCCTCTGACGCGACCCGCCCGGCCGGCGCGACCGCTACGCCGTCGGGTGGCTCAGGACTGCCGGATCATCTCGCCGGCGATCTCGATGCGGACCTTCTTGGCGACCAGGACGCCGCCGGCCTCGAGGGCGACGTTCCACAGGAGCCCCCACTCCTCGCGGTCGATGTCGCAGCTGCCGTGGAAGCCGAAGATGTTCTGGCCGTAGGGGTCGTGCCCCACGCCGCCGAACTCGCAGTCGAGCGACACGGGACGCGTGACGCCTCGGACCGTGAGCAGGCCGTCCATGACGAACTTGGTGAAGGAGCCGTCGGGCTGCATCGGGTCGTGCGGACGCCGGCCCGCGGTGCCCGCCTTGAGCCGTGCCCAGGAGAAGATCGGGTCCACCTGGGTCTGCATCCGGAATCCGGTGCTGCGGAACTCGATGGTGGGGTGGTTCTCCGCGTCCAGGAAGTCCGGGCCGGACAGGTGGGTGTCGCGGTCGGGCACGTGCGTGTCGATCGACGCCGTCCGGATGGTGCAGGTGACGCGTGAGGTCAGGGGATCCTCGGCTACGACGACGGACGCCTCGCCCTCGGCGAACTCACCACGTACCGGGCTCACCATCATGTGCATGGCGAGAAAGCCGAGCCGTTTGTGGTTCTGGTCGAGCTGGTACACACCGGCCGCTGGAATGGTAATTCCATTCCAGGTGCGAGTTGGCAAAACTTCCATCTTAGCAATTTCTCCCATATATGCGGATGCATGCACGTTACCATCGGAAGCGGCATCGGTTGGTCGGCATTTCGGCACGAGAAATACTGCCGAGGGCCGGTGTCCAGCCAAGGTAAGCATGTGTCCGACCCCGCGAGAAGGGCCGAACCCTGCAGTGTGACAGGTGTCATTGCAGGTGAGGACTTGTCTGGACGAGCAACTCACGGCATCGTGGGTTAAATGCTGGGACAGGTGATAGCGCTGGTCGTGCTCGTGCTGGGTACTGCTGCGCTCGGAGTGTGGTGGTCAGCACGCCAGGGCGCCGTGCGCGCACCCAGGGAGACGCCCGTCGGGATCGACTGGGCGTCCTCGGGTATCGCACTCGCGGACCGGGTGACCTTCGTGCAGTTCTCGGCGGAGGTGTGTGCCGCGTGCCGGTCCACGTCCCGCGTGCTCGGGGGGCTCACCAGGTCGGACGCCGACGTCGGGCACCGTGAGCTCCTCGTCGACGACCACCTCGACCTCGTGCGCAGCCTGGGTGTGCTCCGCACCCCCACCGTGCTCGTGGTCGACGGCGGCGGGCGCGAGGTCGCGCGCATGAGCGGTGTCGTGTCCGACACCCAGGCGCGCCAGGCACTGAACAGGGTCTCCACTGCGATGGCCGAAGCGGACGGGGAAGGGCAGTCATGAGCGTGAGCAAGGGGATCGACCCGCGCGGGCCGCGGGTGGGGGCGAGCATCACGGCGGTGCTGCTGGCCGCCGTCGTGCTGCTGGGCGCGAGCACTGCCGGCCTATGGCTGCTGACGTTCATCATGCTGAGCTTCCTGCTCGGCACGCTGCGCGGTGCCGAGGGCTCGTGGCAGGGCATGCTGTTCAAGAGGTTCGTGCGCCCGCGCCTCGGGCCGCCCGGTGAGCTGGAGGATCGGCGCCCCCCGCGCTTCGCGCAGGGTGTCGGCCTGTTCGTCACCGCGGTGGGCGTGCTGCTCGGATTCCTCGGCCTGCTTCCGGCGGTGCCGATCGCGGCGGGTGTGGCGTTCGTCGCCGCGGCACTCAACGCCGTCGTCGGGCTCTGCCTCGGCTGCGAGATGTACCTGCTGATGCGCCGGGCGGGCCTGGTCCGCGCCTGAGCACGTGCCGGGACGGGTGCTCAGTAGACCAGCGCCTGGGCCCCGTCCCGCAGGATCTCCTCGGTGAACAGTGCTGAGCCCGCGATCCGGACGCCCGGCAGCACGTCCGTCTCGGTGATGCCCCGGCGCGCCGCGCACTGGGTGCAGAGCGTCACCGTTCCCGCGGCCAGGACGGCCTCCAGGAGGTCGGGCAGCGGTGTCGCGTGCTCGAGGGCGAGGCCGGCGGCGCGGCCCGGCAGAGCGAACCAGGCCGACTCCCCGGTGAGCCAGAGGCTCACCTCGGCCCCGGACGCGACGGCGGCGGCGGCGACGGTGAATGCCTGGTTGGTGGCCTCCGGCCGGTCCAGGCCTGCAGTGGTCTTGATCACGAGCTGGCGCATGCCGCTGACTGTAGGCGCTGGACGGTTAGGATCGACACCATGTCGATCCATGCCCTTGAGCTCATCTTCACCGGCCTCATCGTGGCCGTCGCCGTCGCCGTCACCTGGTTCGCCGGCTACGTCGTCTACAAGCTGTACGCCGGCCAGCGCTGATGGCGTTCGCGTTCCCCGACGGACTCTCGCCCGAGGTGTTCCCGCTGGCCTGGCTGGTGGGCCGCTGGCGCGGCGAAGGCGTGATCGAGTATCCGGGCATCGGCAAGAAGGCGTTCGTGCAGGACCTGGTCTTCGACCACGACGGCGGGCCCTACCTGCGGTTCGAGTCCACGCTGCGGGTGCTGGACGGCGCCGTCCCCGACGAGCTGCCCCGCGACGGCGAGTGGCCTGACCCGGTGCCCGACCCGACCGAGGCCGAGGTGCCGGAGGCCGGCGCGTCCGCCGACGTCGCGACCGCCGGGACGGTCTGGTCCACCGAGACGGGCTACTGGCGCGTCTCGACCGACCGCCCCGAGGGCATGGACGACGACAAGCACGCGCTCGAGGTGCTCGTGGCCGATGCCTCCGGGCGCATCACCGTCTACCTCGGCGCCGCGGGCAACGGGCGGATCGACCTGGCGTCGGACGCGATCGCGCGGACGTCGACGGCGTCCGAGGTGCGGGCCTCGAAGCGGCTGTACGGGCTGGTGGAGAGCCGTCTGCTGTGGGTGGAGGAGCTCGCCGCGTTCGGCGAACCACTGCGCTCGTACGCGTCGGCGGAACTGGACCGGCAGTAGACGTACCGGCGGGGGAATGCCCCGCACGTTCCCGACGCTGCACCTGAGGTGAGCATGGATTACGTGAGCCCCCTGTTGAGCCGCCACGGCGCGGTCGCCGCCGCAGGCCCTGACGCCGGCATCGCCTGGCACTACGGCGACCCGACCGCGGAGCAGCGCGCGCTGTCGCGCGGCGGCGCCGTGGTCGACCAGTCGCACCTGGGGATCGTCCGGGTGGCCGGGCCCGACCGGCTGACCTGGCTGCACTCGATCACCTCGCAGCAGCTGGACGACCTGGCGCCGCGGACGAGCACCGAGCTGCTCGTCCTGTCGCCGCAGGGTCACATCGAGCACGCCGCGGGCGTGGTGGACGACGGCGAGGCCACGTGGCTGATCACCGAGCGCGAGTCGGCGCCCGGCCTGGCCGGCTGGCTCGACCGCATGCGGTTCACGCTCCGTGTCGAGGTCACGGACGCCACCGACCAGTGGGCGGCGATCGGGGAGCCCGTCGCGGCGGACGGCATCGAGGACGAGCCGGTGACGTGGCACGACACCTGGCCCCACGTGGTCGGCGGCGGTACGCGCTACGGTCCGCCCGAGTCCGAGCACCCCGGGGCGCAGCGCCCCTGGCGGCTCGTGCTGGTGCCCCGCGCCGACCTGGAGGCCGAGGTCGCCGCACGCGAGGCGGCCGGCTGGCCGCTCGCCGGCACCTGGGCCACGGAGGCGCTCCGCGTCGAGGCCTGGCGTCCGCGCTACGCGCGCGAGGTCGACGGCCGCACCATCCCGCACGAGCTCGACTGGCTGCGCACCGCCGTACACATCAACAAGGGCTGTTACCGGGGCCAGGAGACGGTCGCGCGCGTGCACAACCTCGGCCGCCCGCCCCGCCGGCTGGTCATGCTGCACCTGGACGGGTCGCAGCACCTGCTGCCCGAGCCCGGCGCGGAGGTGCGCCTCCCGGCGTCGGACGGCGGGGCCGGCAAGGTCGTCGGCACGCTCACGTCGATGGCCCGCCACCACGAGCTGGGGCCCATCGGCCTCGCGGTGCTCAAGCGGAACGTGCCGGAGGACGCCGAGCTCATGGTGTCCGGCGAGATCTCCGGCCAGGTGATCGAGGTGTCCGCGGCCCAGGAGACCGTGGTTCCCGGCGATGGCGTGTCGGTCGACCGTCCCGAGGCGCACGGCCCGCTGACCCGCGGGCTGCGCGGACCGGGCAGCCTGATCTGACCCGTCCCTGACGCGCCGCGGCCCGTGCGGCGCGTCGGGTGCGAGGATGCCTCCGTGACCTCATTGCCCGGGGCGGCGGACGAGATGTGGCAGAAGGCCATGCGCACGCTGGTGCTGCGCACCCGCCTGCGGCAGGGCTGGACGCGCGCGCGGGCCGGCCTGATCCCGATCGGCCAGGCCTCGCTCGCCGCGGGCATCGCGTACGCCGTCGCGCACTACGTGCTGGGGCACGAGATGCCGTTCTTCGCACCCGTGGCCGCCTGGGTGTGCCTCGGCTTCACGGCCTTGCGCGACGTGCGCAGGGTGGCCGAGATGGCCGTGGGTGTCGCCGTCGGCGTGGGCATGGGCGACCTGCTGGTGCACCTGATCGGCTCGGGCTGGTGGCAGCTCACGGTGGTGCTGTTCATCGCGGCCATCGCTGCGCGGTTCATCGACCGCGGCGCCCTGCTGGTGATCCAGGCCGGCGCGCAGGCGATCATCGTGGTGGGCCTCCCGTCGGTGTCGGGCGGACCGCTCGGGCGGTGGACGGACGCCCTGATCGGTGGCGCCATCGCCCTGCTCGTCGCGCTCCTCACACCGGGAGACACCCGGCGCCGCCCCCGCGCGCTCGCCGAGCAGGCCGTGACGGAGCTCGCCGAGACCCTCGAGACCCTCGCGCGCGGCATGCGCTCGCGCGACGTGGACGACGTCGGCGCGGCCCTGGTGCGTGGCCGCGCCTCCGAGCCCGTGCTCGCGGAGTGGCAGGAGGGTGCCCGCGCCGCGCGCGAGCTGGCCCGGATCTCCGTGGGCCGGATGCACCGTGGCGAGCTGGCGCGGCTGGAGGGGCAGGCGGTGCTCGTCGACCGGACGATGCGGTCCGTGCGGGTGCTCGCCCGCAGGGTCATCCCGGTGCTCGAGGCGGACCACGACGTGGAGCCGGTGGCCGGCCTGGTCGAGGGCTTCGCGTCGGGCGTGCGGCAGCTCGCCTCCGACGTCGGCAGCGGGGGCGACGGAGCGCGCGGGCGCGCGGCCCTGACCACCGTCGCCGCCCAGGCCGACCCGCGGACGGTCGGTGAGGGGGACTGGCAGGTGCAGTCGCTGGTGATGCTCCTGCGGTCGCCCATCGTCGACACCCTGGAGGCCGCCGGTGCCTCTCCGGGCGAGGCACGGGACGCGCTGCCGGAGCTGTGAACGGGTGTGTGGGTGTGGGTGTGGGCCCCGGGTGTGGCCGGTCCGGTCAGCCGGGCTGGCGCGCTGTCAGGTCACTGCCCTCCCGCCCGCCGACAGCGGGCCGCCGCCGTCTGCCGCTCACCGCGCTCAGGGGAACGGCCCGGCAGTGCCGTAGGCTCGCGCCGTGGGATTCTTGCAGTGGTTCGTCATGGCCGCGCTCGCGCTCGTGGTCTTCGTCGTGCAGGTGGTCGCGTTCGTCGACGCGGTACGGCGGCCCGACAAGGGCTACCGGGCCGAAGGGCGGGTGCCCAAGGCCGGCTGGCTGGCGATCCTGGCCTTCGCCGCCGCCCTCGGCTTTCTCGGTCTGCCGCAGGGCTGGATGCAGGGCGGGTTCATGTTCGGCTCCTTCCTCAACATCATCGCGGTGGCGCCCGCGATCATCTACTGGGTGAGCGTGCGTCCCCGCCTGCAGCCGTACGGCACGGGCAACAAGCCGCGCGGCCCGCAGGGCGGCTGGTGACGGCGCCCATGGCGGCCGGGCGGCCGGCGTCGGCGATGCCGGTCGGCGGCGCGGCGTCGGGCGGCGTGCTCGACGACGCCGCGCCGCTCGCCGAGGTGATCCGCGGCGACCTCGTGGAGTCGGTGCACCTGGGGCACCTCGTGGTGCTCGACCCGGCCGGCCGGCCGGTGGTGCAGGTGGGCAACCCGACCACACCGATCTGGCCGCGCTCGTCGCTCAAGCCGTTGCAGCTCGTCGCGATGCTGCGTGCCGGCCTGGAGCTGCCGGACCGCCTGCTCGCGCTGGCCGCCGCGAGCCACAACGGTGAGCGGTTCCACCTCGAGGGCGTGCTGCAGATCCTCGGCTCGGTGGGCCTCGGCGCCGGTGCGCTGCAGAACACGCCCGACCTGCCGCTCCACCCGCCGGCCGCGCTCGAGTGGCACATGGCGCCCCTGGCCGGAGGCCCGGGCCCCGCGTCGCTCGCGCAGAACTGCTCCGGCAAGCATGCCGCGATGCTCGCCACCTGCCTCACGCAGGGCTGGGACATCCAGACGTACCTGTCGCCGGAGCACCCGCTGCAGCGGGCGGTGCGCACGACGATCCTCGACCTGACGGGCGACGCGGAGGTGGTCATGCACACCACGGTGGACGGCTGCGGTGCGCCGCTGTTCTCCACGACGCTGCTCGGCCTGGCGCGTGCGTTCTCGGTCCTCGGCGCCGCACCCACGGTCGACGTCCGCTCGCAGGAGGCGCGGGCCAGCCGCGCGATCTCCGCGCACCCCGACATGGTGGGCGGCACGGGCCGCGACGCCACGCTCGCCATGCAGGCGGTGCCGGGCCTGGTCGCGAAGGACGGCGCCGAGGGCATCTACGCGGCGGGCCTGCCCGACGGTTCCGCCATCGCGTTCAAGGTGCTGGACGGTTCCGCGAGGTCCCGCCCGGCCATCCTCGCCGCCGCTCTGCGCGCGGCGGGCGCAGCGGGCCTGCCAGGGGTGTACCCGGGCGGGCTCGACGGGCTGGGCCGGGTGCCGGTGCTCGGCGGCGGTCGGCCGGTCGGAGAGGTGCGGGCGGTCTTCGCCGACGCCTACCCGGAGGGTCGCCGATGAGGGCGGTGCTCCAGCGCGTCACCCGTGCGTCGGTGGTCGTCGACGGCGAGGTGGTGGGCGCCATCGACAAGCCAGGGATCCTGGCGCTGGTGGGCGTGACGCACGACGACGGTCCCGCCCAGGTGGAGACGATCGCCCGCAAGATCGCCGACCTGCGGATCCTGCACGACGAGAAGTCGGTCGCCGATGTCGGGGCGCCGGTGCTCGTCGTCAGCCAGTTCACGCTCTACGGCGATGCCCGCAAGGGGCGCCGCCCGACGTGGATCCAGGCCGCTCCAGGACCTGTCGCCGAGCCTCTCGTGGACGCCGTCGTCGCCGCGCTCCGGGAGCGCGGGCTGACCGTCGAGACCGGGCGGTTCGGCGCCGACATGCAGGTCGAGCTCACGGGCGACGGGCCCGTGACTATCCTGCTCGAGGCCTGAGAGGGCACCTCACCCCCGCAGCGCCAGGACCGCCAGCTCGGTGCGGGAGCGCACCCCGAGCTTGCGGAAGACCCGCCCCAGGTGCACCTCCACGGTCCGGACCGACACGTAGAGGTTCGCGGCGACCTGCCGGTTGGTCCGGCCCTGGACCACGAGCCGCGCGACGTCGAGCTCACGCTCCGTGAGCAGCCCGTCCCACTGCCCGCACGGCTCCTCCTGCCCGGCGTCGGGAGCGGAGTCCTGCGGGCGTCCGGCGAGCTCGCCGGACGCCCGGGGATCGCCGGCAGCCCGCGGGTCGCCCACCGGGCGCGCCGGGCCGAGCGACCGGGCATCGTCGGGCGCGGCCGGCGTGATCCTCCGGAGGGTGTCGCCCGCCGCGGCGCGGCCCGTGCCCGACGGCACGAGCTCCGGTGTCTTGAGCGCCTGCTCGGCGACGTGCTCCCAGGCCTTCGCACCCGACTCCTCGAACAGCTCGTGCGCGCCGAGGAGATGCGCGGCGGCTTCCCCGGGCAGGCCGAGCCGGGCACAGGCCCGGGCGGCGACCAGCTCCGTGAGGCCGCGCTCGAACGTGGAGCCCACGCGGAGCGAGGCCTCGACGGCACGCTCGCGTGCGCGGTTGACGCCGGAGGCGTCGGCGAGCGCGAGCTCGGCGCGGGCCAGGTCGAGGCGCCGCCGTCGTACCGGACCGCCCGCGTAACCGCTCACGGACTCGGACGCGACAGGCGGCAGCACCCGCAACCGCAGGCGCTCGTGGGAGCGCCGGGCGGCCCGGTCCTGCCCGGCGAGCACCAGCAGCTCCACCGGGTCGGGTGTGGGTAGCCAGAGCCGGCGCAGGTCGTCGCCGCCCCGCTCGGCCGCGAGCCCGAGCAGCGTGGCGGCCTCGACCCAGCGCCCGTCGAGCACGGCGGTCTGGGCACGGTCGCCGAGCGTGGCCGCCCGCACCACGGGCGCGACCTGCCCGGGCACCGACGCCTCGAGCGCCGCCGTCGGCCGGCTCAGGTGCCCGTCACGGACCAGGTCGAGGCGCCGTGCGAGCGCGATCCCGAGCCCGCCGAACGCGAGGGCGACGGGGAGACGCTCGACGGCGTCGTCGAGCACGGAGGCGGCTCCGGTGATGTCACCGAGGCGCAGCGCCAGGTACGACTGGGCCACGCGCAGATGCGCCTCGGCGAGCGGGGTCATGGCCTCGTCGGGGCCGTCGAACCACCGGCCCGGCGGGCGTGCGGGGGCCAGCTCGGCGACCTCGGACAGGATGGCCGACGCTTCGCCCGGTGCGCCGTCGAGCAGCCGGATCGTCTTGCGGGCCGCTGCGATCACGGCACGGTCGGCGCCGGTGGCGTCGTCGGGCAGGACGGCGTCCGGCCGGCCCTCCAGGAGTGCGAGCGCGATGCCGAGCGGGCGCGCCGCGTCGGCCGCACCGCCCAGGGCGCTCCCGGCGGCCGCACCGCCGGCGGACGACCCGTTGTCGGCGGCGTGGGTGGCGCGGCGGAGGTGCACCACGGCGTCGTGCACGTGCCCCGCCCACAGCGCGGCCCGTCCGGCGACCGCGAAGGCGCGCGCCCGCACCCGGTCGGTGCCGTGGCTCGCGGCCTCCCTGGCGACCTCGTGCGCGCGGTGCACGTCGCCGCGGGCGAGGTGCTGCTCGGCGAGCTCGACCAGCCCGTCGGCGAGCAGGGGATCGCCGGCGAGCGTGCTCAGGGCGGTGTGCCACATCGCGATGAGCGGTTCGTCGGCCCTGCGGTGCACGTCGGCCAGGGCGACGTGGGCGGCGGTACGTGTGGCCAGGTCGGCGTCGTCGTGCACCACCGACCGGACGCGCGGATGGTGGAACCGGAACCGGCCACCCACGAGATGCAGATGGCGTCCGGCCGGACCGGCCATGAGCGTGCCGATGTCGGTGCCCGACGCGGCGAGGAGGACCTCGGTACGGTCCACCACGGCGACGGCGGCGACGAGCAGCACTCGGCGCGCGTCGTCGTCCAGGCCGAGCGGGCCCACGGCCTGCCGGACCGCCGGCGCGGCGGGCAGCGGGTCCGGGAGCAGCGCGGTCCCGAGGAGATGCTCGTCGTCGAGCATCCGGGCCGTCTGGTCCACACATCCAGATTCGTCACCCACCACTCGGTTGAGCTCGCACGCGACGTGGGGCGCCACGGTGCGGTCACCGAGGGAGAGCGGAAAAACGACTTGCAGCGGCAGCGCGGTCATCGTTGACCCTCCCCGGATTCGTTCGCGGTGCTCGCAAGTATGGCCTCCCAGCGTTTCACCCGCATCAAACTGGGCCGACGACTTTTGCTGCGGGACGCCGATCGACCTGCCATCCTGCCCTGCCAAGCGGTCGATGTACCTGATACCGCACGAGGTTGTTTCGGCAGCCGAGCGGGCCGGCCGAAACAACCTCGTGCGGTATCAGAAGGTTCCACTACGTAGTCCCATCGTGTGGAATTCCCTTATTTCCCATTAACGCAGGTTTCCTTACTTTTAGCGGAGCACCGTTTCTGGAGCAGCGCGACCGGAACAGAGAGGGAAGACGATGGACTCGACGTACCAACCGGCGTCAGGCGCCAGCAGGACCACGAGAAGAATCCTCGCGGGGGTGGCGGCGCTCGCCGTGGCCGCCTCCGCCGCCGTGGCAGGCGTAGGCCTGCACGCGGCGAACGCGGCGGAGGCGGAGCCGGCCACCACGGCAAGCTCCTCCGCCATCAACGGCTTCCGCAGCGTCGGCTACTTCACGCAATGGGGCGTGTACGGGCGCGGCTACCAGGTCAAGCAGCTCGACACGTCCGGCGTGGCCGACGAGCTGACCCACATCAACTACGCCTTCGCGAACATCCACCACCAGAACCTCGAGTGCTTCGAGGCCAACAAGGCGCAGAGCCCCGGACCCAACGGCTCCGACGGGGCCGGCGACGCCTGGGCCGACTACGGCATGGGTTACACGGCCGCGAACTCGGTGTCGGGCGCCGCCGACACGTGGGACCAGCCATTGGCCGGATCGTTCAACCAGCTCAAGCAGCTCAAGGCGAAGCACCCCGACCTCAAGGTCATGATGTCGATGGGCGGGTGGACCTGGTCCAAGAACTTCTCCCTCGCCGCCGCGACGGACGCCTCGCGCGAGAAGCTCGTGTCGAGCTGCATCGACATGTTCATCAAGGGCAACCTGCCGGTGATCGACGGTCGCGGTGGCCCGGGCGCCGCCGCCGGCGTGTTCGACGGGTTCGACATCGACTGGGAGTGGCCCGGCTCGCCGAACGGCGCCGAGGGCAACCACGTGGACCCTGTGAACGACGCACGCAACTTCAAGCTCCTGCTCGCCGAGTTCCGGGAGCAGCTGGACGCGCTCGGTGCGACGACGGGCAAGGACTACGAGCTCTCGGCGTTCCTGCCCGCCAACCCGGCGGACATCGAGGCGGGCGGCTGGAACGACCCCGAGATCTTCAACTACCTCGACTTCGGCAACGTCCAGGGCTATGACCTGCACGGAGCCTGGGACCCGGCGCTGACCGGCCACCAGGGCAACCTCCACCACGACCCCGCGGACCCGCGGGAGCCCGCACGGCAGTTCAGCGTGGACCTCGCGGTGCAGTCGTACACGGATGCCGGCATCGACCCGGCGCAGCTCGGCCTCGGCCTCGCGATGTACGGGCGCGGCTGGACCGGCGCCCCGTCGTCCGACGCGTGGGGCACCGCGACGGGCCCGGCCCCCGGCCAGTGGGAGGCGGGCATCAACGACTACGACGTCATCAAGAACACCGGGACCGGGTACTACGACGCCGAGCTCGGGGCCGCCTGGCGGCACGACGGCAACACCTGGTGGTCGTACGACAACGAGCAGTCCGTGACGGCCAAGGCGGACTACATCCGGGCCCAGGGCCTGGGCGGGGCCATGTGGTGGGACCTGTCGGGTGACCGGTCGGGTGCGCTGACCGGCGCGCTGTGGAACGTGCTCGGCTCCGGTACGCCGGGGCCGGTGGAGGACGGCGGCTCGACCGATCCCACCGACCCGACGGACCCGCCGACGGACCCGCCGGGCGACGTGTGCGCCTCGGCGGCCTGGAGCGCCTCGGAGGTCTACGTGGGCGGCGACACCGTGTCGCACGACGGCCACGAGTGGCGTGCCAAGTGGTGGACGCAGAACGAGACGCCCGGCACCACGGGTGAGTGGGGGGTGTGGGAGGACCAGGGCGCCTGCTGATCGGGGCGACATCGCGTGGTCGGTAGAACGTCAGGTGGTCGGCACCCCCGGGGTGCCGACCACCTGACGTTCTACCGACCACGACGACGCGTACGCGTACGCGTGCAAGCCGGGGCCGGTTCGCGACAGAGTAGGGGCGTGGACGACAGCCCCGGCGCCCCGCAGGACGGGCCGCCGCACAACAGGCCGCCGCATGACGACGCCTGGTTCAGCGCGCTCTTCGACGCGCACTCGCGCGCCCTCTACTCGTACTTCGTCCGCCGGCTGCCCGACGGTGGCCGGGCCTCCGACGCCGAGGACCTCGCCGCGGAGGTGCTCGCCACCGCGTGGCGCCGTCGCGACGACGTGCCGGACGGCGCCGAGCTGCCGTGGCTGTACCGGACCGCCGGCTACGTGCTGGCGAACCACCGGCGCAAGATGCGGGCGCTGCCCGTCGCCGTGGTCCCGGACGAGCCGGACGACGTGGACCCCGCGACCTTCGCGGCGGCCGACGACGCGGTGCGACAGGTCCTGTCCCGGCTGACCCCACGCGACCGCCGCATCCTGCTGCTGGTCGCCTGGGACGGGCTGTCCGGCGACGATCTCGCCCGGGTGCTCGGCGTCTCCCGTGGCGGGGCCGACGCGGCGCTGTCCCGGGCCAGGGCGCGCCTGCGCGACGCGTGGGACGGCCACGAGCAAGCGGTGGACGCATGAGCACATGTAGAGGGTGTGCGCGGTGCGTGGCCGAGCACGGCACGGAGGGACGGCGATGAACGAGCACGAGCGGCTGGGGGACCCGGCGTTCGACCGCCTGGTGGCGGCCGACCCCGCGAGGCGCGCGCCGGATCCGGTCCAGGCCGTGCTCCGGGCCAAGGTCGACGCGCTGATCGCCGAGCAGGCCGAGGGTGAGCCCGCCGCACGCGAGCCAGCAGGACGCGAGCCAGCAGGACGCGAGCCGGTGGACGACCTGGCGGTGCGCAGGCACCGGCGCAGGACGCCGTGGCTGGTCGCGGCCGCCGTGGCGGGAATCGTCGCGGCGGGCGGTGGCGGCTACGTGGCAGGTGAGCAGGGGCTGGGCGTGCCGACCGCGGACACGGCTGTCGAGTCCGAGGCCGGTTCCAGCGGCGAGACGCCGACGCTCCTCGACGCGCCGAGCGGGGTGGCGCCCGAGAGTCAGAGCGAGCCCGAAGCCGTCGAACCCCTCGACGTGACCGGCGACCCGCGCGCGGCCAAGGGCTTCGTGTTCCACCCGGGTGCCGGGCTGTCCGACACGCCGGGCACGGCGCCGGTGCGCGTCGCGGGCACGGACCCCCTGGGATCGAGCCTTGGCGCGTACCCGGTGGTCAGCGAGGAGGAGGCCGTCGAGCGGCTGGGTGACCCGCGGTTCGGGGCCGCGGCCCTCGGCCGGGCCCGGCCGGCAGATCCGTCGGGGGGCGTGGGCCCGACGGCCTCGCCGGAGCCCGGCGGCCCGATCGCCTGGCCCGTCAAGGACGTCACCATCGTCTCGGCGACGCTCACCGAGATGCGTTACACGGCGCCCGACGGCACCGGGCTGCTCGTCCCCGCCTACGAGCTCACGGACGCGGAGGGCAACAGCTGGACCGTCCTGGCCGTGGACGAGGAGCTGCTGGACCTCACGCCGTGACGTGGCCGCTCGCCCGGTAGTGTCGAGAAGGCAGGATTCGTTTGAGATCTCTTCTCGTCAGTCAAGGAGTGCATCATGCCAGCACGTACCGCCCGCACCGCCTGGAACGGCACCTTCAAGGAAGGGTCGGGACAGGTAGAGATGTCGTCGTCGGGCGTCGGCACGTACGACGTGTCGTTCCCTGCCCGCGCCGCCGACGAGGCCAACGGCGTCACCAGCCCCGAGGAGCTGCTCGCGGCGTCGCACTCGTCCTGCTTCACGATGGCGTTCACCAACGAGCTGGGCGCCGCCGGCGGCACGCCCGAGCAGATCGAGGTCACCGCCGAGGTGACCCTCGGGCCGGACCCGGCCGGGGGCCTCTACATCAGCAAGAGCGCACTGACCGTGCGCGGGTTCGCCACCGGCGTCGACGAGGCCGGGTTCAAGGCCGCCGCCGAGGCCGCCAAGGTCGGCTGCCCCATCTCGAAGGCGTTGGCCGGCGTGGGCGAGATCACGCTGGACGTCACCTTCGAGGGCTGACGTCGAGTGCCGCTGGTCGAGCCGTCTCGTGGCTCGGCCAGCGGGCCACGCCTGTGAACGCCTGGCGCGATCTGTCGGCTCGTGGTGCGAGAATCGCGGCGTGCCCTCGAAGACCCATGACGCCCCGTCCCGGAACGGTATGAACGACGACGGTCACGGCAAGCGCGGCTCGGCGGAGCACACTGCCCGCGACGCCGAGGCGGCTCGCGCCGCTCGCGAGAAGGCAGAGGCCCGCGACGCCGCGGAGGCAGAGCGCCGCCGTGCCGAGAGCGAGGAACGGCGCAAGGCCGCGCGCCGGGAGGCCGACCACGCCGCCGAGGCCGCTCGGGAGGCGGTCGCCGGCGCGCTGCGCACCGTCGTGAGCGGTGCGGTCGACATCAGTACCCGCCGCCGTGCCGAGTACTCGACGGATGCGTCCAACTACCGGGTGGTCCCGCAGGGCGTGCTCTTCCCGGAGACCACCGACGACGTCGTCGCGGCGCTCGAGGTGCTGCGCGAGCTGAAGATCCCGATCACTGCGCGTGGCGCGGGCACGTCGGTCGCCGGCAACTCCGTGGGTCCCGGGGTCGTGCTCGACCTGGAACGGCACCTCGGCCGGGTACTGAGCATCGACCCGGAGCAGCGCACGGCGCGGGTCCAGCCCGGCACCGTCATGTCCACCCTCCAGGCGCAGGCAAAGGCACACGGCCTGCGGTTCGGCCCGGACCCCAGCACCCAGAACCGCGCGACGCTCGGCGGCATGATCGGCAACAACGCGTGCGGCCCGCACGCCGTCGCCTACGGGCGCACCGCCGACAACGTGGTGTCGCTCGACGTGGTCGACGGCGCCGGCCGGCGCTTCACGGCAGGCTCCGGCGACCCCGAGTTCGCGGACGTCCCCGGCCTCAAGGAGCTGGTCCGGGACAACCTCGCCCTGATCCGCACGGAGTTCGGCCGGTTCGGCCGGCAGGTGTCCGGCTACTCGCTCGAGCACCTCCTGCCCGAGAACGGGTCCAACCTCGCACGCGCCCTCGTCGGCACGGAGGGCACGCTCGTCACGGTGCTGGAGGCGGAGCTCGACCTGGTGGAGACCCCGAGCGCCCCGACGCTCGTCGTCCTGGCCTACCCGGACATGGCGACGGCCGCCGACGACGTCCCGCGCCTGCTGGACCACAAGCCCCTGGCGATCGAGGGCCTGGACGCCCGTCTGGTCGACGTCGTGCGGCGCGCCAAGGGCGACGCCTCGGTGCCCCCGCTGCCCGGTGCGGGCGCGCAGGGCGTCTCCGGCTGGCTGATGATCGAGGTCGGCGGCTCGTCGCAGGCGGAGGCGCTCGGGCGCGCGGACGCCATCGTCGCGTCCTCGACCGCGCTGGACTCCCTGGTGCTGCCCGCAGGGCCGGACGCCACCAAGATGTGGCAGATCCGGGCCGACGGCGCCGGGCTCGCCGGGCGCACGCCCGCCGGCGAGCAGGCGTGGCCCGGCTGGGAGGACTCGGCGGTGCCGCCCGAGAAGCTGGGGCCGTACCTGCGTGACCTGCAGGCGCTCATGGACCGGTACGGCGTGGACGGCCTGCCCTACGGGCACTTCGGCGACGGCTGTGTCCACCTGCGGATCGACATCCCGCTGGAGACCTCCGGGTCGGTGCTGCGCACCTTCATGATGGAGGCGGCGGAGCTCGTCGCCAGCTACGGCGGCTCGCTGTCCGGCGAGCACGGTGACGGTCGGGCCCGGTCCGAGCTGCTGCCGCTCATCTACTCGCCCGAGGCGATCGCGCTGATGGAGCGGTTCAAGGCCCTGTTCGACCCGAAGGACCTGCTCAACCCGGGCGTCGTGGTGCGGCCGCGGGCCGTGGACGCCGACCTGCGCCGCCCCCAGGCCGCTCCGGTGCGCACCAAGCTGCCCCTGGTGGGCAAGGGCTCCGGCCACGGCGTGCGGCGCAAGTCCGGGTACGAGGGGTTCTCGTTCGCGCACGACCACAACGACCTGTCCACCGCGGTGCACCGTTGTGTGGGCGTGGGCAAGTGTCGCGCCGACACCTCGGCGTCGGGCGGCTTCATGTGCCCCAGCTACCAGGCGACGAAGGACGAGAAGGACGTGACCCGCGGGCGCGCCCGCGTGCTGCAGGAGGCGGTGAACGGCACTCTCGTCGGGGGCCTGGCCGCGCCGGAGGTGCGCGAGTCCCTGGACCTCTGCCTGTCGTGCAAGGCGTGCTCGAGCGACTGCCCGGCGGGCGTCGACATGGCGCAGTACAAGTCGGAGGTGCTGTACCGGACCTACCGCGGCAAGCTGCGTCCGGTGGACCACTACGCCCTGGGCTGGCTGCCGCGCTGGGCGCGCCTCGCGGGCGCCGTCCCCGAGCTGGTCAACGGCCTGCTGGGCGTGAAGTGGATCGGCAAGGCGGTGCTGTGGGCGGGCGGCATGGACACGCGCCGTTCGATGCCGAGGTTCGCCGAGGTGCCGTTCCGGCAGTGGTGGGCGCGCGGTGGCGCGACGCACGGTGTGCCCGGGCTGCCCGTCACGGACGAGGAGGGGCTGGGCGTGCCCGGGCGCGAGGGCGAGACGGCGGCCCGGCTCGCGACCAAGCCGAAGGTGGTGCTCTGGACGGACTCGTTCAGCGACGCGCTCTCGCCGACGGTGCCGCAGGCGGCGCTGAAGGTGCTGACCAAGGCCGGGTTCTCGGTGATCGTGCCCGACGAGCAGGCCTGCTGCGGCCTCACCTGGATCTCGACGGGTCAGCTCGACGGCGCCCGGCGTCGCCTGCTGAAGCTGCTCGAGGTGCTCGGGCCGTACGCGGTGAACGGGATCCCGATCATGGGGCTGGAGCCGTCCTGCACCGCGGTGCTGCGCTCCGACCTGCTCGACCTGTTCCCGGACGACCCGCGTGCGCAGGCTGTCGCCCGCATGACGCGGACGCCCGCGGAGCTGCTCACCTCCGAGGAGGTGCCCGACACGTGGGAGCTGCCCTCGCTGGCGGACGTGTCCGCGGTGGTGCAGCCGCACTGCCACCAGCACTCGGTCATGGGATACGAGGCGGACCAGAACCTGCTCGAGCAGGGCGGCGCGAAGGTCGAGGTCCTCGCGGGCTGCTGCGGGCTGGCCGGCAACTTCGGCATGCAGAAGGGGCACTACGAGACGTCGGTGGCGGTCGCGGAGAACGCCCTGCTGCCCGCGCTGCGCGACGCCGCCCCCGGCACCACCTACCTCGCCGACGGCTTCTCCTGCCGCACGCAGGCGCTGGACCTGATGGGCGTGGAGGGCAAGTCCCTCCTGGAGGTCATCGCGGACCGGCTGTAGACGCGTCCGGGGCTCCGTCGCAGGTGGGAGCCGAATCCGTCCGGCGGGTGATCCCGTGGGCGGTCTCCGTCAGCAGGATGGGAGCACATCCCAGACGAAGGAGACCTCCATGGATCGAACGACTCGCCGCGCGGCCTTCGCCCTGAGCGCCACGCTCGCGCTCGCGGCCCCGCTGGCCGTCGCAGGCTCCGCCCACGCCGCCGACCTGCCGGCCCCGGCGGTCACGGCCGATGCCACCGACGACCTGTCCGTGCTGGTGGCCGACGCCGCCCGCGCGGCCCGGTCCGACGTCGCCAGGAACCGTGCGCTGGCGCAGCGGCCGGCCACACCGGCCGACGCCGCGCTCTCCGCGGCCGTGGACGACCTGGTGGCCGACGGCGCGGTCGCCGTGACGGCCCGCGTCGAGACGGCGTCGGGCAGCTGGAGCGACGCCGCAGGGACCCGCGAGCGCGAGGGCCGCGCACCGGCCAGGGAACGCGACCGGTTCCGGGTGGCGAGCAACACCAAGCCGATGATCGCGACGCTCGTGATGCAGGAGGTCGAGAAGGGGACCTGGACGCTCGACACCCCGGTCGAGGACGTGCTGCCGGGCGTCATGCCGGAGGGTGTGACGATCGAGCAGCTCCTGAGCCACCGCTCGGGTGCGCCGACCGCCACCGACTGGATCCTGACCTCCCGCGTGACCGACCCGGCGTCGTTCGACGAGGTGTTCGCGGTGATGGGGCAGGAGGTCACGGCGGCCGACCACATCGAGGCCCTGCGGTCCGCCCCGTGGGTGCACGAGCCGGGAGAGGGCTTCTCCTACTCCAACGCCGGCTACGTGGTGCTCGGCATGATGCTGGAGGAGGTCACCGGGCGGAGCGTCGACAGCCTGCTGCGGCATCGCGTGTTCGCCCCGGCCGGGATGTGGCAGAGCGCGTACCCGGACGACCCGGGCGCTCGCGGGCCGTTCCTCCACGAGTCGGCCTACACGGGGCCCGAGGGGGCGGGCTGGTACGACCTCGACCACTGGGACCCGAGCCTGTTCGCCGCGGCCGGCGCCGTGACGAGCACGACGGAGGATCTCGCCGACTTCAACGAGGCCCTCGTCACCGGGCGCCTCGTCGGCGCGGAGACCACCGCGGACATGCTGGAGCCCCGCACGACGGGCCAGGCGGCGTTCCCCGACTACGGCCTCGGCGTCTACCGCGTGCCGGACCCGTGCGTCCCCGACGCCTGGCTCTACGGGCACGACGGCGCCTCGTACGGCACGCAGTCCATCAACCTGACGTCGCCCGACGGGGAGCGGCAGCTGTCGATCGGGATCACCGGGCGCGACCTCGCCTACCCGTACTACACCGACGAGCCGCTGTACGACCCGACCGACCTGATGGTGCTGATGATGCAGGAGACCTGCTGACGGCTCACTCGAGCCACTCCGTCTCGAACCGGTCGTTCGCGTGGATGTGCACCGCCTCGTAGAGGTCGGCGCCGAGGGTCCTGAACTTGTGGGGCACCATCGCCTCGACCACGAGGAGCTGGCCACCCACGGCCTCGAACTCCTCGCCGTCCACGGTGAAGAGGGCCCGGCCGGACCGGATCACGAAGGTCTCCGAGTAGGGGTGCCGGTGCAGCCGGGGTCCGGTGCCGTCCTGGGCCACCCGTTCGAAGATGACGGACACCTCCGACCCGTGGAGGTACCCCTCGAAGTTGCCGTGCGGCAGCGTTGCCTGCTCGATCGCCTGGAGAGTCATAACCCTCAGGCTGGCGGGCGTGCCGCCGCACGGCAACGCGATTCGTCGGCGGCCGAACGTCGGTGGCCGGACGTGCACGGGCGGACAATGTGCCCATGGAGTTCCAGGACGTCGTCCGCACACGCCGGATGCACCGCAAGTTCACGGACGAGCCCGTTTCGGCCGAGGCCGTCGACCGCATCACCCGCAACGCCGTGCGCGCCCCGAGCGCCGGGTTCAGCCAGGGATGGGCGTTCGTGGTCCTCGAGTCGCCCGAGGACAGGGACCGCTTCTGGGCGGCCTCGACCCCCCAGGCCGCCGAGCGCTCGGAGCGGGACCTGTCGGCGTGGCTCGCCGGTATGCGCACCGCGCCCGTGATCGTCCTCGCGCTCGCGTCCAAGGCGGCCTACCTGCGGCGGTACGCCGAGAAGGACAAGGGCTGGGCGGACCTCGACGAGGCCCGCTGGCCGGTGCCGTTCTGGCACGTCGACGTCGGCATGGCGTCGCTCCTCATGCTGCAGACGGCCGTCGACGAGGGGCTGGGCGCGTGCTTCTTCGGCGTCCCGCCCGAGCACGTCGGGGCGGTCCGGGCCGAGCTCGGTATCCCGGACGAGTTCGAGATCACGGGCGTCGTCGCCGTCGGGCACCCGGCGGACGGCCAGGCGTTGGGCTCACCCACCCGCCGCACGCGCAAGCCACTCGACGAGGTGGTCCGCCGAGGCGGGTGGTGAGCCACCCGCGCGACGATCACGGCTCCTGGGAGACCAGGTCCGAGATCGTGGTGTGCAGACCCTGCACGTCGCCGCGCTCGTGCGCCAGCAGCCAGCTCGCGATCTGGTCCGACACCTCGACCACCGTGGTCGCACGCGGGACACGGCGCCCGTGGAACTCCGCCCACAGCGTGTCCGTCAGGGCGTCGTGCCTGGTCAGGACATCGCCCAGCACGAGAGCGTCCTCGACGGCCTGTGCGGCGCCCTGCGCGACGGTGGGCGGGCAGGAGTGGGCGGCGTCGCCGATGATCACCGCCCGCCCCCTGTTCCACGGCTCGGCGACGACGTGGCTGGTGAACCACGTGTAGTTGATGTGCTCGACGCCCTCCTCGAGCTGGGCCCGGATGGCGTTCCAGTGGGCGCCGTAGGGGCGCGCCAGCTCGGCCATGATCTTCGAGCCCTCCGCGGCCGTCATGCCCTGCCGGTCCTGCTTGTCCTCGACCAGGTACGCGTACATCGTGTTCTCGCCCGTGGGGCAGAAACCCGCGATGTAGCACGGTCCGCCGAACACCAGCTCCGTGTGGTCGGCCCCGGCGGGCCGCTCGACGAAGGCCCGGAAGATGCCCATCCCGTTCGGCTCCGGCCGGGTCTCGATGCCCATCAGCTCGCGTACGGCGGAGTTGAGCCCGTCCGCGCCGACCACCAGCTCGTGGGTCACGTCCTCCTGGCCCGCGTCCGTCGCGAGGGTGAGCGTGGCGTCGTCGTCGGACTGGGTCAGTGCAGTGACCCGGGCGCCGAAACGCACGGTGGCACCGAGCTCCTGCGCCCTGGCCAGCATGATCTCGGCCAGGTCGGGGCGGAACATGCCGGCGGTCGCGGGGTAGTCGGGCCCACCCATCCTGTTGTCGTGCATCTCGGCGACCAGGGGTGCCTCCGGCCCGGGTGCGCGGATGCCGGTCACGTCGAACGAGAACGACCTGGCCCGCACCTGCTCCCAGATGCCGAGCCGGTCGAAGGCACGCAGGACGTTGCCCTGCAGCGTGATGCCGGACCCCAGGGCCCCGAGGCTCGGTTTCGCCTCGTACACGACCACGTCGGTCCCGGCCTCGGCCAACAGGATGGCCGTCGCCAGCCCTGAGGCTCCCGCACCCACGATTCCGACGTTCTGAACAGCGCTCATGGTGTCTCCCTCGGTCTGCGGCCGGATCCACGAGCCGGCTCGTAGATACCGCGCAAATTACATCAGACCGGGCACCTGATGGCCGACGGCGGCCCGCACCTCGTCCGGGAGCTGCGACCAGTCGTCGGCCGTGTCGAGGTCGACGGCCGTACCGGGCCGGTGCACGACCGTCGCCGACAGGCCCTGAGCCTCCGCCTCCACGAGGTGCGCGGCCAGCGAACCGACGCCGAACCGGAACCGGAAGTCCGCACCGGACGCCGACGGCAGGAGGAGGAGGTTGGTGCCGGAGCGGTTGCGGTCCGTCGCGACCACCACCGGGGCGTCCTCGGCGAGGAGGGCCGCGACGTCCGCGGAGGTCAGCGCGGGCAAGTCGGCGTGGGTCACCAGGAGCGGCGCGGTGGTCCGCGCGGCCAGCACCTCCCGGGCATGTTCCAGGGCACCGTTCAGCCCCGGCCGGCCGGCCGGCTGCTCCAGCACCTCGACCGGCAGCCCGGCCAGGGTCTCCCGCGTGAAGACCGGGTCCGCCGTCACCACCAGCACGTGCGCGATCCCGTCGGTGGCGAGCAGCGTGCCCACCACGTGCCGCGCCAGCACCCGCACCAGCCGGCGCCGCGACGGGGCGTCGAGCACCGCGGCCAACCGCGACTTCCCGGAGACACCGTCACGCAGCGGCACCACCGCCGTCGTGCCCTGCCGCCCGGCGGCGCCGGTCACGCCAGCGCCAGCAGCTCGAGGGCCAGGCGCTCGCGGCCGGGCGGGCCGCCCATGACGGTGTCGGTGACGTGCACGGTCAGGCCCAGGTCAGCGACGGGCCCCGCGAGGTCCGCGTCGCGCTCGTCGATCACCATGACGTCCACGAGGTCCGCGTAGATCCGGGCGACGCCCAGGGCCGACACCTCGTGCCCCAGCGTCTCCAGGATCTGGGCCGCCGGGCCCTTGATGGCCTGCCCGCCCACGATGGGGCTCACCGCCACACGGCGGCCCGGCGTCGAGACGAACGCCTCCCGGACGCCCGGCACCGCGAGCAGCGGCTCGATCGACAGGAACGGGTTCGACGGCGCGAGCACCACCAGGTCGGCGGCCAGGGCGTCGAGCACACCGGGCGCGGGGCGGGCGGCGTCGGCCCCGTCGAAGTGCAGGCCGAGCACGGCGTCCGCGTGCTGCCGCCCCACGAAGTACTCCTGGAACCCGAGCCGCCCCGACGGGGTGTCGACCAGGGTGACGAGACGGTCGTCGGTGACGGGCAGGACCCGCGGCCGCACGTTCATCGCACGTGCGAGGTGCGCGGTGACCGCCGAGAGCGGCTCGCCGCGGTGCAGGCGCTCGGTGCGCACGATGTGGGTGGCGAGGTCGCGGTCGCCCAGGGTGAACCAGGTGTCCTCGCCGAGGTCCCGCAGGGCCGACAGGGTCGCGTGGGACTCGCCGCGCAGGCCCCAGCCCCGCTCCTCGTCGTTCAGCCCGGCGAGGGTGTACACGACGGTGTCGATGTCGGGAGAGATGGACAGGCCGTGGAGCCGGGTGTCGTCGCCGACGTTCACGACGACGGTCAGGGAGGATGCGCCGAGGGCGAGATCGAGGCCGTGCGCGAGCCGCGCACCGCCGACCCCACCCGCGAGAAGGGTGACGTTCACGCGTCGAGCCTACGTGCGCCGCAGATCTGACAGGTGCGCGCGAATCTGACAGGTGGGGGCAGACTGGGGGCATGGCCGTCTTCGCGTTCTCCGTAGCCCCCATGACCGCCGGCGAGTCCGTCGCCGATCAGGTCGCCGAAGCTGTCCGCATCGTCCGGGAATCGGGCTTGCCCAACCGGACCACCTCGATGTTCACCGAGATCGAGGGGTCGTGGGACGAGGTGATGCCGGTCATCCAGCGGGCCACCGACGCCGTGTCGCGCGGCGGGCACCGGGTGTCTCTCGTCATCAAGGCCGACATCCGCCCCGGTGCGGCGGCCGGGCAGATCGAGAGCAAGATCGCCCGGGTCGAGGAGCGTCTCGCGGCGGGCGAGACCGAGACGGGCCACTCCTGACTTACGGGCCGATGACCCACGGGCCAAGCAACACGACACCTTCACCCGCGTGTTTCCGGACTCTTGCTCGGGACCTTTAGGCTAAGGCGGACCGATGCCGCAGGACCCGGGGAGATCACGAGATGCCATTGTTCGAGGTCGACACCCAGCGGCCGCTCCTCGTGACGTCCGCGAAGGGTGGGAGCGGCTCCGAGCCTGGCCTGAAGACCACGGCCAACCAGGTGGTGGACTCCCACATCGACGGGCTCCTCGGTGAAGAGGTGTTCCCCATCGCGCAGGGTTCCGGTCCGGACGAACCACACCTGCTCGCGCTCGACGCATCGGGCTCGCCCGTGGTCGTGGAGCTGGTCGCGGACCTCGACCGGGAGAATCTCGCCAAGGCGCTCGACCACGCCGGCGCCGCGGGCCGGCTGACGCGGGCGGACCTCGCGGCGCGCTACAGCGGCGGAGCGAGCTCGTTCCAGCACGACGTGGCCGCGTTCTACGACAGCGTGCCCATCACGCGGACGCAGGGCAAGAACGGCGGCAGCGGCGCGCGGCTCATCATCATCTGCCAGAACGCGCCGGACGAGATCCTCAACGCCGTCGACTTCCTGCGCCAGCCGACGATGCCGGTCGAGGTCCTGAAGATGGGCGTCGTGAACTCGGACGACGGTCGCAAGTTCCTCGACGTCTCGCCGCTCGTCGTGCACCTCCCACCGGGCCTGCCCGCGCCCAAGTCGGCGCCGATCGGCGGCTCCATCACGGGGTCGGCGGAGGCCTCGGTCAGCAGCTCGATGGGGGGCGTCACCGGCGGGGTCGCCGGTGGCTCCGCCGCGCCCAAGGACGCGTTCGAGGAGGGCGTCAAGGTCGGCTACGCGCTCACGGGCAAGATGCCGGTGGTCGCGCAGGCGGCGAACCGCACCCCGCAGACACCGCCGTCACGTGCCGAGCGCGCGCGCCAGACACCCGTGAGCGCCGAGGCGGCACCGGTCCCGCTCGCCGACAACCCGGCCGCCGGCCCGACCAATGCGGCGACCGGCCTCCGGTCCAGCCTCCGCGGGGGTGCGCCGCGCACCGGAGTGCCCGAGCGCCCGACCGCCGGTACGCCGGAGGGTGCGGGGGCCGGTAACGCACCCGAGCGTCGGGCGGGGACCCGCGCCTCGCGCCGGGCCCAGGCCGCCGCCGCGTCAGCCGACGTCGGTCAGCCCGCCCCCGTGCCGCCCGCTCCGGCCGGCCCCGGCGTGCCGAGCGCCCCGGTCTCGTCGGTGCGACCGGGCGCGGAGTCGCGCCCGACGCCCACCACCCCGCCGCGGCTGGCCGCCAGCCGTTCCTCGCTCGGCGACACCGCCGCCCCGGCACGTACGGAGCCCGCCGCCGAGCCGGCGGCGCCGTCGGTCCGCCGCCGCTCGCGCACCGACCGGTTCGCGGCGTCCGCGCAGCCGGACGAGCTGGCGCCGGCACCCGGGTCGAGCTACTCGTCCCCGCCCCCCGCGCAGCAGCCTGTCGCGGAGGAGAACCTGTGGCAGCCGCCGTCGTACGACGGGCCGCCGACATACTCCGCCGCGGACACGAACGAGCCCGAGGATCTCGACATCACCCAGCCGCGTTACACGTCGGGCTCCGCCTACGGCGACGGGTCGAGCTTCGCGCCCCCCGCTCCGGCGTACGACTACTCGGCCGAGGCAGCCACCGGCTACGGCGACCAGGGCGGCTACGGCTACGGCGAGCAGTCCGGGTACCAACCGTCGCCCTACCTGGACGGCACGGCCCCTGTGGTCACGGAGCAGAACCCCTGGGAGTCCGGCGGCTACCTGGCCGGTCCCGACGACGGCTACGGGCAGCCGGCGTTCGCGGCGGACCCGTACCCGTCGAGCGCTCCCGAGGCGCCGGCTCGTCCCGTGCCGCCGAACGAGAGCATCCGGGCCAGCACGCCGATGCTCTTCGAGGAGGAGGACGACCCGGACCTCGAGGCTCTCGCCCGCAGCGTGGGCACCCCGACGCGCATCGTGTGGTCCCGTCCGCGCCGCAACCAGCACTTCGAGGCCATGCTCCTGCCGGACGGCGCCATCGAGCTGGCCAACGGCGCCCGCTACCGGCACCCGGACTCCGCGGCCACCGCGGCGTCCGGCTCGTACACGGCCGACGGCTGGAACGTCTGGCGGATCGGCGACACCGGTCCCACGCTGGTGGAGGAGTTCTCCCGCCGGTTCGCCTGAGGCGCCTCAGCCCGACGCTCGGTCGTGAGCGGCGGGTAGGCGAGCTGTCGGACGCCGCGTCTGACAGGTGGGCCCTACGGGCGCACGACCACCTTGCCGAACTGGTTGCCCTCGTCGAGGCGCGCCAGGCCGTCGGCGGCCCGCGCGAGCGGAACCTCGGCGTCGATCACCGGGCGGACTCCGGTGCGGGCGCAGAACCGGGCGAGCGCACCGAGGTCGTCCCGCGAGCCCATCGTGACTCCCTGCACGCGGAGCTCCTGGAAGAAGACGCGCGTCAGCTCGGCGGGCGGCGCGTCACCGGACGTCGCGCCGCAGACCAGCACCGTCCCGCCCGGACGCACCGACCGGATGGAGTGGGCCCACGTGGCCTGGCCCACCGACTCCAGCACGGCGTCGACGCGCGCGGGCAGGCGCGCACCGGTCTCGACGGCGCCCGCCGCGCCCAGGGCGATCGCCCGCTCGCGCTTCTCCGCGGAGCGTGAGGTCACCCAGACCTCCAGGCCGGCGGCCGCGCCGAGCGTGACCGCCGCCGTCGCGAGGCCGCCGCCGGCGCCCTGCACCAGCACGCGGTCACCCGGGGTGAGCCCGCCCGCCGTGAAGAGCATGGTGTACGCGGTGAGCCACGCGGTCGGCAGGCACGCTGCCTCCTCGAACGACAGCTCCGCGGGCTTGGGTACGAGGTTCGCCGTCGGCACGGCCACGCGCTCGGCGAGGGTCCCGGGATACCGCTCCGAGAGGAGCGACCGCGATTCCTTCGGCCCGACGCCGTGGCCGTCGGCACCGATGACGCCGTGCAGGATCACCTCGGTGCCGTCCGGAGCGACCCCCGCGGCGTCGGTGCCGAGGATCATGGGCAGCTGCTGCTCCTTCAGGCCCACCCCGCGCAGCGACCAGAGGTCGTGGTGGTTCAGGCTCGCGGCCCGCACGTCCACCGTGGTCCAGTGCTCCACGGCTGCCGGTTCGGGGCGGTCACCCACCTCGAGACCGTCGAGCGGGCTGTCGGGCGAGAAGCTGGTCACATAGGCGGCAAGCATGCGGCGACCCTAACCGACCCCGGACCAGCCGGCAGGGACGGTGCCCAGCCGGACCCGCTGCGGGTGGTCGCCCACCGGCACCGACGTGATCTTCCGCCCTGTCCCGAAGTCGATGGAGGTCACCTGGTCCGCCTCTGACTCGGAGACGACGCAGGCCCTGCCGTCGCCCGTCACCGTGGACCAGTACGGCTTGTCGACGTCGACCAGGGGGCCCTCCTCGAGCGTGGCGCGGTCCACGACCACCGCGTAGTCGTCCATCGTGCCGGCGACGCACAGGTGCTCGCCGCCGGGCTGCACGGTCAGGCCGTGGTGGCGCGAGTCGTTGACCATGTCGGTGCGCGGCCCGTCGAACACGCGCGGGAGCGTCTTGACCCGCGTGATGCGGTCGCTCTCGACGTCGTACTCCAGGAACCCGCCGAAGAACGACACCTGGAAGTACAGCTTCGACTCGTCGGGGCTGAACGCCGCGGGGCGAACGGCGTCGGACAGGTGCTCGAGGCCGGCGTCGTCGAGCCGTTCGCGCATGTCGATCTCGCGCACCACCTCGAACGTCTCGGCGTCGGCCACCGTGATGACGCGGTCGCCCTTGAGGAAGTCGAGCGCCGGGTCGTCGAGGTCGTTGTTGACCTCGCCGATCGACATGTTCCAGATCAGGCCGTCGGACGTGTAGATGTTCTCGTGCGGCTTGTCGCCGGTGGGGAACGAGCCGGCCTCGGTGCCGGTCTCGATGTCCAGCACGTGCACCCGGTTGCCCGTCGACGCGGAGACGGCGACCTGCGTCCCGTCCGGCGACACGGACATGTGGTCGGCCCGCAGGCCCGAGACCGGGAACCGCCACTCGACCTCGCCGGTGTCGAGGCTGATCGAGACGACGTCGGCGAAGCTCGGCCGCGACACCACCAGCGACGAGCCGTCGGGGGTGGTGTACATGTCGTCGGCGAGCTGGTCATGGCCCTCGCCGACGGTCTCACGGATGATGAGGAAGGCGGCCAGCCGGACCGGGTCGCGGTAGATCTCGCGCAGCCGCTGCTCGCGGTCGGGGACCACGTCGACCTCGCCGAGCGGTGCCAGGTCGGGGCCGGACGACAGCACGGAGGCCGTGCCGTCCCAGTTGTTGGCGACGAACAGGACCTCGTGCGGGGGCGGGTCGGCGTGGGCCGGCGCTGCGGCGAACCCGCCGGACGCCACGAGGCCCAGCGAGGCCAGGATGGAGAGAGCACGGCGATGTGTCACTGGACGCTCCTCTTCGTCGAGCTGATCAGCGGCGATCAGCTCGACGAAGGCTACTGGAGAGCAGTTCAGTAGCGGAAGATCACCCGGTCGGTCACTTCGTGGCCACGTCGAACATCCAGGAGATGCCGAAGCGGTCGGTGAGCGCGCCGTAGTAGTCGCCCCACGGGGCGAGCTCGAACGGCTGCCCCGGTGTCCCGCCCTCGGACAGCTTCTCGAAGGCGCCCTTGATGTAGTCGTGGTCGTCCGGGCCGCCCGTGAGGGCGACCGTGACACCGGACGAGGGCGCCACGTACTCCATGAACGACGGCGTGTCCGACGCCATGATCGTGAGACCGCCCGGGGTGTCGAGCTGGCCGTGCATGACGAGGTCCTTGTCCTCGTCGGGGGTGGGCATCCCCTCCATCGGGGCCCCACCGAACGTGCTGACGTCGAGCTCTCCGCCGAGCACTGACCGGTAGAAGTCCAGGGCTTCCTTGGCCTCGGACCTGAAGCTGAGGTACGGATTGAGCTTTGCCATACGGCCACGCTAGTCCTGGGGCCGGCGGCCCGCAGGATGGTTACCCGAGGAACTCACTCACCATCGGGCCGATCTGGTCGGCCTCGACCAGGAACCCGTCGTGGCCCACGTCGCTGGTGACGATCCGCAGGGACTCCGCCCGCGGGATCCACCGGGCGAGGCGGGCCGACTGGGTGGGCGGGAACAGCCGGTCGCTGTCCACCGCCACCACGAGCGTCCGTGCGGTGATCTGGCTGAGCGCCGCCTCGACACCGCCGCGGTCGCGCCCCAGGTCGTGCGACAGCATCGACTCGGTGAGCACCAGGTAGGAGTTGGCGTCGAACCGCCGGGCGAGCTTGTCGCCGTGGTGCTCGAGGTACGACTGCACGGCGAACCGGCCGCCCGCGAACGGGTCCTCGCCGCCCTGGGGGAGCCGGCCGAAGCGCTGGTCCAGCTCGTAGCCCGTGCGGTACGTCGTGTGCGCTATCTGCCGCGCGATGGCCAGGCCGGTGTGCGGGCCGTCGTCGTCGGCCGCCGAGTAGTAGTCGCCGCCGCGAAAGCGGGGGTCGACGCGGATGGCGGCGAGCTGGGGGTGCGCCCACGCGATCTGGTCACCGCCGGTCTGGGCGGTCGTCGCGATGGCGGCGACGTTCCGCACCTCGATGCCTGCCTCGGGTCCGAGCAGTGCCCACTCGAGCACGCGCAGCCCGCCCATCGACGCCCCGACCACGAGCTCCCACGACCGGATCCCGAGCTCGCGGGTCAGCGCGATCTCGACGGCGACCTGGTCGCGGGTGGTGATGTACGGGAACCGCCCGCCCCACGGACGCCCGTCCTGCGCGAAGGACGACGGGCCGGTCGTGCCCTGACAGCCGCCGAGCGCGTTGGGCGCCACCACGAAGTACCGGTCGGTGTCGATGGGCTTGCCCGGGCCGACCGTCTCGGCCCACCAGCCGTCGGTCACGTGACCGGGGCCCGCGACACCGGTCACGTGCGAGTCGCCCGTCAGGGCGTGCAGCACCAGCACGGCGTTGGAGCCGTCGGCGTTCAGGGTGCCCCAGGTCTCGTAGGCCACGCGCACGGCGGGGAGGCGGCCGCCCGCCTCCAGGTCGAACGCGCCGACGTCGGCGAACAGCCGGTGCCCGGGATCGTCGCCCTCGCGCCAGGCGCCGCTCGCCGGGACCGGTGGCTTGCTGCGCGAGCGGGAGGTCTGTACGGGATCGGCGGGACTCGGCGGGGCCCCGCCGTCCCGGCCGCGCGCGGGGACGTGCGCGCCGTCCGGCGCAGGGAAGGGCACGAGCACCGAACGGACCGGTTGGTCCGGGGCGTCGAGCGCGGCCTTCGGGGTGGTGATGGCCATGGTGTCTCCTGCGGCTTGGTGTGGTGAGCTCGGTGTGGTGAGCTCGGGGCCCTGCCCCGGCACGGACGGCGACGTCACGTCGCTGCTACTCGGCCTCTCCGCCCAGCAGGTTCTTGGCCGCGGTGAAGCCCAGCTCCAGGTCGGCCAGGATGTCCTCCACGTTCTCCAGTCCGACGGCCAGGCGCACGAGGCCGGGGGTGACCCCCGACAGTGCCTGCTCCTCGGCCGTGAGCTGCGAGTGGGTCGTGGAGGCGGGGTGGATCACGAGCGACCGGACGTCACCGATGTTCGCCACGTTGGAGTGCAGCTCCAGGGCCGACACGAAGGCCTGCCCGGCCTCGGCGCCGCCGTCGAGCTCGAAGGCGAGCACCGCGCCGGCGCCCTTCGGTGCGTACTTCTGCGCGTTCGAGTGCCACGGCGAGCTCGGCAGGCCCGCGTAGTGGACCGTGCCGACGTCGTCCCGCGCCTCCAGCCACTCGGCGACGTGCTGCGCGTTGGCGACGTGCCGCTCGAGCCGCAGCGACAGCGTCTCGATGCCTTGGGCCAGGAGGAAGGCGTTGAAGGGCGAGATCGCCGCGCCGAGGTCCCGCAGGAGCTGTACCCGGGCCTTGAGGATGAACGCGAGGTTCGCCCCGAGCGCCGAGCCGACACCGAGGTCGCGCGCGAAGACCAGGCCGTTGTAGCTGGGGTCCGGCGTGTTGAAGCCGGGGAAGCGCTCCGGGTCCGCCGCGAAGTCGAACCGGCCGCCGTCGACGATCACGCCGCCGATCGTGGTGCCGTGACCGCCCAGGTACTTGGTGGCCGAGTGCACCACGAAGTCGGCGCCGTGCTCGAAGGGGCGGATCAGGTACGGGGTGGCGACGGTGTTGTCGACGATCAGCGGGACGCCGGCCTCGTGCGCCGCCGTGGCCACGCCCTCGATGTCGAGCACGTCGGAGCGCGGGTTGGGGATGGTCTCGCCGAAGAACGCCTTCGTGTTCGGCCGGACGGCGGCGCGCCAGGCGTCCAGGTCGTGCGGGTCCTCCACGAACGTGGTCTCGACGCCGAACTTGGGCAGCGTGTGGTGCAGCAGGTTGTACGTGCCGCCGTAGAGGCTCGCGGAGGCGACGATGTGGTCGCCCGCCTGGGCGAGGTTGAGCAGCGCGAGCGACCCGGCCGCCTGGCCGGAGGCCACCAGGAGCGCGCCGACGCCGCCCTCCAGGCTCGCGATCCGATCCTCGACCACCTGGGTCGTGGGGTTGCCGATGCGGGTGTAGATGGGGCCCAGGTCCTTCAGGGCGAACCGGTCGGCGGCGACCTCGGCGTCGGGGAAGACGAACGACGTGGTCTGGTAGATCGGCAGCGCGCGAGCTCCCGTCGTGGGGTCCGCCTCCTGGCCGGCGTGGATCTGGCGGGTCTCGAACGACCACTGGGGCTGAGTCATGGCTCTCCTGCTTCCTGTATCTGGTGGCGTGCTTCGGGCGGAACTGGCCGAGATGTGCCGCGGCGTGCCCCATGGGGCCTGCGCATCAGGAGGTGGTCCGCGGCGGGGAGGCGCGCACGCGGGAGTCGGCCGTACGGCCGAGGGCAGGCGAACGTGCGCTGGTTCAGCAACTACACATTCGACGAGTCATGGGTGAGACCGTAGACGGCCGCGGGCGGCACCGAAAGTCGTGTCTTATATCGTGAGATCGAAAAATGAGACGCACTGTGGACGCTCGGGTAGCGCGAATCGGGACCCTGGGTCACATTGGACCGTGACACGGGAGTGATTCACAGGATCTGCGCAAGGCGACACGCCGAACGTCGCGCAGATCGGGAAAGGGGATCATGGGACGGATCCGAGGTCTGGACGAGTCGGGGCGCGAGCACGGGCACGGTGCGGTGCTGGTACTCCGTGCGATCGGGGCCGTGGTGCTCGCGCTCGGTCTGGTGATCCCGTGGGGGCCCACCGCCAAGGCTGATCCGCCCGCCGACCCGCCCACCGCGCAGGAGGCGCAGGCGGCTCGCGACGCGGTCGCGGCGGGCACGCTCGACGTGCAGCAGGCCGAGGCCGCGCTCACCGCGCTCCGCGCGGAGCTCGAGGCGGCTCGGATCCGCGTGCAGGTGGCCGCGGCCGACTACGCGGAGGCGCAGCAGGCCGTCGAACGCGCCGAGGAGGAGGTGGCCGCCGCGCGGCGCGCCGCCGAGAAGGCCGGCAAGGGTGAGGCGGCGGCGCGGGCCGGCCTGGCCCAGGTCTACCGGGTCTCGGCGCGTGACGCCGACCTGGGGTCGCTCGGCATCGCCTTCGAGGCCGACTCCGTCCCCGACATGGTGGGCCGCAGCGCCGCCGAGCGCGCGGTGCAGCGCAAGCTCGGCGGGGCACTGGCCGACTACCAGGAGGCGCGGGCGGCGTCCGAGTCGGCCGACGCCCGGTGGACCGCCGCGAAGAAGCAGCGCGCCGCGGCGGCCGAGCAGGCGGAGACGGCCTTCGAGGCCGCCCAGGCCGCCGCGGCGGATCTCGAGGCGCGCACCCAGGCGGCCGAGGCGCAGCGCGCGGCACTGGTCGAGCGGCTCGCGCAGCTGCGGCAGACCAGCGTGGACATCGAGCGGCAGCGCGAGGAGGCGCGGGCCGCCGCCGCCCAGGCCGCTCGCGAGGCCGCGGCGAAGGCCGACCTCGACCGGCAGCAGCGCGCCCGGGCGGAGGACGGGCCGGAGGCGGCTGGTGAGGCTCCCGGGACTCCCGGCGAGGAGGAGGCCCCTGCGCCTGCGCCCGCTCCGCCTCCCGCTCCGGACCCGGCTCCCGCCCCGGACCCGGCTCCCGCTCCGGACCCTGCGCCCGCCGGCCCGCCGGCGTCGGGGGCGACGGAGAGCCGAGGTGCCGGCGCCGTCGCGTGGGCGCGGACCAAGATCGGCGCGCCGTACCTGCTCGGCGCTGCAGGACCCACCTACTACGACTGCTCGGGCCTGACGATGATGTCCTGGGCGAGCCAGGGGGTGGACATCACCCGGACCTCGCGCTCGCAGTACCTGGCCGTCGGCAAGGTGGACTACGGGTCGCTCCGGACGGGTGACCTGATCTTCTACGGGTCCGACCCGGGCGATCCGTCGTCGATCTATCACGTGGCCATGTACACGGGCGGCGGGATGATGATCGAGGCGACGTTGCCCGGCCACCCCCTGTCGGAGAACCCGGTGCGGTACTCCGGCGCGATGCCCTACGCGGGCCGGCCCTGACCCTTCGACGTGTCAGGCGCCCGGGCCACGGGGTGACCTGGGCGCCTGAGACGTGCTGGGTGCTGCGGGTCAGTGCTTGGCGTAGTACCCGGTGTCCTCGGCGCGCTTGATCGAGCGAACGATCTCGGCCTCGGCGTCGGAGCGGCCCACCCAGTGGGCGCCCTCGACGGACTTGCCCGGCTCGAGGTCCTTGTAGACCTCGAAGAAGTGCTGGATCTCCAGGCGGTGGAAGTCCGAGACGTCGTCGATGTCCTGGCGCCACGCGGCGCGCTGGTCGCCCGTCGGCACGCAGAGCACCTTGTCGTCGCCGCCGGCCTCGTCGCGCATGCGGAACATGCCGAGTGCCCGGCACTTGATCAGGCAGCCGGGGAACGTGGGTTCCTCCAGCAGGACGAGTGCGTCCAGGGGGTCGCCGTCCTCGCCGAGGGTGCCCTCGATGAAGCCGTAGTCGTCGGGGTAGCGCGTCGAGGTGAAGAGCATGCGGTCGAGGCGGATGCGTCCGGTCTCGTGATCCACCTCGTACTTGTTCCGCTGACCCTTGGGGATCTCGATCGTGACGTCGAACTCCACGCCGATGTGCTCCAGTTCTCGAAGATGGTCGCCGAAGTGTCTTACCGCGGCGGCGGCCTTGCGCCCGTCCAGTGTGCCATGTGTCTTGTGTCCCGACCGTTACCTGTGGTCAGCACCACTCTCCGGGTTGGGCATAATTCGCAGCGTGCGCGTCGCGCGCGCGAGCCGGTCTCGCGAGCGGGTGAAATTTCCCGCGAATCGCCGTCGCCGTACCCATCGCATGGTTTGCCGCCACTAGAGTTGCCTATGGCTTTTACGTGACGATCGAGAGGATGCCCATGGAGTGGGGGTTGCGCTCCGGCGCTGCCGTCGCCGCGGTCGTCGCAGTCTTCGGTGGGTACCTTGTCGCCGACGCGTACGACGTCGTTCCCGGCATGCTCACCACCGCCGAGCCGTGGCCGGAGCCCCGGCCGTTCCCGTCGGCCCCCGGGGCCGTCGAGGGGCCGGCTCCCGTCGCGCTCCTCGAGGGGCTGCCCGACGGTGCCCCGGTTCCGGACAGCGTCGAGATGCAGCGCCTCGTGACCGGCCTGGCCAAGGACAAGCGGCTCGGTTCGCGGGTCGGTGTCATGGTGGCCGACGGCAGCACGGGCGAGGTGCTCGGCTCGTCGAGCCCCGACAAGCTCATGACCCCCGCGTCCACCCAGAAGCTGTTCACCGGCGTCGCCGCGCTCTCCTCGGGCGCCGCGGGCTCCACGCTGGACACCAAGGCGGTGCTGGTCGGGGACGACACGGTGGTGCTGGTCGGCGGCGGCGACATGATGCTGTCGGCGGGCCGGGGCAACCCCGACGCCGTCAACGGCCGGGCGGGCCTGGCCGACCTCGCTCAGCAGGTCGCCGCCAAGGTCAAGGTCACCGGCACCACCGAGGTGCGCGTCGCGCTCGACGACACGCTCTTCACCGGTGACGACATCGCGCCGACCGTGGCGAGCCCGGACATCGCGGCCGGCTACGTCGCGCCCGTCTCGTCCGTCGCGATCAACGTGGGCCTCCTGTCCGACGGGTACACCGACAACGGGCCCCGCGCGGGCGACCCGGGCAAGTACGCCGCGGAGGTCTTCGCGGCGGCGCTCGAGGCCGAGGGCCTCCGGACGGCTGACGCGGTGGTCAGCGAGACGGCTCCGGACGACGCCCAGGTGCTGGGCAAGGTCAGCTCCGCACCGCTCGCGGAGGTCGTCGGGTTCGCCATGCAGTACTCCGACAACACGATCACCGAGGTGCTCGGGCGCCTCGTCGCGGTGGACGCGGGCCTGCCCGGCTCGAACGACGGCGCCACCCAGGCGGTGATCGCGAGCGCGAGGGAGCTCGGCGTCGACATGACGGGCGCTCGGCTGCGGGACTGCTCGGGTCTCGGTGACGGCTCGTACCTGAGCCCGCAGCAGGTCGTCGACCTGCTCGGCGTCATGGTCGATCCCGCGCAGGCGGACCTGCGCAGCGAGGCGGTCGGCATGCCGATCGCGGGCCTGTCGGGCACGCTCGACAGCAGCCTCGGGCGGTTCACGGGGACCAACCCGGCCCGGGGTCTGGCACGGGCGAAGACCGGCAGCCTGCCCAAGGTGCGCGCGCTCGCCGGCACGGTGGTCACGGCCGACAGCAGGCTGCTCGTCTTCTCGATCCTCGCCGACTCCATCCCCGCCGACAAGACCGTGGGGGCCACCCAGATCTACGACGGCTTCGTCGGTGACCTCGCGGCCTACTCGAACCAGGGCTGACGCCCCACCCGCCGTGACCGTTACCGTGGTCGGGTGACCCAGGCCTCCACCGCCCCGCAGATCGTCGACTGGTCGGCGGCAGCCCAGATCGCCGGGCGCCTCGCCGCACCGGGGCCGCACGCACCGCGGGACGAGCTCGACTCGCTCGTGAGCGGTCTGCGCAGCGCGGCGGACGAAGCCGTGGGGCACGTGCTGGAGACGACGCGCATGCTGCCGGCGCCTCGGGGCCCCCATGAGGAGGCCGCGGGCGGCGGGTCGACGCTCAGCCCCGTCGCGGTCGTGGACCGGGCGACCTGGGCGCGGGCGAACACGCAGTCGATGGCCGCCATGACCGACGGGATCGGTGCGGTCGTCGCCGAGGTGTCCAAGGGAGCCACCTCGCCGGGCGCCCAGATGGCCGGCGCCGCCGAGATCGGGGCCGTCCTCGCCCTGCTCTCCGGCCGCGTCCTGGGCCAGTTCGACCCGTACTCCGGCCCCGGCAGGCTCCTTCTCGTCGCGCCGAACGTGCTGCAGGCGGAACAGGCCCTGCGCGTGCCGGTGCGCGACTTCCGGCTGTGGGTGTGCCTGCACGAGCAGACGCATGCCCTGCAGTTCGCCGCGGCGCCGTGGCTCTCGACCCATCTCAGCGGCCGTACGCGGCACCTGATCGGCGGTATGGCCAGGACGTCGGCGGAGCTGGCCAGCGCACGGTTCGACAAGAAGGTGGTCGCGGTAGGGCGGAACGTGCTCGCCGCCCTGCGCGGCGAGGGCAGCACGATCATGGACGGCATGCTCACGCACGAGCAGAAGGACGAGCTGGCCGACATCACCGCCGTCATGGCCCTCCTGGAGGGCCATGCGGACGTGATGATGGACGCCGTGGGCCCGCGGGTGGTGCCGTCCGTACGTCGCATCCGCGCGCGGTTCGAGCGGCGCCGCGACGGCGAGGGGCGCAACACGTTCGACGTCGTGGTGCAGAAGCTGCTCGGGATGGAGGCCAAGCTCGCCCAGTACCGCGACGGCGCGGTGTTCGTGCGGGCGGTGGAGCGGGCCGTGGGGCGCGACGGGCTCAACGCGGTCTGGACGGCCCCGGAGAACCTGCCGACCGCACGGGAGATCGCCGACGCCCGTGCCTGGGTGCGCAGGGTGCACGGATGAGCTCGTCGCGCACGGGAGGCTGACGGTGGCACGTGTCGATCCCGCCGTCGCCGCGGCGCGGAACGCGGTCCGTGAGGTGCTGGCCGGGCTAGGCCCTGAAGACCTGGTGCTGGTGGCGTGCTCCGGCGGTGCGGACAGTCTCGCGCTCGCCACGGCGCTGGCGTTCGAGGCGCGGCGGGTGGGGCGCTCGGTCCGGTCGCGGGGCCACGCCGTGCGGGCCGGCGCGGTGATCGTGGACCACGGGTTGCAGGCGGGCTCCACCGAGGTCGCCGAACGGGCAGCCGAGCAGTGCGGTGCCCTGGGCCTCGACCCGGTGGTGGTCCGGCGTGCGAGCTGGACCGCGGCCGGTGCTGCCCTCGACGGCGGCGGGCCGGAGGCGGCCGCCAGGGAGGTCCGGTACGCCGCGCTGGATGCGGTGGCGCACGAGACCGGTGCCGCCCTCGTACTGCTCGGGCACACCCTCGACGACCAGGCGGAGCAGGTGCTGCTCGGGCTCGCCCGGGGCGCCGGGGCGCGCTCGCTGGCCGGGATGCCGCGCGAACGGGGGATCTTTCGCCGGCCGTTCCTGGGGCTGCGCCGCGCGCAGACCGAGGAGGTGTGCGCGGCGTCGGGGCTGGAGTTCTGGACCGACCCGACGAACCTGCTGCCGGTTCCGCCGAGTGATCGGCCCGACGCCGACGTCCCGCCGCGCTCGAACGCCCGGCACGAGACGACGGACCGCCCTCGCGTGGCCGAGTTCACGCCGCTGCGCTCGCAGGTGCGCGGGCGTGTGCTGCCGGTGCTGGAGCAGACGCTGGGCGGCGGGGTCGCAGAGGCGCTCGCGCGTACCGCGGACCAGCTGCGGGACGACGCGGACCTGCTGGACGCCCTCGCCGCGGAGCTGCTGGAGCGGGCGACCGGAGCCCAGGTGCCCCCGGAAGAAGGAGCCCAGGTGCCCCCGGCGGCGTGGGACGCCGTCGAGTACGCCCTCGATATCGGCGTGCTGGAGCTAGCCCATCCGGCGCTCCGGCGTCGTGCACTCCGGCTCGCCGCGCTCGCCGTGGGCTGCCGGCCGACGGACACCACCACGCGGCACGTGGACGCGCTGGACGCGCTGGTCGTGTCATGGAGCGGTCAAGGCTCCGTCCATCTGCCGGGCGGCGCACGTGCCCGTCGCGCGTATGGCAGTCTTTTCCTGCGCGCCGCGCCGACCGGTACCTCGGACGGCGGGACCGGCGTCCAGCCCTCCAGCACAACCCAGGAGTAACTCGTGGACCAGTCCGACGTCGGACCCGACCTCGCGGAGATCCTGCTCTCCGAGGAGCAGCTCACCAAGAAGCTCGACGAGCTGGCAGCTCAGATCGACGCGGACTACGCGGGCAAGGACCTGCTCCTGGTCGGCGTCCTCAAGGGCGCGGTCATGGTGATGGCCGACCTGTCGAGGCGCCTGCACCACAAGGCCCAGATGGACTGGATGGCCGTGTCGTCGTACGGCTCCGGCACCAAGTCCTCCGGCGTGGTCCGCATCCTCAAGGACCTCGACTCGGACCTCACCGGTCGCAACGTCCTCATCGTCGAGGACGTCATCGACTCGGGCCTCACCCTCTCGTGGCTCGTGTCGAACCTGCGCTCGCGCGGGCCCGCCTCCGTCGAGATCGCCTCGATGCTGCGCAAGCCCGACGCCGCGCAGGCCGACGTCGAGGTGAAGTACCTGGGCTTCGACATCCCGAACGAGTTCGTGGTGGGCTACGGGCTCGACTACGCCGAGAACTATCGGAACCTCCCGTTCGTTGCCACGCTGGCACCGCACGTCTACGGCGGCTGATTCGTCAGCACCGCTCGGCGCCGCGGAATGCCCGTCCCGGGCGGTTCGTCACGTCTGGGCGAGGTGTGGCCCAGGCATCACATGCTCTGGGCGAACACTCGGGGCTCCTGTCCGGGGGACCATGTAGTTTCGACGGAAACATACTGCGCGAGCGGAGGGAAACGGGGCTCGGTCCCCGTCGCCGATGAACATCAAGAAGCTTCTGAGTGGGCCTGTCATCTGGATCCTGGTCGCCTTGGTCGTGGTGACGCTGGCCATCTCGGCACTGAACCAGCCCAATGTCTCGCGAATCGAGACGTCACAGGGAATCGAGCTGCTGGACGGCAGCACGGTCGAGCACGCCCTCATGGTCGACGGGGAGCAGCGGGTCGAGCTCAAGCTCTCCGAGGCGTACTCCGTGACCGAGGGTGAGGGCGAGGACGCCGAGGAGGTCGACAAGGGCAAGACGGTCGAGTTCTTCTACACGCTGCCGCAGGGCGACCGCGTCGAGGACGCCATCGTGAAGGCCGACCCGGCGGACGGGTTCGACTCGGAGGTGCCGCAGCCCAGCTTCTGGTCCTCCATGCTGTCGGTGCTGATCCCCTTCCTCCTGATCGGTGTCGTGTTCTGGTTCCTGCTCTCGCGGGCGCAGGGCGGCGGCAACCGGGTCATGGGCTTCGGCAAGTCCAAGGCCAAGCTGGCCAGCAAGGACACCCCGCAGGTCACCTTCGCCGACGTCGCGGGCGCTGACGAGGCCGTGGAGGAGCTCCAGGAGATCAAGGAGTTCCTGCAGGAGCCCGCCAAGTTCCAGGCCGTCGGTGCCAAGATCCCCAAGGGCGTGCTGCTGTACGGCCCCCCTGGTACGGGTAAGACGCTGATCGCGCGCGCCGTCGCGGGCGAGGCGGGCGTGCCGTTCTACTCCATCTCCGGCTCGGACTTCGTCGAGATGTTCGTCGGCGTGGGCGCCAGCCGTGTACGCGACCTGTTCGAGCAGGCCAAGCAGAACTCCCCGGCGATCATCTTCGTGGACGAGATCGACGCCGTCGGCCGGCACCGTGGTGCGGGCATGGGCGGCGGTCACGACGAGCGTGAGCAGACGCTGAACCAGATGCTCGTCGAGATGGACGGCTTCGACGTCAAGACGAACGTCATCCTGATCGCGGCCACGAACCGGCCCGACATCCTCGACCCCGCGCTCCTGCGCCCGGGTCGCTTCGACCGCCAGGTCGCCGTCGAGGCCCCCGACCTCAAGGGCCGGGAGGCGATCCTCAACGTGCACTCGCAGGGCAAGCCGATGGTCCCCGAGGTCGACCTCGAGGCCGTCGCGCGTCGCACGCCCGGCTTCACGGGTGCCGATCTTGCCAACGTGCTCAACGAGGCCGCGCTGCTCACGGCGCGCAGCGGGGCTCAGCTCATCGACGACCGCGCGCTGGACGAGGCCATCGACCGCGTGGTGGCCGGCCCGCAGAAGCGCACCCGCGTCATGAACGTCAAGGAGCAGAAGATCACGGCGTACCACGAGGGCGGGCACGCCCTGGTCGCCGCCGCGATGCGCTACACGGACCCCGTCACCAAGGTGACGATCCTGCCGCGTGGCCGCGCGCTGGGCTACACCATGGTCATGCCGCTCGAGGACAAGTACTCGACCACGCGCAACGAGCTGCTGGACCAGCTCGCGTACGCGATGGGTGGCCGGGTGGCCGAGGAGATCGTGTTCCACGACCCCACGACGGGCGCCTCGAACGACATCGAGAAGGCCTCGGCCATCGCCCGCAAGATGGTCACCGAGTACGGCATGAGTGAGCGGGTGGGCGCCATCAAGCTCGGCACGAGCGGCGGCGAGCCGTTCCTCGGCCGCGACTACGGGCACGAGCGGGACTACTCCGAGTCCGTCGCCGGCACGATCGACGACGAGGTGCGCAAGCTCGTCGAGGCCGCGCACGACGAGGCGTGGGAGGTGCTGACCCAGCACCGCGACGTGCTCGACGAGCTGGTCCTCGGCCTGCTCGACAAGGAGACGCTGAACCAGAAGGAGCTCGCCGAGGTCTTCCGGTCCGTCGAGAAGCGCCCCGCGCGTGACGTCTGGCTGTCCAGCGAGCAGCGCACGGTGCACACCCGTGGCCCCGTCCTCACTCCCAAGGAGCTGGCGGCGCAGAACGGGCACTCCACGGTGCCGCAGGACGAGGCCGTGCTGGACATGGCGCCCCCGGCGGATCCGCCGAGCCAGCAGTGACGAAGGACCGGGCAGTGACGAGGACCGGAGCAGCACGATGACCGACGGGTCAGTCACCCCTGTGTCGACGCCCGTGCGGAGCGCGGCGGACATCCCGCCGTACGACGCCGCACGGGCCGAGGCCGCCGTACGCGAGTTCCTCCTCGCCGTCGGGGAGGACCCGGAGCGCGAGGGCCTGCGGGAGACGCCGGCCCGCGTGGCCCGGGCGTACCGCGAGATCTTCGCCGGTCTGCGGCAGGAGGCCGAGGACGTGCTGACCACCACGTTCGACCTCGGTCACGAGGAGATGGTGCTGGTCAAGGACATCGAGGTGTACTCGACCTGCGAGCACCACCTCGTGCCCTTCCACGGCGTCGCGCACGTCGGGTACATCCCCAACACGGACGGGCGCATCACGGGGCTGAGCAAGCTGGCCCGTCTGGTCGAGGTCTACGCCCGCCGCCCGCAGGTGCAGGAGCGGATGACCACGCAGATCGCCGACTCCCTGGTGGAGATCCTCGAGCCGCGCGGCGTGCTCGTCGTGGTTCAGTGCGAGCACCTGTGCATGTCGATGCGCGGCGTGCGCAAGCCCGGCTCGCGGACCATCACCTCCGCGGTGCGCGGGGTCATGCGGGACGGCGCCACACGAGCCGAGGCGATGAGCCTCATCCTCGGGAAGTGACGGTGGCCTCCACCGCCCCACATCCCGCCCGGGACGCCCGGGTGCTCGGTCTGCCGGAGCTCTCCGGCGTGGGCCGCACCCTGGTGATGGGGGTCGTGAACGTCACCCCGGACTCGTTCTCGGACGGCGGCGAGTGGTTCGAGCCGTCGGCCGCCGTGGCGCACGGCCTCGAGCTGCTCGGTGAGGGCGCCGACGTCCTGGACGTGGGCGGGGAGTCCACCCGCCCGGGGTCCGCGCGGGTCCCGCAGGAGCAGGAGCTGGCCCGCGTGCTGCCCGTGATCGAGCGGCTCGCGGCGCACGGCGCGATCGTGAGCGTGGACACCACGCGAGCGGCCGTCGCCGAGCGCGCGGTGGCCGCGGGCGCGCGCATCGTGAACGATGTCTCGGGTGGCCTCGCCGACCCGGAGATGGGACGCGCCGTCGCGGAGACGGGCGCCGCGTACGTGGCCATGCACTGGCGGGGGCACGCGGACGTGATGGACGACCACCAGGTGTACGGCGACGTCGTGGCGGACGTCCGTGACGAGCTGGCGGCGCGCATGGCCGCGCTGCACGACGACGGCGTGCGGTCCGAGCAGCTGATCCTCGATCCCGGGCTCGGCTTCGCCAAGGCCGGCGTGCTCAACTGGCCGCTCCTCGCGCACCTCGACGTGCTGCACCAGCTGGGCCGTCCGGTCCTCGTGGGGGCGTCCCGCAAGAGGTTCCTCGGCCACCTGCTGGAGGACTCCGCCGGGCACATGGCACCGCCGCGGGCGCGGGACGACGCGACCGCCGCGATCTCGGCGCTCTCGGCGGCCGCGGGCGCCTGGTGCGTGCGGGTGCACAGTGTCCGGGCCAGCGCCGACGCCGTCAGGGTCGCCGCCGCGTGGACCGCCGCGACCGACGAGCCCCGGGTAGGGTCCTCGGGTACCTCTCCCCAATCCGCACCGGAGCCATTGACTTCCACCGTGGCCTTGACCACAGAATCGTGGACGGCCGGGGAACAGGGCATGCCGACCTGGCAGGATTCCGGTGCACGCAATGACGACGGGGGGAGACCACGGTGACCACAGCGTTCGGAACGGGCGTCACAGGCCTGGGCGGCCGGTCGCTGGACCAGATCCAGCTGACAGGCGTGAGCGCGCGGGGGTACCACGGTGTGCTGCCGTCGGAGCGACAGGCGGGCCAGGAGTTCCTGGCCGACGTCGTGCTGTACCTGGACACGCGTCCGGCGGCGGCGGGCGACGACCTGGCGCAGACGGTGAGCTATGCGGAGGTCGCGCAGGACGTCCACGACGTCCTGGCGGGCGAGCCCGCCGACCTCGTCGAGACGGTGGCCGAGCGGATCGCCGCGGTGGTGCTCGCCAGGCCGCAGGTCGAGGCGGTGGACGTCCGCGTGCACAAGCCGCAGGCGCCCATCCCGGTGCCGTTCGCCGACGTCGAGGTGGCGATCCGTCGCGACCGCAGCACCATGCCCGTCGTGGCGGCGCCGACGTCGCAGGCCAGTTCCGGCACTGAGGCAGCGGACTTCGGTCAGACGCCGGAGACGTCCGCCGAGGCCCCCGGCTACGAGCCCAGCCCGCAGGACGTCTTCCCGGTGGACCCCCCGGCGAGCTCCGCCTCGTTCGCCGCGGAGCCCGGGGCGCAGGACTTCGAGCCCGTCGCCGCGCACGACGAGCAGGCCCCGTTCGAGCAGGCCCCGCTCGAGCAGAACCACCAGTTCGGGCAGAACCGGCTCGAGCAGAACGAGTTCGAGCCGGCGCCGTTCGAGCCGGAGCCGTACCAGCCGTACCAGCCGTACCAGCAGGAGCCTGCCGAGCAGGCGCCGCTGCGCGCGGAGGCGTTCGAGCCGGAACCGCTCGTGGACCAGGTCCCCGCGGCGGTCGCGACCGCCAGCGAGCAGGAGCCGGCCCCGGTGCCTGAGCTCATCGCGCCCGAACCCGTCCAGGTGGTTCCTTCCGGCTGGGATCTGGCACCCGACGCGCCCGCGCCTACGGAGCAGCGCGACGGGCGCGCGCAGGAGCCCGTCTTCCGGCCCGACGAGCAGTTCCAGCCGGAGCAGGCCTTCGAGCCCGCCCAGCAGTACGAGTCGGTTCAGGGTCTCGACCAGAGGCACGACCAGCCGAACGGGTTCGAGCAGCAGCAGTACGACCAGCAGCAGTACGACCAGTTCGCGCAGCAGGGGCAGGCCGAGCGGCCGGCCCAGGCCGAGCAGCCACAGCGGTTCGAGCGCGCCCAGCCGGGTTACGAGCAGCCACCGCAGCAGCTCGACCCGCAGCAGTTCAACCAGCAGCAGTACGACCAGCAGCAGTACGACCAGCAGCAGCTCGACCCGCAGCAGAACCAGTACGACCAGCTGTTCGAGCAGCAGGGCGACCTGCGGACCACCCAGGTGGCCGCCGCGGTCCCCGACTCCGCCGTCGGGCAGCCGGACCAGTACGCGCAGGAGCCGCACCAGCCGGAGCAGCACCAGCCCGACCAGTACCCGGCCGAGCAGCCGTACCAGGCGGAGCCGTTCCAGGCCGAGCAGCCGTACCAGGCGGAGCCGCGCGACCGGTTCGACGAGGTGCCCGCAGGATATGTCGACGTGGTCATCGCGATCGGCGCGAACCTCGGCGACCCGCAGGCGACCATGCGTTCGGCGGTCGCCGAGCTGGACCGCATGCCGGGCCTGCAGATCACCGACGTGTCACCCCTGGCCCGCACGGCCGCGGTCGGCGGTCCGGAGGAGCAGCCCGACTACCTCAACGCGGTGCTGCTCGCCCGCACCACGCTTTCGGCGCGCGGGCTGCTCCACCTGTGCCAGGAGGTCGAGAACGTGCACGGCCGCGTCCGCGAGGAGCGCTGGGGTCCCCGCACGCTCGACGTCGACGTGATCACCTACGGCAACCTGACCGATGCCGCCGAGGACCTCGAGGTGCCGCACCCTCGTGCGCACGAGCGGGCGTTCGTCCTGGAGCCGTGGTCGCAGATCGCGCCGGACGCGGTGCTTCCCGGCCTCGGCGGCGGCCCGGTGGCGCAGCTCGCGGCCACGGCGCCCGACCGTGCGGGCATCCGGTGGCTCGCGCTCGACTGGCTGACCGACCCGGAGCCCGAACAGGGCGGCGGGACCACCGCGCAGAACCAGCCCGCGGTGCCCGACGGCGCCGGCAACCCTGGGCAGGAAGCTCACGGTGGCGAGATGCCGCCGGCGCTGCCCCCGTCCCTCCCGCCGAGCGGCCGGCCGCAGGCCTCGCCCGGTGGTCCCGTGGTCGAGGTGCCGGGCGGCGGTCACCCGCAGGGCCAGCACAGCGGTCAGGTCGAGCTCGACCACCCGTCGCAGGGTGGTGTGCCCCCGCAGCAGGAGGCGTACCCGGGCGGCCACCCGCAGGCCTACTCCAGCGGTCCGGTACCGGGGTCCGACGGCTCCGCAGCCCTGCCGACACGGGGTGCCCGGCCCGCCGGGATGCCGGGCAACGGGGCGGCCGTCCCGCCGCCCGAGGAGGCCCTCGTCCCGGCGCCCATCGCGCCCCGGGCGGTACGGGACACGGCGCACGAGGTACCGGCGCACGAGCCGCTGCCCCCGGCGTCGTCACAGCCCAAGCCGGTGTTCGCGCCGGTCAACCCGTCACGCCAGCAGAGCGGTGTGTTCCCGCCCGTGAACGGCGGCGGCCCGCAGGAGCAGGCCGCCCCGGTGTTCGCGCCGGTCAGCACCCCGCCGAACGGCGTGGCCGACCAGGCTCAGAACGGCCAGCCGAACGGTCAGGTCAACGGCCAGCAGGAGGCCTACGACAACGACCACACGGTGATCCGGGTCCCGGGCTTCGTCAACGACCAGCAGCGCACCGCGCCGCCGTCGGACGGCCCGATCGACTCGGTGCCCTCCTGGGTCCCGGTCCGGGACGAACGGGGGCGCGACGCCTGACATGCGCAGGACGCCGATCGGGTCGCTGATCGCAGTTCTCGTGGCCGTCGCGCTCGTCGGCTGGCTCGTGCTGCGCGCCCTGGAGGCGCGCAGCGTGTACCTGCCGGAGGTGCCGTGGCTGGTCGACGTGGCGATCCTCGCGTTGGCCGGCGCCGTGTTCTGGGCGGGGTGGGTCGTGCGGTCGTACCAGAAGGGCGACCGGCCCTCCCTCGACGGTCTCCGCGCCGCGCGCACGCTCGTCCTGGCCAAGGCGGCCGCGCTGACGGGCGCCCTGCTCGGCGGCTGGTACCTGGCGCAGGTCCTGGTGGTGCTGGCCGACCTCGCGATCGAACCGCGGCGTGACCGCGCGATCGCGGCGGGCATCGCGGTCCTCTGCTCGGTGGTGCTCTCCGTCGTAGGTCTGATCGCCGAGAAGTTCTGCGAGCTCCCGCCGGTCGACAAGGACCGTTCCAGCTCGGACGAGGGCGAGTCCCCGGCTCCGGCTTGACGCCGCGCTGTCCATGGCTTGCCCTCTGCGGAACAATGGCCATCATGACCAGCCCCTTCGAACCGCACGACGTGACCTGGAACCGGGTGTCCCCGCGCCTCGTGACGGCCATGTTGGTGCCGGCCGCCATCAGCCTCGGTATCCCGGTGGTCGCCGGCGTCGTGCTCGCCGTGACCGTCAGCCCCTGGTTCTGGTTCCTCGCCGGTGTCCCCGCCGTCCTGCTGCTGTGGTCCATCCTCCTGGTCCCGCGCCAGGTCAGGGCCATCGGGTACGCCGAGCGCGACGACGATCTGCTCATCCGCAAGGGGGTCATGTTCAAGTCGATGGTCGTGGTGCCCTACGGCCGCATGCAGTACGTGGACGTCGAGGCGGGGCCCCTGGACCGCAAGCTGGGCCTGGCGAAGGTCCAGCTCCACACGGCGTCGGTGGGCACCGACGCCCAGATCCCCGGCCTGCCGCCGGACGAGGCTGCGCGGCTGCGCGACCGCCTGGCGTCCCGTGGTGAGGCCCGTCTGGCGGGACTGTGAGCACCCCTGAGCACGATCTCGAGCACGGCGGGCAGCCCGCCCAGCCCCCGCAGCCGGCCCAGCCCGCGCCCTCCGGTCAACCCGCTCAGCCCGGTGCCGAGGAGCTCGACTGGCGGCGGGTGCACCCCGTCACGCCGCTGGTCAGGGGCTGGGCGGTGTTCGGCGCAGCCATCGTGATCCTGGGCCAGCAGAGTCTCGACGGCGGTCCCCGCGGGGGCCTCATCGAGCTGATCACCGGCGAGTACTGGTGGACAGTGCTGGCCGCGCTCGCGGCCGTCGCGCTGGTGGGGTGGGGCTACTCGGTCCTGGCCTGGCGGATGACCACCTTCGCCATCGGCGAGGAGACGGTGCACCTGCGGCGCGGCATCCTGTTCCGTCAGCAGCGGCACGCCCGGCTGGACCGCCTGCAGTCGGTGGACATCAGGCAGCCGCTCGTGGCCCGGTTCTTCGGCCTGTGCGAGCTCACCCTCGAGACCGCCGGCGGTACGGACTCCGGCGTCGCCATCGGATTCCTGAAGGGGTCCGACGCCGACGAGCTGCGCGCCGAGCTCCTCGCGCGCGCCGCGGGCCTCAAGGTGGCGACGGCCGGCTCCGCGGCCATCCGCACGCAGCCGGCGTCGGGCGCCGTGGCGGCTCCTGCCGGCCCGGTACCGGCGGGCGGGCCGCAGGACGCGGAACCGCCGACGGCCGAGACCGCGGGCGTGCCGGGTGGGCAGGCGGCGGTGCCCGGCGCACCGACGTCCCTGGAGGCACCGCAGGTGCCGGTGCTCACCGTGCCGCTGGGCCGGCTGATCGCCTCGGTGCTGCGCTCCGGGGCGATGATCACGCTGGTCCTGTGGGGTCTGGTGGTGCTGGCAGTCGTGATCATCACGGGCGAGTTCGCCGTGATGAGTGCCTCTCTGCCTGCCGTGCTGGGCGCGGGCGGGTACTTGTTCGGCCGCCTCACCGGCGAGTTCGACTTCCGGGTGGCGATCTCGCCCGACGGTGTCCGGCTGCGGCACGGGATGCTGGAGACACGGTCCCAGACCATCCCGCCCGGCCGGGTGCAGGCCGTCCGCCTGGTGCAGAGCGTGCTGTGGCGCGGCCGCGACTGGTGGCGCGTGCAGGTCAACGTCGCCGGGTACGGCGGCGGGGAGGGCGACGAGAAGAACAGCGTGCTCCTGCCCGTCGGCACCCGTGAGGAGGCGCTGACCGTGCTCTCCCTCGTGCTGCCCGATCTCGGTGTCGACGAGCCGCGCCGCGTCCTCGACGCGGGGCTGGACGGCGACTCCCGGACCGAGAGCGGGTACGTCACGGCGCCCCGGCGGACCCGCATACTGGACCCGGTGGCATGGCGCCGCAACGGGTTCACCGTGACCGGTCGTGCCCTGCTGCTGCGCAGAGGCCGCATGGTGAAGATCCTGGACGTGGTGCCGCACGAGCGGACCCAGTCGCTGGGCCTGAGCCAGGGTCCGTGGCAGCGGCGGCTGGGCGTCGCGTCGTTCCAGGTGCACTCCACGGAGGGCCCGGTGGGTCCGGAGGCGCCGCACCTCGACGTCGCCGACGCCGCGCGGCTCATGGCCGAGCAGGCCACGCGCGCCCGCACCGCACGCGCGGCCGCGGGACCCGAACGATGGATGGAGAACCAGGGTGACAGACCGGGTGAGTGACCGGTGAGCGCCCCCGAGGAGCCGGGCCGCCGGCCCGGCCGGCTGGGCGTCGGCGTCGTCGGCGCGGGCCGGGTGGGCGCCGTGCTGGGCAACGCGCTGCGCGCGGCGGGCCACGCCGTCGTCGGCGCGAGCGGAATCTCGGAGGACTCCAGGGAGCGCATCGAGACGCTCCTGCCGGGTGTCCCCAACCTCGAGGTGCCCGAGGTCGTCGAGCGGGCCGAGCTGGTCCTCCTCGCGGTGCCCGACGACGCGCTGGGCCCGCTGGTCGCCGGCCTCGCCGAGACGGGCGCCTGGCAGCCGGGACAGCTCGCCGTCCACACGTCCGGACGCTTCGGGACGGCCGTCCTGGAGCCGGCTCGGGTGGGTGGCGCGATCCCGCTCGCCGTGCACCCCGCGATGACGTTCACCGGCACGTCGCTCGACCTGGCCCGCCTGGAGGGCTGCACCTTCGCCGTGACCGCACCGGCGCCCGTGCAGCCGATCGGGCAGGCGCTCGTGGTCGAGATCGGCGGCGAGCCCGTCATCGTCGACGAGCAGCTTCGCGGCCTCTACCACGCGGCTCTCGCGCACGGCGCCAACCACCTGGTGGTCCTCGTCGCGCAGGCCGCGCAGGGCCTGGAGGCAGCGGGGATCGAGGCGCCCGGTCGGGTGCTCGCCCCTTTGCTCTCGGCGGCGCTGGAGTCGGCGACGCGGTCCGCGGACGCGCGCGACGGCGTCGGGCCGGGGGCGATCTCCGCGCTCACCGGACCGGTCTCGCGGGGCGACGTCGGCACCGTGCGCCGCCATCTGACCGAGCTCAGCGCCCTGGCCACCGCGAGCGGCGCCACCGATGTACCCGACAGCTACACCGAGCTCGCCCGCGGGGCCACGCGCCGTGCGCTGGCGAGCCACCGCATCGACGACCGAGCCGCACAGGCCCTGCTGGACGCGCTGGACGGCGCGACGGGGGAGTCGCGCGCCGGAAGGAAGACACAGTGACCACGGACGCCCACACTCCTGCCGACGCGGCCCCCGGGCAGCGTGCGCCCCTCGTGGTCGGCACCCGCTCCGAGCTGCGTGACGCCCAGATGCGCTGGGCGATCGGCGGCCCCCTCGTCTCGGCGGGCCCCGACGCCGACCCCGGGCGGCGCGCGGTCGTCATGACGATGGGCGCCCTGCACGACGGGCACCTGGAGCTCGTGCGCAGGGCCAGGGCGGAGGCCGGTCCGAACGGTCAGGTGGTCGTCACGATCTTCGTCAACCCGCTGCAGTTCGGCGCGGGGGAGGACCTCGCGACGTACCCGCGGGACCTGGAGGGTGACGTCGCCAAGCTGGCCGGGGCCGGGGCGGACGTGGTGTTCGCGCCCACGCCCGACGTCGTCTACCCGGACGGCGACCCGGTGGTGCGGGTCTCCGCCGGTCACATCGGCGAGGTGCTGGAGGGCGAGCACCGCCCCGGGCACCTGGACGGCGTGCTCACCGTGGTGCTCAAGCTGATGCACCTGGTGCGGCCCGACGTCGCCCTCTTCGGGGAGAAGGACGCCCAGCAGCTGCTGGCCGTGCGCCGCATGGTGCGCGACCTGGAGGTGCCGGTCGAGGTGGTGGGCGTGCCGACGGTACGGGAGGCCGACGGGCTGGCCATGTCCTCCCGCAACGCCTACCTGTCCGCGGACGAGCGGACGCCGGCGCTGGCCCTGTCCCGCGCGCTCCGGGCGGGCGCCGCGGCCGCCGACGCCGGCCCGACGGGTGTGATCAACGCCGCGCGGCAAGTGCTGGACGGGGCAGACGGCGTCGTGGTCGACTACCTCGCGCTCGTCGATCCGGTGACCGTGGACGCGGTCACCGACGACTTCTCCGGCCATGCGCTGCTGCTCGTGGCCGCACGGGTGGGTACTACCCGCCTGATCGACAACCAGGCCATCGAGGTCTCGCCCGAGGTCCAGAGGTAGCACCATGAGCACCACGCCCCACCGCCCGCCCGTCGGCCGCCCCGCATCGCTGCAGCGGCCCATGATGATCGCGAAGATCCACCGCGCCACCGTGACGCAGGCGGACCTGCACTACGTCGGGTCCATCACCGTGGACGCGGACCTGCTCGACGCCGCCGACCTCGTGCCCGGCCAGCAGGTCGACGTCGTCGACGTGACCAACGGCGCGCGGCTGACCACCTACGTGATCCCCGGTGAACCGGGCTCCGGCCAGATCTGCATCAACGGCGCGGCCGCGCACCTGGTCAGGCCGGGCGACGTCGTCATCCTCATCGGCTACGGCATGCTCTCGGACCACGACGCCAGGACGTTCCTGCCCAACGTCGTGTTCGTCGACGAGAAGAACCGGATAGTGGAGATCAACGACGAGCCCGGTCACGTGCCGGACGGGTACGGGCTGGAGGAGAGCGGCCTCGCCATCGAGCCGTTCCAGCACGCCGGCCTGGTGCGCACGGCGTCGGGCCGCGCGTGAGCGGCACGGTCGGACCAGGACCGCGCCTCGCCCGCTCCCTCGCCGCCCCGGCGCCCGGCTGGACCGCCGAGGCCGACGCGATAGTCGTCGGCTCGGGGATCGCGGGGCTGACGGCGGCGCTCGAGCTGCGCACGCACGTACCGCGGGTGCTGCTCGTGACCAAGGGACGGCTCCTGTCCGGCTCGACCGTGTGGGCGCAGGGCGGCATCGCGGCGGCGCTCGACCCGTCCGACTCGCCGGAGGCGCACCTCGCGGACACGCTCGTCGCGGGCGGAGGCCTGTCCGACCCGGCGGCTGTGCAGGTGCTCGTCACCGAGGGCCCCGCGCGGGTGCGCGAGCTCGTGGCGCGCGGCGCGGTCTTCGACAAGGCCGCCGACGGTGACATCGCGCTCACCCGCGAGGGCGGCCACCACGCCGACCGGATAGCGCACGCCGGGGGAGACGCCACCGGCGCGGAGATCTCCAGGGCGCTCGTCGCGCAGATCGAGGCGGTCCGGCACGACCCCGGCATCGAGGTGGTCGAGAACGCCCTGGTGCTGGACGTGCTGACGACCGCCCCCACGGCCGACGGCGGTGAGCGCGCCTGCGGCGTGACCCTGCACGTGCGGGGCACCGGCACGCGGGACGGCGTCGGCGCGGTCCTCGCACCCGCCGTCGTGCTGGCGACCGGCGGGGTCGGGCAGGTGTTCCGGTCGTCGACGAACCCGGCGGGTGCGACGGGTGACGGTATCGCCGCGGCGCTCCGAGCGGGGGCCGTGCTCGGAGACCTGGAGTTCGTGCAGTTCCACCCGACGGTCCTGTGGCTGGGCACCGGCGCCAAGGGTCAGGTGCCGCTCATCTCGGAGGCCGTGCGCGGCGAGGGTGCGCTGCTGCTCGACGTCGACGGGCACCGGTTCATGCCGGCCGTGCACGAGATGGCCGAGCTGGCGCCACGGGACGTCGTCGCCCACGCGATCGTGCGGCAGATGGCGGCCACCGGCGCCGACAACGTGCTGCTCGACGCCCGCCACCTCGGCCGGGAGTTCCTGCGCACCCGGTTCCCCACGATCAACCGGCGGCTGCTGGAGGCCGGGATCGACTGGTCGGAGGAGCCCGTGCCCGTGGCACCCGCCCAGCACTACCACTCGGGCGGCGTGGTGACCGACCTCGACGGACGGTCCTCGGTGGACGGCCTGTACGCGGTCGGCGAGGTGGCCTGCACCGGCGTGCACGGCGCGAACCGGCTCGCGTCGAACTCGCTGCTCGAGGGCCTGGTGTTCGCGTCCCGCGCGGCCCGGGACGTGGCGGCGCGCTTCGACGCGGGCGAGCTCGCGCCGGGACAGCCGGCCGAGCGCGCCGGTGGTTCCGGGCTCGTCGCGGCGGCGGCGCGGTCGCGGATCCAGAAGGTGACGTCGGCCGGGGCCGGCGTCATCCGGTCGGCACGCTCGCTGGCCGACGCCGACGAGCGGCTCGGCGCCGTCCGCGCCGACGCGCACCTGACGACCGACGTGGTGGCCGAACCCCAGGCCGCCGAGTGGGAGACGACCAACGTGCACCAGGTCGCTCGCGCCTTGACCCGGGCGGCCGCGGTGCGGGAGGAGACGCGCGGCGGCCACTACCGCACCGACTTCCCCAAGCCGGACGACGCCTGGCGGCGCCGGGTCCAGGTCTGGCTGGACGGTGACGGGGTGCTGCAGGCGCGGTGAGCGGGCTGGCGACCGACTTCGGTCTCTTGCACGGGGGCCTGCGCTGACTTCGGTCTCTTGCACGGGGGCCTGCGCTGACTTCGGTCGCTTGCCTTGAGATCGGTCATTTGATTGACCGATCTCGAGGCAAAGGACCGAAGTCGTGGAAGACGCCCAGCAACCGACCGAACTCGGCCGCCACGCGGTGGCCGGTCAGCGCGTGACGTAGCCGATCGGGTCGCCCGCCGCGATCTGGGTGCCTTCGTCCGCCGAGTGCTCCAGCACGCCTGCAGCCTCCGCCACGAGCTGCGACTCCATCTTCATCGCCTCGACGACGGCGACGGGCTGACCATCGGTCACCGGTTCGCCGTCGAGGACCAGCCAGCGCACCAGAGTGCCGGGCATCGCGGGGAGCAGCGGTACCCGCGCGTCGTCCGCGCCCGTGCCCGGCCCCGCAGCCACCTCGGAACCGCCCGCGGCCCCGGATCCGCCCGCAGCCCCCGGCCCAGCCCCCACCAAAGACCCACCCGGCGCACGCACCCGGTGCCGCCGCCCGTCGATCTCGACCCACGTGTCCACGACCTCCCGCTCGACGGCCGGCGCGGCGAGCGTCTGCGGGTCCAGGGCGGCGAGCAGCTCGGTCTCTATCCACTGGGTGTGGACGGCGAACGAGTCGCCGGAACCGGTGAACGCCGGGTCGTCGAGCACCGCGCGGTGGAACGGCAGCACGGTCGGCACCCCGTCCACCACGGTCTCGGCGGCGGCTCGCCGCGCCCGGGCCAGCGCGGCCTCCCGCGTCGCCCCCCACACGACGATCTTGGCGAACAGCGAGTCGAACTCGCCGGGAATCAGCGACCCGGACTCGATGCCGGCGTCGACCCGCACCCCCGGTCCCGCGGGCGCGACGAACCGCTCGACGCGCCCGGGCCCGGGCAGGAAACCGCGCGCCGGGTCCTCGGCGTTGAGCCGCAGCTCGATCGCGTGCCCCCGGGGCTCCGGGTCCTCGGTCACGGACAGCGGCAGGCCGCTCGCGACGCGGAGCTGTTCGACCACGAGGTCCAGCCCGGTGGTCTCCTCCGTGACGGGGTGCTCGACCTGGAGGCGGGTGTTGACCTCGAGGAACGAGAGGGTGCCGTCGGTCCCGAGCAGGAACTCGACCGTCCCGGCTCCGCGGTAGCCGGCGGCCGCGCACAGGTCGCGGGCGGACTCGTGGATCCGCTTGCGTACCTCGGGTTCGAGGAAGGGCGCGGGTGCCTCCTCGACCAGCTTCTGGTTGCGGCGCTGCAGCGAGCAGTCCCGGGTGCCTGCGACCACCACGTGCCCGTGGGCGTCGGCGATGATCTGGGCCTCCACGTGCCGGGGCCGGTCCAGGAACCGTTCCACGAAGCACTCGCCCCGCCCGAAGGCCGCTTCCGCCTCACGCCGCGCGGCGTCGAACAGCTCGGGTACCTCGTCCAGGGTCCTGGCCACGCGCATGCCGCGTCCGCCGCCCCCGTGCGCTGCCTTGATCGCCAGCGGCAGGCCGTGCTCCTCGGCGAAGGCGAGCGCGGCGGCGGCGTCGGGCACCGGGCCGTCCGAGCCGGGTACGAGGGGCGCGCCGACGGTCCGCGCCAGGTCGCGCGCGGCGATCTTGTCGCCGAGCAGCTCGATGGTGGCCGGCGGCGGGCCGACCCAGACGAGCCCCGCATCCTCCACGGCGCGTGCCGCGGCCGCGCTCTCGGACAGGAAGCCGTACCCAGGGTGCACGGCGTCGGCACCGGACCGGCGGGCGACGTCGAGCAGCTTGTCCACCGACAGGTAGGTCTCGGCGGCGGTCCGCCCGTCGAGCGCCCAGGACTCGTCGGCGAGGCGGACGTGCGGGGCGTCGACGTCGCCGTCGGCGTACACGGCGACCGAGCGGATCCCCAGGTCGGCGCACGCGCGGACCACGCGGACCGCTATCTCGCCTCGGTTCGCGACGAGCACGGTGCGGATCATGGGGTGCCTCCTGGGTGGTGCTGGATCGTGAAGCGGACGCGCGCGCCGGCGGGCAGCTGCCCCGCCAGGGGTACATGGTCGGCGGTGACGGCCCCGATCACGGGGTAGCCGCCGGTCAGCGGATGGTCGGCCAGGAAGAGGACCGGCAGCCCGTCGGGCGGCACCTGGATCGCGCCGGTGACACAGCCCTCGCTCGGCAGCTCGGCGCCGGCCCGTTCCGGGATCCGGGCGAGGGGGGCTCCGTCCAGGCGCAGACCGATCCGGTTGGAGCGGGGGGTGACCAGCCAGTCCTGGCTGGTGAGGCGGTCGATCGCCGCGGTGTCGAACCAGTCGTCGCGCGGGCCGAGGACGATCGGCAGCACCGTGACCTCGCCGGCTGCCGGCAGGCTGCCCGACGCCGACGCGGCGCCCGGGTGCCCCGGGTCCACGAGGGGTTCCGCGGCGGGGACGCCCCGCTCCGGGACGCCGACGGGTAGGAGGTCGCCGGTCCGGAGCGGGTCGGGTCCCAGCCCGGCCAGCACGTCGGTCGCCCGGCTGCCGAGCACGGGTGGCACGTCGATCCCGCCGCGCACCGCCACGTAGGCACGCACGCCCCGGGCGGCCGGGGCGAGGCGCAGCTCGTCGCCGTCGTCCAGGGCGAACGGCTCGCCCTGCCGCGGACGGCGGTCGGGGCGCGCCGGTTCGGCGGCGTCGCGTTCTGCCTGCTCCGCGGCGGCTGCCGGTCGTACGACGATGTCGCCGACGGCTCCCGTCACCGCGAGCACCTGTGGTCCGTGGGCGCGCAGCCGCAGCCCGCCGACCGACTCGACGGCCGCGGCACCTGACCGGTTGCCCACGGCACGGTTGGCCGCCCGCAGGCTCGGCCGGTCGAGGGCACCGGACGCCGACACCCCGGCCCCCTCGGACCCGGGCCGCCCGAGATCCTGGACCAACGCCTGCACCCCGGCCCCGACCACGACAACCCCTCCGCGGCCGCCCTCGCCGCCCGAGGCCGGACGTTGACCACAGCGGTTGCTGCCGGACGATCCCGGATCCTGGCTGGGACTGCTGTGGTCAACACCGGTGTCCGGCGGGCGGGGCGGCGCGAGCGGCCGGCGCCGGGTCGGTGTGAAGCGGACCTCGTCGCCCGGGAGCAGCAGGGCCGGGCGTTCCCGCGTCACGTCCCAGACGGGCGCGTCCGTGCGGCCCACGAGCTGCCACCCGCCCGGGCTCTCGCGCGGGTAGACACCGCTGTACGGCCCGGCGAGCGCCACCGACCCGGCGGGCACGCGGGTGCGCGGTGTGGACCGGCGGGGGACCACCAGCTCGGGATCGTCGCTGGTCAGGTAGGCGAACCCGGGCGCGAACCCGACGAAGCCGACGGTCCACGCCGCGGCGGTGTGGCGGCGGACCAGCTCGTCGGCGCTCCAGCCGAGCAGCTCGGCCGCCTCGGCGAGGTCGGCGCCGTCGTAGCGCACGGGGATCTCGACCGTGCGCGCGGTGGAGGCGGGGCGGCGCTCCAGGGGCCGTGCCCGAAGCTCGGCGGTCAAGGCCGTCGCCGACACGGCCGAGGGCCGGAACGGCACGAGCAGGGTCCGCGCGCCCGGCACGGGCATACCGACGCCGCGCACGGGGTCGGCGAGAAGGGACTCGTACAGTGCGACCGCCTGGTCCAGGTCGTCGAGCTCGACCAGCAGGGCGTCGTCGCGGGCGGTCAGTACCCGCATCACGCCGCGGAGCCGCTGCCCGCCGCCGGGGCGAACGCCGTCAGGGTGATGCCCCCGGCGTCGAACACCTCGCGGATCCGCCGGGCCATGGCCACGGCGCCGGGGGAGTCGCCGTGCACGCACACGGAGTCGGCGCGCACGGCGACGTCGGAACCGTCCACGGCGGTCACCACACCCTCGGTGACGAGGCGGAGCATGCGGCGGGCGACGTCGTCGGCGTCGTGCAGCACGGAGCCCGGCTCGCGCCGGGAGACCAGGCGGCCTTCCGGCGTGTACGCGCGGTCGGCGAACGCCTCGGTGGCGGTCGCGAGCCCGGCGCCGGCCGCCGCGGCGAGGGCCGCGCTGTCGGGCAGGCCGAGCAGCACGAGGCCCGGGTCGACGGCGGCGACGGCCGCCGCCACCGCCCGGGCCACCCGCTCGTCGACCTGCGCCGTGTTGTACAGCGCGCCGTGCGGCTTCACGTAGGTGACCACGCCACCCTCGGCGTCGGCCAGTCCGCGGAGCGCGCCGATCTGGTAGGCGACGTCGGCCTCCAGCTCGTCGTCGGGCACCTCCATGGCTCGGCGGCCGAAGCCGGCCAGGTCGCGGTACCCGACGTGCGCGCCGATCGTGACGCCGTGCGCCACGGCCGACCGCACGGTGCGCCGGATGGTCGCGGGGTCGCCGGCATGAAAGCCGCAGGCGACGTTGGCGCTGGAGACGATGCCGAGCATCTGCTCGTCGTCGCCGAGGCTCCAGCGGCCGAAGCCCTCGCCGAGGTCGCTGTTCAGGTCGACGGCGCTCATGGTGCGTGTTCCTTTCGATGGGGCGGTGCCGAGCCGGTGGCTCAGGGGGACAGCAGGTCGAAGATCGGGCCCACCGCGTTGACCGCCATGTACCAGGTGACCACGACGGCCAGGGTGCCGACCACCAGGAGCCACCTCGGGTACCGCGTGCCGCCGAGGAGCGAGCCGCGGAACCACCCGATGTACATGAACAGGGTCAGGCCGATGGGCAGGACCAGCCCGTTCACGCCGCCCACGAACACGAGGAGGGTGGCCGGCGCGGTGCCGATCGCCAGGTAGACGGCCAGCGAGACGACGATGAAGCCCACCGTCCACAGGTCGGCCGTGCGGCCGGTGATCCTGGTGGAGAAGACGGGCAGGAACGAGACGGAGGTGTAGGCGGCGCCGATGATGCTCGTGATCGCCGCGATCCAGAAGATGGCGCCGAAGATGCGCAGCCCCGTCTCGCCGGCGGCCGCGCCGAACGCGTCGCCCGCCGGGTTGCCCGCCACGTCGAGCACGACGCCGGAGGCGACGACCCCGAGGATCGCCAGGAACAGGACGTACCGCATGATCCCCGTGACGATGATCCCGCTGACCGCGGCGCGGTTCACCTCGCGGATGTGCTCGGGTCCCGCGGCGCCCGAGTCGAGCAGCTTGTGGGCGCCCGCGTACGTGATGTACCCGCCGACGGTGCCACCCACGATGGTGGTGATCGTGGCGAAGTCGATGGTGTCGGGCAGCACGGTCTGCTTCAGCGCGTCGCCGACGGGCGGGCCGGACATGACCATGACGATCACGGTGAGCACGATCATCGCCAGCCCGGCGACGATCACGACCCGGTCGACGACGACGCCCGCGCGCTTGGCGAGAAAGATGGCGATGGCGATGACGGCGCTGATCGCCCCGCCGAGCCGCGGGTCCAGGCCGAAGAGGGCGTTCAGGCCCAGGCCGGCGCCCGCCGTGTTGCCGATGTTGAAGACGAGGCCGCCGAGGACGATCAGCACGGCCAGGAGGTAGCCGCTGCCGGGCAGGGCGTCGTTGGCGAGCACGCTCGCGCGCTTGCCGGTCAGCGTGATCATGCGCCAGACGTTCATCTGGACGGCCAGGTCCAGGAGGACGGAGACCAGGATGCCGAAGGCGAAGGCAGCGCCCAGCTGCTGCGTGAACGTCGCGGTCTGCGTGATGAAGCCCGGCCCGATGGCGGAGGTCGCCATCAGGAACAGAGCGCCCAGCAGGGATCGGCTGCGCACGGAGGCGAACCGCCTCATCCTCGTCGCCGGGGCGGCCGGTGGTGGCGCCGTCTGCGGGGTGCGGGGCTCGTGGCTCGTGTCGGACATGGCGTCCTCCTCGTCGTTGGGGTGAGCCGGATTGTTCAACAGTCAGCATGGTCCTCGTCGGATGTTTCCGCCGCATTGCAGAACATTGTCGATCATGGCACGGCTCGGTGCGGGAGCGCAGCCCGCGATACGAGATGTTTACCTGCCCCGCTCTGTCGGATTGTTCAACGAACCTCTACGGTCGTTATCACCCACTACCGAGGGGAACAGACCACATGTCGACACCACGTACCGCGGCCGGAGTGCGAGCAGGCGCCGTCGCCCTCGCACTCTGCGCCACCACAGCTCTCGCGGCCCCGGGGGCCGCCCGTACCGGGTCCGGCCCGGACACGGGCTGCCTCGACCCGAGCATCCCGCTGTCGGTCGAGGAGAGCCGCCTGGCCGCCCACCTGCCCGACGCAGCCGACCCCACCGTCCCCGCCGAGAAGACCTACGCCCGCACCGTCATCGAGGGCGGAGGCTTCGGCGGGTACACGGCGGCACTCACGGCGGCGCTGTGCCGCACGCACTCGCTCGACGACGCGACGGCACTGGCCGAGCGCAAGGGCGAGGCCCTGTGGGACGCCGCGGTCCGCCGGGCACAGTCCGACGGCGCCGCCGTCCGCGGCGACCTTCCCGTCAGCGACGACCGCCCGCTGTACTGGACCCGGGTCGAGGCGATGGCCGTGCTGCGGCAGTGGGCGCCGGACGGCGGCCTCACCGACGCCCAGCGCGCCGAGCTGGTCGAGACGTTCGACAAGGCGGCGCGTGGCATGTACGACATCGACCTGCCGCGCGGCGACGACGTGCTGCGCGTGATCGTGAGCGGGTTCGACGTCTACACCCTCGACGGGGGCACCACCTCGCCCGCGCCGGGCACCGTCGGCAACAACATCCGGCACGGCAACCCGTCGGGCGCCGCGGCGCTCGCGCTGGACGGCACCACCTACCGCACCGACGACGGCAAGGTCGCCCACGTCGAGGCGTACACGCTGCCCGTCAGCTACCCGGAGTTCGAGCGCGGCTACCTGGAGGACACCGTCGGCCCGTTCATGGAGCCAGGACCGCGCCAGGTCGACGCGTCCCTCACCGTGAGCCAGGCCGGCGGGTCGCAGTTCAACCTGGAGCAGTGGAACGCGCGCTATCACGGTGCCTACCCCGGCAACGACAACGGCACCCCGTGCCCGGCCGTCGGCGGCGTGCCGCAGCTGGCCGTCGACAACCCGGGCTGCAACATCCAGGTCGTCGACCGCTGGGGCGGCGGGGACGGGCTCACCGACCCGCCGCAGTGGACCGCCGCGAGCCTGCCGGTCGCGGAGATGATCGCGGCGGACACCGGCGCCGACGTGCCGCGCCCGCCGGGCGACACCTGGCCCGACCCGTCGGTGGCCTTCGGCGTGGTCTGGAACACCAGCTACACGCAGTTCCCCGACTGCGCCTCGCCCCGGCGTGAGACGTTCAACAGCCCGCCGCCCGTCACCTACCCGCCGTCCACCCCGCCGGTCCCGCCGGCGGAGGACTCCTGCTCGTACAGCGGAGGCGGCGGCAACTACCTCTCGAACGAGAGCGCCTACCGCAACACCCTGCTGCGCGACCGTGCGGGGCTCGACATCCCGGCCGGGCACATCCACACGCCGGACATGCAGCACTTCGAGACGGACTTCGGCGTGAGCGACGAGACGTTCGACGCGTGGCGCACGTCGATCACGGCCCAGACCCGCAACCTGACCCACGCGGTCCTGGACACGGTCGACTGACACCCCCTGTCAGATCTACAGGTCACCCGAGCGACCTGTAGGTCTGACAGCTCGGGGGCGTCGGGTCCGTAGGATGGGTCGGTGACAGTCGATCGGGCCGAGCGCAGCGCGGACGCCATCCGTGAGCTCATCGTCACCGGCCGGCTGGCTCCCGGGCAGCGGTTGTCCGAGCAGGCGGTCAGCGAGTCGCTCGACGTGTCCCGCAACACGCTCCGCGAGGCCTTCCGCATCCTGGTCCACGAGGGCCTCCTGGTCCGGCGCCCCAACGCGGGCGTCGCCGTGGCTCGGCCCACGCTCGCCGACGTCGTCGACATCTACCGCCTGCGCCGGCTCATCGAGGTGCCCGTGCTCGCGGCGGGCGACCCGGCGCACCCGGGCGCCCGCACCATGCGGGACGCCGTCGACGCGGCCCTCGCCGCCCGGCTCGGCGGGGACTGGCGCGACATCGCCGCGGCGAACATGCGGTTCCACGCCGGGATCGTCGCCCTGGCCGGCAGCCCGCGCCTCGACCGCGTGCACGCGAACCTCTCCGCGGAGCTCCGCCTGGCGTTCGGCCTGCTGGGCGAGAACGGGAGCTTCTTCGACGGCTTCGTCGACCGCAACGCCGGCCTGCTGCGCCGGTTCCTCGCGGGGGACGCCGCCGGCGCGGCGGCCGACCTCAACCGGTATCTCACCGACTCCGAACGGATGCTCCAGGCCAGGGTGGACGACACCGCAGCGCCCGGTGCTGCGGATACGGTGAGCCCGTGAACACTCTCCCACTCCTCGCCACCCCGTCGACGGTCACCCCGGGGCTCGACGCCGCCTGGGTGACCCGCACCGTCGAGGTCGCCCTCGACGAGGACCTGGGTTCCACGCCGGGGCGCGACGTGACCTCGCAGGCCACCATCCCGCCGTCCGGCACGGGGACCGCGGAGCTCGTGGCACGCGACGAGGGCGTCGTGGCGGGGCTCGTGGTGGTGGGCGAGGTCCTTGACCAGGTAGCGGCCCGGCTGGGCCTCCCCGCCCCGAGCGTGACCTTCCATGCGCAGGACGGCGACGCCGTCGCCGCCGGCCAGGTCCTCGCGACGCTGGAGGGCCGCACCCTGGTGCTGCTCGTCGCCGAGCGCACCCTGCTCAACCTGGCGAGCCGTGCCTCCGGCGTCGCCACGGCGACCCGCGCCTTCGTGCGCGAGCTCGAGGGCACCGGTGCGCGGGTGCTCGACACCCGCAAGACGACGCCCGGCCTGCGCGCCCTGCAGAAGTACGCGGTACGGGCCGGCGGCGGGACGAACAAGCGCATGGGTCTGTACGACGTCGCCATGGTCAAGGACAACCACGTGGTCGCGGCCGGGTCGGTCCGCGCGGCGATCCACTCCGTCCGCGCGATGTTCCCCGACGTGCAGGTCCAGGTCGAGGCCGACACCACCGCCCAGGCGCTGGAGGCACTGGACTCGGGCGCCGACTTCCTGCTGCTCGACAACATGGCGCCGGACCGGCTCGCCGAGACGGTGGCCGCCGTCCGCGAGCGGGAGGGGCGTGACGGCGTCCCCGCGCACGTCGAGCTCGAGGCCACCGGCAACCTGACGCTCTCGACGGCGCGCCAGGTCGCGGCCACAGGCGTGGACTACCTCTCGGTGGGCGCCCTGACCCACAGTGCCGGAATCCTCGACCTGGCCCTGGACCTGCGCCCCGCCTCCCAGACCCGCTGAATGCTGGGTATTCGCCCCTCAGGTGTGGCCAACCGGGCGAATATCCCGCACTCAACGGATGGTGCGCACCGATAGAATCGAGCCCGTGACCGAGAACCACGCTGCCGAGAGCGCCCCGACCCCGCCGACCGACGACCTGCCCGAGCAGCTGCGGATCCGGCGCGAGAAGCGTGAGCGCCTCCTGGCGCGCGGCACCGAGGCGTACCCGGTCACCGTGCCGGTCACGCACGGCATCACCGAGGTCCGTTCGGCCTACGGCCACCTCGAGGCGGGCCAGGAGACGGACGACGTCGTGGGCGTCGCGGGCCGCGTGGTCTTCATCCGCATCGGCGGCAAGCTGTGCTTCGTCACGCTGCAGGACGGCGAGGGCAACCGCCTCCAGGGCATGCTGAGCCTCGCCGTGCTCGGCGAGGAGGCGCTCGCGGCCTTCAAGACCGACGTGGACCTGGGGGACCACCTCTTCCTGCACGGCCGCGTCGGCTCGTCGCGCCGGGGCGAGCTGAGCATCTTCGCGGACGAGTGGCAGATGGCGGCGAAGGCGCTGCGACCCCTGCCCGTCCTGCACAAGGACCTGTCCGAGGAGGCCCGGGTGCGCCAGCGCTACGTGGACCTCATCGCCCGCCCGGCGGCCCGTGACATGGTGCGCCTGCGCGCCGGTGTGGTGCGGTCCCTGCGCGAGAACTTCCACCGACGCAGCTTTCTCGAGGTCGAGACGCCCATGCTGCAGACCATTGCGTCCGGCGCGGCGGCGCGGCCTTTCTCGACGCACATGAATGCGTACGACCTGGAGCTCTTCCTGCGCATCGCGCCGGAGATCTTCCTCAAGAAGGCAGTCGTCGGCGGCGTCGAGAAGGTCTTCGAGATCAACCGGAACTTCCGTAACGAGGGCGCCGACTCGTCGCACTCGCCGGAGTTCGCCATGATCGAGGCGTACGAGGCCTACGGGGATTACAACACCATCGGCGCGCTCACCCAGGATCTGGTGCAGACAGCGGCGCAGGACGTTCTCGGTACCACGCTCGTGACGCTTCCCGACGGTTCCGAGTACGAGCTCGGCGGGGAATGGGCAAACCTGCGGATGTACGACTCGCTCTCCGAAAGCCTGGGCGAGGAGATCACCGCGGGCACGTCGGTCGAGGAACTCGAGAAGATCGCCGGCCGCCTTGATGTCGAGGTCGGCAACAAGAAGATCCTCAATCACGGAAAGCTCGTCGAGACGCTCTGGGAGCACCGGGTGGGCGACCACCTGTCCGCCCCGACGTTCGTACGGGACTTTCCCGTGGAGACGTCGCCCCTCACGCGTGACCACCGTACGGAAAAGGGTCAGGTCGAGAAGTGGGACCTGTACATCCGGGGCTTCGAGCTGGCCACCGGCTATTCCGAGCTGGTGGACCCGGTGATCCAGCGGCAGCGCTTCGAGGCGCAGGCCAGGATGGCCGCGGCCGGTGACGACGAGGCGATGCTGCTGGACGAGGACTTTTTGACCGCGATGGAATTCGCGATGCCCCCTTCGGGCGGAATGGGCATGGGCGTCGACCGCCTGCTCATGGCGCTCACCGGCCAGGGCATCCGTGAGACCATCCTTTTTCCGCTCGTGAAGCCGCAGGCCTGAGATTTCAATCGGCGCAGATGAGTTTGTGAGGATCTTGTGATGGATACGACGCTTGCGGTGCTGGCCGGGCTCACGCCCTCGGTGGGGGTCGGCCTGTTGTTCTGGTTTGCGATGCGCAAGATCTTTCGCGCCGACCGCCACGAGCGTGAGGCGCTCGACCGAATGGACCGCGAGGGCATGACGGCGTCCACGGAAAACACGCCGAATTCCATGTCGCACTGATCCGCGCGGCCGAGGTTATCCCTGCCGACCTTCCGGACCAAATCCACGCACTTCACCAAGCACGGGGTGAAGTTTTCGTGATCGGTGTCACATGCCTATTATTGACATGTCAATATTGGGTGCGGCATGCTCACGAACTAACCCCGGAATTAGTGGCGCGGAAGGGAAGTACCCGTATGGTTCAGAAGGTTCAGCTCGTTCTCGAAGATGACATCGATGGCGGTGCCGCCGACGAGACCGTGAACTTCGGCCTCGACGGCGTCTCCTACGAGATCGACCTCAATGCCGAGCACGCGGCCCAGCTGCGTGACGCGCTCGCTTCGTGGGTCGGCCACGCGCGCAAGGTGAAGTCGCCGGTGGCGCGCACCGCCACGACGCGTCGGTCCCGTTCCGGCAGCGACACGGCGGCGGTCCGCGAATGGGCCAAGGCCAACGGCTACACCGTGAGCGACCGTGGCCGCATCGCGGCGGAGGTCCAGGAGGCATACGCGAAGGCCAACGGCTGACGCGTTGCCGGCACGACGGCATATTGCGCCCCGGCGCCCCGCGAACGGGGCGGCCGGGGCGTCGTGCGTCCCGGCGGCCGAGCACTGTCGAAACGTCATTAGGCTGGCTGCATGAGCATCCCTACCGCTGCCCTGTGGATCGGTACCTATCCGACGGCGGGGAGCGCCCCCGGTGCCGGCGAGGGCATCTGGCGCGTCGGCGTCGAGCCGAACGGCCGGTTCGCCGGCGGTGAGCTCGTTGCGCCGGTCCCCGCGCCGTCCTTCCTGGCGCTGGACCCCTCCGGCCGCACACTGCTCGCGGTCACCGAGGCGGACGCCGGCGTGCTCAGCTCCTTCCGGGTGTCCGACGCCGGGACGCTCGCCCCGGCGGGCAGTGTCGCCTCGGGCGGCGCGAGCCCGTGCCACGTGGTGACGACCGGCACCCTCGCCTGGGTGGCGAACTATGGCGACGGCACGGCCGCCGTCGTCGGGCTGGGTCCCGACGGCGTGCTCGGCACGCCGCGCACCTACCCGCACGAGGGGTCCGGACCGGTCGTCGACCGGCAGGAGGGGACGCACGCCCACTTCGCGCACGTGTGGGGCGACCGCGTGCTGGTGTCCGACCTCGGCACCGACGAGCTGCGTGCCTACCCCCTCGAGGGATCGGACGCCCAGGAGCCGTCGGGCGGCGAGGTCGCCGCCGTCCTGCCGCCGGGCACCGGCCCGCGGCACCTGGTCGAGCTGGCCGACGGCACCATCCTGCTCGTGGGCGAGCTGGACTGCCGGCTGCACGTCCTGGTCCCGGCCGGTCCCGGGCGGCTCGAGCACGTCGGCTCCGTGGCGATCACCGGACGGACGATGCCCGACGGCGCGGCCGGGTACCCCTCGCACATCACCGTCGCCGGTGACCTGGTCCACGTGGGCGTACGCGGCCCGGACGTCCTGTCGGTGCTGCGGGTCCGTGCGGCGGAGGCCGGCGCAGAGGGCGCCGTCGGGCACCTGAGCATCGAGAACGTGTCCGACGTCGAGCTGGGCGCCGGCGCCTGGCCGCGCCACCACGCGGTGCTGGCCGACGGCGGCCTCGTGATCGTGGCGGCGCAGAACACCGACGAGCTGATCGCGGTCCGGCTCGACCGCGCGTCGGGCAAGGGCGACATCACCGACCGACTGGAGCTGCCCGTGCCCGCGTGCGTCCTGGAGGCATGATGCGCGACAGCCTGCCGCAGGACCTCGACGAGCCGGACGCGCCCCGTCCGCTCCGGATCGCGATGGTCTCCGTGCACACGTCGCCGCTCGAGCAGCCGGGCACTGGCGACGCGGGCGGCATGAACGTGTACGTGCTGGAGCTGTCCCGGGCGCTCGCCCGGCGGGGCGCGCAGGTGGAGATCTACACGCGGGCGACGTCGTCGGCCCAGCCCAAGGTGACCGACGCCGAGCCCGGGATCCGAGTGGTGCACGTGGCGGCCGGGCCGTACGAAGGGCTGGACAAGAACGACCTCCCCGGGCAGCTGTGCGCGTTCGCGGCGGGGGTGCTGCGCGCCGAGGCGCACCGCCCGGAGGGCTGGTACGACGTGCTGCACACCCACTACTGGCTCTCGGGCCAGGTGGGCTGGCTCGCCGCGGAACGCTGGGACGTCCCGTTGGTCCACACCATGCACACCATGGCGCGGGTCAAGAACGCATCCCTCGCGCCGGGCGACACCCCGGAACCGCACGGGCGGATCATCGGTGAGGAGCAGGTGGTCGCGGAGGCGGACGCCCTGGTGGCGAACACCGACCAGGAGGCCGGCGAGCTGGTGCGCGACTACCGCGCGGACCCCGCCCGGGTGCGCGTGGTGCAGCCGGGGGTGGACCTCGGGGTGTTCTCCCCGTTCCCGGACGACGGCGGTGACCCGGCGGAGCCGGACCGGCGGCAGGCCGAGCTGCGAGAGCGTCTCGGGCTCCCGGCGGACCGCAGGATCGTGCTGTTCGCCGGGCGCGTGCAGCTGCTCAAGGGGCCCGACGTGCTGGTGCGGGCCCTCGGTGAGCGCGTCTGGTCGCAGGGAGGCGGGCAGCCGCCGCTGCTCGTGGTGCTGGGCGGCGCGTCGGGCCGGCCCACAGCGGTCCGGGAGCTCGAGGCGCTCGCCTACCAGGAGGGTGTGGCCGCCCACGTGCGGGTGCGGCCGCCGGTGCCGCAGCGGACGCTCGCCGAGTACTTCCGCGCGGCCGACCTCGTGGCGGTGCCGTCCCACAGCGAGTCGTTCGGCCTGGTCGCCGCGGAGGCGCAGGCCTCGGGCACCCCGGTGGTGGCCGCGGCGGTGGGTGGCCTGCGCACGGTGGTCGAGGACGGCGTCTCGGGTGTGCTCGTGCCCGACCACGAGCCCGAGAGCTGGGCACTGGTGCTCAAGAGCCTCCTGGACGACGACGCGCTCCGCGCCCGCCTCGCGGTCGGCGCCTGCGCGTCGGCGGCCCGGTTCGGCTGGGACCGCGCGGCCGCCGAGATGCTCGACGTCTACGAGGACGCACGGAAGCACCACGCGGAGAACCGGCCCCTCGAGTAAGGCAGTCCAGGGGCTGAGACCGGTACCGGCCTCGTGCTCGTGCCCCCGGAAGAGTGCGGCAAGATGTGAGGCATGAGCTATCAACTTGTGCTGCTTCGCCATGGCGAGAGCCTGTGGAACGCGAAGAACCTGTTCACCGGATGGGTGGACGTCGCCCTCTCCGAGAAGGGCGTCGAGGAGGCCAAGCGCGGTGGCGTGCTCCTGAAGGAGGCCGGCGTCGAGCCGGACGTGCTGCACACCTCCCTGCTGCGTCGCGCGATCATGACGGCCAACCTGGCGCTCGACGTCGCGGACCGGCACTGGATCCCGGTCAAGCGCAGCTGGCGCCTCAACGAGCGCCACTACGGCGCGCTGCAGGGCAAGGACAAGAAGCAGACGCTCGAGGAGTTCGGCGAGGAGCAGTTCATGCTCTGGCGCCGCTCCTACGACGTGCCGCCGCCCGAGATCGAGCTGGGTTCCGAGTTCAGCCAGGACACCGACCCCCGCTACGCCGACGCCCCGGTCGTCCGCACCGAGGCGCTCAAGCTCGTGCTCGAGCGCGCGCTGCCGTACTGGGAGAGCGAGATCGTGCCCGACCTCAAGGCCGGCAGGACCGTGCTCGTCGCGGCCCACGGGAACTCCCTGCGGGCCCTGGTCAAGCATCTCGACGGCGTCTCCGACGAGGCCATCGCCGGGCTGAACATCCCGACGGGCATCCCGCTGCTCTACGAGCTCGACGAGGAGACCCTGGCCCCGGTGAAGCCGGGCGGCACCTACCTCGACCCGGAAGCGGCGAAGGACGCCATCGCGGCGGTCGCCAACCAGGGCCGCTGAGGCCGCGAGACCGCTCGAGAACGACGTGAGGGGCCGGTTCCGTACGGAACCGGCCCCTCACCTCGTTCCCGGACGGGACCAGCCCGTCCGGGTGACCGTCACTCGTCGTGGAAGTCGCCCGTCACCAGGAACGTGACGCGGCGCGCCACCGACACACCGTGGTCGCCGAAGCGCTCGTAGTAACGAGCCACGAGCGTCACGTCCACCGCCTCCTGGACCGTGCCCTGCCACTCGGGCGCCAGGAGCTTGTTGAACGACTCCTGGTGCAGCTCGTCGAGCAGGTCGTCGTCCCGCTCCAGGGCCTCGGCCACCGTGAGGTCACGCGTGGCGAGCAGCTTGGTGGTGCGCTGGGCCACGCGCACCGCGGCGTCGTGCATCTTCTCGAACGTCTCCCGGGCCTCCGGCACGATCGCCTGTGCCGGGTAGCGCCCACGGGCCACCTGCGCCACGTGCCGGGCGAGGTCGCCCATGCGCTCGAGGGACGAGCTCATGCGCAGCGCGCTCACGACGACCCGCAGGTCCGTGGCGACCGGGGCCTGCTGCGCCAGCAGGTGCACGCAGCGGGTGTCGAGGGAGTCCTCGAGGGAGTCGATGGTCTTGTCGGAGGCAATCACCTCCTGAGCAAGCTGGAGATCCGCTTCCAGCAGCGCTGTGCCGGCACGGGTGATGGCGGACTCCACGAGCCTGCTCATCTCGGTCAGGTCGTCTCCGACCTGCTGGAGCTCAGCTTCGAAGATCTGTCGCATCGGTTTCCTCTCGCACTCGGGGCGCACGGACGGATACGCGTCCGCTGTCGCGCCGCCGACGGGCGGGCAGGGGCCGACGCGCGGCCGGGCCGACCGTCCGGACGAGTACCGGAACGGCGCACGGCACAGCTACCGCCCGCACCCGCCAAGGTTCGACGGCGCGATGTACCGGGAGGTTAACGCTCTTCCTCCCTGACATGAACAGTAGGCGACACGATCGCCCGAGCGCCTGCCGACGTCGACCTGCGGTTGAAACGTCGACCTACCCTGGAGCCGTGGACGGAATCATCTCCGGGGTACCGGTGCTGGCCGCCGGGATCCTCGGCGTGATCGTCGGCGTGGTCGCCACCGTGGCGTTCCGCGTCTCCGAGCGTCAGCAGCATGCCCTGCACCAGACCGAACCCGACGAGCTCGACGCGGGTCTCGTCCGCGTGCTCTCGGTGCTGCGCTCGGCCGCCGTCGTCCTCGACGGCGAGGACGAGGTCATCCGGGCGTCGCCGCCCGCCTACGCGCTGGGCGTGGTGCGCAACGACGCCCTGGTGCACCCTGCGATCACCGACCTGGTCGCCCTGGTGCGACGCGACGGCGTGATCAGGGAGCAGGAGCTCGAGCTGCCCCGCGGCCCGGTGGGCCAGGGCACGGTGCTGCTGCAGGTGCGCGTGGCACCGCTCGGCCTCGAACGGCTGCTGGTGCTCGCGGAGGACCGCACCGAGGCGCGCCGCGTCGAGGCGATCCGCCGGGACTTCGTGGTGAACGTCTCCCACGAGCTCAAGACGCCGGTCGGCGCCCTCGCGCTCCTCGCCGAGACCGTGGCCGACGCCGCGGACGACCCGGTCGCCGTGCGCCGGTTCACCGAACGCATGCAGCGCGAGGCGGTCCGCCTCTCCGCGCTCGTGCAGGAGATCATCGAGCTGTCGCGCCTGCAGGGCGCCGGCGCGGTGCCGAAGCTGACCCCGGTCCCGATCCGCGAGGTCGTGGAGGAGGCGGTCGACCGGGCCCGCACCACCGCGCAGTCCAAGAACATCGCGATCACGATGGGCGGCGACCTGGACACCGAGGTCTACGGCGACCACAACCTCCTGGTCACCGCGGTCCGCAACCTGGTGGACAACGCCGTCGCCTACTCCGGACCCGCGAGCCGCGTCGGAGTCGGGGTGAACGAGCGGTCCGGCCTGGTCGAGATCGCCGTGGTCGACCAGGGCGTCGGGATCGCGGAGGACGCGCAGGACCGAGTCTTCGAGCGTTTCTACCGCGTGGATCCCGCACGCTCGCGCGACACTGGGGGCACCGGCCTGGGCCTGAGCATCGTCAAGCACGTCGCGGCCGATCACGGTGGCGACGTGACGATGTGGTCGGAGCCGGGCCGGGGTTCGACCTTCACCCTGCGGATCCCGTCGGCGGACCGTCCGGACACGGCCGGCTCGCCGGCGGCGTCCACGGGGCGCCAGGACCAGCAGGACCAGCACAAGGCCGAGGACACCGAGGCCACGAAGAACGAGGAGGTAGGTGCGTGACGCGCATCCTGGTTGTCGAGGACGAAGAGTCGTACCGGGACCCGCTGACGTACCAGCTGACCCGCGAGGGTTTCGAGGTGGTCGAGGCCGCCGACGGCAACTCGGCGCTCGCTGCGTACGACGCGGAGGGGGCGGACCTGGTGCTGCTCGACCTGATGCTGCCGGGACTGTCGGGCACGGAGGTGTGCAGGGAGCTGCGGGCTCGCGGTGACGTGCCGGTCATCATGCTGACGGCCAAGGACTCCGAGATCGACAAGGTGGTGGGCCTGGAGCTCGGCGCCGACGACTACGTGACGAAGCCGTACTCGTACCGGGAGCTGCTGGCCCGCGTGCGCGCCGTGCTGCGCCGCAGGCAGCCCACCGACCCGACCGACCACGACGAGGACGGCGTGCTCGAGGTCGGGCCGGTCCGCATGGACGTGGAGCGGCACACCGTGGCCGTGTCGGGGGAGAGCGTGGCGCTCCCGCTCAAGGAGTTCGACCTGCTCGAGCTGCTGATGCGGAACGCCGGCCGGGTGCTGACCCGCGGCCAGCTCATCGACCGCGTCTGGGGCGCCGACTATGTGGGTGACACCAAGACGCTCGACGTCCACGTGAAGCGCATCCGTTCGAAGATCGAGCCGGACCCGGGTACCCCGAAGTACCTGCTCACGGTGCGTGGCCTGGGCTACAAGCTGGCCGACGACGAGGGGTGAGGCCCGCGGCGTGCGGCCGGACGTGTCGCACGTCACGGGTGAAGACGATCGAAGGTCACCGTCCGTTCATCTGGTGTTTGCTCGCGAGGCCCCGCCCGTGAGTAGTTTCGCGATCCGTGAGCACCTCCCTGTACACCCGTCTCCTCTCGACCGCCACCGCAGGCGCTCTCGTGCTGCCGCTCGCGGCCTGCAGCGGGGTCGGGCTGCCGGGTCTCGGAGCGGGGGACGAGCCCAGCGCGGACACCGAGCCACTGGTCGTCGGGTCCTTCGTCGGGGCCGGTGCCTCGTCCCAGGAGTCGGCGATGGGGGCCTGGATCAGCGGCTTCCAGGAGCAGCACCCCGAGGCCGTGATCGAGTACGACTCCGTGGGCTCCGGTGACGGGCGCGAGGCCTTCCTCGCGGGCAAGACGGCCTTCGGCGCCACCGACGTCGCGCTCAGCGACGAGGAGATGGCGGCGTCCGGGCCGGCCTGCGACGGCGGGAACGCCATCGACCTGCCCGTCTACATCAGCCCGATCGCCGTCGCCTTCAACCTCGAGGGCATCGACCGGCTGAATCTGTCCTCCGACCTGATCGCGCGGATCTTCACGGGGGAGATCACCCGGTGGGACGACCCGGCGATCGCCGAGGTGAACCCCGAGGTCAAGCTGCCCGCGCTGACGATCACGCCGGTGCACCGTTCCGACGACTCCGGTACCACCGAGAACTTCGCCGACTACCTGCACCAGACCGCGCCGCAGTCGTGGCCCCACGAGCCGGACGGCCTGTGGCCGCTGCCGGAGGGGTTCGCGGCCGACGGCACGGGTGGGGTGACCGAGACCGTCCGGTCGACGCCGGGCGGTATCACCTACGCGGATGCCTCCGCGACAGCGGACCTCGGGCGCGTCGCCCTCAAGGTGGGCGAGGAGTACGTGCCCTACAGCGCCGACGCGGCGGCCGCCGTCGTCGACGTCTCGCCGCGGATCGAGAACCGCTACGAGCACGACCTGGCGTTCGTCCTCGACCGCAAGGTCGACAAGCCCTTCGCCTACCCCATGGTGCTCGTCTCCTACCTCGTCGTGTGCTCGCGGTACGAGGACAAGGCGAAGGGGCGGTTCGTCAAGGAGTTCGTCGAGTACGTCGCCTCCGCGGACGGGCAGGATCGCGCGGCCGCCGCGGCAGGCAGCGCGGTCATCTCGAGCGACCTCCAGGAGTGGATCTCCGAGGCCGCCGATGCCATCTACCTGACCCAGGACCGCCCGGACGACCAGTCGGTCGACCAGGCGGAGGACCAGCCCGACGGGCCGGCCTGACGGGTGGACGACGCCAGGGCGTGCCATGGTGGAGGTGGTGCGGATCACCCGCTCCACGCGGCCTTGTTCACCTTCCGTTTACCTATATCTGGTGAGCAGGTCACTCCACCTGCCTAGCGTCCCGACTGACGCGCCGGCGATCGCCGCGCGTACGACTTGAACAGGATGGAACGACACGTGAAGATCAGCCGATTCCCCCGCGTTGGCTCCGCTGTCATGGTGGGCGCGCTCGCGCTGAGCCTCGCAGCCTGCGGGTCCGACCCGGGTGCCGACCCCAGCGGCGAAGGTTCTGAGTCCGGCATGGGCCTCTCCGGAGAGCTCAGCGGCGGCGGCGCGTCGTCGCAGGAGTCCGCGATGGAGGCCTGGCGTGCCGGCTTCCAGAGCCAGAACCCGGACGTCACCGTGAACTACGACCCGGTCGGTTCCGGTGGCGGCCGCGAGAACTTCGCCTCCGGCGCGTTCCCCTTCGCCGGCTCGGACGCCGCGCTGGACGACGAGGAGCTGGCTGCCGCCGAGGCGCAGTGCGGTGAGGGCGGCGTCATCGAGTACCCGGCCTACATCTCCCCGGTGGCCGTCGCCTTCAACCTCGAGGGCGTCGACACGCTGAACATGTCCGCCGAGACGATCGCCAAGGTCTTCAACGGCGACATCAAGAAGTGGGACGACAAGGCGATCGCCGACGACAACCCGGACGCCGAGCTGCCCAGCACGGACATCACGGTCGTGCACCGCTCGGACGACTCGGGTACCACGGAGAACTTCCAGGAGTACCTGCACACGGTGGTCCCGGACGTGTGGACCTACGAGCCCGAGGGCATCTGGCCCGTCAAGGGCCAGGAGTCCGCGCAGGGCACCTCCGGTGTGGTCAGCGCCACGGCGGCCGGCGAGGGCACCATCACCTACGCCGACGCCTCGCAGATCGCTGACCTGGGTACGGTCGCCGTGGGCGTCGGCGACGAGTTCGTCGAGTACAGCCCCGAGGCCGCTGCCGCCGTGGTCGAGGGCTCGCCGCGCGTCGAGGGCACCAGCGAGCACGTCTTCGCCTACGACCTCAAGCGTGACATCGCGGGCACCTACCCGATCGTCCTGGTCTCGTACCACCTGGCCTGCGCCACCTACGAGGACGCGGCCACCGCGGACCTGGTCAAGGGCCTCTACACCTACATCCTGAGCGAGGACGGCCAGAAGGCCGCTGCCGACTCGGCCGGCTCCGCGCCGCTCCCGACGTCGCTGACCGAGCAGTTCCTCCCGTCGGTCGAGGCCATCACGGCCGGCTGACGCAGGCACGAGAAGTACCGGAAGTACCATTACCCGGCCGGTGGCCGGGCCGTGCGAGGCTCAGGATCTCGTGGCCCGGCCACCGGCACGGCCATGCCAGGCTTGAACTCACACAGACACGACGAGCCGAGGACCATCTGTGACCACCACTGACAGCCCACCCGCTGCACCGGCGCCCGTGCGGTCCCGCCGGTCGAGCGGCGACACCGAGCGGGGCTTCAGCCGGATCTTCCGCTGGATCACCACTGGTGCCGGCGCCCTCATTCTCGCGACCCTGGCTGCGGTCGCCCTCTTCCTGATCGCCCGCGCGTGGCCCGCCATCACCGCGAGCTCCGCGGAGCTCGCCGACGCGGTGCCGCGGTACCCCGACGACACCTCGTTCGTCGCCTACGTCGGTCCGCTGGTCTTCGGCACCCTGCTCGCCGCCGTGCTGGCGCTGCTCATGGCGACGCCGGTGGCGATGGGCATCGCGCTGTTCATCTCGCACTACGCGCCGCGCCGGCTCGCCCAGGCGCTGGGCTACCTGGTGGACCTGCTGGCGGCGATCCCCTCGGTGGTCTACGGCCTGTGGGGCATCGCGGTGCTCGCCCCCGCCGTCGGGCCCCTGTGGACCTGGCTGAACCAGTACCTCGGCTGGATCCCGCTCTTCGCCGGTGAGGCGTCGCCGACGGCGCGCGTGCTGGCGACCGTCGCCGTGGTGCTCGCCGTGATGATCCTGCCGATCATCACAGCGGTCTCCCGAGAGGTCTTCCTGCAGACCCCCAAGCTGCACGAGGAGGCGGCGCTCGCGCTCGGTGCCACCCGGTGGGAGATGATCCGCACCGCCGTGCTGCCGTTCGGGCAGTCCGGTGTGATCTCCGCCGCGATGCTGGGCCTCGGCCGCGCGCTCGGCGAGACCATGGCCGTGCTGATGATCCTCTCGCCCGGCTTCCTCTACTCGTTCAAGATCTTCCAGGCCGCGCAGCAGCAGACCATCGCGGCGTACATCGCCCTGGACTTCCCGGAGGCCAGCGGCCTCGCCGTCAACGCGCTGATCGCCACCGGTCTGACGCTGTTCGTGATCACGCTGGCGGTGAACATGGCCGCCCGGGCCATCGTGGCCCGCCGCAAGGACTTCTCGGGGGCCAACTGATGAGCGCCGACCTGTCGACCGTGGACGCCACCGAGCGTGTACGCGCTCTTCTGACCACCGCCGAACCGCGCCGCCGGCGCGTCGACCGCGCGATGACGGTGCTCATCTGGTCGGCGTTCGTGCTCGCGATGCTGCCGCTGGCCTCGCTGCTGTGGACCGTGCTGTTCAACGGTGCCGGCCGCATCAGTCTCGAGTTCCTCTCGTACTCGATGCGCGGGATCTTCGGCGGCGACCCGAGCGGCGGCATCTACCACGCGGTGATGGGCACGCTGATCATCACCGGGTGGGCCACCGTCATCTCGGTGCCGATCGGCATCCTCGTGGCGATCTACCTGGTCGAGTACGGCCGCGGTCCGCTGGCCCGCTCGGTGACGTTCTTCGTGGACGTCATGACGGGTATCCCGTCGATCGTCGCCGGCCTCTTCGCGGTCTCGCTGTTCACCATCTTCTTCGGCCCGGGGGCGCGGTTCGGGCTCATGGGTGCGGTCGCGCTCTCCCTGCTCATGATCCCCGTGGTGGTGCGGTCCTGCGAGGAGATGCTCAAGCTCGTCCCCAACGAGCTGCGTGAGGCGGCGTACGCGCTGGGTGTGCCCAAGTGGCTCACGATCGTGCGGGTCGTGCTCCGCACCTCCGTGGCCGGTCTGACCACCGGTGTGCTGCTGGCCGTGGCCCGCGTCATCGGTGAGACGGCACCCCTGCTCGTCGCGGTGGGTGTGACCGACTCCATCAACTTCGACGCCACCGACGGACGCATGATGACGCTGCCGGTGTTCATCTATCGGCAGTACAGCCAGGGCCTTGCGACGTGCCGCGAGGACCAGGCAGGCTGCGTGGCGGACATCGCCATGCAGAACGCCTGGGGCGCGGCCCTGACGCTGATCGCGATCGTGATGATCCTCAACATCGCCGGCCGCCTCGTGAACCGCTGGTTCGCACCGAAGACCCGCTGACCCCGACCACAGCTCAGCTCACCCGAAGCCACAGCCCGAAGGAACTTCACGATGGCCCAGCGCATCGACGTCAAGGACGTCAACATCTACTACGGCGACTTCCGTGCTGTCGAGGGCGTCTCCATGACCGTCGACCCCAAGTCCGTGACGGCCTTCATCGGCCCGTCGGGCTGCGGCAAGTCGACCTTCCTCCGCACCCTCAACCGCATGCACGAGGTGATCCCCGGGGCCTACGTCGAGGGCAAGGTCGAGCTCGAGGGCGTCGACCTGTACGGCGACGACGTCGACCCGGTGGCGGTTCGCCGCAACATCGGCATGGTGTTCCAGCGCCCCAACCCGTTCCCCACGATGTCGATCAAGGACAACGTGCTGGCGGGCGTCAAGCTGAACAACCGCAAGATCTCCAAGTCCGACGCCGACGACCTGGTCGAGTCCTCCCTGCGGGGCGCCAACCTCTGGAACGAGGTCAAGGACCGCCTGGACCGGCCGGGCTCCGGCCTGTCGGGCGGCCAGCAGCAGCGCCTGTGCATCGCCCGCGCCATCGCGGTGAAGCCGCAGGTGGTGCTCATGGACGAGCCGTGCTCGGCCCTGGACCCGATCTCCACGCTGGCGATCGAGGACCTCATCCAGGAGCTCAAGAAGGACTACACGATCGTCATCGTCACGCACAACATGCAGCAGGCGGCGCGTGTGAGCGACCGTACGGCGTTCTTCAACATCGCGGGCACCGGCAAGCCCGGCCGTCTCATCGAGATGAACGACACCGCGACGATCTTCTCCTCCCCGGCGGAGAAGGCCACCGAGGACTACGTCTCGGGCCGCTTCGGGTGACCACCGCCTGACCGGACGACGAAGCCGGTGGGTGCGGCGTGGGGGACCACGCCGCACCCACCGGCTTCGTCATGCCGGGAGGGTGCTGATCACTCCGTGGGGCTGGCCGACGGCGAGGCGGACGCCGCGGCGCTGGGCAGGCTGTCCGCGTACTCCGGGAGCGTGCCGTCGAGGATGGGCAGCTTGAACTCCGTGGACCCGCCGGCGGCGGCAAGCGTCGCGTCGACGTAGCTGCCCGGAGGCGCGCTCACCGTGTCGATCTGGACGCTCTCCCCGGTCTCGGTGCCCAGGTAGACGGTGTCGCCGGCGGGAACCTCCACGGTGACGGGCGAGCCGTCCGGGGTCTCCAGCGTGAACGACGCGTCGTCCTGGGTCCCGTTGGTGAGCGCACCGAGGAGGTTGCCCGGCTCGCCCTCGGCGGTTCCCACGACCATCAGGTTGATGCCGCGCAGCGCGTCCGCGCCGGCGACGGTGACGCCGACCCCGTCGGAGGGGTCGTAGTTCAGCGTCGTGGTGCTCGGGGCGCAGCCCGCCAGGAGGAGGGCCCCCGTGGCGGAGACCGCCGCGAGAGCGATGGTGCGGGCGCCTCGGGCGGCGGTGGCGCGACGGGACACGATGAACTCCCTGGTGTTCGATGGTTCGGGTGGGGGTCGGATCCCCGCCACATCCTAATGGTCCCGGGCATGAACCCGCGCATCGCCCTCGGATGGCGAAATGCCCGGTCAGGGGGTGGCAACGGTCACGGCTCCGGAACGATCCGACCGGTGGTGGTGTGGTCGCGAGCACCTCGAACTACCCCGTCGACAGAGCGCTGACCTGCGGAAACGCAATCCCGGCCCCTATCCTGTCAACGCCAAGCCCGCAACTTCTTGAGATCACGCCGTGGTAACCTGGTTTCAGGGAAAGGGGACATCTGCAGATGACGTTCACAGTAGGCGAGACGGTTGTCTACCCGCACCATGGCGCGGCGCTGATCGAAGAGATCAAGACCCGCAAGATTCGCGGCGAAGAAAAGATGTACCTCAAGCTCAAGGTCGCCCAGGGCGACCTCACCATCGAGGTCCCGGCGGAGAACGTCGACCTGGTTGGCGTGCGCGATGTCGTTGGCCAAGAGGGTCTCGACCGCGTGTTCGAGGTGCTGCGTGCGCCGTACACCGAAGAGCCCACCAACTGGTCGCGCCGGTACAAGGCGAACCTCGAGAAGCTTGCGTCCGGCGACGTCATCAAGGTGGCAGAGGTCGTCCGTGACCTGTCCCGCCGGGACGCCGACCGCGGCCTCTCCGCGGGGGAGAAGCGCATGCTGGCCAAGGCCCGCCAGATCCTCGTGTCCGAGCTCGCTCTGGCCGAGCACACCGAAGAGGAGAAGGCGGAAGCGATCCTCGACGAGGTCCTCGCTTCCTGACTTACCCACAGGATCCCTCGCACGTCTGACGTACCAGTCAGGACCCGGTGCTCGCGCCCCACGGGATCCTTCGCTTCAATCATGATCCTGTGGGGACCCGCTACGAGATGACGACCCTTGCAATCCTGACGGCCGCCGGCTCGGGATCCCGACTAGGGCGCGACCTGCCGAAGGCTCTGGTAGAGCTCGAAGGCTTTCCGCTGGTGCTCCACGCCGCACGACGCCTCGCGGCGTCGGGCGTCGTGGACTCCCTCGTGGTCACCGCGCCGGACGGCCTGGTCGAGGTCATGAGCGACCTCCTGGCCGACGATCCACACGTAGGGATTCCCGTCCAGGTGACCGACGGCGGCCCCACCCGCCAGGCGTCGGTCGCCGCGGGGCTGGCGCTCGCGCGTCCGGGTGACGACGTGGTGCTGGTGCACGACGCGGCGCGTCCCCTCGTGCCGCCGGACCTCGTCCGCCGGGTCGTCGCCGCGGTCCGCGGCGGGCACGGCGCCGTCGTGCCGGGGCTGCCCGTCACCGACACGGTCAAGCAGGTGCGGCCCGACGGCGACGCGGAGCTGGTCACGGGCACCCCTGACCGCTCGATGCTGCGCGCCGTCCAGACCCCCCAGGGCTTCGCTCGCGACCTGCTCGTCCGTGCGCACCGCACGGGTGCGGACCGGGCCGTCGCGGAGCACCTGGCGGCGACGGACGATGCCGGCCTCGTCGAGGCCCTCGGCGAGCACGTCCACATGGTCGCCGGGGACGCGGCGGCCTTCAAGATCACCACCGAACGCGACGTGTGGCTCGCGACCCTCGTGCTGCAGGAGACCAACGCATGACCGACCCGTCCAGCGCACCGGACCCCGCACGACCGGCCCAGGTGGCCTATCCGCTGCCCCGCACGGGCATCGGGGTCGACGTGCACGCGTTCGCGCCCGACGGGTCCGGCCGCGAGATGTGGCTCGGCGGCCTGCACTGGCCGGGGGAGCGCGGGCTGGCCGGGCACTCCGACGCCGACGTCGCGGCGCACGCCGCGGCGGACGCGCTGTTCTCGGCGTCGGCCCTCGGTGACCTCGGTTCGCACTTCGGGACCGGTCGTCCCGAGTGGGAGGGGGCCTCGGGGACCACCCTGCTCGCCGAGGCCGCAAGGCGCGTTCGGGCTGCGGGGTACATGATCGGTAACGTGGCAGTTCAGGTGATCGGAAACCATCCGCGGGTCGGAACGCGGCGCGACGAGGCGCAGGCGGCCATGTCCGCCGCCGCCGGCGCGCCCGTCTCGTTGACCGCGACCACCACCGACGCGCTCGGTCTGACGGGGCGCGGTGAGGGCGTCGCGGCCATCGCGACGGCACTCGTCGTACCCGATCCCGGGGGGCAGCGATGAACAAGCGCAAGCCGCTCGACGAGCGGCGGGCCGAGATCGTCGAGGCCGGGCTGAGCGTCGCGATGCGCGAGGGTGTCGAGTCGGTGACCGTGCGCAGGGTCGCGCAGGAGGCCGGGATCTCCCTCGGCACCGTGCACTACTGCTTCGACGACAAGGACGCGATGCTGCGCGCCATGGGGCGCGCCATCGCGATGCGGGCCTCCGAGCCGGTGCTCGCCGCGCTGGACGTCGGGCCGGACCGGGGGGCCCTGGTGCGGGGTACCGTCGAGGCGCTGCTGGTCGGTCTCAAGCAGAACCAGCACATGCGGCTGCTGACCTTCGAGTTCGCCGTCTCGGGCGCCAGGACACCGGTGCTGCGCGAGGTCGCGCAGGCGCACCTCAAGCAGAGCATCGCGATGACCAGGGAGTACCTGCAGCGCCTCGCCGACGTCGCGGGCGTCAAGTACCGCACCGAGGTCGGCACGCTGGCGCGGATGACGGCGCTCCGGATCGACGGTATCGAGCTCGCGTGGATGGTGGACCAGGACGACGAGGCTGCACGCGAGGGCTTCGCCGTGCTGGCTCGCGACGTGTTCGACGAGATGGAGCCCTGACCGGGCTGCCCAGCTCTGTCGGACGCCCGGTTCCGTCGGGTGGCCTCAGCCGAGGACCTGACGCGTGTAGGGGTTGGCGAACACCCCGTCGGGGTCCGCGGCCTCGCGGGTGCGCCGGAAGTCCGGCAGGCGGCGGTACTGGCCGGCGAGGTACTCCGCGTCGCGCGTGTGCATCTTGCCCCAGTGCGGGCGCCCGCCCACGGCCGTGAAGATGCGCTCGGCGGCCTCGAAGTAGCGCGCGTGCGGCAGGCGCCAGTACTGCTGTGCGGCGACGTACGCGGTCTCGCGGCCGTAGGCGGTGGAGAGCCACACGTCGTCGGCGGGCGCGAAGCGCACCTCCAGCGGGAACGGGATGTTCTCGCCGCTGGACCGCCGCCACGCGTCGAGCTCGTTGATCACCTCGACGACGGTGGCCCGCGGGACGGCGTACTCCATCTCGCGGAACCGCACGCGGCGGTTGGTGCAGAACACCTCGTGCGCCGGGGCCGTGTACCGGCGGGCCGCCAGGGCACGGGTCGCGAGCTCGCCGAGCGCCGGCGTCGCGGCGGGGAACGCTGTGGCTATCCGGTTGGACACCTCGAACAGGCCGTTCGACAGCACCTCCTCGTCGACGAAGGTGCGGGCCGCCCCGACGAGCCGCCGGGCCCGGTGGCCGACGCCCGCGCCGGTGTGCCGCCGCTCCGGCTCGACGCGCATGTTGCGCATGGTGAGCGTGCGGCGCGTGGCGGGGAACCAGAAGAACTCGAAGTGGTCGTTGTCCGCGACGAGGTCGTGGATGCCCTCCAGGACGCGGTCCAGCGGCCACGGCTCCTCGACGGCGTACAGGTCGAAGGCGGGCACCGCCTCGATGGTCACGGTGCTCAGCACGCCCGTGGTGCCGAGGCCGAGCCGGGACGCCTCGAACAGGTCGTGGTGCTCGGTGGGCGTGGCGCGGGTGACCCCGCCGTCCGGTCCGACGACCGTCAGGGCGCGGACCTGGGTGGCCAGGCCGCCGTACCGGGCGCCGGTGCCGTGCGTGCCCGTCGAGACGGCGCCCGCGACGGACTGCTGGTCGATGTCCCCGAGGTTCTGCATGGCGAGCCCGCGCTCGGCGAGGAGCCGGTTGAGCTGGCGCAGCCGCATCCCGGCCCCCACGGTGACGAGGGCGTGGCCGGTGGCCGGGTCCCGCTCGACGCGGTGCAGGGCGTTCAGCCGGTCCAGGTTGAGCTGCACGCCCTCGGTGGCGGCGGCCGGGGCGAACGAGTGCCCGCCGCCGACGACGCGGACCTGGTGGCCCTCGCGGACCGCGCGGCGCACGGCGTCGGACAGCTCGTGCTCCGAGGCCGGCTGCTCCTGCCGTACGGGCGTCACGCTGACGGTGCGTGCCCAGTTCGTCCAGATCACCGATGCACTATCCCACGCGCTCGCGGGGCGAACCAGAGCCAAGATGCCCGGTGCGGGCCCTGCCGTCGCGCCTGCCGTGCCCGCGGCCGGGGGAGTAGCGTGCGGTCATGAGCTCCGCAGCAGACACCGTCGCGCGGCTGTCCGCCGCCACGTCCGGACTGCCCGCGCCCCTCGCCGTCGTGGACCTGGACGTGTTCGACGCCAACGCGCTCGACCTCCTCAAGCGTGCCGACGGCGTACCCGTCCGCGTCGCGTCCAAGTCGGTGCGCGTGCGCTCGCTGGTCGAGCGGGCGGCCGGGCACGGGTTCGCCGGCGTCATGGCCTACTCGCTGCGTGAGGCGCTGTGGCTGGTCGGCGAGGGCGTGCACGACGTGCTGGTGGGCTACCCGACGGTCGACCGGGAGGCGCTCGCGACCCTGGCGGCCGACCCGGCGGGCCGCGCGGAGATCACCCTGATGGTCGACGACGTCGCCCACCTCGGCCTGATCGCGGACGCCACGGGCGGCACGGCCGACGCCGGTCCCGTCCGGGTGTGCCTGGACGTCGACTGCTCGCTGCGCGTCGGCGTCGGGCGGCTGACCGCGCACCTCGGGGTGCGCAGGTCGCCCCTGCGCGAGCCCGGCGAGGTGGCGGCGCTCGCGACCGTGGCGCAGGCGCGTGGCCTCGCGGTACGCGGGCTGATGTTCTACGAGGCGCAGGTGGCGGGACTGCCCGACACGAGCCCCGCCGTCCGGCTGGTCAAGCGGCTCTCCATGCGCGAGGTGAACGAGCGCCGGGTGGGGATCCTCGCGGCGGTACGCGACGCCGTCGGGCAGGACGTGGAGCTCGTCAACGCGGGCGGGACCGGGTCGATCGAGGTGAGCGGCGGGGCGCCCGGCGTCACCGAGGTGACCGCCGGCTCAGGTCTGTACGCGCCGGGACTGTTCGACGGCTACCGGTCCTTCCAGGCGCGCCCCGCGGCGTTCTTCGGGCTCGACGTCGTGCGCGAGCCCGCGCCCGGCTGGGTCACCGCGTTCTCCGGCGGCTACGCGGCGTCCGGCAAGGCGGGGCCGGCCCGGCTGCCGCGCCTGTACACGCCCGGCTACACGCTGAGCGGCCCGGAGGGCGCCGGTGAGGTGCAGACCCCGCTGCGTGTGGCCCGCGGGCTCTCGCCCGACGGCAGGCTGCACACCGGCGACCGGGTCTGGCTGCGGCACGCGAAGGCGGGGGAGATGATGGAGCGGTTCGACCGCGTCCACCTCGTCCGCGGCGCCGAGATCGTGGAGACGGTGCCGACGTACCGGGGCGAGGGCAGGAACTTCGGCTAGGCGGTCGTAGCGGGGCATCGGGTAGAACAAGGCCCCTGTCAATGCTGCACCACCGCACCCGGCGGATGACCGGCCGCGACCCGCACGAGCCGTCGCGGACCGCCACCCCGCTGGAGCTGCTGTTCGACCTGGCGTTCGTGGTCGGGTTCGGCGTGGCGGGGGAGCAGGGTGCGCACCTGATCGCTCCTCGTCGGCGGTGCGCTGCTGGGGATCGCCGAGATGGTGGGCCCCTGGCTCGCCGAGCGGGGGCGCGGGGGCGCGTCGCAGAGCACGCCGTGGCACGCGCACCACATCGCCGTCCTGACCCGGTCGTTCGACCGGCTGCACCTGTTCGTGATCCTCGGCACGGTGGCGGTCCTCGCCGGGGCCGTCGTGGCGGCGGCCGCCGGGCTGCCCATGTCGTGGGCGCTCCTGCTGGTCATGCTCGCGCCGGTGGTGTCGGTCGTCGGCTACGAGCTACGGGGCCACCGCCACGTGGCGCACCTGCTCGCCGACGACGTCGCCGCCTGAGGCCCGCGTTCAGGTCGGCGTGCGGTGATGCGGCAGACCCTGGAGCGGGCCAGGGCAATTGTCGAGGCGGGAACCTTAAGCGCCGGTACCCTTGACAGGTGACTATCCGCCTGTTTGACACCGCTGCGCGCGAGGTGCGCGACTTCACCCCCATCACCCCGGGCGAGGTCGGCATCTACCTGTGTGGCGCCACCGTCCAGGCACCCCCGCACGTAGGCCACCTCCGCCCGGTCATCGCCTTCGACGTGCTGCGTCGCTGGCTCACCCGGCGTGGCCTGAAGGTCACCCTGATCCGGAACGTCACCGACATCGACGACAAGGTGCTGGCCAAGTCGGCCGCGGCCGGCCGCGAGTGGTGGGCGCACGCTGCGCTGTACGAGCGCGTGTTCACTCAGGCGTACGACGCGCTCGGCGTCATCCCGCCCACCTACGAGCCGCGCGCCACCGGCAGCGTGCCCGAGATGGTGGGTCTGATGGACCGCCTGGTCGAGAAGGGGCACGCCTACAGCACGGGTGCGGGCAACGTCTGGTTCGACGTGCGCTCCTGGCCCGCCTACGGCGAGCTCACCCGGCAGAAGGTCGACGACCTCAGTCCGGAGGAGGGGGCGGACACCGCGGCGGGGACCGCCGCCGAGGCCAAGCGGAACCCGCACGACTTCGCCCTGTGGAAGGCGCCCAAGCCGGGCGAGCCCGAGTCCGCGTCGTGGGACACCCCCTACGGCCGTGGTCGCCCCGGTTGGCACCTGGAGTGCTCCGCGATGGCCCGGCGCTACCTGGGCGAGACGTTCGACATCCACGGGGGCGGACTGGACCTGCGGTTCCCGCACCACGAGAACGAGCAGGCGCAGTCGCGCGCCGCGGGCTACGGGTTCGCGCAGCGCTGGATGCACGTCGCCTGGGTGACGCAGTCCGGCGTGAAGATGTCGAAGTCCCTCGGCAACGGCCTGCTCGTCAGCGAGCTGCTGAACCAGGCGCCCGCGCCCGTGGTGCGCTACGCGCTCGCCGCCGTGCAGTACCGGTCGATGCTCGAGTGGGCGCCCGACACACTGGACGAGGCGCGCACCACGTGGGAGCGGCTCTCCGGCTTCGTGACCCGCGCGTCGGAGCGGGTCGGTGACGTCCCGGCCGAGGAGATCGCCAAGGCGGAGGTACCCGAGACCTTCGCTGCGGCGATGGACGACGACCTGAACGTGCCGCAGGCGCTCGCCGTGGTGCACGAGCACCTGCGGGCGGGCAACACCGCCCTCACCTCTGGGACCGACGCCGCGGTGCGTGACGAGCTGGTGACGCTGCGTGCGATGCTCGACGTGCTGGGTCTCGACCCGGCGGACCCGCAGTGGGCGACGTCCACCGACGACCGGTACGCGACGGCGCTCGACGGGCTGGTCACGGCCGAGCTCGCGGCGCGTGCCGAGGCACGTGCCGCCAAGGACTGGGCCACCTCCGACGCGATCCGGGACCGTCTCGCGGCCGCCGGGATCGAGGTCCAGGACTCCGCGGACGGCGCCCGCTGGGCGCTCTCCTGAACTTTTCCCCGGTGGTCGAGCTTGTCGAGGCCACCCCTACCGAACCCGCGGTGGTCGCGACAAGCTCGACCACCGGCTGAGAGACGAGACACACCATGGCAGGAAACTCGAAGCGCGCCGGTGCGGTACGCAAGGCAGGCTCCAAGAAGGGCGCCCAGGTAGGCACCGGCGGCCACAGCCGCAAGGCACTGCAGGGCAAGGGACCGACGCCCAAGGCGGAGGACCGCACCTACCACCCCGCGCACCAGCGCAAGGTGGCCGCGGAGAAGCGCGTGGCCTCCGGGCGCCGGCCCGGCGCCCCGGGTGGCCGCGGCGCCGGGCGCAAGGGTGCCGGGGCGACCGAGGTCGTCGCCGGCCGCAACTCGGTGCTGGAGGCCCTGCGCGCCGAGATGCCCGTCGAGGGCATCTACCTGGCGACGCACCTGGATTCGGACGACCGTACCCAGGAGATCCTGGAGATCGCGCACACGCGCAGCCACCCGCTGTTCGAGGCGTCGCGGCTCGACCTGGACAAGATCACGGACGGCGCCGTGCACCAGGGCGTGGCCATGAAGGTGCCGCCGTACGACTACAAGGACGTCGAGGACCTGCTCGACATCGCGGCCGAGGCAGGGGAACCGCCGCTGATCGTCGCGCTCGACAGCGTGACCGACCCGCGCAACCTGGGCGCGGTGCTCCGGTCCGCCGGGGCGTTCGGCGCCCACGGCGTGCTGGTCCCGGAGCGGCGCGCCGCGGGCGTGACGGCCTCGGCGTGGAAGGTCTCGGCGGGTGCCGCGGCCCGCGTGCCCGTGGCGCGGGCGACCAACCTCGCGCGCGAGCTCGCCGAGCTGAAGAAGTCCGGCTGCTTCGTCGTGGGGCTCGACGCGGGCGGTGACATGCCGGTGGGTGAGCTGGCGTACGCCACCGACCCGCTCGTGCTGGTCGTGGGCTCCGAGGGCAAGGGCCTGTCGCGCCTGGTGCGCGAGGCGTGCGACGCGGTGGTGTCCATCCCGATCGCCGCCACCACGGAGTCGCTGAACGCGGCGGTGGCCGCCGGCATCACCCTGTACGAGGTCGCCAAGCAGCGCGGGGCGTCGAGCTAGCCGTCCTCCGGCTCGGCCTCGCCCGGCGCGAGGCCGAGCACGGCGTCCTCGTCGGGGCGGTGACGCAGCACGCGCTCCACGTAGGACTCGGCGGCCTCGGGCAGCGGGATGTCCCGCTGCGCCTGCTGGGAGATGAACCAGCGGTGGTCGAGGATCTCGTGGAAGAGCTGCGCGGGCTCCAGCTTGCGGCGCAGCTCGCGCGGCACGGCGTCGATCGTCGGACGGAACACCTGGCGCACCCAGGCGTGCGCGACGATCTGCTCCTGGTCGTTCTGCCGGTCCGTCGCCGCCTGGTAGCTGTCGAGGTCGTTGAGCATGCGCCGGGCCTGGTTCTCCTGCACGTCCAGCCCGGTGAGCCGGAGCAGCCGGCGGGAGTGGTGCCCCGCGTCGACCACCTTGGGCTGGATGCGCACCTTGGTGCCGTCGATGTCCGTGGTGATCTCGAGCTCGCCCACGTCGAAACCGAGGTCGTTGAGCCGTTCGATGCGGGCCGCGACACGCCAGCGGTCGCCGGAGTCGAAGGCCTCCGACCCGGTCAGCGCGTTCCAGAGCTCCTGGTAGCGCTCCACGAGGGCGTCGCCGATGGACACCTCGTCCACGTCCTCGTCGAGCAGCTCGCCCGCGGCGAGGTCCATGAGCTCGCCGATGATGTTGGTGCGGGCCAGGTCGACGTCGTAGTTGCGCTGGCCGTCGGTCAGCGTGCGGTGCATGTCGCCGGTCTCGGCGTCCACCAGGTAGGCGGCGAAGGTCTCGGCGTCGCGCCGGAACAGGGTGTTCGACAGGGAGACGTCGCCCCAGTAGAAGCCCACGAGGTGCAGGCGCACCAGGAGCACCGCGAGGGCGTCGATGAGGCGGGTCGCCGTGTCCGGGCGCAGGTCCTGGCTGAACAGGGCGCGGTACGGCAGCGAGAACTGCAGGTGCTCGGTGAGGAGCACGGCCTCGAGCCGTTCGCCGTCGGGCGCGCTCCGGCCCGTGATGACGCCCACCGGGACCACCGACGGCACCTCGATGCGGTGCAGCTGGCGCAGGAGCTCGTACTCGCGGTAGGCGACGCTCTCGCCGATCTCCTTGATCGCGAGCACGCGTCCCCCGTGGTTGACGAAGCGGACCACGTGCCGCGAGATGCCCTGGGGCAGCGCGGCGAGGACGTCGTCGGGCCACTCGGCCAGCGGCACGTCCCACGGGAGGTCCAGCAGCGCGGGGTCGGGTGCGACCGCGGTGATCTGAAGGTTCTGCTGGGGCATGGGCACCATTCTGCGCTGACGGACATCGCCGAGGTAGTCGTGTGGCGAGGTAGTCACGCAGCGAAGTAGTACTACTTCGCCAGGTGACTACCTCGCCACACGACTACCTCGGCGAGGGTGGCTGAGGATCAGCCGAGGCGCTCACCCGTGGTCGCGGAGAACACGTGCGAGTGGCCGGCCTGGATCGCGACGGCGATGACGTCGCCCTTGTCGGGCACGTTGCGCGGGTCGATGCGCACGATGAGCTGGTTGGTCTCACCGGCCGTCAGGTTGACGTCGGTGTCGCCCTTCAGCGTGCCGTAGACGAACGCGTCCGAGCCGAGCTCCTCGACGAGGTTGACCTCGACGTCGAACGAGCCGGGGGTGCCGACCGCGACCGAGTCGAGCGCCTCGGGGCGGAAGCCCAGCGTGACCTTGCCGCCGTCGGCGTCGGAGATCTCGCTCGCGATGGAACGCTCGAGCGGCACCTCGGCGGAGCCGACCTGGACGTGGCCGTCCTTGACGTCGAACGTACCGATGTTCATGGCGGGCGAGCCGATGAAGCCGGCGACGAACACGTTGCTCGGGCGGTCGTACATCTCGCGCGGCGTGCCGACCTGCTGGAGCACACCGTGGTTCAGCACGGCGATGCGGTCACCCATGGTGAGCGCCTCGGTCTGGTCGTGGGTGACGTAGACCGTGGTGACGCCCAGGCGGCGCTGGAGCGACGCGATCTGGGTACGGGTCTGGACGCGGAGCTTGGCGTCGAGGTTCGACAGCGGCTCGTCCATGAGGAACACCTGGGGCTGACGCACGATGGCGCGGCCCATGGCGACACGCTGCCGCTGACCACCCGAGAGGGCCTTCGGCTTGCGGTCGAGGTACTCGGTCAGGTCGAGGATCTTCGCTGCTTCCTCGACGCGCTGGCGGATCTCCGCCTTGGGCGTGCCCGCGATCTTCAGGGCGAAGCCCATGTTGTCCGCCACCGACATGTGCGGGTACAGGGCGTAGTTCTGGAAGACCATCGCGATGTCGCGGTCCTTGGGCTGCACGTCGGTGACGTCGCGGTCACCGATGAAGATGTGCCCACCGTTGACGTCCTCCAGGCCGGCGAGCATGCGCAGCGAGGTGGACTTACCGCAGCCGGACGGGCCGACGAGGACGAGGAACTCGCCGTCCTCGATCTCCAGGTTCAGCTGGTCGACAGCCGGGCGCTCCGTGCCCGGGTAGACGCGGGTCGCGTGGTCAAAAGTGACCGTAGCCATGAGAAAACATCCCTCCACCGGCAGGTACGTGCCGGACGATCCGTTGTGGTCGGGTGCCGTTGCTTCCACTCACGTGTCGGCGGTGACACTTGCAGCGCGATCGTACCCCGGTTCGTCAAGGTCGCGGTATCGACGGGGTCACGGTCGGGTCAGATCTCTGGACCGTTCTCCCGCTCAGTCCTCCTCGCGCAGCGTGCGTGCCAGGCCGGCGAGGACGGCGGCGAGGGCGTCCGGGTCGGGGACCCGGTGGGCGGCCAAGGTGTCGCCGGTGCCCACCTTGATCGAGAGGTCGCCGGCCTCGAGCGCACCGAACGCGTTCTCGTCGGTCGTGTCGTCCCCCGAGTACAGGACCCGTACCTTCTCGACGCCCAGCTCGGCGGCCACCGTGCCGCGCAGGCGACGCAGCGCCTCGCCCTTGCTGGTGGTCACCACGGACACCTCGACCACGTCCTTGCCGTGCATCGCGTGGAGCCCGAGGTTGGCGGCCACCTCGTCGGCGGCCACGGTGATCGCGGCGGCGTCGTCCACGCTCGCCAGGCGCGTGTGCACGACGGCGGCGGCGGGCTTGACCTGCACCCAGGCACCCTCGCGGCCGGAGACCGCCGACTCGAACCCCGCGACGAGCGCGTCGAGCTGGCCGGACTGGGTGGTGGTCAGGTGGAACGGCACCCGCTCGACGCCGGTGGTGGTGGCTCGCCCGGCCTCGGCGCCGTGGCTGCCCACGAGGAAGGTGCCCTCCGGTGCCACGGAGCGTTCGGCCAGGTCGGACAGGTCGCGGCCCGACACGAGGGCGAGGCGGACGGGTGCCTCCTGGGCGAGCGCGTGCAGCTGCTCGACGGCGGCGCGCGCCGCCGTCGTCATCGCGGACGACTTGGGGTCGTCGACCAGCGGGGCGAGCGTGCCGTCGAAGTCGGAGGCGATCAGCCAGCCGGTGGTCGGCTTCTTGCGCCGGCCGTTCCCGTTCCCCATCCGGGCGAGCCGGCCCTTGGCCGGGATGCCCTCCGGTGCGGTCGTGAACGCGGTCAGCGCGTCCCGCAGGTTGTGGTGGCGGGGCTCCGCGGCGCGCGGGTCCACGCTGAGCGGCCGGGACGGCACGGAGGTGAGCACCCCGAGGAACGTCTCCGACCACTTGGCGACGTCGTCGGACAGGACCTTGCGGCGCAGCCGCCGCATGCGGCGGCGCTGCTCCCTGGGGTCCATCGTGGCCGCGGCCACGATGATGTCCTTCATGCCGTCGATGTCGTGCGGGTTGACCAGCAGCGGACCGGGGGAGAGCTCGTCGGCGGCCCCCGTGAACTCGCTGAGCACGAGCGCGCCGCGCTCGTCGGAGCGGGCGGCGATGTACTCCTTGGCGACGAGGTTCATCCCGTCGCGCAGCGAGGTCACCAGCAGCACGTCGGCGGCGAGGTAGAGCGCGGCCATCTCCTCGGGCGGGTACGAGTGGTGCAGGTAGTGGATCGCCGAGTGGCCCAGCTCGCCGTACTCGCCGTTGATCCGGCCCACGAGGCCCTCGACGTGCTCGCGCAGCTCCTGGTAGGCGCCCACGTTCTCGCGGCTCGGGCTGGCCACCTGCACGAGCGTGGCGCGCTCGACGTCGAGGCGGCCGTCGTCGAGCAGCTCGCCGTACGCCTTGATGCGGTGCCGGATGCCCTTGGTGTAGTCGAGCCGGTCCACGCCGAGCATCAGGATGTCGGGGTTGCCGAGGTCCGCCTTGATCTCCTTGGCGCGGGCCTGGACCTCCGGCGTGCGGGCGAGGGTGTCGAACCGGCGGGAGTCGATCGAGATGGGGAACGACGACGCGCGCACGTGCCTGCCGGGCCGTCCGTCGGCGTCCGGGATGGTGATGACGGGGCCGCGCGTGGTGTACCCGGTGAGCCGGCGGGCGGACCGCACGAAGTTCGCCGCGTCGCCGTTGCGCTGGAAGCCCACGAGGTCCGCCCCGAGCAGGCCGTCGATGATCTGCCGGCGCCAGGGGAGCTGGGCGAACAGCTCGACCGGCGGGAACGGGATGTGGTCGAAGAACCCGATCCGCAGGTCAGGGCGCAGGTCACGGAGCATGCGCGGGACGAGCTGGAGCTGGTAGTCGTGCACCCAGACGACGGCGCCCTCCGCGGCCTGCTCCGCCGCGGCGTCGGCGAAGCGCTGGTTGACCCTGCGGTACGCGTCCCACCACTGCCGGTGGTACGCGGGCGGTGCGATGACGTCGTGGTAGAGCGGCCAGAGGGTGTCGTTGGAGAAGCCCTCGTAGTAGCGCCGGATCTCCTGCGCGCTGAGCGTGACCGGGACCAGGAGCACGCCGTCGGCGTCGAACGGCTCGTGCGCGAGGTCGGGAGCGCCGGACCAGCCCACCCAGGCGCCGTCGGCGTCCCGCATCACGGGCTCCAGCGCGGTGACCAGACCGCCCGGTGACCTCTGCCAGGTGAGGTCGCCGTCCGGGCCGACCGAGAAATCGACCGGCAGCCGGTTCGCGACGACGACCAGATCGTATCCTTCTTTACCTGGCAATGTACTTCTCCTTAGATGTGTAGAAGTCTCGCTGCGCAGTGTCAAGAGTACCGAGGTTCCCTGCCTGTTCAGAGTAACGAGGTCGTCCGTTACGTGGTGTTGCTCACGCTCCGATGCTGGTCACAGGGGTGAGACTTGGCGGGCGTCGCCCGTCGGCGACGGCTACCGTGTGCCACATGGAGGAGCTGGAAGCCTCGACGGCACCCTCGACCGGTGCCGGCCCTGCTGCCGGCTCGAAGCTCGGCGGTTACACCGTCGTGCGTGAGATCGGGTCCGGAGCCATGGGCGCCGTCTACCGTGCGGAGGACGACGGCGGCCACGCCGTCGCGCTCAAGATGCTCCACCGCCACCTCGACGACCCCTCCGCGCGCGAGCGGCTGCGCCGCGAGGCCACCGCGCTCCAGGGCCTGCGGCACCCCGCGGTGGCCCGGGTGCTGGACGCCGAGCTCGAGGGACCCGACGCGTTCATCGTCACCGAGCTCGTCGAGGGCCCGACGCTCGAGGAGGAGATCGACGAGCGCGGCCCTCTCGACGCCCGCGACCTCTTCGAGCTCGCCGACCAGCTCGCCGACGCCCTCGAGGCCGTGCACGGCACCGGCGTGGTGCACCGGGACCTCACCCCGTCCAACGTGCTCATCTCGCGCACGGGGCCCGTCCTCATCGACTTCGGGCTCGCGCAGGGTCCCGGCGACCCCCGGGCCACCCGGACCGGATTCGTCATGGGCACCCCCGGGTACCTCGCCCCCGAGCTGCTCGACGGCGCCGAGCCCGGCCCGGACACCGACTGGTGGTCCTGGGCCGCCGTGCTCGGGTTCGCCGGGACCGGCCGGGCGCCGTTCGGGGTGCGGCCCACCGAGCTGGTGCTCCGGCGCTCCCGCCAGGGCCAGGCCGACCTCGACGGACTGCCGCCCCGCGCGGCCCGCGCGCTCGGTGCCGCCCTGCGAGCGGTACCGGCGGAGCGCTGGGGGCCCAACGAGGTAGCACGCGCCCTCAAGGGCGAGTCGGAGGCGTTCGTCACCGCCACGACGGGCCCGGACGGCTCGGCGACCACGGTGCTCGGCGCCGCCGACGACCCCGCAGACCCCCGGACCGTGACGACGCCGGCCGACCTCGGCTCGACGCGCGTCATGCCGCAGGGCCTCCTGTCCCGGCCGGTGTCCGCCGCGGCGGGCGGCGCGGGCATCGGCGCGGCGGCCGGAGCCGCGGCCCACGCCAAGGCGTCCCGCCCCGACGTGGGCGGCGTGACGGACCTGGCTGCTGCCCCCGCCCTCGCCAGGGGCCGGTCCGTCACCGGACGGGCGCTCGGCGCGCAGAGCCCCGGCGCGGCGCCCGGGGACGGAGCCTTCGGCCTGCAACCCGCCAACCCCGCCCACGTCGCCGGCTATCGCGGGCTGTTCGCCGTGCTCGTCCTCGCGCTCGTGGCGCTCGCCGCCGTCCGCCCTGGAGTGGCCGCAGCCGTGCTCGTGGCACTGCTGATCGTGGCGCGGCTCGCAGGGATCGCCGTCGACGAGTTCCGCCACCGGCGCGCGCGGCGCGGCCCACGCCGGGTCGACGCGCTCGTGGCGACCCTCCTGTCACCGTGGCACCTCGTGCGTGCCGTGTTCGGCGTGCTGCCCGCCGCGGCCGTCGGCCTCTGCGCCGGAGTGATCGTGGTGCTGCTGGGGCTGATGGTGTTCGCTCCCGGCAACGTGATCATCGCCCCCATCCCGACCGTCGAGGCCCGGTCGGTGGGCGGCATGAACGAGGAGATCGTCGACAGCCTCGTCCTGAGCGTCGCGATGCTGGTGACCGCGGTCATCACCTGGTTCGGGCCCGCGTCGTACGCGACACGGGTCGGAGCAGGCCCGCTGCTGCGCCGGGTAGCCCCCACGAGGACGCGCAAGCTCGTCCTCGCGCTGGTGGTGCTGGCGCTCGCGGTCGTGGCGGCGTGGCCGCTGCTGGACGGTTCCGTGGACGTGCTGTGGTGGCCCCTGGGGGACCGTCCCGACGTCGTGTGGTGACCTCCAGGTTTGGTGTCGAGATCGTACCGAAACGTCCAGCAGTCTCCCAGCGAGCGCTAGTAGGCTTTACCCAAGGCGCATAGCGCCTCGCCCCATTGGCCCGCATCTCGAAGGACCCCGATGTCGACGAACATGACCAAGGCGCAGCGTCGAGACGCCGCCCGTGCCGAGGCCCTTGCACTCCAGAAGAAGCAGCAGGCGCGAGAGAAGCGCAGCCGGGCCATCGTGCTCAGCGCGCTCGGGCTCGGACTCGTCGTCCTGGTCGTTGCGGTCGTCCTGATCTTCCTCGAGGGCCAGAAGTCGCCCATGGAGAAGGTCGACAGCATCCCGGCCGGCGTGGTCGAGGACACCGGCATCCCGGTCGGTGCCGACGGTGCGGCGGGTACCACGAACGAGGGTGCGAAGACCCTCGACGTCTACGTGGACTACATGTGCCCCATCTGCGGCCAGTTCGAGTCGCTGAACGGTGCGAGCATCACCGAGATGCGTGAGGCCGGTGACGTGACGCTCGTGGTGCACCCCGTGACGATCCTGGACCGGGCGTCCCAGGGCACCGACTACTCGACGCGCGCCGCTTCGGCCGCCGCGTGGGTCGCCGACCAGGCTCCCGAGCAGTTCTCGGCCTTCCACGAGGCGATGTTCGTGAGCCAGCCGGAGGAGAACACCGCCGGCCTGTCCGACGAGCAGATCGCGCAGGTCGCCGAGCAGGCCGGTGTGCCGGCCGACGTGGCCGCAGGGATCGCCGACGGCGACGCGCACGACACCTACGAGGAGTGGGTCAAGGCAGCCACGGAGGAAGCGCAGAGCGACGAGTCGCTGCTCAATGCCGAGGGCGGGTTCGGTACCCCGACCGTCGTCGTCGACGGCGAGCGCTTCGAGGGCTGGCAGACCCCGGGTGGGCTGACCCAGGCGGTGACGGGTGAGGCGCCCGCGTCGGGGGAGCCTTCCGCGGAGCCTTCCGAGTAGTTCGACAGCGGTCGACGACCGTTGGCGGCGGGGTCCCGGGCTGTGTTCCGGGGCCCCGCCGCTTCGTTCCGTCCGACTCCTCGTTCTCGACTCGGATTCTCGGGGGAGGAACAGTTAGGCTGTTCCCCGCCCGCCGCCTTAGCTCAGCTGGTAGAGCTCCCGCCTTGTAAGCGGAAGGTCGTCGGTTCGAACCCGACAGGCGGCTCCAGACGTTCCAGCAGGTCAGTGCCATTCCGGTGCTGGCCTGCTGTCGTTCCCGGGTCAGTGGACCGGAGTTGGCCTGACAAAGTGCCTGACTACGCACCCCGACCACCCCGAGCCTCAGCCCTGCACGCGCCCCCGCAGCCCAACGGCCCCGAGCGTGACGAGCGCAGCCCGGAGTATCGCGCTCGGAACGCAGGTATCCCGGTCAAGGTCCCAGCAGCGCGAGCGGGATGACGGCGACACCGTCCCGACGTCGATAGGCGTACTCGCCTGCGTAGACGACTACGGAGTCGATCAGGTTGTCTCCGATCCTGCTGCGGAGCCAATGGAGATGCTTGGCGTCGGTGTCCTCGACCCGGTCCGCCAGCTTGACCTCGATGGCCAGGACGCGACCATCTGGTTGCACCACAACCAGATCAACCTCGTGACTGCCGTTCTGTGTCCGTAGATGGTGGAGACGCGCCTCGGCGGCCTCCGCATAGGTGTGGATGCTGAGCGCAGCCAGGTGCTCGAACAGCGCGCCCAGGATCGTGCCTTCCGTGAGCTGGGTGTTGCCCTGCTCGGCGCGTAGAAGTGCTGGCGCGTCGAGGCCCAGTAGCCGTGCCGCCAGGGCGGGGTCGGCGAGCTGGTGCTTTGGCGACTGGGCCAGTCGGTCGAGATGGTTGTGGCTCGGGATCCAGGGCGGAATGGCGTCGAGCAACCAAAGAGACGAGAGGGCGTCACGGTAGGCGATGGTCGTTTCCTTCGCCGGCTTGTTCGAAAGTCCGGCCGTTGCTGCATCCAGGATCTTCGAGTACGTCGTCGTTGACGACGTCGCAGCAGCGTAGGCGGAGAGCCATGCACGGAGGACCTCCGGCTTGCGCACCTGGTAGCCCTGCTCCGGAAACTCCCGGTGGACCACGTTCTGAAGGTACGCGTCCAGCTCGGCCCGGCGTACTCGTCCCTGGAGCGAACGGATCGCAGGGAACCCTGATGCGACGATCTCTTCGACGTAACCTCCGAGTCGAAAGGCCGTTGTCCCTGCGACGTCCTGGTTGCCGCCGAGAAGCGCGGACAGGCTGACGGTCGGGTTCTCGACGTTCCGTTCCGCGAGGCTCAGGGGTCGCATGCGGATCGGCACGATTCGTCCCGCGCCGGAATGGATCACCGACCCTCTCGGGGCCGAGCTGCCGGCAAGGATGAAATGTCCGGGGCCAGATCCCGCGTCGACTGCCCGTCGGACGTCGTCCCAGACTTCGGGGAGTCGTTGCCACTCGTCGACGAGGACCGGGCCCGGGAGGTTTGTCAGAACCGTCGGGTCAGCGGAGACGACTTCACGTTGACGCGGGAGGCTGAGATCGATGACGGATGTTGCCCGCTGCAGGGCGGTTGCCGTCTTGCCAACACCCTTCGGACCGTGGATTGACAGGGCTCTGAGGTGCGGCTGAAGTTCGTCGAGAGTAGCGTCGATGATCCGCCGCTGGTAGTCGGCCATGGATCTAGTCTACCGATCGCATGGCTTCTAGTCTTCCGATCGCATGCCCCCCTGGTCTACCGATCGCACGGGAATCGGTCACCCTGTCGGGCGCTGGTCCCAGTTCTGCTCAGGCGTCAGGCGCGGCCACCGCCCGCACCAGGTGCTCCGTCACCGCGCGGCGCTGCGTCTCCGGCAGGGCCCGGTAGGCGAGCGACTCGAACATCCACAGGCCGTCGGCGGCGAGCCGGGTGACGAGCCGGGCCGTCGCGGCGGCGTCGTCCACCGCGTCGGCGGGCACGGGTGCCCAGCGCTCCAGCACGGAGCTCCAGGGGGCGGCCCACTCCGGATGGGTGGCGGCCTCGAGCATGAGCTGCAGCTCGGCGCGGGTCGCCGACCGGGCGCTCACGCGCACGTAGGCGGCCAGCCGCTCGTCGTCGGTGAGGTCCTCCGCGGGCCGACCCGCGTCGGCGAGGAGGGAGGCCTCCCACCGGTCGGCGAGATGCTGGTGGATGGCGGCCAGCAGGTCCTCGCGCGACGGGAAGTGGTACATGATCCCGCCACGGGTGAGCTCTGCCTCGGCCGCGACGGAGTCGAAGGTGACGGCGGTGACGCCCTCGCGCTGGATGACGCGCACGGCGGCGTCGAGGATGCGGTCGCGGTTGCTCGGTCGCACGGGTGCCCTTCGGGGATGCGTCGCGGTCGGGGTCGGTCTCAGTGGCCGGAGCCGTAGGCGGAGGACTCCGAACCAGGACCGTAGGCGCGGAGCAGCACGGTCGTGACGATAGCGCCGAGGGCGAGCACACCCGCACAGACGGCCATCACCACGGAGTAGCTGTTGCCGAACGCGCGGAAGGCGGCGTCGAGCACCTCGGGCCCTGTGCCGGGCGTGGAGAGGGCGTCGGTCATGGACCGGCCCGCGTCGGCGGGAGCGCCGTCGGGCAGGCGGACGGTCATCGTGTAGACCGTGGTCAGCAGAGACCCGAGCAGGGCGACGGCGGCCAGGCTGCCGAACTCGTAGGAGACCTCCTCGACGGAGGACGCCATGCCCGCCCGCCGCGCCGGTACGTTGCCGATGATCGCGGTCGAGGCCACGGACATCGCGGCACCCAGCCCGAGACCCGTGACGACCAGGCCGCCGAGCAGCCAGCCCATCCCGTGCTGGACGGCCACCAGCGTCCAGGCCACGCCGACGGCCCCGACACCGAGGCCTCCGCCGATCAGGACCCGCAGGCCCACCACGTGCAGGAACGCCCCGCCCAGGATCGACGACGGCAGCGACCCGACCGCGACGGCGGCCACCAGCAGCCCGGACTCCAGGGGCGAGAAGCCCGTCACGAGCTGGAACCGCTGGGTGGTGGCGAGCTGCAGCCCGCCCATCGCGAACATGGCGAACGCGGCAGCCAGGACCCCGGAGGCGAACGCGGCGTTCCGGAAGATCGTCAGGTCCAGCAGCGGGAACGGGAGGCGCCGCTGACGGCGGACGAAGAGCCACCACCCGACGAAGGTCGCCACCGCCGCACCGAGCACGACGGTGCCGGAGCGGTCGACCTTGACCACCTCCTTGATCAGCACCACCAGGCCGACCAACGTGACCAGGGCCTGCACGGAGGAGACGAGGTCCCACCGGGTGCCGGGGTGCGGCTCGTCCTCCGGGGCGACGGCGACCCCGAGCACCACCGCTATGACGACCACCGGCACGTTGACGAGGAAGATCGACCCCCACGCGAAGTGCTCCAGCAGCGCACCGCCGACGATCGGCCCGAGCGCCCCGCCGACGACCGACAGGCTGCCCCACACGCTGATCGCGACGTTGCGCTCGCGCTCGTTGACGAACGCGACGCGGATCAGCGCCAGGGTGGCGGGCATCATCGCCGCGGCGCCGACGGCCAGGAGACCGCGCGCGGCGATCAGCACCTCAGGGGTGGGTGCGGTGGCCGCAAGGAGCGAGGCGATCCCGAACACGATCAGGCCGGCCAGGAACATGCGCCGGTGGCCGAACCGGTCGCCCAGGGTCCCGGTGCCCAGCAGGAGCCCGGTCATCACCAGCGGATAGGCGTTGATGATCCAGAGGCTCTCCGACCAGCTCGCGTCGAGCTCGCGGGTGAGGGTGGGCAGGGCCGTGTAGAGGATCGAGTTGTCGAGGGTGATCAGCAGCAGGCCGGTGCCCACCGTGACCAGCAGCGTCCAGCGCCGTCGCGGGCCGAGCAGCGGCGTGCGCGCGCTGAGCGGAGGACTGATCGTCATGGGGGAAACTGTACTATCTAGAAGGTTAAGTTTCCTGGCGTGACCAGCACGTCCGGCCTGGGGCGAGGCTTCCCGGCGCGAGCACCGGAGAGCCTCGGGCTCACCCGGGAAAGTTTAGGGCGGGGGCAGCTGTCACGCCCGCGGCCAGGTCTGCGGCGTCGGCCACTTGGGGGAGCGGCCGTCCCCGCTGGAGGTGCCGGTCAGCCGGCGCTTGACCCACGGCCCCACGTGCTGGCGCATCCAGGCCGCGTTGGCGCGTGCCGTGTCGCGGAACGCCGCCGGAGGTGCGGCGTCGAGAGGGTTGTCATAGGCGGCGTCGTCGGGTTCGAGGCCGAGCGCGACCAGGGCGGCGTTCGCCACCCGCTGGTGTCCTTCCGGCGTGAGGTGGATCCGGTCCTCCGACCAGAGGCGCAGGTCGGCCAGCGAACGCATGCCCCACAGGTCGAGCACGCGGGCGCCGTGCCGGTTGGCGATGGACCAGACATTCGCGTTGAAGACGCCCACGCGGCCGTTGGTCCAGCTCAGGGCGGCGCCGGCTTTGAACCCGGTGCCCATCAGCACGTCGGCGCCGGTCGCGCGGAGCGCGACGACGGCGTCCTCCAGCGCTGCCGAGATCGCCTCGACGTCGGCCGAGGCGCGCAGGATGTCGTTGCCGCCTGCGACCAGCGAGACGAGGTCCGGCTGGGCGTCGAGGGCGACGCCGAGCTGTTCGGCGACGACCGGGCGCAGCTTGCGGCCGCGGATCGCGAGGTTCGCGTACTCGAGGGGCGGCTCGCCGGCGGCGATGCGCCGGGCGGAGAGCAGGGCTGCGAGGTTGTCGGCCCAGCCGCGCTGCACGTCCGGTGCGTCGGGGTACGGGTCCCAGAGGCCCTCCGTGAAGGAGTCGCCCATGGCGATGTACCAGGCCCAGCGGGCCGGGGCAGTCGCGGGGCTGTCTGTGGTGTGGCCGTCCGGGTCTGCGGGTGTCGTGGTCACGCGCCCATTCTCTCGTCTGCGGGGCGCGGCTCGCCGGGCCGAGAGTGTGACGGGCGGCACAAACTGGCAGTGTCGGAGGGTGCCGGTAACCTCCTGCACGTGGAGACCACCGTGAACACGACACCCCCAGTCGACACCGACGCCGCCTCGGGTCCGCCCCCGTTGTCGCAGGTCGTCGCGCCGGACTGGGCAGAGGCGCTGGCGGACGTCGAGCCGCGCATCCACGCGATGGGGGACTTCCTGCGGGCGGAGGTCGCGCAGGGGCGCACCTACGTGCCGGCCGGCGAGCACGTGCTCGCGGCGTTCAAGCGGCCGCTCGCCGACGTGCGCGTGCTCATCGTGGGCCAGGACCCGTACCCGACGCCCGGCCACGCGATGGGGCTGTCGTTCTCCGTCCAGCCGGACGTGCGTCCCGTCCCGCGGTCGCTGGTCAACATCTACAAGGAGCTGCAGGAGGACCTCGGGCTCCCGCTCCCGTCGAACGGCGACCTGCGGCCCTGGGCCGACCAGGGGGTCATGCTGCTCAACCGGACGCTGACGTGCCGGCCCGGCTCGTCCGACTCGCACTCGGGCAAGGGCTGGGAAGAGATCACGGAGGCAGCGATCCGCGCGCTCGTGGCGCGGGGTGGCCCGCTCGTGGCCATCCTGTGGGGCGCCAAGGCGCGCAACCTGAAGGCGTGGCTCGGTGACGTCCCCGTCGTCGAGAGCGCGCACCCGTCGCCGCTGTCCGCACGCAACGGCTTCTTCGGCTCCAGGCCCTTCTCGCGGGCCAACGCGCTGCTCGAGCAGCAGGGTGCGCGGCCCGTCGACTGGCGCCTCCCGTAGGCCGGACGGGTTCGGCGGCCTGATGCGGCGCCGACGGCGGGTACCGGCGTGTTGACACTGTGAAAGGCGAGGGTGAATGACAGTCATGGACTCCGGGCATACGGTGACCCGATGAGCGAGATCCTGGTTTCCGGCGCCGACGCCCCGGTCACCGAGCGGGTCGAGGGCAAGCTCTCCGACCGCGATCGGGAGATTCTCGCGTTCGAGCGCAGATGGTGGAAGTACGCGGGCGCCAAAGAGGAAGCGGCGCGAGAACTGTTCGGTCTGACGGCCACGCGTTATTACCAGGTTTTGAACGCGCTGATCGATCTGCCGGCGGCCCTTGAGCACGACCCGATGCTGGTCACGCGCCTGCGCAGACTCCGGTCGACCCGTCAGCGGGCGCGTTCAGCACGCCGCTTGACGGACCGGAACCACTGAGCGGGCACCGATCCGTCACAACGACCCGCTACTCTCTCTGCCGTGACGAAGAGTGGCTACCCCTACCCGCCCGACGAGTTCGACGTCGCTGTCCCCGGGGGCGCACCCGTGGGTGTGCACCGTGCGCCGCGTAGCGGTTGGAGCTCGGCCTGGCCGTTCCTGTTGGTCGCCGTAGTCTGCGCCGCCGTGGCGTGGGGCGGCATCACGCTGCTGTCCGGAGGTGACGACCCTGCAGAGGCGCAGGGTGGTGGCGCGTCGGCTGCCCCGTCGGCGTCCGCTTCGGCCGGTCCCTCGGGAGGGGCGTCGGGTGAGCCCTCCGCCGAGCCGTCGACTGAGCCGTCGGGCGCGGCGAGCGAGCCGGCGACGACGGAGTACCCGGGTGACCCGGCCCTGGCCGACATGGCGGCCGTGATCGGCGTCTACAACGACTCGGGGCAGGGTGGCGTCGCCGCGGCGATCGCCACGAACCTTGCCAGCGCAGGCTTCACCGGCACGATCAATGCGGGTAACGCGGGCGACCCCAATGCTCCGGCCGTTGACGCGTTTGCCGAGAACACCGTGCTGTACGGCCCGGACCGCGGTGACACCGCGTCAGCCGTCGCGGAGGCTCTCGGCATTCCCGCCGAGAATGTCCAGGAGTCGGCCGAGGTGGGTGCGCACCCGACCGAGGCCGTCCAGGTCTTCATGGCGACACCGTCTGCCGGCTGATCGAACCTGATCGTCGCCGGGGGCTCAGAGCCCCCGGCCGCGTGCCTGACCGAGAGCCGACGGCAGTGCCGACGTCGGCTTTCGGTCAACATTCGGGCGGCTGCCGCCCGGGACCCGCCGTGGACGAAATGTCCACCGGTTCCGTACCACCATGCTGATATTCGCCTGCGCCGACCCCCGCACAAGCCTCTGACCTGCACGTTCGCCTTCCGCTGAATGCCTCATAGCGGACATAGAGGCTTCCCTGGTGTGAGCCGGACCACTAGGCTCGAACCACCACGGGTCGACCGAGTGTCCCGTGCAGAGGTACAAGGAGAACTACGCATGGCCCAGGGCACCGTCAAGTGGTTCAACGCCGAGAAGGGGTATGGCTTCATCACCCCCGACGCCGGCGGCCAGGACCTTTTTGTTCACTACAGTGCGATCCAGACCGATGGCTACCGGACTCTCGATGAGGGTCAGCCGGTCGAATACGAGGTGGGGCAGGGACAGAAGGGTCCGCAGGCGGAGCAGGTTCGTCCAGCCTGACATCGATGGGACGACGGGTGGGAAGGGCCCGCCCGTCGCCCGCCCCCCAAGGATGCCGGGACCCAGACCCTGGCGTCCGATCTGGATGGTCGACGACGACCCGCGTCGCAGTGTCGGACGACGATGCCCGACCTCACGAGCAGCCGCCCCGTACCGCGGTTGCTCGGCCCGACTGCTCGCCCCACGTGCTGACCCTGACTGCCGAACGGACCCCCGCCGTATCGGCCGTCCTCTGCCGGACCGTGATTCGATGGGGGAGTGACCCTGCTCGACGCGGTGGTGGTGGGTTCAGGACCCAACGGCCTGGCGGCCGCGGTCACGCTCGCGCGCGCGGGCATGGGGGTCCGGGTCCTGGAGGCCCAGCCGACGATCGGTGGCGGTGCACGCACGGTCACGGTCCCCGAGCTGGCCGACGACATGCTGTTCGATCTCTGCTCCGCCGTGCACCCCATGGCCTGGGCGTCCCCGTTCTTCCGGGCCTTCGACCTGCCGGCCCACGGTGTCGAGCTGATCGCGCCGGACGTGGCCTACGCGCAGCCGCTCGACGGCGGCAGGGCCGGCCTCGCCTACCGCGACCTCGCCCGGACCGCTGAACGCCTGGGGCCCGACGGGGAGGCCTGGCGCGACCTGCTGGGCCCGCTCGCCGCCGACTGGCGCCAGGTGACGGCGCTCGCCATGGGCGACAAGCGGACCGTGCGCGGCATGCTGGACGGGACGGGCTCCGGCGAGCACGCCCTGACGGTCTCGGGCCTCGCCTCCATGATCCGGCCCGGCCTGCGGTTCGGCGCGGCCCTCCTCGAGCAGGGCGGCCCGCGGTGGGACCGGCGCTTTCTCACCGACGAGGCCAAGGCGCTGCTCACCGGGGTCGCTGCGCACAACATCACACCGCTCCCCTCGCTCGCGGGCGCGGGGACGGCCCTGCTCCTGGCTGCACTGGCGCACACCGAGGGCGGGTGGGCGATCCCCCTGGGCGGCTCTCAGGCCATTACCAACGCGATGGTCCGCGACCTGGAGCGGCACGGGGGCACCGTGGAGACCGGTCACCGGGTCGAGAGCTGGTCGGACCTCCCGCCGGCCCGTGCCGTCCTCTTCGACACGACGCCCAGGACGCTGCTCCGCGTCGCGGGGGACCGGATCCGTCCGTCGCGCAGGGCGGCGCTGGCCCGGTTCCGGTACGGGAACGCGGCGGCCAAGGTCGACTTCGTCCTCGACGGCCCGGTCCCGTGGCAGGTGCCCGACGTCGGCAGGGCCTCGACCGTGCATCTCGGCGGCACGCGCGCCGAGATGGTGATCGCCGAGGACGCCGTCGCGCACGGGCGCCACGCCGACCGGCCGGTCGTGCTGGTCAGCGACCCGAGCGTCGCCGACCCGGGCCGGACGCGCGGCTCGCGCCGCCCCCTGTGGGCCTACGCCCACGTCCCGGCGGGCTCGACGCAGGACGTCACCGAGGCCGTCACCCGGCAGATCGAACGCTTCGCGCCGGGATTCCGCGACGTCGTCGTCGGCTCGCGGTGCCTGCCCGCCGCGCGGCTGGAGCACCACAACGAGAACTACCCCGGGGGTGACATCTCGGCCGGGGCCGCCACCATGTGGCAGCTCGTCGCACGTCCCACTCCCGCGCTGAACCCCTATCAGATCGCTGAGGGCGTATACCTCTGCTCGGCGTCGACGCCGCCCGGTCCCGGCGTGCACGGCATGGGCGGCTGGCACGCCGCCCGCCGCGCGCTGCTGCGGGAGTTCGACGTACGGCACGCTCCCGGCCTGGTGCCGGGATAGGCCTCCCGCGGGTTTCGCCCGGAGGATACGCGCCTTGCACTCTCATGGCTCGAGTGCCAATAATGTCTTAGCACTCTCCGTCCGAGAGTGACAGCAGGGTCGAATGGTGAGGCCTCCTGTCGCGGCGAGACATGATCGCCGGGGTGGTAGGCCGTCCGTCGCGGGCACCGGCCGGCCTGGACAAGCCACCAGCGGAGGATTCATCCCCATGGCCAAGATCATCGCTTTCGACGAGGAAGCTCGTCGGAGCATGGAGCGCGGGCTCAACCAGCTCGCCGACACCGTGAAGGTCACGCTCGGCCCCAAGGGCCGCAACGTCGTTCTTGACAAGAAGTGGGGCGCCCCCACGATCACGAACGACGGTGTCTCCATCGCCAAGGAGATCGACCTCGACGACCCGTACGAGCGGATCGGTGCGGAGCTCGTCAAGGAGGTCGCCAAGAAGACGGACGACGTCGCGGGTGACGGCACCACCACCGCCACCGTGCTCGCCCAGGCGCTCGTGAAGGAGGGCCTGCGCGTCGTTGCCGCCGGTGCCAACCCGATCGCCATCAAGCGCGGCATCGAGAAGGCCACCGAGGCGGTCACCGAGCAGCTGCTGAACGCTGCCAAGGAGATCGAGACCAAGGAAGAGATCGCTGCCACGGCCGCCATCTCGGCCGGTGACCCGGCGATCGGCGAGCTCATCGCCGAGGCCCTCGACAAGGTGGGCAAGGAAGGCGTCATCACCGTCGAGGAGTCGAACACGTTCGGCCTCGAGCTCGAGCTCACCGAGGGCATGCGCTTCGACAAGGGCTTCCTCGCCCGTTACTTCGAGACGGACCCCGAGCGCCAGGAGGCCGTGCTCGAGGACCCGTACGTCCTGATCGTCGAGTCGAAGATCTCGAACGTCAAGGACATGCTGCCGCTGCTCGACCAGGTCATGAAGTCGGGCAAGTCGCTCCTCATCATCGCCGAGGACGTCGAGGGCGAGGCCCTGGCGACCCTGGTGCTGAACAAGATCCGTGGCACCTTCAAGTCCGTCGCCGTCAAGGCGCCGGGCTTCGGTGACCGCCGCAAGGCCATGCTGCAGGACATCGCGATCCTCACCGGCGGCCAGGTCATCACCGAGACGGTGGGCCTCAAGCTGGAGAACGCGACGCTCGAGGAGCTCGGCCAGGCGCGCAAGGTCGTCGTCACCAAGGACGAGACCACGATCGTCGAGGGTGCCGGCGACGCCGACCTCATCGCCGGTCGCGTGAACCAGATCCGCAGCGAGATCGACAAGTCCGACTCGGACTACGACCGCGAGAAGCTGCAGGAGCGCCTCGCCAAGCTGGCCGGCGGCGTCGCCGTCATCAAGGCCGGTGCGGCCACCGAGGTGGAGCTCAAGGAGCGCAAGCACCGCATCGAGGACGCCGTTCGCAACGCGAAGGCCGCCGTCGAGGAGGGCATCGTCGCCGGTGGTGGCGTGGCTCTCATCCAGGCCGGTGCCATCGCGTTCGCCAAGCTCGAGCTCGAGGGCGACGAGGCGATCGGTGCGGGCATCGTCCGTGCCGCGATCGACTCCCCGCTCAAGCAGATCGCCCTGAACGCCGGCCTCGAGGGCGGCGTCGTGGCGGAGAAGGTGCGCAACCTCCCCTCCGGTCAGGGCCTGAACGCCGCGACCGGTGTGTACGAGGACCTGCTCGCCGCCGGCGTGAACGACCCGGTCAAGGTGACGCGCTCCGCGCTGCAGAACGCCTCGTCGATCGCCGCGCTGTTCCTCACCACCGAGGCCGTCGTCGCCGACAAGCCGGAGCCCGCGGGCGCCCCGGCCGGCGACCCGTCCGGTGGCATGGGCGGCATGGACTTCTGAGTCCTGCCTGACCCGTCCGACGCCGGTCGGTCACCCTCTTCCGCGGAGGGCGACCGGCCGGCGTCGGCCGTTCCCGGCGGGTCCGGGTGCCGTCGCTCAGGCGAACATGCGGGTAGCCGCCGCCTCCGCCTCCGCGTAGGTGCGGGCAGCGGCCGTCAGGGCGGCCTGGATGCTGTCCAGAGCACCCTCCACCTGAGCCTGCGCACCCCGCCACTGCGTGACCGTGCCGCCGAACGCCGCGGCGGCCGGCCCGTGCCAGGTCGCCTGCAGCGCGTCGAGGTTGCGCATGAGCACCCCGACCTCCGCGCGCACCGTCGCCACCGAGCCCGCCACCGCGGCACCCGCCTGCTCCACCTGGTCGCTGTCGACCTCGAACCGCATGGTCCTCACCTCCCGTGCGCCGGCCCGTCCGGCGTCGTGCACCGACGGTAGGTACGCGCGGCCCGACGGCGGGGCCCGCTCGCGGCGCGCTGTGCACGGACCCGGCCCAGCCGGGGCTGTGGTCGCGCTCGAACCGCGGCGGCGCCGTAGGGAGGGCCGGACTCAGGCGGAGCCGAGCTTCGCCTGCTCCTTGCGCAGCCGGTGCAGCTCCATGTCGAGGTTCTGCCGCGCGGGCTCCTCCCACGCGGCGCCCATCGGGCTCAGGAACAGCGACTTGCGGGCGAGCAGCCGCTCGATGACCCGGATCCGGGCCTGGACGTACACGTCCGTGGGGATGTGCCCGTACTCCGCGCGCACCGCGGACTTGTACTCCTTGTACCGCTGCGGCTCCGCGGCGAGCATCGCCAGGTCGGCGTCGTTCAGCACGGCCGCGTCGAAGTCCGCCGGGTCGGGGGCGTGCCGGACGATGGCGTTGACCAGCGCGGCGACGCGGTCGGCGGCGCGCGCCGAGACGCCGAGGCCGGTCAGCTCGTCGCGGGCGAGGATCGCCGAGGCGGTGGACTGCTCGCCGCCCTGCGACGCCTCGGCCACCTTCTTCTCGGAGCTGAACACAGCACCGTGGTACCAGGCCGCGAGCCGCACGAGGTCGGGCTCGTGGGTCTCCTCCGCCAGCTCGTCCACGCGGTGCAGCACGGCGGCCAGGTGGCGCAGGTTGTGGAAGTGGCGGTGCTCGTCGGACCATCGGGCGAGCAGTGCCTGACCGACCTCCTCGATCGCCTCGGTGTCCGCCGTGGCTCCCGCGCCCACCACACTGCGGACGAAAGACTTGAGGAACCACTGCGGCGCGTCTGACGTCAGCACGCCCATGTGAATTCTGCCTAACGGTTGAGGTCGGTCACTGCACGGCCAGCCTATTACCGAATCGGTCAGCGGCGGCTACCCATGTCTTGGATGGTGGGCACCCCGCACCTCAGAGCGGCAGCGTGACCTGCACCGTGAGGCCGCCTCCCGCGGTGGCCGACACCTCGACGTGGCCGCCGTGCGCGCCGATGATCGCGGCGACGATCGCCATCCCGAGCCCTGAGCCGCCCGACTCGCGGGTGCGCGACGAGTCCGCCCGGTAGAACCGCTCGAAGATCCGGTGACCCTGCTCCTGCTCGATCCCGGGGCCGTGGTCGCGCACCTCGAGCACCGCGACGCCGCTCTCCTCCCGCACGCCGAGCGCGATCTCCGCCGGGGTGCCCGCCGGCGTGTGCCGCGCGACGTTGCCGATGAGATTGGTGAGGACCTGCCGCAGCCGGTCGCCGTCCCCCTCCACGACCAGCGTGTCGGGGGCCTGTCCGGCCGGGTCGTCCAGGGGCACCACCACCACCTCGCGCGTGGGGTCCAGCGCGTGCAGGTCCTGGGCGGAGTCACGGGCGAGGGCCGCCAGGTCGACGTCCTCGCGGGCGATGGGCCGCCCCTCGTCGAGCCGGGCGAGCACCAGCAGGTCGTTGACGAGAGTGCCCATCCGGCGCGCGGCGTCCTCGATGCGGACCATCGTGTCGTCGACCTTGTCGGTGGAGTCGAGCGCGCCCATCCGGTACAGCTCGCCGTAGCCCCGGATGGTCGCGACGGGTGTGCGCAGCTCGTGCGACGCGTCCGAGACGAACTGCCGCATTCGCGCCTCGGACGCCTCCTGCGCCGCGAAGGCACGTTCGATCTGCGCCAGCATCGCGTTCAACGACACCGCGAGGGAGCCCATCTCGGTGCTGGGCGGCGCCTCGGGCACCCGCTGGCTCAGGTCGCCCTGTGCGATCTGCGCCGCCGTGTGCTCGACCGACCGCAGCGACCGCAGCGACCGCTCGACGAGCATCCAGGCCGTGAGCCCGCCCAGCAGCACGATGCCCAGCCCGGACAGGATGAGCGTGTTGGTCAGGATCGAGACCGTGCTGTCCATGCCGACCAGGGGCAGGGCCACGTAGATGACCGCACGCTCGCCCGACGGCTGGAGCGTGCCGACGAGCGCGATGACGCGCCAGCTCTCGCTCCGCGCCGTGTCGGTGGCCGCGGGCACGGTGAACGGCGTCCTGCCGCTGTCCGCGGCCTGCTCGTACGTCAGGTCCGGCAGGTTCGGCTTGCCGAACCGGGCGACGGCCCAGGTGCCCGCCGTCCTGACGGTCCCCTCCACGCCGACGGCCTGGACGTAGTAGTCGCTGGGCAGCCCTTGCGAGGTGCCCTGGAGCACCTCGCTGGGATCGAGGGCGGTGGTGTGCAGCTCGTTGTCGACCTGCTGGACGAGGAAGTTCGAGACGACGGTGGTCGTCGCCACGCCCGCGATGCCCAGCCCCGCCGCGAGCAGCAGGGAGATGATGGCGACGAGCCGGGCACGCAGCGGTATGCCGGACAGGCGCTCCTTGATCCGCTCAAGCACGGGCGGGCTGCGGGGCGCGGAGCAGGTACCCCACGCCGCGCTTGGTGTGGATCAGCGGGGGCAGAAGCTCTCCGTCGACCTCCAGGGTGTCGATCTTGCGCCGCAGGTAGGAGATGTAGGACTCGACGATGTTCGCGTCCCCGCCCCAGTCGTACTGCCACACGTGGTCCAGGATCTGCGCCTTGGACAGGACCCGCCCGGAGTTGAGCATGAGGTAGCGCAACAGCTTGAACTCGGTGGGGGACAGGTCCACCTCGACGCCGGCGCGGCGCACCTCGTGCGAGTCCTCGTCCATCTCCAGGTCGCCCACGTGCAGCACGGCCTCCTCCTCGGGGGTGGGCACGCCCGTGCGGCGCAGCACCGCGCGGATCCTCGCCACCACCTCCTCGAGGCTGAACGGCTTGGTCACGTAGTCGTCGCCACCCACGGTCAGGCCCTGCACCTTGTCCTGCGTGTCGTCCTTCGCGGTGAGGAAGACGACGGGGGTGTGCCGGCCTGTCGCGCGCATGCGGCGCGTCACGGTGAAGCCGTCCATGTCGGGGAGCATCACGTCGAGCACCACGAGGTCGGGCTCGACGTCGCGGACGAGCTGAAGGGCGCCGTTGCCGTCCGCGGCCGCATGTACCTCGAAGCCCGCGAACCGCAGGGAGGTGGACAGGAGCTCACGAATGTTCGGTTCGTCGTCGACCACGACGAGACGCGCCTCAGGAGTAGCCATGTTTCCAGTGTGCGACCGGTTTCTGAACGATGCCTGAGATTCGCCCGGGAAATCGCCAGGACTGCCCGCGCATGATCGTCCGGCCCGCCACCTGCCTCGCCGCTAGGCTGTGTCGCATGTCAGCACCGTTCCCGCAGGATCCAGGGCAGACGCCCCGGCGCACGTATCTCATCGTCGACGGTGAGAACATCGACGCCACTCTCGGCATGAACGTGCTGAACCGCCGTCCCGCACCCGAGGAGCGGCCCCGCTGGGACCGCATCTCCGCGTTCGCGGAGAAGGTGTGGTCCCAGAACGTGGTGCCGCTGTTCTTCCTCAACGCGACGTCGGGCCAGATGCCGATGCCGTTCGTGCAGGCGCTGCTCGCGATGGGCTACAAGCCGATCCCGCTGGCCGCACAGGGTTCGGAGAAGGTCGTCGACGTCGGTATCCAGCGCACCCTGGACGCGCTGATGGACCGCCCCGGCGACGTGCTGCTCGCGAGCCACGACGGCGACTTCCTGCCGCAGATCGAGGCCCTGCTCGCCGACGACGACCGCCGCGTGGGCCTGCTGGGCTTCCGGGAGTTCGTCAACGCCCGGTTCACGGAGCTGGAGCAGCGTGGCCTGGTCATGTACGACCTCGAGGCCGACGCCGACGCCTTCACCACCATGCTGCCGCGCGTCCGGATCATCCCGATCGAGGAGTTCGACCCGCTGCGCTATCTCTAGCCTCGTTCGTTGAGTGCTGGATATTCGTCGTCGTAGGCGTTCCAGAGCGACAAATATCCAGCACTCAACGGGGTTGGATCGTGCCCCTGGCGGCTACGCGGTCGCCCAGCGGCTGGACCGGGCGGGCGTTGCCCGCGTAGGCGCCCTTGAGGACGGCGATCTGGTCGGCCGACAGCTCGACGGGCTCGTCGTAGATGACCCACCGGACGCCCTCGGTGCACGGAGGCGTCGTGAGGCTGCCCGCGTACTCCTCGAACGTCGGATCGGCCGGCAGCATCGCGGCGACGTCGAGCGGCAGGTTCTCGCTGCCCGGCGCGGCCGCTCCGTCGATGAAGGGTTGCCAGGCCTCGTTCGTGCTGTCGCCTTCCTGCGCGAGCACACCGATGACCAGCACCCGGCCGTCCTCGGCGCTGTGGACGAGATGGAACTCGGCGTCCATGGCCGCGCCCTCGACGGTGTGCTCGGAGGGCAGGTGGAAGTGCACCTGGGCGAGGTCGAACTCGACGCCCTGCCACTCGACCTCCGAGCCGTCGCCGTCCGGCACGAGCTGGATGGTGTGACCGGTGTCGACGGACTCGCCGACCGTGGGCGACGACGTGATCCTCGGGTGCTCCGTCGACCTCTCGTCGGCGTGGGCGGGCAGGTCGACGGGCGACTGCGCGTCACCCGCCTCGCACGCCGCGAACTCCTCGGAGAGGTCGCCCCACTCGTCCGGGCCCTCCTCGCCGTCGTACGACCAGTGCACCTCGCCGCCGTCGGCGGGTGGGGCGGTGGACGCGGCATCGTCGGCGGAGGCGCCGCTCACGCAGGACGTGAGCAGCGGGGCAAGGAGGAGGAGAGCGGGCAGCGTGGCCTTCTTCATGTGCGCGCGCTACCGGGTCGCCACGGGCCACCACGCCCGGACCGTGCCCAGCTTGCGTAGCGCCTCGGGCCGCCCGCCGCCGAACCCGCCGCCCCCGAAACCCGCGCCGATGCGCGCCGTGGCGACGCGCTTGCGGGAGCGCACGAGGTTGGGGTCCAGCAGGATGCCGCCGAGCAGCATGCCCCCGGTGACAGGGCCGTTCGCCTCACCGGCAGCGGCTCCGCCACCCTCGGCGTCGGGGTCCGTCGCGAGGGCGGCGGTCACGACCACGTCGGCGTCCTCGCGGGCGAGCCGGGCGGCCTCCTGCACGAACTTGCTCGCGTGCTGCGCCTCGTCGAGCGCGGCAGCGGGGTCGGGCCGCTGGTGCGCGCGGGCCGCGTCGGCCAGCCGGGTCGCCTCCGCGAGCCGGGTCCGTGCCGACGCCCCGATGGCCCCCCGCCGGGTGGCGACGAAGTCGGCGGTCTGCCGGAGCTGTTCGTCGACGCGGCGCAGGGTGTCCCGCGACAGGGCCGAGGCCCGTGCCGCCACTTCCGTGGCGTCCCGCGTGCCGGCGAGGGCGGCGTCGAGCGAAGCCTCGGCCGCAGCGATGCGCTGCAGGCCGGCGAGCGGGTCGCCCCCCTCGCGCGTCATCTCGACGTGCTTGAGCGAGGCCTGGGCTGCGGTGCGGGCCAGGGTGACGCGGAAGTCGCCCTCGACGGCCCGGGCGGCGACCACGTCCTGGGTCAGCGACGCTATGGACTTGTCGAGCCGGCCGGCCGCCTCCTCGAGGTGCAGCGCGATCGCGTCGACGGCGTCGAGCAGCATCACCGCCTGACCCAGCGCGTTCTGCGCACCACGGGCGTGCGCGACGGCGGCGGCCTTGTGCCCCGCGTCGAGCACGGACCGTCCGGCGCCCGCCGCCGCCTTGGCGTTGACGAGCAGCAGCTCTGCCTGCTCCGGGTTGCCGGAGACCATCGCCAGCGTGTCCGCCGGGTACCTCTGGCCGAGCCGTTCCAGCGTGTCCCGCGCGCCGGCCAGGCGGCCGGCGACCTCGGGCTCACGGGCGTCGACGTCGGCCAGCAGCTCGGGCGCGCGCTGCTGCAGGCGGCGCAGGTCGTCGAACGCGCGGGTGCGCGCGTCGAGGGTGTCGGCGGCGCTCTCGCACAGCGCGACCACCCGGGAGAGGCGGGCGCGGCGCGCGGTGTCCCGCGCGTGCGGGTCGGCTGCTGCGTCGTCAGCGCCCTCGTCCGCCTCGTCGTCCAGCTCCTGCCGGATCGCGAAGGCCTGCCGGACGTCGCCGGCGGCGCGCGCGAGGATCAGCTCGAAGTCTCTGGTCGCGTCGGCGCCCAGCTCCGCACGGGCGAGGCCGAGCTCCTGCTCGCAGGTCTTGAGGGCGTCGTCGATACCGACCAGGGCCGCGGCGGCACGGTCGTCGAGCTCGGTGAGGGACAGGCCGGCGAGCTCGTCCGCCGCCGGGCCGCCGGACGCGGGGGAGGTGGCGACCGTGAGGCGGTTCAGCCGCGGCAGCAGCCCCGGCGCCACGAAGCGCCACAGGACGTACCCGAGTGCGGCGAGGAGCAGGAGGCCGCCCACGACGATGCCCGCGACGAGGAGCGGGCTGGTGCCCGTCGCCGTGGACCGTCGGACCGTGTCGGCGGCTTCGATCGCCGCGGGAGCCCACAGCTCGTCCTCGACCGCCGCGGCCACGGCGTCGTCGATCGCGCCGAGCTCCGAGCCGGTGAGCGGGGCGTCGGTGGCCACGGACAGGCCGAACTCCTGGTCGGCGGTCGCGACGGCCAGCAGCAGGTCCTGCGGGCCGAACCCGGACTGGTTGGAGCTCGCGTTGGCCCAGTCCACCGGCTCGGTGCCGTCGAAGCTCTCGATGTACACGACGAACATGCGCAGGTCCGACTCGTCGGCGAGCCGCTCGAGAGCGGCCCGCACGTCCTGCCGGGCGGCGTCGTCGAGCGCGCCGGCGCCGTCGGTGACCGGATCCGTGAGCGTGATCGGCGGCGACGCAGGCAGCACGTCGGACATCAGCTCCGCCTGGGTCGCCGCGGACAGGCGGGGCGACACGGACGGTCGCGGCTCCGCCGGTGCGGTGACCGTCGCGCTGGCGGCCTGGGAGGTGGCCGCCAGGACGATCCCGACCAGGCCTGCGAAGGCTACGACGGCCCATCCCCCGGAGGCCCGGGTGCTGGGCTGGTGCTGATGCTCGCGTCTTGCTCGGGACTCGATCACGTCCCTGATCGTCACCCCGGGTTCAAGACCTCGCAATCGGAGAGGGTGCCGTTGCGCATATGCAACGAATCCCCAGGTAAACACCCAGCGTGAAGCGCATTTTCACAGCAGGCCTGGCACCGAGGTCAGAGGGTCGGCGAGCCGGCCGGCGACTCGTCCAGGTCCTCGGCGTCGACGATGCGGTAGGCGTACCCCTGCTCGGCCAGGAAGCGCTGCCGGTGGGCGGCGAAGTCCTGGTCCACGGTGTCCCGCGCGACCACGGCATAGAAGTGGGCGGTCCGGCCGTCCGCCTTGGGTCGCATGATGCGGCCGAGGCGCTGTGCCTCCTCTTGACGAGACCCGAAGGAACCCGAGACCTGGATCGCCACCGACGCCTCCGGCAGGTCCACCGAGTAGTTGGCGACCTTGCTCACCACCAGGCGAGAGATCTCGCCCTCGCGGAACGCGCCGAACAGCCGCTGCCGCTCCTTGTTGGTGGTCGCCCCCGTGATGATCGGCGCGCCGAGATGCTCGGCCAGCTCCTCGAGCTGGTCGATGTACTGCCCGATCACGAGCACCTGGTCGTCCGGGTGCCGCGCGACGATCTGCTCCACCACCTTCTTCTTGCCCGACGCCGACGCGGCGAGCCGGTACTTGTCCTCCATCTCGGCCGTCGCGTACGTCATGCGCTCGCTCTCCGGGAGCGTGAGGCGCACCTCCACGCAGTCGGCGGGCGCGATGTAGCCCTGCGCCTCGATGTCCTTCCACGGCGCGTCGAACCGCTTGGGGCCGATCAGGCTGAACACCTCGTCCTCGCGGCCGTCCTCGCGCACCAGCGTCGCCGTGAGGCCGAGCCGGCGCCGGGCCTGGAGGTCCGCCGTCATCCGGAAGACCGGGGCGGGGAGCAGGTGCACCTCGTCGTACAGCACGAGGCCCCAGTCGCGGGCGTCGAGCAGCTCGAGGTGCGTGTAGACGCCCTTCCGCTTGGTGGTCAGCACCTGGTAGGTGGCGATCGTGACCGGCTTGATCTCCTTGCGCGCGCCCGAGTACTCACCGATCTCGTCCTCGGTCAGCGTGGTGCGCCGGACCAGCTCGTCGCGCCACTGACGGGCGCTGACGGTGTTGGTCACGAGGATCAGGGTCGTCGTACCCGACTTCGCCATCGCGCCGGCGCCCACGATCGTCTTGCCGGCGCCGCAGGGCAGCACCACGACGCCGGAGCCGCCGTGCCAGAACCCGTCGACGGCCTGCGCCTGGTACGGGCGCATCTCCCACGGGGAGGCCGTCTCGTGCTCGGTCCGCGGCTTCGTGACGGGGCTGAGGTCGATGGCGTGCTTCTCGCCGTCGACGTACCCGGCGAGGTCCTCGGCCGGCCAGCCGAGCTTGACCAGCACCTGCTTGAGGTGGCCACGCTCGGACGGGTGCACCGTCACCGTGGCGTCGTCCAGGCGCTCGCCGACCAGGCCCGCGGTGCGCCGGGACTTCAGCACCTCCGCGAGGACCGCCCGGTCGGTGGAGCGCAGCACCAGGCCGTGCGCGGGGTCCTGCACCAGCTGGAGGCGGCCGTAGCGGGCCATCGTCTCGGCGACGTCGACCAGGAGGGCGTGCGGCACGGGGTAGCGGCTGAACTCGATCAGGGTGCTGACCACCTGCTCCGCGTCGTGCCCTGCCGCGCGCGCGTTCCACAGGCCGAGCGCCGTGAGGCGGTAGGTGTGCACGTGCTCCGGCGCGCGCTCGAGCTCCGCGAACGGCGCGATCGAGCGGCGCGCCCGTTCGGCGTCCGGGTGGTCGACCTCCAGCAGGAGTGTCTTGTCGCTCTGCACGATCAACGGGCCGTCGGGCATGTGGGCTCCCTCAGTCTTGCTCTGGTGGTGCGTTGCTGCGCCTTACGGCGCGGGCGTCGTCGGTAGGACCGACGCGATGCGGTGGACGGCGATGGTCAGCTCGGCCTCTCGGTCCGGGTCGAGAGCACGGAGCCGTCCGCCGTCGAGGTTCAAGGGCTTCAGCTCGCGGCGCTCCAGCCGGCCGGTGTGTCCGGCCACCTCGACGATCACGGTGGAGCCGTCGCGGAGCGCATCGCGCAGCAGTGCCAACCCGTCAGCGGGGTGCTGTGTTCCCGCGTCCTCGTCGAGGGGGTCGGCGCCGATGGCAGGGGTGGGTGTCGTGGCACGGTCGAGGCGGGGCGCGTCCGCGGCCTCCAGCGGCTCCAGAGCACCCGGCCGCGGGGCTCCCGCCGCCGTCTCCCCGCCCGTGGGCACGCTGGGCACCACGCGGTAGCCCCGCAGCGGGATGCCGCCGCCGGCGGTCGTGACCGAGCGGGCCACCTCCGCGGCGTCGGCGCGCGCCCGGGCGCCCGCCCTCGCCGCTTCCTCGACCGCGCGCAGCTCGGCGACCAGGGCCTCCGGGTCGGGCGCGCGTCCCGTGACCTCGGCGGCGGTCCCGGTGCCCGTCCGGATGGCGGCGGCAGAGCGGGGGGCCGGCATGGCCCGGCCCGTGACGCCCTTGCGGGCGACGAGGACCCGCCCGTCCGGCCCTTCGAGAGCCGAGACCAGGCCGCGCTTGCGCAGCGCCTCGTGCAGCACGGAGGCGGGTACGGAGGCCGCGAGCACGGTGGGTGCGAGCCGCACGAGGTCGAGGCCGACGAGGGTCGGGTCGTGCTCCAGGCCGGCGAGCACCGTGGCGTCCGCCGCCCGCAGGTACGACGACGCGGCCCCCACGCGTACCGCGCCGTGCCGCCGTGCGGTGTCCCGGACCAGGTACTCCAGGGGTTGCGGTACCGGCACGGGGGACCGGTGGGCCAGCTCGTCGAGCATGCCGTCGGCGGTCTCGCCCTGGTCGAGCGCGCGGGTGACGGAGGCAGCACTGAACCGGACGGTCGTCGCGGCACCACGCGACTCGACGTCCGTCGCCCGGTCCAGGAGCCGCGCGAGATCGCGCGACGGACGGCCGGGGACGATCCCCGTCAGGTCGCCCTGGAGCAGGATCTCGTCCACCTCGTGGGGGAGGACGGTCCGCAGGGCCTCGGCGACGCCGCCCGCCGCGTCGGGCGGCAGGAGCAGTGAGCGGCCCGGCGTCGACAGCGCGCCCGCACCGGTCACGCCCAGCCACTCCGCCTCGGCGAGCAGCCCCTCGACGGCGCTGGCCGGCGGGACGGAGCGGGGCGTGTGCCAGGTCAGCACCTCGACCACGGCGGAGGGCGTCGGGGCGAGCACGGTGTCACCGGCCGGCCCGGTCGCCAGGACCTCCAGCACGGCGGTGCGCAGCCGGGGCACCCACGGCCGCTGCAGGTCGGGCGACAGGGGCGCCCGGAGCGCCCCCTTGTCGTCGCGCGAGCCCACCAGCCACGGTGCGCGGCGGGAGGCCGTCCAGGCCTCCACGAGCCGGGCCCAGCGGGCGGCGTCGTCCAGGTCGTCCCAGTCGGTCACGGTCGGCACGTACGACGGCGGCGCGTCGCCGTCGTCCCGCACCAGGCCGGCGAGCGCGGCCACCTCGACCACGAACGCGGCGGCGCGCTCGTCGGTCTCCAGCTGGCCGGCGACCCGGCGCAGGTCGCGTACACCCAGGCCGCCCGCCCGCAGGACGGTCGGCGGGTTCTCGTCCCAGGACTGCCGCAGCAGCCGCACGCGCCGCACCAGCTCGAGCGCCGCGCTGGCCGCCTCGGCGTCGGCGGTGGCGGTGTGCACGGAGCGGCCCTGCGGCTCGGGTGGACGGGTGCGTGGCTCGTGGTGGGTGTGCCCGTCGCGGAGCGCGAGCCCGACGAGGCGGGGCAGCACCACGTGCCGTGCGTCCGACCGGACCAGCAGGTGCGCGGTGACCAGCCAGTTCACGGCGTCCCGCTGCCGGGAGCCCGCGGGCGGCACCACGCCGACCGGTGGCCCCCAGGCGAGCGCGTCGAGGACGGCGCGGGCGCCGGCGGGCGCCTCGGCGAGGAGATCGTCGAGCGCCCCGGCCGTCCCGCTCGCGCCGGGGGCGGACCGGAGCGCGTGCCCCACGGCCTCGGTCAGCCCGTCCGGGGCGGGGTCGAGGTGGGGCCCGAGGCCCGCGGGGTTCGGGCCGAGCAGCTCGTCGAGGCCCGGCACGGTGCGCAGGTCGAGAGCCGCGCCGTACTGCCCCTCTGCCTCCCAGAGCAGCGCCTGCGCGATGGCGAGGTCGACGGCGGCGGCGACGCGGGGCCGGTCCTCCGCGGCGCCGCCGAGCGCCCTGGTGACCACGTCGACGCTCAGCGGCCCGGACGGCGGGCGGAGCACCGGTTCCAGGGCGAGCACCGCCTCCAGCACCTGCAGCGTCAGGGCGTCGGCGCGCGCGAGGGCGCGCTCGAGCGAGGTGCGGCTGGAGGCGCGTGCGGCGAGCGACCGGAGCGTCGAGGGAGAGGGCGTGGCGAGATCAGGACGGGCGCGCAGGAGCGCGGCGAGCGCGGTGTCCGAGCGCTGCCGGAGGTCGTCGGCGAAGTGCCGCGTGGCCGCCGCCGGCGCTGCGGGGAGCGAGGAGGCCATCCTGACGATGCTACGCGGGTTTCCTGGGCCGCAGTCCGGCGGTTCCACGCCCCGGCCGACGCCGCGCGGGCGAAGAGTGCCCCATGCATGCGACGCGGCGGGCTTCCGCCCGGTAACCTGGTACCTCCGGCCGGAGGTGGCGCGCACAGCTCGCAGCGACCAGGCCGTCCCGAGCAGTTTCCACGTAGTACTGACAAGCACAGAAGAAGGTCGTAGTGCCCACCGGCAAGGTCAAGTGGTTCGACACCGACAAAGGCTTCGGTTTCATCGCCAACGAGGACGGAGGCGAGGTATTTCTGCACGCCTCCGCCCTGCCCGAGGGCGTTGTGCCCAAGCCGGGCGCCCGGGTGGACTTCGGGGTGGCCGACGGCCGCCGCGGTCCCCAGGCGCTCGCGGTCAAGGTGCTGGACGCCGCCCCGTCGGTCGCCAAGGCGAAGCGGAAGCCCGCCGACGACATGGCTGTGATCGTCGGTGATCTCACGCAGATGCTGGACCGCGTAGCAAACGACCTGCGCAAGGGGCGTTATCCGAAGAACACGGAGACGCTCGCCAAGATGCTGCGCAAGGTCGCAGACGACTTCGACGCCTGAACCCCCACGAGGTCCCGAGGAACATGGTCACGACCATCGCGCCCGCCACCCGAACATCCACCCGGAGGGTCGCCGCACGCTCAAGCCGAGACGCCGTCCTGAACGGTGCGGCCGAGCTCGCTCGCGCCGCCGCACAGGAGGTCGCCGAGCGGCCGGACGACGTCGGGGAGCACCTCGGCACCCTCTTCGAGGACGAACGGGTGGTCTCCCACCGGTTCGCCGCCACCATGCGGGGCTACCGCGGCTGGCACTGGACCGTGACGGTGACGCGCGTGCCGCGCGGCCGCACCGCCACGATCAGCGAGGTCGAGCTGCTGCCCGGCGACGAGGCGATCCTCGCTCCCGCCTGGCTGCCGTGGTCCGAGCGCCTGCGTCCTGGTGACGTCGGCGCCGGCGACGTGCTGCCGTTCCGCGCCGACGACCCGAGGCTCGAGCCGGGCTACACCCCGACGGGTGAACCTGAGGTGGACGAGGTGGCGATCGACGAGCTCGCGCTCGCCCGTACCCGCGTGCTGTCCCCGCAGGGCAGGGACGAGGCGGCGACGCGCTGGTACCGCGGATCGCGCGGCCCCACCTCACCGGGCGCCGTCGCGGCGGCCGCCGAGTGCATGACCTGCGCGTTCCTCATCCCGCTGTCCGGATCGATGGGGCAGCTCTTCGGGGTGTGCGCCAACGAGTGGTCGCCCGACGACGGCAAGGTCGTCTCCCTCGACCACGGATGCGGCGCGCACTCGGAGACCGACGTCGAGGAGCATCCGACCGACTGGCCGGCCCCCGCGCCGCTGATCGACGAGCACGAGGTGGAGACCACCGTGCTGGCCGAGCCCGCCGCTACCAAGGCCGACGAGGACGAACCCTCCGCGTGACGCGCGATCCCCTCGGCACCGCCGCGCTACGGCGCGCGGTGACCGAGGCGTGGCGTGGGTCTCCGACGCGTTTTCGCGAGGACGCGAACTCCGAGGAGGACCACGCGCGCGGCTACTACCGGGACCGGGTGGTGGTCGAGCTCGCGCAGAACGCGGCCGACGCCGCCGCGCGTGCCGGGGTGCCGGGCCGGCTCGTCCTGCGCCTCGAGCGGGACGAGGCGGGCGGCGAGGGCTCGGACGCCGGGCGCGCCGACGGCGCGGGCTGGCGGCTCGTCGCCGCCAACACGGGTGCGCCGCTCGACGCCGACGGCGTCGCGTCGCTCGCGTCCCTGCGCGCCTCGGCGAAGACCGGTGCCGGGCCCTCCATGGGCGCCGGCTCCGGACCCGGGACCGTCGTGGGTCGCTTCGGCGTCGGGTTCGCCGCCGTGCGCTCCGTCTCGGACGAGGTGCTGGTCCGGTCCCGGGCCGGTGGCGTGCGGTTCTCACTCGCCGCGACGCGAGCCGAGCTCGGTCTGGACCCGGACCGACGGCGAGACGCCGAACTCGAGCGCGAGGCCCGGGCCCGAGGTGACGCGCTGCCCGTGCTGCGGCTCCCGTTCCCGGCACCCGGGACCGCACCGGACGAGCCGGACACGGTGGTCGAGCTGCTGCTGCGTGACCCCGGCGCCGTGGCCGCCGTCAGCGCACAGCTCGCAGCCGTCGACGACGCGCTCCTGCTCGCCCTCCCCGCCCTCGACGACGTGGTGATCGAGAACGACTTCGCAGGTCAGCAGGGTCCTGACGCGCAGAACTCACCGACCCGACGCGTCCTGCGGGACGTCGGCTCGCGCTGGCGGGTGCACCGCGCGTCCGGGACTCTCGACCTCGACGAGTCCCTGCCCACCGAGGCGCGCCGCCCGACCTGGTCCGTGCTCTGGGCGCTGCCCACGGACGGAAGCCGCGCGGCACAGGGGTCCGTGCTGCACGCGCCGACCCCCACCGACGTGCCGCTCACGTTCCCGGCCCTGCTCGTCGCGTCGTTCCCGGTGGACCCGGGGCGGCGCGGCGTGCTGCCCGGACCGGCGTCGGACCGCCTGGCCGTCGAGGCGGGGCGGGCCTACGCCGCGTTCCTCGGCGAGCTCGGCGCGGTGCGCGAGGTCCTCGGGCTGGTACCGACCGGACTCCCGGCCGGCGAGGTCGACGCCGCGATCCGCGCGTCCGCCGACAGCGCTCTGCGCGGCGCCCCGATCCTCCGCCTGAGCGGCCCGGAGCCGGCCTTCGGGAACGGCGCCGGCACGACGCAGCGCGTCGCGCCGAGGGACGCGGCGTTCCTCGGCGGGCCGCTCGGTGAGGACGCGACCCTCGCCGGAGCGCTCGCCGCCGGGTCCCCTACGGCGCTCGTCACCGTTCCCGTGCGCCACCAGGCCGTGGCGCGCTCGCTGGGCGCTGACCCCGTCGACCTCGCCGACGCCGTCGAGGTGCTGCCGCCCGATCCGGCGGTGGTGCGCACGGTCCTCGCCGCCCTCGCGCCGCACGCCGGCGAGCCGACGGTGCTCGAGGCCGTGGCCGGGGCCCCGCTCCCGCTCGCCGACGGCCGGGTGGCCAGGGGCGCACGGGGGACCGTGCTGCTGGACGCGCCGCACCTCACGGGGATCGCCAGGGCACTGGGGGTCCGCGTGGTGCACCCCGACGTCGCGCACCCCCTGCTGGAGCGCGCCGGCGCGGTGCCCACCACGCCGCGCGGGCTGCTCGCGGACGTCGCCGTGCGGCACACGGCGCTCGCCGCGGCGCAGGAGGTGCTGGACGACGGCGACGCCGAGCACCTCGGGGCGGTGCTGAACCCGGTGGAGGGAGAGGGGAGCGCGCCGGACGGCCACACGCCCGCAGAGACGGTCCTCGCGGTGCTCGAGCTGGTCCGCCTCGCCGCTGCCGAGCCAGGGGCCGACCTTCCGTTCTGGCTGGGCGAGCTGCCCGTCGTCGCGGACGGCGACGTCGTCCCGCTGCGGGAGGCGGCGCTGCCCGGGACGTGGGCCGCCCGCCACCTCGACCTCGCCGTGGTGCGGGACGACGTGGCCGGGCGCTGGGGCACGGCGTCGCTCGTCGCCGCCGGTGCCCGAGCCGACCTGGGCTGTTATCAGGTCGCCGACGTCGTGACACCGGACGAGGGGGACGACGCCGACCACGGGCCCGACGACCCCGCCGGCTGGCTCTCCGGCTGGGCCCAGTACCTCGAGCACCTCGCGGACGAGCTCGGCCCGGGTGCCTGGGTCGGCGAGATCGAGGCGGTGGCCGACCTCGACGCCCTGCGGGAGGCCACGGACGGCGCACCCGCTGAGCGGAGCCCGCTCGCCGCGGCGCTCGGCCGTATCGCCGCGCAGCCTGAGCTGCGCCGGGCCCTGCTGACCCCCGTGCGGTCGCCGGACGCCCCGGACCGGGCGGTTCCCTCGTACACGGCATGGTTCCTGCGGCGCAGGCTCGGCGGTCCCTTCGCGCTCGGTGACACCCCGCTGCTGCCGCCCGCCCCGCCGGAGACGACCGGGCTCGGCGACGACCTCCTGATCGCTCTCGGCGGGTTGCACGACCTCGCTGACCTGCCCGGACAGGAGTGGCCGGCTGTCCTGGAACGGCTGCCGGACGCACCGGGGCGGCTACCCGCCGACGTCGCGCGCGCCGTCTGGGCCGGACTGGCCGCGCTCGCGCGAGCCGACGACCCGCGTGCGCTCACGCTGCCCCGGCTGCCCGCGCTCGGGCCTGCGGGCCTGACCGTGGAGCGCACCGACGATCTCGCGGTGGCCGCGACGCCCCGCTGGGCGCAGCTCGGCCCGGTGGTTCCCGCGCCGGCCGACGTCGCCGAGCGGCTGGCCGACCTGCTGGACCTGCCGTACGAGGACGTTCCCGGCCTCGCCCCCGACGAACCGGGGGAGCCGGTCGAGCTGGACCCCCGCGTCCGTGCCCTCGTACCGGGCGCGCCGGGGACCTGGCGCCACCACGACGACCTGACGGTGGACGGCGCCCGGGTCGCGTGGTGGGTCTCCGAGGGCGCGGCGGACGGACCCGGCGTGGCCCACGCGACCTCCCCCGAGGCGCTCGCTCGCGCGCTCGCCGAGCTCACGGGTGCGGACGTGCTGCTCCTGGAGGCGGCGCTGCGCGACCCGGCGCGTGCGGAGGAGCTGAGCGCGGAGCGCGCGTGGGACTGACCTCCGGTCCGCGCTCCCGCCAGGGGGCCGGGACGAGGACTATCGGTGCCTGCGCGCCCAGAGCAGGCCGGCCCCACCGAGCAGGATGCCGGTGCCGCAGATGGCGATCGCCTCGATGCTCCCTCGACCGGTGAGGTGGAGGACCACCGCCACGATGAGCCCGATCGCGAACAGCCCCATGCCCGCGCCGAAGACCCGGAAGAGATCGGCGCGCGGTGCGGGCGGGCTGGGCCGGCGCTCCTCGGGGTGCGCCAGCAGGGAGCGAATCGTTGGCACCTCGCCATTGTACGGACAAGCGCTCGTCAAGTCGGGCCGGGCGGGCCGAGTGCCCGGGTGAACCATTCCTGGGCCCGGGAACACCGGTCGCCCGGGTGCGGCGCCGGTGCCGCGGGAATACGATCTACAGCCATTGCCGGGCGTTCAGGTTCTTGAATTTCCTGTGCAGCGAGTCCGAAAGGGGCATGGTGCGTTCAGCGAGCGGCATGGGCCGGGTCGGCGATCCGACGGGACCGGCAGGTGCCGGGTCGTCCGCCCGCGAACGGATCCGCGTGCTGCACGTCCTGCAGGCTCCGAACGGGACCACGCAGTACGTCGACCACATGGTCGGCGCGGCGCCACCCGAGATCGCGGTCCTCACCTTCTCGTGGTTCCGTGCGGTCTTCGGCGCGTACGACGTGCTGCACGTGCACTGGCCGGAGCTCCTCGTCGAGCAGCGCAACCCCGTGGGCCGGCTCGCCAAGGTGGCGCTCGCCTACACGCTCCTGCTCCGGCTCGAGCTGACGGAGACGCCGGTCGTCCGTACCGTCCACGACGCGGCGTCGCGCGAGCCGGCCGTCCGGCTGGCGCGGCCCTTCCTCGACACGCTCGACCGTCGCACGGCGTTCTGGATCAGGTTCGACCCCACGGCGCCGGTGCCGGCCGGCGTGCGGGCCGAGACCATCCCGCACGGCCACTACCGTTCCGTGTTCCCGCCGGACCCCCGGACCAGGGCGGAGCAGGGCCGGCTGGTCCAGCTCGGCCTCGTCCGTCGTCACGAGGGGATGGAACGGCTGCTCGACGTGTTCCGCGCCGTCAACGACCCGGTGATGCGGCTCACCGTCATCGGCACGGCTCCGGACACGGCGCTCGCCCGGCACATCGAGGAGGTCGCCGCCGCGCACGACCGTATCGAGGCCCGGCTCGAGCACGTGTCCGACGACGTGCTCGCCCGTGAGGTCCGTCGTTCGGAGCTCGTGGTGCTACCCGACCGGGGGATGCACAACGCCGGTGCCGCGCTGGTGGCCCTGTCGCTCGACCGGCCCGTCCTGGTCCCGCGGTGCGCCGCCATGGACGGCCTCGCCCGGGAGGTCGGCGACGGCTGGGTGATCATGTTCGACGACGTGCTCCAGCCGGCGGACCTGCTGCGGGCGATGGCCGTCGCGCGGATGACGCGCGAGCGCGGTACCCGGCCCCACCTGGACGAGCGTGACTGGGAACGCGTCGGCCGCCGGCACGCCGACGTGTACCGCAAGGTGGTGCGCACCGTCGTCGGCCGGCGCCGCTGACAACCCGGGGCAGGCCGCCCGGCTACCGGCGGCGCGCCCGGCTCCGGCTGTTCGCCGGACGGTCGGCGGCCCGGATCCTCCGGAGCTCGCGGGTGGGGGCGAGCCCCGAGCCCGACGCGGCACGTCCGGTACCGACCGGTGCCCACACGGGGGTCGGGGGCGGCGGCTCGGCCGGGGCTCTCCGCCGCACGGGGAGCCCGCTCGCCGTCCTGCCCCCGGGCGCGGCGGCGAGCGCGGTCAGCCGGGCGGGTCCGGCGGATGCGCCAGGTCCGGCAGGTGGGGTGGGCCGCACGGGCCGTGTCAAGGCCTCCTGGGCCGGCCGGGCGCGGGTGGCAGGCTCCGCCGTGCGTCCCGCCTTGTGCAGGACGATCCCGAGCAGCCGGGCGTTGACGGCGGACAGGTTCGCCAGCGACTGGCGCAGCTGCTCCCGTCGGATCTGTCCCGCGCCGGCCACCATGAGCACGCCGCTGGTCGTCCTGGCGATCAGCGCGGCGTCGGTCACCCGCAGGAGCGGCGGGGTGTCGATGATGACGTAGTCGAACCGCTCGCTCAGCTGCCCGATCAGCCGGGCCATGGCCTTCGAGCCGACCAGCTCGGCGGGGTTGGGCGGCAGGGTGCCCGACGGGAGGACGAACAGTCCTGCCGTGCCCCAGGGCTGGAGGACCTCCTCGATGGTCGCGCGCTGGATCAGGAGCGTCGTGAGGCCCACGGACTCCTCGATCCCGAGGTGCCCGGCGACCGAGGGCCGACGCAGGTCGGCGTCGATCAGGAGCACCTTCGCGTTCGCGTCAGCGAGCGTGATGGCGAGGTTGATGGCGGAGGTTGTCTTGCCCTCGTCCGGCACCGACGAGGTCACGACCAGTGCCTGCTGGCCGCCGTCCGGGTCGAGGAACCGCAGGTTGGTCCCGAGCCGCCGGAACGCCTCGGACGGCGCACGGTAGGGGCTCGTCCGGCCGACGAGCGGGTTCCGCCTGGCCTCGTCGTCCATGGTGATGGTCCCGATGACCGCCGAGTCGGTGATGAGACGGAGGTCCTGTTCGGACCGGACACGGGTGTCGGCGATCTCGCGCAGTGCGGCGAGGGCCACCCCGAGCACCGTGCCCAGCAGGAGGCCCGTGAGGAGCAGGGCCGGCACGTCGGGAGAGCTCGCCGCGGACGGCACGGCGGCCTCACGGACGAGCTGCACGTCGACGGGTGACGTGCCGGCCTGCGGCGGCGTCTCCAGCTCGTCGACCCGCTCGGCGAGGCTCGCCGCGACGGTGCTCGCGATCAGCGCGGCGCGGGTCGGGTCGGTGTCGGTCGCGGTGATGTCGATGAGCACGGTCCCGGCGACCGGTGCCGCGTGGACCCGCGCACCGAGCTCGCGGGCGTTCGTGGCCAGGCCCAGCCCTTCGACCACCGGGTCGAGGACCCGGGGAGTACGCGCCAGGTCGGCGTACGACGCGAGGCGGCGCTCGACGGTGGTCCCCGTGGCGGGTCCGGCCGTGGTCTCCGCACCGTGGAACGCGACGAAGACCTGCGAGGTGGTGGTGTAGGCGGGCGTGCGCGTGAGCGCGAACAGGCCCGCCAGCACGATCCCGGCCAGTGCGACAGCGATGACGGATATCCGGCGTCGGCGGATGATCCGAAGGCATTCGACAGCGTTCAACGCGTTCCCCTGATGATGCGCGAGCTTTCGGTGGCGGTCTGCCGGGAGAAGGGCGCCGATACGCGTCGTGCAGACGTTTCTTTGCCGCGCCTACCTGCACTTCCGTTGATAATCTAACCGACGTTCGATGGAAGCGCGCCCGCTGGGATATGTACCCATTTAAGGGGCGATCTGGTCATTCTGCGGGAGGTGCGTCGTTGCGAATTCTGCATGTCACGGACCGGTATTCCGGTAGCGTCGGCCGCGCCATCGACCGCATGACCGAGCTGGTCCCCGAGGCCGAGCACCACTTGCTGTCCGCCGGCCTCGAGCGCACCCAGGGACACGGCGTGTACCGGGGCACGGACGGCCTCCCGGACGGGTTCGGCGCGCGGGTGCGAGCGGTCCACCAGGTGGTCGGCGAGGTGGCGCCCGACGTCGTGCACGCGCACTCGGGCTGGGCGGGAACGTACACGCGGATCCGGCGGCTCCCGGTGCCCGTCGTGTACCAACCGCACTGCTACCCCTTCGAGCGGCCGGACCTGTCGTCCCCGGTCCGGCGGGCGGCACGGGGTCTCGAGCGGGTGCTGGCGGCGAACGGCTCGGTGGTCGCGGTGGTGAGCCCGCGCGAGGAGAGTCTCGCCCGGTCGCTCGGCGTGCGGAACATCGTGCGCGTGCCCAACGCCCCGTCCTCCGCGGCGGTACGGCAGGCCGGCGCGCGCTCCGGGGTGGTGGCGACGAACCCGCGCACCGTCACCATGGTCGGCCGCGTCGCGGCGAAGAAGGACCCACGGTTCTTCGCGGAGGCCGCGCGGCTCGCCCGCCGGTTCGGCCTGAACCTGCGCTTCCGCTGGCTCGGTGACGGCGACGAGACCCTTGTGCGCAGGCTGACGGAGACCGGGGTCGAGGTCACCGGCTGGCTCACCGCCGACGACGTCATGCGGCAGATGGCGGCCTCCGACGTCTACCTGCACACCGCGTCGTACGAGGGTTTCCCGATCAGCGTGCTCGACGCCGCCCGCGTCGGCCTGCCGACCATCGTGCGCGAGATCCCCGCCTTCGAGGACACGCGGCTCACCGCCGTCGAGTCCCCGGCCGAGGCGGCCTTCGCCGCGCATGCCGCCGTCGAGGACGCGGAGCGGCGGCTGCAGATGATCGAGGCGGGAGACTGGCTCGTCGGCGCGATGGACGAGTCGGCGCTGCGCGACGGCGTGGTCGAGGCGTACTCGACGGCGACCGGAGGGACTTTCGTGGTGTGACGGCGCTCAGCGCGTGGTGTGCCCAGGGCGCCTGAGCATGCCGGCGACACCCTGCCGGACGGCGTGCGGGACCACCTCGGCGGGCACCATGCGCGCGATCCGCCGGGCGGGGGACGCCGCCACCTTGCGGTGGACGTAGGGGTAGAGCGCCCGGAGCCGGTCGAACTCGGCGCGGGTCCCCGCGTCGTCGTGCTCGGGGAGCACGTCGAGCGCCGCCCACGTGTCGTCGGCGAGCGTGCGCAGGGGTGCAGGGACGGGCACGTCGCGCCAGCTGACGTCGGCACGGGGCGCCGTGGGGTCGATGAACGCGTCCACCCGTTCCACCGCCGCCGCGTTCTCCGGGTCGACCATCGGCAGGCCGAGCGCCGCCGCGGCGCCGAAGACGGGCTCGTCCCAGTCGTGGACCAGGTCGCCGAACCGTACGAAGGCCCGAGGTGCCGAGCGGGTGGCGAGCTCGGTCCCGAGCATGAGGTTGATCCACCCCGCCACGTGGTCGACCGCTCCTCGGCCGTTGTCCTGGGCGGCCATGGCACTCACCACCTCTGCCGGCGGGCGCAGCATGGTGAGGCTCGACGCAGGGGTGCCGGTGCTCCTCGCCGCCTCCAGCCAGAGCTCGAGGAACCAGAGCAGCCGCTGGTCCTTGACGACGACGTCGCCGTGCGCGGCGAGCTGGGCGCCGAGCCACGTCCGGATCAGGCTGAGCGCGTTCCCCTCGGTGCCCGCCCGGTCGACGAGGTGCCAGGCGATGGGGCGCGCGTCGGCGGGCAGCACGGCCGCGGACCGCAGCATGGTGTCGTGGAAGTCCGCCACCCATCTCGACGCGGTCGCGTCGCGCGGGTCGGTGACGGCCGCGGCGACCTCCGGTCCGGGGACGTGCAGTCCGAACGCGCGCAGCACCCCGGCGAGCGTGCTGGTGCCACTGTGGGCCGAGCCGGTGACGTAGACGACGCGGGTCGGCCCGGTCATCGGGCGTCGGCCGTCAGGATCGTCGGTGCGCCGCGCACCACGGGGGCCCACGGGGCCGCGTCGTCCAGTGTGCTCAGGTCGTACCCGTGGGCGCGGATCCGGTCGCCGAGGTGCTCGTTGACCACGTTGCGGTAGCGGGGGAGCAGCGCGGCGTCGGTGACGTCACGGAGGAGGTCCGCCCGAGGCGTGCCCCGGCCGGAACCGAGGTTGCCGACGTGGCTCCGCACGCGCCCCGCGAGCTGCCCGCGCCCGCCGGTCTGCCACAGCTCCGCGTAGCGGTTGCTGCGACCGGCGTCGACGGAACCGACGGCGTCGGCGTCGAGCTCGATGCCGAGGAACCCGGCGACCCGGCCGAGCTCGCGCACCGGGTGGCGCATCAGGTGCTCGTAGCGCAGCACCAGCAGGTTCTCGATGTGCAGCGCGTCCTCCGCGAACACGTCGTGCGCGTGCACCCAGTGCTCGACGAGCCGGGGAAATCCGTAGGTGAACCGCCCGCGGGTGCGTGTCGCCCACTTCCGGACGGCCAGCGCCTGCACCACGGGGTGCCGGGTCACCACGATGAAGCGGGATCCCGGGAAGATCTCCTGGAAGTAGCGCATCTTCGTCAGGTTGGTCGGCGACTTCTCGACGAGCACCGTGCGGTCGAGGTCCCAGTGCGGCGACCAGCTCTGCCAGAGCCGCTCCCCGGCGTCGGGGACGAGCCGAGCGTCCTCTTCGGTGAGGTGTGCCTGCGGATGAAACGACCATTCGGACGTATTGCCCAGACTGCCGGGATAAATGGTCTGAATGTGCTGACCCTCGTTGTTCACGACGCCGGTTCCGGTCAGGCCGGAGGCGTCGCCGCTCGCACTGATGATGCGCGCGACCAGCGCGGATCCGCTGCGTTGCAGGCCGCCGACAAAGGTGATGCGGCGGTCATTCCAGGGCGTGCTGCTCGTGCCGGTTCCGGACATCGGGAAAACCTCAGCTGATCGGCTGGGAAATGGTCGCTGGTGCCCCGCAAAAATATGCGATGAATGTGGCACGTGCGACCCGAGTCGGACAGTTCCGGCCATGGGCCATTCCGCACCGCCGGGATAGCCGGTATTGTCCGGACTTGTGTCCCCAGCGCGCAGCACGACGTCGTCCGCGGTCCGGCCGGGGCGCGCCCTGCGCAGGGGTGTCGCCCGGGTGGTGCTCGGCGTGGCCGTGGCAGCGTGCCTCACGGCGTGCGCGGGGCTCCTCGACCCGGGCGCCGAGCCGATGCCCGCCCCGGGGACGGCCCCGGGAGTGGTGAGTGCGGCGGCTCCCGTGGAGGTGGCGCCCTCTCCGCGCCCCACCTCGGTGGGATCGATCCAGGGCGAGCACACGCAGGAGTCCGCGGCCGTGGACGTGCAGCCGGCGCCCACCGGTTCGGCGTCGCGCAACGCGGAGCGCGAGGGGATCCCCGAGGCGGACGGCGCGGAGCGGAGCGGCGGCTCCGGAGGCGCGGGCGGGGCCGACGGCGGCACCGGCGGGTCCGGTGAGGGCGCCGGCGGGGCCACCGGGGACGACGGCGGGGCCGAGACGGACCTGAGCGACGCCGAGCAGTACGCGGCGGCCCTGGAGGACGCCGTCAACGGGCACCGCACGGCGAACGGCCTGCCGGCCCTCGCCCACGACACCTGCGCGTACGACGTGGCGCTCGCGCGCGCCCAGGCGCTGATCGGGCAGGAGCTGGCGCACGCGCCGCTCGGCCCGATCTTCGACGCCTGCCCCACCAGCGCCGTGGCCGAGAACCTCGCCAGGGGCGCGTGGTCACCGCCGGAGGCGGCGCAGGGCTGGATGGACTCGGAGGGGCACCGTGCCAACATCCTGAACGGCGACCTGACGCGCGGCGCGATCGCCTGCGTGCCGGACGGCGGCGACCCCGCCACGCCGGTCATGATCTGCGCGCACGTCTTCCTGGGCTAGCCCCTCCGGCCCTCCGGTCGTGGACGGCCTTCCGGTTGTGGACGGCGGGGGCGCGGTGTCGAATCGACGTCGTGCGCCGTACCCCTACCGGCATCGCCGTGCTCCTGACCTCAGCCGTGCTGCTCGCTGCCTGCTCGGCGGCACCGGACGCCGGCCCGCGACAGGCCGGGACCACCGGGGCCGTCGACCTCGCCGACCCGGCGCAGTACGGGTCCGCCCTCGAGGCCGCCGTGAACGCGGCCAGAGCACGGCTGGACGTGGCACCGCTGGAGCACGACACCTGCCTCGAAGCCGTCGCCGTCGACCGCGCCGAGGCGCTCATCGGTGCGCCGGAGCTGGTCCACGCACCGCTGCCACCCGTGCAGGAGCGCTGCCCCGGGGACACGATCGCCGCCGAGAACCTCAGCCGCACGGAGCGCCCGCCGCAGGACGTGGTGCAGGCCTGGCTCGACTCGCCGTCCCACCGGGACAACCTCGTGAACGCCGCCCTGCTGCGCGGCGCGATCGGATGCGTACGCGACGGCGGCACGGCGACGGCACCCGTACTGACCTGCTCGCACGTGTTCCTGGGTTGACTCTCCTCACACCCTCCCCCGTACGCGGTCAAGCCGACCCGATGCGCCCGTTATGGTGTGAGCCGCGCACCAGCCCGGAACGACCGCAGGAGAGAAATTGGCGCAGGCGACGACCACCGCCGTCGACCGACCCACCGGACCGTCACCCGAGCCTCGCGGTCCCGGCGCGGACCCGGCGCCCAGCGCCTCGGGCTCGGGACACCCGTTCCGCACCGACATCAACGGGCTGCGTGCCATCGCCGTCCTCGCCGTGGTCGTCTACCACGCGGGGATCGCGATCCCCGGCGGGTTCACGGGCGTCGACGTCTTCTACGTGATCTCCGGCTACCTCATCAGCTCCCTCCTGCTGCGCGAGGTGGACCGCGCCGGATCCGTCGACCTCGTCGAGTTCTGGACGCGCCGCATGCGGCGCCTCGTGCCGGCGCTCGCCCTGGTCGTGACGGTCACGATGCTCGCGAGCGTCCTCGTCCTGTCGCCGCTGGTCTGGGGGCGGCTCGCCTGGCACGGCGCGTCGGCGATGCTGTTCGTGTCCAACCTGCTGTTCCCGTACCAGGGACAGAACTACTTCTCCGACTCCGTCACCCCGAGCCCCTACCTGCACACCTGGTCGCTCGGCATCGAGGAGCAGTTCTACATCTTCTGGCCGCTGCTCATCCTGCTGGCGGTCGTCGTGGCCCGGCGCACCCGCGTGCCCGCCCGCCGCATGCTGCAGGTCCTGTTCGCCGGGACGTTCGTCGTGTCGTTCGCGACGTCCGTCTGGCTGACGGCCACCGCACCGGACTGGGCGTTCTACGTGCTGCCGACCCGCGCCTGGGAGTTCGCGGGAGCCGCGCTGGTCGCGACGGTCCCCTGGGGGCGGATCGCCGAGCGGTCCCCCCTGCGCCCGGCGCTGCTCCGGGCGCTGCTCGGGACCGCAGGGTTCGTGCTGCTGGCGTTCTCGTTCGCGCTCGTGCGCGAGACCGACCCGTTCCCCGGCAGCGTCGCACTGCTGCCCGTCGGAGGGGCCCTGCTGGTGCTCGCGGCCGGCAGCATCCCGACGTCGAGCACCTGGGTGGACCGCGTGCTCGCCTGGCCGGTGCTGCAGCGCGTCGGTGATGTCTCCTACTCCTGGTACCTCTGGCACTGGCCGTTCGTGGTGCTCACCACCGCGGCCGTGCAGAACGACGCGATCTGGATCAAGGTGCTCGCCACGCTCGCGGCGCTCGGCGCCGCCGTCGCCACCTACCGCTGGGTCGAGAACCCGGTCCGGTTCAGCGGCGCCATGAAGTCGTGGCGCCGTACCGCCGCCGTCACCGTGGTGATCGGGCTCACCGTCGGTGCGGTGGCCATCGGCACCCGCGTGGCGACGGGAGCCGTGCTGCAGCGCGAGCCCTACGCCACGGCGGTCGAGGTGGGCGGGGAACCTCAGTCCTACGAGTGCACCGACGTCACCGAGACGACGAGCGGAGCCGAGGTCTGCCTGCTCGGCGACGTCTCCGCCGACACCACCGTGCTGCTCCTCGGCGACTCGCACGCCATGCAGTGGATCCCCGCGTTCGACGCCGCGGCGACCGACGCCGGGCTGCGCCTCGCCGTCCGCTGGCGGCACGGCTGCCCCGCCGCCGAGATCAACGTCTACCAGCCCGCGGAGCGCGGCCCGTGCGCCGAGTTCCAGACCGAGTCGGTGGACGTCGTCGACGACCTGCGGCCCGACGCCGTCGTCGTCAGCCAGGCGCACATCTACGCCGGCCGCATGGAGCACCCCGACGGCAGCGGGATGACCGTGGAGGAGGTGCGCACCACCTGGGCGAACGCGAACGACAAGCTGTTCGAGCACCTCACCGACGTCACCCCTCATGTGGTGGCCGTCGAGGACAACCCCCAGCTCGACGTCGACCCCCTCGAATGCCTCACCCGCCCCCTGGACGGGATCGGGGACTGCAGCATCCCGCGCGCGGACGCCGAGGCCTCCAACGGAGACCTGCCCCGAATCAGTTCTGAGACCTGGACGAAGTACGGTGTCACCACCTGGGACGGTGTCTGGGCACAGACCTGCGACGAGCAGGTCTGCACCATCGGCGACATCGACCACCCCGTCTACCGGGACTACCACCACCTCAGCGCCGGCTACGTGCTGACCCAGGTGCCGGCCGTGAAGCAGATGCTCCAGGCAGCGGTCGGCGGCACGACGTCAGGCAACATCGGGTAACGAAGGGCAACATCGGACCATGGCTCACGACCAGGCCCAGGCGCGTGGCGCCATCGACCGGTTCTTCAAGATCAGCGAACGCGGGTCCACGGTATGGACGGAGGTGCGCGGCGGGCTCGTCACCTTCTTCACGATGAGCTACATCGTCGTGCTCAACCCGCTCATCCTCGGCAACGTCCCCGACGGGACCGGCCAGTTCCTCGGCGGCGACGCCTCGGGTGGCGACCTGGCCGCGATCGCGGCGGCCACCGCCCTGGTGGCGGGCGTCATGTCGATCCTCATGGGCGTCGTCGCGAACTTCCCGATGGCGCTCGCGGCGGGCCTCGGCCTGAACGCCGTCGTGGCCTACTCCGTGGCAGCCCTGCCCGGCATGACCTGGGCCGACGCCATGGGCATCGTGGTGCTCGAGGGTCTCGTCATCCTCATCCTGGTGGTCACCGGGTTCCGCGAGGCGGTCTTCCGGGCGGTCCCGCGCGAGCTGAAGATCGCGATCAGCGTCGGCATCGGCCTGTTCATCGCGTTCATCGGGGTGTTCGACGCGGGCTTCGTGCGCATCCCGGCGTCCCTGGCGACGCCCACCGAGCTCGGTATGGGCGGCTCGGTCGGTACGTGGCCGCTGTTGGTGTTCGCGTTCGGCCTGCTGCTCGCCGCGGTCCTGATGGTGCGCAAGGTGCGCGGCGGCATCCTCATCGCGATCATCGCGTCGACGGTGCTCGCCCTGGTCGTCGAGGCGGTCGGCAACATCGGCTCGCGTGGCGAGGACAACCCGGGCGGCTGGGCGCTGAACGTCCCGGCCCTGCCCGACTCCGTGGTCGCCCTGCCCGACTTCTCGCTGCTCGGCCAGTTCTCGCTGTTCGGGTCGTTCGGCAAGATCGGCGTCGTGGCGGTGATCCTGCTGGTGTTCACGCTCCTCATCGCCGACTTCTTCGACACGATGGGCACGATGGTCGCTATCGGTGGCGAGGCGGGGCTGCTCGACGAGAAGGGGAACCCGCCCCGGACCACCCGCATCCTGGTCGTCGACTCGCTGGCCGCCGTGTCCGGTGGCGCGGGATCGGTGTCGTCGAACACCGCGTACGTCGAGTCCGCGTCCGGTGTGGGCGACGGGGCCCGGACCGGCCTGGCCGCCGTGACCACCGGTGTGGCGTTCCTGCTGGCCACGTTCCTGTCGCCGCTGGTCGAGGTGGTGCCGCACGAGGCCGCGACGCCCGCGCTCGTGGTGGTCGGGTTCCTCATGGTCGTCCAGGTGACGGGCATCAACTGGACGGATCTCGAGGTCGGCATCCCCGCGTTCCTCACGATGGTGCTCATGCCGTTCGCGTACTCGATCACCGTGGGCATCGGTGCCGGTGTGATCTCGTTCGTGCTGCTCAAGATCGCGGTCGGCAAGACCCGCCTCGTGCACCCGCTGCTGTGGGTGGCGGCGGTGCTGTTCGTCGCCTACTTCCTGCTGGGCCCGATCCGGGAGGCGGTAGGCATCTAACTGGGCCTGGGCGGGGGAGGTCCGCTTTGAGAATGCGATCTGGCATGGGTTCGAGGTCAGAACCATGCCAGATCGCATTCTCGAAGCGGACTCTCACACAGCCGTTGCCGACCGACGGCGGGTGGCCTCGTCCAGCTCGACCACCGAGCCCCTGCCCGCGTACTGGCCAGGGCGCCAGGCGTGCTTGGCGAGCACCTTTGCGACCTGCCGCCCGATGCCGCCCGGCTTGTCGTTGTCCTTGGGTTTGAACCGGAGCATGATCACCCGCCCTGAGGCCAGCAGATCGTTCTGGCGTGGAGCGTCCCGGACCAGGGCCTGCGGCGAGCTGTGCGGGCGGACGCCGTCGATCTCGACGACGAGCCAGCGCCCGTCGGGAAGCCGCCAGATGAAGTCGACGCGCGCGAAGATCGTGCCGCCGCTCATGATCCGGACCTGGATGTCGTCGGGCGGAACGCCGTTCTCGATCAAGGAGAGGCGGGTGGACGACTCGGCAGGAGACTCGGCTCGCTGGTCGACGTGCGGAAACAGGTCGTGGACGTGGGCGGCACCCGGCCGGCCGCGCACGAGCTCGTGCACCGCGGCGAGCCGGGCCGGCGTCATCCCGTGGCGCCGGGCGGCGTCGTCGAGGACAGCGAGGACGTTCTCTCGCGGAAGTCCGGGAAGTGCCTGCGCCAGCGCATGGTCGATCCGGGCCACATGGCGGTCGCCGATCTGGAGCGTGGGAAATGACGTGTACTGGCGCACGGTCCCGAAGCGGCTCCTCCGTGCTGACCCGTCCGGCATCGCTACCTCGGGCTCGAAGTTCCGGGGCAGACCCTGAACGTCGTGGAGGACGAGCGCCGCGGCGCCCACGGCGATCGCGCGGCGACCGTTGCACAACAGGGCGAGCCAGGTGCGCCACAGCGCGGCATGGGTGAACCAGTCGTCCCGGACCCGCGCCTCGAGCGGGATGGGGTTCGTGTCGTAGACGCCGCGCACCGGCCGACGCCACCGGTCTTGCTTGACGAGCCGGCAGCGCGTCTGGCGACTGATGCCGAACTCGTCGCACTGGCGACTCGTCAGGAGGCCTTGCTGCCTTCTCAGGGCGCGCTCGGCGTGGGCGGGGACTTGATAGGGCCTTCGCATGTGTCGATCGCAGCACCCGTCGTGGACCCGCGACAGCGGTCGTGCCGCCCGGTGTGGACAGATCGGGTCCCCGGGGACCTGTGGTCGCCGTCTCTCCACGGGGAACTCGTCGTGCGGGTCTCTGGAGCGCCGCTACGATGCGTGCCAGCCGGGCTGTGGCCGTAGGTAGCCGGGCGCCGAAAGTCCGCTACGAGAATGCGATCCGGCATGGCTCCGACGCCGGAACCATGCCGGATCGCATTCTCGAAGCGGACTCTCGGCCCTGCGGCCGGCGTCAGGCCGCCAGGGCCTGCTTCTCCGGCTTCCGATCTACCTCCGGGTACGTCACCTGGAGGTACGGGCGCGGGATGCGGTGCGAGCGGGAGAGCCGGGCGCGGACGCGGACGTGCCACGTCCGGTACGCCCAGACCGTCGCGAGCACGGTCACCAGCAGCGTCGCCACCGCACCAATCAGCACGGCGTAGCGCGGCCCGAACTCCTCGCCGATCCAGCCCACCACCGGGGAGCCGAGGGGCGTGGTGCCGAGCAGCACCATCACGTAGATCGACATGACGCGGCCGCGCAGCTCCGGGGCCACGGACAGCTGGATCGCGGCGTTCGCCGACGTCAGCATGGTCAGGGACGCGAAGCCGACGGGGATGCACATCAGCAGGTACCCGAGGTAGGTCGGCATGACCGCCTGAACGCCCATCGAGATCGCGAACGCGAACGCGGCACCGAGCACGAGCCGCACCCGCGGCCGTTCGCGCCGGGCCGCCAGGAGCGCGCCGGCGAGCGACCCGATGGCCAGCACCGACCCGAGGATGCCGTACTCGCTGGCGCCCCGGCCGAACTCGACGCGCGCCATCATGGCGGACGTCAGCTGGAAGTTCAGCCCGAAGGTCGAGACCACGCCCATGACGACCATGATCACGACGATGTCGCTGCGGCCGCGGATGTAGGCGAGACCCTCACGGATCTGCCCCTTGGCGCGCGAGGCGACGGGCAGGGGGCGGAGGTCGCGCATCCGGGCGAGCGAGATGATGACGGCGCCGAACGCGATGCCGTTGATGATGAACACCCACCCGCTGCCGACGGCGGCGATGAGCAGGCCCGCCACGCCAGGGCCGATGAGCCGAGCGGCGTTGAAGTTCGTCGAGTTGAGCCCGACGGCGTTGGCCAGCCGCGCGGTCGGCACCAGCTGAGCCACGAAGGTCTGGCGTACCGGCCCGTCGATGGCGCTCACCACACCCAGAAGGGTGGCGAACCCGTAGACGTGCCACAGCTCGGCCGCGCCGGACAGCACCAGCACACCGAGCCCGAGGCCCAGCAAGCCCATGCCGCCCTGCGTGAACATCAGGAGCTTGCGACGGTCGAGGCGATCAGCGAGGAGCCCTGCCCAGGCGGACAGGAAGATGTGGGGGATGAACTGGAGGGCGGTGACGATACCCACGGCGACGCCGGAGTTGTTCGTGAGAAGGGTCAGTACGACCCAGTCCTGGGCGACGCGCTGCATCCAGGTGCCGATGTTGGCGACGAGAGCGCTGGCGAACCAGAGGCGATAGTTGCGGTACTTCAGGCTGGCGAAAGTGGCGCTCATCGAGCGGCGATCCGGATCAGGAGCTCGCTGGCTCCTGCAAGGATCTCTCTCTCCTCTCCGGTCAGGGTGGACAGCTGCTTGGTGAGCCAGGCGTCACGGCGACGCCTGGTCTCGGCGACCTCGCGGGCGCCCGCCGCGGTGAGCCGGACGACCACCTGACGGCGGTCGGTCGCGTGCTCGACCTTCTCGACGAGGCCCAGCTCCGTCAGGGTGTTCACGGCCCGGGTCATCGACGGCGGCCGGACGCGTTCGTGCTCAGCGAGGGAACCGGGGGACATCTCGCCGTGCTTGTGCAGCACTGTCAGGATCCCGAACTGGCCCTCGGGGAGGTCGGCCTCGCCGCGCTCGGCGCGCAGGCGGCGGGAGACGCGGGTCAGGGCGACACGCAGGTCGCCCCCGACGGTGGCCGGGCTTCGGCTGGATCTGCGGGAGCTCGACACCATCCCAGTCTAGATCATTAGCCTTGCTAACGGTACGTGGGTGTGGTCACACGAAGGAGCGCCCGCCCCCACGAGAGGGACGGGCGCTCCGGGGCCGCTATGTGATGCGAGTCAGTGCGCGCGGTGCGTCTGCGCGAACTGCGCGGGGCCGGGCCGCGGTTCCTGCGGAGCCTTCTCGAACTGCTGGGCCTGCTCGCTGTGGGCCTTGAGCCGGTTCTCGAACTCGGCCTGCGTGCGCAGCTCGTCCTCGGTGGGCCAGAGGCCGATCCCGAGGATGAGCAGGAACGTCACGACGCTCACCGTCATGACGAGCGGCACGAGCAGCTGCATCGTCGAGGCGCCGGCGGGAACGCTCTCGATCGGGTTGATCACGGAGACCCCGGCCATACCGGTGTAGTGCATGCCGGTCACGGCAAGCCCCATCACCAGGGTGGCCACGATCGTGGCGAGCGTGCCGCGGATGTGCACGGTGCACCACAGTGCGGCCGTGGCCGCGACGATCGCGATGACGATCGAGGCGACGACGTAGACCGGGTTGTAGACGACCTCCGCCGACATCTCCATCGCTTCCATGCCCATGTAGTGCATGGCGGCGACGCCGGCGCCCGCGAGGGCACCACCGACGAGCATCGCGGGCAGCTTGCGCTTGCCCAGCTCCGTGATGAACAGGCCCGCGCCGACCACGACGATGGCGATCGCCGCGCTCAGCAGGGTCTGGGGGACGTCGTACCGGATGGTCACTCCGGAAGCGGAGAAACCCAGCATGGCGACGAAGTGCATCACCCAGATGCCGGTGCCCCCGAGGGCGATGGCGCCGAACACGAGCCACGCCGCGCGCGTGCCGCCCGAAGCTGCTCGGGCTCGGGACGTGCACGCGAGGCCCGTCGCAGCGCCGGTACACGAGATCGCGTACGCCAGCAACGGCGTCACGATCCCGAAAGTGAAGTGGTCGATCACTGGCATGGTGTTTGAACAGCCCCTCGAATGGTTCCCTCTGTTGCGGAAACGTTACAGAGTCCCTGTACCGCGGACAATAGCCAGAACTCGCCGTCGAAGGGGTATTGCGGACGTGATCATGCTGGTCAAACGGTTTCGACCAGGTAGTCGACGCACGCGGTGAGCGCCGCGACGTCGTCGGGGTCGACGGCCGGGTACATCCCGACGCGGAGCTGGTTGCGGCCGAGCTTCCGGTACGCGAACACGTCCTGCACCCCGTTGGCGCGCAGGTCGTCGAGCAGGCGCGTGACGTCGATCTCCGGGGCGATGTCGATGGTGCCGACCACCGGAGAGCGCTCCTCCGGGCGTGCGACGAACGGTGTCGCCCAGTCGCGGGCATCGGCCCAGGAGTAAAGGATCTCGGCCGATGTCGCGCTGCGCTTCACCGACCACTCGAGCCCGCCCTGGGCGAGCAGCCACTCGACCTGGTCGGCCAGCAGGAGCAGCGTCGCGACGGCGGGTGTGTTGAGCGTCTGGTCCTGGCGGGAGTTCGCGACGGCCGTCGTCAGCGAGAGGAACTCGGGCACCCAGCGCCCCGACCCCTCGATCCGCGCGGCACGTTCGACGGCGGCGGGGGAGAGGACCGCCAGCCACAGCCCGCCGTCGGCCGCGAACACCTTCTGCGGCGCGAAGTAGTAGGCATCGGTCTGGTGGAGGTCCACGGGCAGCGCGCCCGCGCCGGAGGTGGCGTCCGTGAGCACGATGGCGCCGCCGCTACCCGTGGGGCGCAGCACCGGGGCCACCGCTCCCGTGGAGGTCTCGTTGTGCGGGGTGGCGTACGTGTCGATGTCGTCGGCGGGCTGGAGGTACGCCACCGAGCCCGGCTCCGCCGAGATCACGTGCGAGGGTTCGAGGAACGGGGCGCGTGACGTGGCGGTGGCGAACTTGCCGCCGAACTCGCCGAAGGCCGCGTGCTGGGCCTTGCGCTCCACGAGGCACAGGGTCGCGACGTCCCAGAAGGCCGTCGCGCCGCCGTTGCCGAGCGCCACCTCGTACCCGTCGGGCGCGCCCAGCAGCTCCGTGACACCCTCACGGATGCGGTGCACCAGGTCCTTCACCGGTGCCCGCCGGTGTGACGTACCGAGCACGTGCGCGTTCGCCACGAGATGATCGACCTGTCCCGGGCGCACCTTGGAGGGGCCGGAGCCGAAACGGCCGTCGGTGGGCAGCAGATGTGTCGGGATAGTCAGTGGCACAGAACTAGACTAGAACCTGGGCCGACGCCCGGGCCGCACGTGTCCAGGGCGACTGGGCGGCTGTGCGCATGACGGGAGCTGACGTGACGGATCTGATCGACACCACCGAGATGTACCTCAAGACGATCTACGAGCTCGACGAGGAGGGCATCACGCCCCTCCGCGCGCGCATCGCGGAACGCCTGGGGCATTCCGGCCCGACGGTGTCGCAGACCGTCGCGCGCATGGAGCGTGACGGGCTGGTGGTCGTGACGGGCGACCGGCATCTCGAGCTCACCGAGCTGGGCCAGGACAAGGCGATGCGCGTGATGCGCAAGCACCGTCTCGCCGAGCGTCTGCTGACGGACGTCATCAAGCTCGACTGGGAGCACGTGCACGTCGAGGCCTGCCGCTGGGAGCACGTCATGAGCGACCTCGTGGAGAAGCGCCTGGTGGGCCTGCTCGACCACCCGCACCACGACCCCTACGGCAACCCGATCCCCGGCCTCGCGGAGCTCGGCGAGGAATACACCGACGTGCCGTTCCTGACCGGCGTGATCTCCCTACCGTCCGCCTTCGAGGCGGCGGCGAAGAAGGGCGTCAAGGGCGAGCCGCTCGCGGCGTCCCTCACCCGCATCGCCGAGCCGCTGCAGACGGACGTCGAGCTGCTGGCCCGCCTGTCCGACGCCGGCCTGGTGCCGGGCTCCCGGATCACCGCCGAACACACCGACGGGACCTACACGGTGACCGTCGACGGCGCGGGCACCGCGCTCGAGCTCGGGGAAGACCTGGCCAAGCACCTCTTCGTCGCGACGGCCTGAGGCGCGGCCGGGCGCGGAGACGGGCCGGACCGCCCGGCCTGGGGACGGGGCCCTCGGGCACCCGAGGGCCGCCCGATTTGTCGGGAACGCGATGCCGCAGGTCCGACACGTCATGGCATTCGTTGCCGGAACGTGACATCGGCGGAGAGGTCCGGTACGTTCAGACCGCTCCCACGGAGTTTATTTCGTGGGGGTCCTCGGACGGACGCCGAACTCTGTCACCGGCCGAGGTCCCAAGACGACCGCATGACAGAGGCGGGGGACCCACCAACGGGCGCCAGGGTGCGTCCTCGGGGTGAAGCCGGGTACTCCTTCGGGAGCACACGGCCGGGTGATTTCTCCCACCCGAACCCGACAGCTGACCTCGAAGGCGTACAAGGAGAGGTAATACGTGACTGCACGTACGACTCGCGCTCGTCATCGGGCTGCGCGACGACCAGTAACCCCCCTCACTGAGTTCGCACAGAACGCCGCAGTCGGTCGCCGTACCGCGGTTGCCGCCGCCGGTGGCGCCCTGCTGGTCTCGACCTTCGGCGGCGCGATGGCCGCACAGGCCGCACCCGTCGAGGCCGGCCACGCGAAGATGAACTCGGTCGACCTCAACGCACTGTCGTCGCAGGCTCGCGAGGCGCTGACCAACGCACCGGTCGTGACCGTCGCCCCCGACGCGGAGCTCAACGTCGAGAAGGCCGCGGTCTCCGTGGTCTCCGCCGCGGAGAACGAGGACTACCAGGCAGAGCTCGCCGCCGCTGAGGCAGCGGAGGCCGCCGAGGCAGCCGCCGCCGAGGCAGCGGAGGCCGCAGAGGCCGCTGCCGCCACCGCCACCGCCAGCTCGGTGGACGTTCCCGCGTCGGCGATCGGCAACTCCGTGATCTCCATCGCGAGCCGTTACATCGGCGTGCCCTACGTCTCCGGCGGCTCCTCGCCGAGCGGCTTCGACTGCTCCGGCTTCACCGCGTACGTCTACGGACAGCTCGGGATCAGCCTCCCGCACTCGTCCTCCGCGCAGCCCGGCTACGGCACGCAGGTGCCGGCGTCCGAGGCTCAGCCGGGCGACCTGATGTGGACCCCCGGGCACGTCTCGATCTACGCCGGTGGCAACACCATGATCGACGCGTCCAAGCCGGGCACCGTGGTCGACTTCCGCACCATCTGGCAGTCGAACCCCACGTTCATCCGCATGGGCTGACCGCAGCCTCGAAGTACCGCACAGCAGAGCGCCTGCCCGGTGACCGGGCAGGCGCTCTGCTTTGCCTTCTTCCTGCAGACTTTTTGCCACCGGTTACCCATAACGCGCGCGCCGCCGGTAGGTTTGTCAGTGCAATGGTGCACTGCCGAAGAAAGGGCTGGCGATGACGCGATCCGAGGTCGTACTGGTCGGTGTGGACGGATCAGCCGCTAGTCTGCACGCGCTGGACTGGGCGACCGCCTACGCGCACCGCGTGGGCTGGTCGCTGCACATCGTGTGCAGTTATTCGCTGCCGTCGTTCACGGCAGCCTCGCTCGACGGCGGCTACGCCGCTCTGGACGACACGACCATCCAGGAGGGCGCCAAATCGGTCCTCGTCGAGGCGGAGGCCCGCGTGGCCGACGCCGGGGTGCGCGCCACCACGGAAGTCGCCACCGGTGACGCAGCGGGCGTGCTCGTGGAGCTGTCCGCGGACTACGGGCTGGCCGTCGTCGGCACGCGCGGCCGAGGCGGTTTCACCGAGCGGCTGCTGGGTACGGTGTCGTCCGCACTGCCCGCCCACGCGCAGTGCCCGGTCGTCGTGGTCCCGCTGCGCGCCGAGGCCAACCGTGGCGTCTCGTGGAGCGTGCCGGGTACGGGATCCGAGGCCGCGCCGACGGCCGTCGCACCCGGGGCCGCCGAGATCCGGGAGGTGCGCCGCATCGTCGTCGGCGTGGACGGGTCACCGCAGGCCGAGCGAGCACTGCAGCACGCGATCGTGCAGGCCAACGCCTGGGGTGCGGAGCTGACGGCCGTCACGGGCGTGCCCGTCGGCAACACCGGCATGCTGGCGTGGCTGCCGTCGAGCATCGACCGTGAGCAGGTGCTGGCCGACATCGGGGCCGGCATGGACGTCCTGGTCGACCGGTACGAGGCGGAGAACCCCGGGCTGCGCATCCGGCGGATCGTGCTGGACGGTACCGGCGCGGAGCTGCTGACCGAGTTCTCCACGGCGTCGGACCTGATCGTGGTGGGCTCGCGGGGTCGCGGAGGGTTCCGCGGGCTGCTGCTCGGCTCCACGAGCCAGGCCGTGCTCCACCACTCGGCGTGCCCGGTCCTGGTGGTCAACAAGCACTGCCAGGACTGACCCGCCACCCCACCCCACCCCACCCCACCCCGCGCGCCGAGGTAGTCGTCTGGCGAGGTAGTCATGCAGCGAGGTAGGGCGGATTCAACTGGTGGTCGCAACACCCCTGATGATCGGGGTGTTCGATGAAGTCTTGGAGCCGTCTTCCCGT